>DASPMY010000050.1:0-137123 GCA_035626815.1 Croceibacterium sp.
CAGGGCGCGGCCACGGGGGTCGGCGGCATCCTGCGCGACGTCTTCACAATGGGGGCGCGGCCGATCGCGGTACTGAACGCGCTCCGCTTCGGCGAGCCGGAGCATCCCCGGACGCGCCATCTCGTGGCGGGAGTGGTGGCCGGCATCGGCGGCTACGGCAATTCCTTCGGCGTGCCGACCGTGGGCGGCGAGGTGAACTTCCACCGCCGCTACAACAGCAATTGCTTGGTCAACGCCTTCGCGCTCGGCATCGCACGGGCGGACGGGATTTTCTACTCCAAGGCCGAAGGCGTCGGGCTGCCGGTCGTTTACCTCGGCGCTAAGACGGGGCGCGATGGCGTCGGCGGCGCGACGATGGCGTCGGCGGAATTCGATCACCGCATCGAGGAAAAGCGCCCGACCGTTCAGGTCGGCGACCCGTTCACCGAAAAGCGCCTGCTCGAGGCCTGCCTCGAGCTGATGGCGACCGGCGCGGTGATCGCCATCCAGGATATGGGCGCGGCCGGCCTCACCTGCTCGGCCGTCGAGATGGGCGCCAAGGGCGACCTCGGCATCATGCTCGATCTCGACAAGGTTCCGGTGCGCGAAGAGCACATGACGCCCTACGAGATGATGCTGAGCGAGAGCCAGGAGCGCATGCTCATGGTGCTCAAGCCCGGCCACGAAGCCGAGGCCGAGGCGATCTTCAAGAAGTGGGAGCTCGATTTCGCGGTCATCGGCGAGGTCACCAACACCGGCCACATGGTGCTCGAATGGAACGGCGAGGTGGTGTGCGACATCCCGCTCGCCCCGCTCGCCGACGAGGCCCCGCTTTACGACCGGCCGTACGTCAGCCGCGAGGAATACCAGGCCTGGGCCCAGGTCAAGCCGCTCGGCGCGGTGCCCGAGAGCGCCGACATCGGCGCCGACCTGCTGAAGCTGATGGCCTGCCCCGACCTCGCCTCGCGCCGCTGGATCTGGGAGCAGTACGACAGCCAGGTCGGCGCCGACACGCTGCAGCTGTCGGGCGGCGACGCCGCGGTGGTGCGCGTGCATGGCACCCGCAAGGCGCTGGCGATGAGCACCGACTGCACGCCGCGCTATTGCTACGCCGACCCTTACGAAGGCGGCAAGCAGGCGGTCGCCGAGTGTTACCGCAACTTGTCGGCAGTCGGCGCCAAGCCCTTGGCGATCACCAATTGCCTGAACTTCGCCAACCCACAGCGCCCCGAGATCATGGCCCAGATCGTCGGCTGCCTCGAAGGCATGGCCGACGCCTGCCGCGCCCTCGACTTCCCGATCGTGAGCGGCAACGTCAGCCTCTACAACGAGAGCAAGGCAACCGGCGGCGGCAGTGCGATATTGCCGACGCCGGCGATCGGGGGCGTTGGGTTGCTCGATGACTACGCCAGAATGGCGACGATCGGGCTCAAGGCGGAAGGAGAGGACATCGTCCTGATCTTTGCTGGAAAGACCGGTCATCTCGGCCAGTCGCTATGGCTGCGCGAAATTCTAGGGCGCGAGGACGGTGACCCTCCGCCGGTCGACCTTGAGAAGGAGGCCGCTGTCGGCACATTCATTCGCGAGCAGATCGCAATTGGCCGGATTTCGGCGGTTCACGATATCTCCGATGGCGGGTTCCTGGTTGCTTTGGCGGAAATGGCCCTCCGCGGCGGCATCGGAGCCGCGATAGATCTTGGAGACGCTACCAACCTGACTGGTTGGGCATTCGGTGAAGATCAGGGCAGCTACCTTGTCACCATGAAGGACTCGCTCTCATTTCAGCGGGCGCTGAATGCCCGACACTTGATCGCGATCCATTTCGGAGAAACCGGAGGTTCGAGCCTGAAGATTTCGAGCATGGGCAACCTGTTGACAGAAGTGCCGCTTACCGCCCTCAGAGAAACCAGCGACAGCTTCTTCCGCGACTGGATGGGAGGTTAATCCCCCTTGCTCGTCATGCTGAACTTGTTTCAGCATCCATCACGCCACTGCGACGGCGGCGCAGGTCGAGAAATGGACCCTGAACCAAGTTCAGGGTGACGGGAGGGGAAATGACAGCTGGTTATTCTGGCACACCGCTCGCTCAGAAGCTCGGCCTCAAGCCAGGTCAGCGCGCCTGGTTCTCCGCCCTGCCGGACAGCGTCCGGGCCGAGATGGGCGATGTCGGGGTGGACGAGGTGGCCGCGATCGAACCGGGGCTCGTCGTGGCGCATGTCTTCGTCACCGCGCGCCTCGAGCTGGAGCGCCTGCTGGCCGAGCTGCGCGGCACAATCGCGCCGGACGGCATGGTCTGGGTCAGCTGGCCCAAGAAGGCCGCCAAAGTCCTGACCGACATCACCGAAACCACCATCCGCGAGGTGGCGCTGCCGTTGGGATTCGTCGACGTGAAAGTCTGTGCGGTGGACGAGACCTGGTCCGGCCTCAAGCTCGTCATCCGCAAGGCGCTGCGATAAGGCGCGCGTCCGACCAAGTTTCAACTGAAATCGGCGAACAACTTCGCCGCCCCCTCCTTTCGCCTGCGCGACTGTGTTAGCCTTGCAGCACACCGGCGCCGATCAGGGGACACGACATGGCGACGACTTCAGCGGACCGCATTCTCTCGCTCGACATCATCCGCGGCATCGCCGTGATGGGCATCTTCTCGGTCAACGTCGTCGGCATGGCGATGATCGAGCAGGCCTATTTCTATCCGCCGGGCTACGGCTTCGACGGCCTGGGCGACAAGATCATGTGGGCGGCCAACTTCATCCTCGTCGACGGCAAGTTCCGCAGTCTGTTCTCGATCCTGTTCGGCGCCTCGATGATCCTGGTCATCGAGCGCGGCATCGCCGCCGGCAAGCGCAGCTGGCAGGTCCACTATCCGCGGATGATCGTGCTGCTGCTGTTCGGTCTCGCCCACTTCTACTTCCTGTGGTGGGGCGACATCCTCGCCAACTACGCGATGGTCGGGATGATCGCGTTCATCTTCTGGCGGCTCAAGCCCAAGTGGCTGCTGCTGGTGGCGGTTTTGTCTCTCGGGGCCATGTACGGGCCGATGATCGTGCTCGGCGGCCAGGAGATCGCCCGGATCGAGGCCAAGGCCGCGCCCGACGCCACGCCCGAGCAGCAAGCCTCGCTGCGCGAGCTGATGAGCGAGCTCACGCCCACCGACAAGGCGCTCGCCGAGGCCAAGCAAGCCAACTCCTCGCTCAGGGCGCACTTCGAATCGACGCTCGAAAACCAGCCGCTGCGGCCGTTCAACTCGGTGCCGGGCTACGGGCTCGAGACGCTCGGGCTGATGCTGCTCGGCATGGCCGGCTACAAGAGCGGCTTCCTGACCGGGCAATGGAGTCGGCGGCGCTACGGCCAGATCGCCGCCGTGCTGGGCGGAGCGAGCGTGGCGCTGTTCGGCTTTGCCGCATGGCGCATCCTGCAGGCGGACTTCGACCCGTTCACCTACTATCCGTGGGAGCAGATCTACGTCTCGGCGATGCACCCGTTCTCGGCGCTCGGCTACGCGGCGCTGATCATGCTGATTTTCGGCAACCGCCGCAGCGCGATCGCCGACCGGTTCGCGGCGGTCGGCCGGGCGGCGTTCACCAACTACCTCGGCGCCACGCTGATCGGCATCGCGCTGTTCTACGACTTCGGCCTCGGCCTGTTCGGCGAGGTCTCGCGCGGCCAGGCGTGGCTGTTCACCCCGCTGGTGTGGGCGATCATGCTGCTGTGGTCGAAGCCGTGGCTCGACCGCTATCGCTACGGCCCGTTCGAATGGGCCTGGCGCAGCCTGTCGCGCTGGCGGTGGGAGCCGATGCGGCGGGTGCCCGAGGCGCAGGCGGCGGTGGCGTGAGCCCCAGCGAAGGCTGGGGCCTCGGGCGGCGAACGCTCTGCTAGCGGCCTGAGGTCCGGGCTGTGCAGGGACTCAGCGCACCTGCCAGTCGTGCTCGGGTATCTCGAGCAGCTTGAGGATCGCGGTCAGGTCGCCGCGCTCGATCCAGCCGTTGGCCGCTTCGCGGGCCTTGGGCTTCGCATGATAGGCGACTCCCCAGGTCGCCGCCTCGAGCAGCGGGATGTCGTTGGCGCCGTCGCCGGTGGCGAGGCTCACCGCGTTGTCGCCGAGCCCGGCCATTTCGTCGGCCAGGACCCGGGCTTTCACGCTCGAATCGGTGATCCCGCCGACCAGCTCGCCGGCGAGCCGCCCCGCCGACACCGCCAGCCGGTTGCCGACCACGCGCTCGAAGCCGATGTCGGCCGCCACCGGGTCGGCGAAGTGATGGAAGCCGCCGGTCACCAGCACGGTCCTGCAGCCATGGTGCTTGAGCGTGGCGACGAGCGTTCGTGCCCCCGGCATCGGCCGGATGCGCTCGGCCAGGCAGGCGCCGATGGCCGCTTCCTCGAGCCCGGCGAGCAGCGCGACCCGCTCGCGCAACGCCTCGGCGAAATCGAGCTCGCCCTGCATCGCCCGCTCGGTGAGCGCCGCGATCTGCGGCTTGAGCCCGGCGAAATCGGCCAGCTCGTCGATGCATTCCTGGCCGATCACCGTCGAGTCCATGTCCGAGACGAACAGGTCGGGGACGCGGAACGCGCGGTCGCTGACGATTGCGTCGCACGGGCCGAAGTGCTGCTCGATGACGCGTCGCAGCACCGCGCCGTCGCCGTCTGGCAGCGTCAGCTGGAGCACGTCGCTCCAGTGATCGAGCATCACCGCCGCGGCGATCGCCATGCCCTCGCCCGCGAGCGCCGCGGTGGCCGCATCGAGGCGTGGTTCGAGCGTGCCTGTGTCTGCTATCAGCCGCGCGATGAGCAACGGGGAAACTCCGGGCAAGGGGGCGGTGGCGCTCATTGCAGGGCCGACCGCGAGCGGCAAGAGCGATCTGGCGGTCGGGCTGGCGCTCGAGCTGGCGGCCCGCGGTTCGCGTGGCGTGGTCGTCAATGCCGACAGCGCGCAAGTCTATCGCGACTTGCGCGTGCTCAGCGCCCGACCGAGCGAAGACGAGATGCGCGGCATCGAGCACCGCCTGTTCGGCGCGTGGGATGGCGCCGACCCGTGCTCGGCCGCCGACTGGGCCGCCGCGGCCAGGCGCGAGATCGAGAACGCCCACCTGGTCGGCGCGGTGCCGATCCTCGTCGGCGGCAGCGGCCTCTACTTGCGAACGCTGCTCGACGGCATCGCGCCGGTCCCGCGGATCGACCCCGGCGTGCGCGAGCGGGTTCGCGCCCTGTCAACGGCCGAGGCCTACGCCGCGCTGCTCGCCGAGGACCCCGCACGCGCCGCCGCGCTCAATCCGGGCGACGGCGCCCGGATTGCCCGGGCGCTCGAAGTGGTCCGCTCGACCGGGCGGCGCCTGGCCGAGTGGCAAGCGGAGCGGGCCGGCGGCATCGGCGATGCGGTCGACTTGTTCCCGGTGGTCCTGCTGCCCGATCGGGAATGGCTTTACGCGCGCTGCGAGGCCCGGTTCGCGCGCATGCTCGAGAGCGGCGCGATCGACGAAGTGCGCGCCCTGCTGGCCCGCTCCCTCGCGCCGCTGAGCCCCGTCATGCGCGCCATCGGCGTTCCCGAGATCGCCGGGCTCCTGCGCGGCGAATGGTCGCGCGCGGAAGCGCTCGCGCGCGGGCAGCAGGCGACGCGCAACTACGCCAAGCGGCAATACACCTGGTTCCGCCGGCAGCCTCCGGCGGAATGGCCGCGGGTTGAGGCTGAAAGTTGCGATACCACATCTCTATTTGAAACTTTATTCCGATATTTGCGCTTGACATGACATTTCATGTCGCCTAGCAGCCGCCTACCGAGCTGACGGGCCCAGCCAGCCCTGGAAGAGTCTTGGGAGAGAGAGCGGCCCGGCGCGAGGCAATCGCGCCGGGTCCGTTTTTTGAGGAGCGATAGCGTGTCCGAGGAACGCAGCGGCGCTGCGATTTTGGTCGAGAGCCTGGTCCGGCAGGGGGTCGAATTCGTGTTCGGCTACCCGGGCGGCGCGGTGCTGCCGATCTACGACGAGCTGTTCTCGGATAACCGCATCCGCCACATCCTCGTGCGGCACGAGGCCGGCGCGGCGCATGCCGCCGAAGGCTACGCCCGGTCGACCGGCAAGCCCGGCGTGGTGCTGGTCACCTCCGGCCCGGGCGCGACCAATGCGATCACCGGCATCGCCGACGCGTTCATGGATTCGATCCCGCTGGTGGTCATCACCGGCCAGGTCGCGACCAACCTGATCGGCACCGACGCCTTCCAGGAAGCCGACACGATCGGCCTCACCCGCCACTGCACCAAGCACAACTACCTGGTGAAGGACCCGGCCGAGCTCGCCGCGACGATCGACGAGGCGTTCGAGATCGCCACCACCGGCCGCCCCGGCCCGGTGGTCGTCGACATCCCCAAGAACGTCCAGGTCGCCACCGCGGCGATGTTCGACGGGCCGGTGCAGCGCCCGCAGCGCTACCGCCCGCGCACCGTCGCCGCGGCGGACGAGATCGCCGCAGCGATCGAGCTGATCGCCCGGGCCCGGCGCCCGGTGCTCTACACCGGCGGCGGGGTAATCAACTCAGGGCCGCGCGCGAGCGAGCTGCTGCGCGAGTTCCAGCGGCTGACCGACGCCCCGCTCACCTCGACGCTGATGGGCCTCGGCGCGTTCCCCGCCGACCATCCGGACTGGCTCGGCATGCTCGGCATGCACGGCACTTTCGAAGCCAACATGGCGATGAACCAGTGCGACGTGATGGTGAACGTCGGCGCGCGCTTCGACGACCGCGTCACCGGCCGGCTCGACGCGTTCTCGCCGGGCTCGAAGAAGATCCACATCGATATCGACCGAGCCTCGATCAACAAGGTCATCGCGGTCGACCTTGGCATCGTCGGCGATTGCGCCACGGTGCTCGAGCAGTTGATCGCCGCGTGGGGCGAGCGCAAGGCGGCGAACCTCGGCGAGTGGAAGGCGCGCATCGCCGGATGGCGCGCGCGCGACAGCCTCGCCTACCCGAGCCGGAACGATGCGATCATGCCGCAGCTCGCGGTGCAGCGGCTGTACGCGCTGACGAGGCACCTCGACCCGATCATCACCACCGAGGTCGGCCAACACCAGATGTGGGCGGCGCAGTATTTCGGCTTCTTCGGCCCCAACCGCTGGCTGACCAGCGGCGGGCTCGGCACGATGGGCTACGGCATGCCCGCCGCGATCGGCGCGCAGCTCGGCAATCCTGACAAGCTCGTCATTGACATCGCCGGCGAGGCCTCGATCCAGATGAACATCCAGGAGATGGGCACCGCCAGCCAGTTCCGCCTGCCGATCAAGGTGTTCATCCTTAACAACGAGTACATGGGCATGGTCCGCCAGTGGCAGGAGCTGACTTACGAGAGCCGCTACTCGAACTCGTACTCCGACAGCCTGCCGGACTTCGTGAAGATGGCCGAGGCCTATGGCTGGAAGGGCATCCGGATTTCGCAGGAAGCCGATCTAGACGACGGCATCCGCGCGATGATGGCGCACGACGGGCCGGTCATGGTCGATTGCATGGTGTCGAAGGACGCCAACTGCTTCCCGATGATCCCGAGCGGCGCCGCGCACACCGAGATGCTGCTTTACGGCGACCAGGTCGAAGGGACGCTCGACGACGAAGCGAAGGCGCTCGTCTGATGAAGATCGAGCAGACCCTGACCGAGCGCCACGTGCTCACGATAACCGTCGACAACGAGGCGGGCATCCTCGCCAAGATCGCCGGGCTGTTCACCGCGCGCGGTTACAACATCGACAGCCTGACGGTGGCCGACATCAGCGAGGACCATGCGCTCAGCCGCATCACCATCGTCACCAACGGCCCGCCGCCGGTGATCGACCAGATCATCGCCCAGCTCGAGCGGCTGGTGCCGGTGCACAAGGTCACCGACCTGACCGAGGCCGGCGCCCACGTCGAGCGCGAGTTGGCGCTGGTCAAGGTCGCCGGCCAGGGCGACCACCGGGTCGAGGCGCTGCGCCTCGCCGACGTGTTCCGCGCGCAAGTGGTCGACACGACGACCTCGAGCTTCATCTTCGAGCTGACCGGCTCGCCCGACAAGATCGACAGCTTCGTCGCGCTGATGCGCGAGCTCGGCCTGGTCGAGGTCGGCCGCACCGGCATCGTCGGCATGATGCGCGGGGCCGAAGGGGCTTAGCCGCCGACAAGTTTTTCCTCGTCACCCTGAACTTGTTTCAGGGTCCATCTATCCGGTAACGCGGCGCCCGCGGCGGAATGGATGCTGAAACAAGTTCAGCATGACGAATTCTGCAACGAAGGATTCGAAATGAAGGTTTACTACGACGCCGACGCCGACCTGAACCTGATCACGGACAAGAAGATCGCCGTGCTCGGCTACGGCAGCCAGGGCCACGCCCACGCGCAGAACCTGCGTGACAGCGGCGTCAAGGACGTCGCCATCGCGCTGCGCCCGGGCTCGGCCTCGGCCAAGAAGGCGGAAGCCGCGGGCTTCAAGGTCCTATCGAACGCGGAAGCGGCCAAGTGGGCCGACATCCTCATGGTCCTCGCCCCGGACGAGGCCCAGGCGAAGATCTGGAACGACGACCTCGCGGCCCACATGAAGCCGGGCGCGGCGCTCGCCTTCGCGCACGGGCTCAACATCCACTTCGGCCTGATCGAGCCGCGCGCCGACATCGACGTGATCATGATCGCGCCCAAGGGCCCGGGCCACACGGTGCGCAGCGAGTACCAGAAGGGCGGCGGCGTGCCGTGCCTGATCGCAGTCCACCAGGACGCCAGCGGCAACGCCCACGACATCGCCCTCGCGTATGCCTCCGGCGTCGGCGGCGGCCGCTCGGGGATCATCGAGACCAACTTCAAGGAAGAGTGCGAGACCGACCTGTTCGGCGAGCAGGCGGTGCTGTGCGGCGGCATCAGCCACCTGATCATGGCCGGGTTCGAGACGCTGGTCGACGCGGGCTACGCGCCCGAGATGGCCTATTTCGAGTGCCTGCACGAGACCAAGCTGATCGTCGACCTGCTCTACGAAGGCGGCATCGCCAACATGCGCTACTCGATCAGCAACACCGCCGAGTACGGCGACTACCACACCGGCCCGCGGATCATCACCGACGAGACCAAGGCCGAGATGAAGCGCGTGCTGGATGACATCCAGGCCGGCCGCTTCGTGCAGCGGTTCATGACCGACAACGCGATCGGCAATCCCGAGATGAAGGCGGCGCGCAAGCGCCAGGCCGAGCACCCGATCGAGAAGACCGGGGCCCAATTGCGCGCGATGATGCCGTGGATCACCGCCAACAAGCTGGTCGACAAGGAAAAGAACTGAGCGCTTTCAATCGGCTCGCCGCTCGGTGGTGGACATTGTCAACGGGCGGCGGCAAGGTGCGCGCAACCTCTTCACGGGAGAAGCTTGATGCGTAAACTGACCCTCACCCTCGCCGCGGCCGGCGCTGCCGCGCTGACCATCGGGACCCTGCAAGCCCAGGGCGGCCCGCCGCAGCTGCCCGGCCAGATGGACGTCAGCCGCGCCCAGGCCGGCACTTACGCGCTCGACCCCAACCACACCCTGATCGGCTGGCGCGTCAACCATTTCGGCTTCAACGACTACTTCGGCATCTTCGGCGGCTCGACGGGCACGCTGACGATCGATCCGGCGGCGCCGCAGAACGCCAAGGTCGACGTGACCATCCCGATCGCCAACGTGACGACCGCCAACGCCGGCCTGACCGACCACTTGCTGCGCGCCGGCCGCGACGGCGGCAAGCCCGACTTCTTCGGCCCCAACCCGGCGGCGGCGCGGTTCGTTTCGACCAGCGTCATGCCGAATGGCACCAAGGCGATGATCCACGGCGACCTGACGCTGAACGGCGTCACCAAGCCGGTGACGATCGAGGCCGAGTTCACCGGCGCCGGCAATTCGATGATGGGCAACAAGCTCACGCTCGGCTTCGAAGGCACGGCCACGATCAAGCGGTCGGACTTCGGCATCAGCTTTGGCATCATGAACGGTGTGGCGATGGTCTCCGACGAGGTCGAGCTCGACATCACCACGGCGTTCGAGAAGCAGTAACCCGTCACGCGGGCGGCGCTCCGGTGCCGCCCGCTGGCTTTGTCCGCCGTTTGCCGCTATCCTCGACGCATGAACCGCCGCGAGCTGCCGTCGCTGCTTCGACTTACGCGCCCTTAGGCGCGTCGTTGGCCCGCGCTCGCGTGGGCGCCCCGCCTAAGGGCTTCTGAACCCCAGAGTCGAAACACCGCCGCGGCACTTGCCGCGCGCGGGCGAAGCGATAAGGCACTTGCCATGACCATGCTTTCGGAGCCGGGCCGAAAATACCGGCCGTTTCCCCAGATAGACCTGCCCGACAGGCGGTGGCCCGGCCGCACGATCACCCATCCGCCGCGCTGGCTGTCGACCGATCTGCGCGACGGCAACCAGGCGATCGTCGACCCGATGGACGCGGTGAAGAAGAACCGCTTCTTCGACCTGCTGGTCGAGATCGGGGTCAAGGAGATCGAGATCGGCTTCCCCGCCGCCGGGCAGACCGAGTTCGACTTCATCCAGGGCCTGGTCCGTTCGGGCCGCATCCCCGAGGACGTGACCGTCCAGGTGCTGACGCAGGCGCGCGAGGACCTGATCCGGCGCTCGTTCGACAGCCTCGAAGGCGCCCGCGCGGCGATCGTCCACGTCTACAACGCGCTCAGCCCGGCGTGGCGCGAGATCGTCTTTCGCATGAGCCGCGACGAAGTGAAGCAGATCGCCGTCAATGCGGCCCAGCTGCTGCGCGACGAGGCGGCCGCGCGGCCCGGGACCGAGTGGCATTTCGAGTACTCGCCCGAGACTTTCTCGACCGCCGAGCTCGATTTCAGCCTCGAGACCTGCGCGGCGGTGATGGACGTGCTGCAGCCGACGAAGGAGCGGCCGCTGATCCTCAACCTGCCGGCGACGGTCGAGGCGGCGACGCCCAACGTCTATGCCGACCAGATCGAGTACTTCTGCCGCAACTTGCCCAACCGCGAGGCGGCGGCGATCAGCCTGCACACGCACAACGACCGCGGCACCGGCGTCGCCGCGGCCGAGCTCGGGCTGATGGCCGGTGCGGACCGCATCGAGGGCTGCCTGTTCGGCAACGGCGAGCGGACCGGCAACTGCTGCCTGGTGACGGTGGCGCTCAACATGTACACCCAGGGCATCGACCCGGGGCTCGACTTCTCCGACATCGACCGGATCATCGAGACCGTCGAGTACTGCAACCAGCTGCCGGTCCACCCGCGCCATCCGTACGGCGGCGAGCTGGTCTTCACCGCCTTCTCGGGCAGCCACCAGGACGCGATCAAGAAGGGCTTCGAGGCGCAGGAGAGGCGCAACGACGAGCTGTGGCGCGTGCCCTACCTGCCGATCGACCCGGCCGATCTCGGCCGGACGTACGAAGCGGTGATCCGGGTCAACTCGCAATCCGGCAAGGGCGGCTTCGCCTGGGTGCTCGAGCAGGGCCAGGGGCTCAAGCTGCCCAAGGCGCTGCAGGCCGATTTCTCGCGCCACGTCCAGCGCCTGGCCGACCAGCTCGGCCGCGAGCTCAACTCCGAGGATATCTGGCAGACCTTCCAGGATGCCTATTTCCTCAACGAGCAGGCGGCGACGTTCCAGTTGGTCGACTACGAGGAGACCCGCGCCAGCGACGGCACCCGGCTGTTCGCCGGCACGATCGCCGTCGACGGCAAGCGGCAGCAGGTCAGTGGCCGCGGCAAGGGACTGGTCTCGTCGGTGCTGGCGACGCTCGGGCAGACGTTCGGGCTCGAGATCGAGGTGCTCGACTACACCGAGCACGCGCTCGGCAAGGGCACCGACGCGCGCGCGGCGACCTACCTCGAATGCGCGCTGCCCGACGGGCGGACGATCTGGGGTGTCGGCATCGACGAGGACGTCGCCACCGCCAGCGTGCGGGCGATCCTCAGCGCGGCCAACGCCGCGGTGGCGGCGGAGGCCTGAGCCGGTTCACTGCATGGCGCTGCCAGTGCCCGCCCACAAGGCCTCGGCCATCGCGTCGAGCTCGGCGAAGTCGAGCCCGGCGCCGAGCGGGTCTTGCCGATTGAGCCTCACGCGCGGGCGGTCGGCGCCGAGCAGCCGGCGGCGCAATGCGCGCTGCAGCAGGTCGAAGCGCATCAGCGCCTGGTCGAGCGCGATCTCCGGCGCGCACGGGCGCAACCGGGCCCACCCCGCCTCGATCTGCCCGACCCGCTCGGCCACCATGCCGTTGTAGGCCCGATGCGGCCCGCGGTGCAGCGGCAGGCCGATGCGCAACGCCGCCTCGCCGTTCGCCGGCAGCAGCAGGCCGTTGCAGCGGAAGTCATCGAAGGCGAGCCGGTCGCGGCCGATCCGGTCCAGCAGCGGACCGAACGAGCGCAGCGACAACAGCTGAAGCGGCAGGAGGTGGTGGCGCTGCATGCCGGACTGATAGCCGGCCTCGCCGCGCCGGTTGACCGCGCGGAACGGCAAGCGCGGGCGGCCTCCGGTCCGTGGCCGCGTGCCGGCCGACCCGGAACGATCCGACCCTACCCTCTCCACACCCTTACAAAGCGTTGATTCGCCGAAGGTTCAAGCCTCAATGGCGCACCGTCGGGGTCGCTCAGCCGCTCGGGCTCGGTCAGTGCGCCGTGCTCGACCAGCCAGTGCAGCAAGCGCAAGCCGATCTTGCCGGCGGCGGCGCGATCGGGCGCCACCTCGGGCTCGAGCCGCAGCTCCTGGCCGGTGAACAGCGCCAGCCCCTCGCTGTGCAGGCCGCCATCGGGCATCGGCGCGAGCGCCGCGAGGCTGAACGCCGGGAACACCCCGCCCTCGACCCAGCGCAGCACCGCATCGGCGAATTGCTCCGGTGAGCTCAGGCAGCGGGCCGGATGCCACACGACCGCCTTCACCCCGGGCAGCGACGCGAGCCGAGCCGCTAGCCAGGCGAGCGAGCGCACCACCGGCAGCATCGTCGCGCCGCTGGCGAGGTGCGGGCCCGGCCGCACCGTGATCGCCTCGTAGAGCCCGGGATCGAAATCCGCCGGCAGCCCGTAGCGGTGGGCTCGCGGCGGCAGCGGCGCGGGCTGCCCGGGGCCGAGGCCCGCCAGATCGAAGGTCAGGCCGTTGGCGAGCAGCTCCAGCCATCCGCCCTGCCCGGCGCTCGCCGGATCATCGCGCGTCGCGGGATCGAAGCTCACCGCGAAGCCGGCCTGATCCCGCGCCAGCGCGACGATCGCATCGGCGCGCGGCCGTTCGCCCGGCGCGAACAGCAGCGAGGCAGCCGATGCCGTCACCTCAGGCTCAATGTCTTGTGCGCTCGGAATAAAATTCCCCAGACCCGATCCCCGAATCGCGTGTGGCGCGAAAGCCGCCACAGGTCGAGTCTCAGGCAGGCCGACGTCTCCGAAATGGACTCTTTGTCCGGGCCACCGCGCCTGTCGACTTCGCCCGGCCGCGGCTTTGCAGCCCCGGGCCGGTGGTATAGGTCCCTCACCCATGGCCACTCGCCCCGCAGTCTTCGGCGTCGAGCGTTCGCTGTCGGGCAAGGCCTGGCGCTGGCGCGGCGGCAACATGGAGCTCGCCGGGGGTCCCGCCGGGCTCGAGGACGACATCGTCACCCAGCTGCTGCTCGCCCGCGGCGTGCCGCGCGACGATCTCGCGCGCCATCGCAGCCCGAGCCTGCGCAGCTTCCTCCCCGACCCGTCCGAGTTCACCGACATGGATCTCGCCGCCGAGCGCATCGCCGAGGCGGTTCTCTCGCGCGAGACGGTGACGGTCTACGGCGACTACGACGTCGACGGGGCGACCAGCGCCGCGCTGCTGATCCGCCTGCTGCGGATGCTCGGGCACGATGCGCGGCACTACATCCCCGACCGCCTGCTCGAAGGCTACGGACCGAGCGGCGAGGCGCTCGTGCGCCTCGGCGGCGAGGGCTCGAGCCTGGTGATCACGGTCGATTGCGGGGCGATGGCGCACGAGGCCCTGGCCGCCGCGCACGCCGCCGGGATCGACGTGATCGTGGTCGATCACCACAAGTGCGCCGCCGACCTCCCGCGCGCGTTCGCGCTGGTCAACCCGAACCGGCTCGACGAGAGCGAGGCGGCCGCCGCGCACGGCCATCTCGCGGCCGTCGGCGTGGCGTTCGTGCTGGCGGTGGCGGTGGTGCGCACGCTGCGCCGGCGCGGCTTCTTCGAGACCCGCGCCGAGCCCGAGCTGTTCTCGCTGCTCGACCTCGTCGCGCTCGGCACGGTGGCCGACGTCGCCGCGATCCGGGGGCTCAACCGCGCGTTCGTCGCCCAGGGCCTCAAGGTCATGGCCCGACGGAGCAACACCGGCCTCGCGGCGCTGATCGATGCCAGCCGGCTGACCCGCGCGCCGAGCTGCAGCGACTGCGGCTTCGCGCTCGGCCCGCGCATCAACGCCGGCGGGCGCGTCGGCGAAGCGACGCTGGGCGTGCGCCTGCTGACCACCGAGGACCCCGACGAGGCGCGCGCGATCGCCGCGCAGCTGTCGCAGCTCAACGAGGAGCGCCGGGCGATCGAGTTCGCCGTGCAGGAGGCGGCCGAGGCGCTGGTCGCGGCCCAGCACAACCGCGCGGTGCTGACGCTGGCCGGGCATGGCTGGCATCCCGGCGTGATCGGCATCGTCGCCGGGCGGATCAAGGAGAAGACCGGGCGGCCGGCGCTGGTCATCGCGCTCGACGCGGAGAACGGGCACGGGAAAGGCTCGGGCCGGTCGATCCCCGGCGTCGACTTGGGCGCCGCGATCATCGCCGCGCGCGACAGCGGGCTGCTCGTCGCCGGCGGCGGGCACGCGATGGCCGCCGGGCTGACCGTCGCCGCCGGCAAGCTCGAGGCGCTGGCCGAGTGGCTCGACGAGCGGCTCGCCGGGGTGGTGGCCAGCGCCTCGGCCGACCAGGCGACCTTGCTCGACCTCGCGCTCGCGCCCGGCGGGCTGACTCCGGGGCTGGTCGAGACGCTCGACAGCGCGGGCCCGTTCGGGGTCGGCTGGCCGGGTCCGCGCGTGGCGGTCGGGCCGGTGCACCTGATCAAGGCCGAGGTGGTCGGCACCGACCACGTGCGCTTGATCGCCGGCGGACAGGACGGCCACGCGTTCAAGGCGATCGCCTTCCGCGCGGCCCACGGCGAGCTCGGACAGGCGCTGCTGCACGGGGCACGCGGCCGCCGCCTGTGGCTCGCCGGGCGGGCGAAGATCGACGACTGGGGCAGCCGGCCGCAAGCCGAGCTGCACCTCGAGGACGCCGCCTGGGCCGACTGATAGGGTCGCCCCGGTGCGGGACTTGACCCGGCCACTCCTCGCCCCTAAGTGCGCCGCTCGCCTTCGGGCGGCCCCTTCGTCTAGAGGCCTAGGACGCGGCCCTTTCACGGCTGAAACACGGGTTCGATTCCCGTAGGGGTCACCACGGAATGCGGTTATTGTCGGTTTGCATGGCCCCTTCGTCTAGCGGTCCAGGACGTCGCCCTCTCACGGCGAAAACACGGGTTCGAGTCCCGTAGGGGTCACCACCGCGAACCTGCGGCTCGGCGCAAAGGCCGCGGCGAACCCCCACTTCCCGCCCGTTTTCGATCCGCAAAACAGTTGCGGCGCCCGACCGAATCGCCGTTTCCGGTCGATCCAGCCGCGCGCCGCAGCATGCCAGGCGTTCAGCCGGCTCCGTGGCAGGAGCTTAGTTGAACGTGTTGTTGTTCGTGTTGCCGACGTTGAGGTTGCCGCCCAGGTCGTTGATGTTCGACCCGCCGCCCGGGTTCACGCCGACGTTGTTGCCGGTGATCGCGGTCGTGGCGACGCGCAGCCGGGTTCCGGTTCCGTTGCCGAGGATCCCGTTCGTCGAGTTGTTGAACACGCGCGAATTGGTGATCAGCGCCGTCACGCTGCTGGCCCCGACGGGGGTCAGCGAGCTGATGCCGTTCGAGCTGCCGCCGAACGTGCTGTCGTCGATCTGGACGACGATGCCCGCGGCGGCCGTGGCACCGGTGCTGTTGAGGCTGAGGCCGTTGTTGGCGTTGTTGATCACCGTCACGTTGTCCATGAACACCTTGATGCTGCCCGTGGCGGTGGTCGGCTGGACGTTGATGCCGCCGCCCGTCGCCCCGTTGCCGTTGTCGGCGATCGTGGTGTCGCGGATATAGAGCTTGGCGGCGCCGCTGGGCTGAGCCGAGACGCCGAAGCTGTTGGCGGCGTTGAACCGGCGGATCGTGCAATCCTCGATGATCAGCGTGCCGTTGTTGACGAAGCGGACGCCGTGGGTCGGCGGGCTGACGCCGAAGATGTCGAGACCCTTCAGCATCACGACGTCGGTCGACGAAGGGAGGTTGACGGTGATGCCGTTGCCGCCGGCGAGCGCGCCGCCTTCGGTATAGATGCAGTTGATCGTCATCGACTTGATGATGCTGACGGCGCCGAAGCCGCCCGGATCGAGGCAGTTGATCTCGCCGCCGGCGGCGGTTTTCGAGATCGCACCCGCGAACGTCTTGCACGGCGCGGTGCGGCTGCACGGGTTGACGTCGTCACCGACGCCGGACACCCAGGTGCGGGTCGCCTGCGCCGAGGCCGGAGCGGAGTAAAACAACGTCGTGCTGGCTGCAACCGCGACGAAAAGCCCCAGTTGCCGAAGAATCGATGGCATGGATACCTCCCCTGTTGATCCGTCAGGCGAAAGAACTTCGCGAACCCTGCCCCTCGGAAGATTCTGCAGTGTAGCACCGCCGTCAGAAAAAAGAATAGGCAGCTTGCCGTGAAGTGGCAGAAAGAGTTGCGAATTTTCACAATAGCTTAGCTGCTCGGACGGTGGAATTTGGCGCAGCAATCGCTCCGGCATCGGAATGAGGGCGCGCTGCCGATTGGCTGCGTTCTTGGCCGAGTCCATCCGTCGCGGCCGCTGTCCAAGACAGCCGCGCCGGCGCGCAGATCGATGTCGGGACGTGAGCCGCTAGGGTTGCTCGTTCGAGACCACTCGCGAGTTGTAGCCCTGGTTCTGCCGCGTCCACGGGAACGACAAGGTCAGCGCGCAACTGGCGCTGTCCAGCTCGACCGTGACCGTGCCGCCGGCGCGGTTCCACAGGAACGGCATGTAGAACTTCGCCCACGTCCCGGCGCCGTCGGCGACGATGTGGTGCTCGATCGGGCGGATGTCCGCGTTCGCGAGATGGAAGCGAACGACCTCGCCCGGCCGCAGCCCGGCCCCGGCGATGCGGAAGATCTGGCCGTTGCCGCGCACCTCGGCCTCGCAGCCGTCGGCCCGCTCGAACGCGACCCGCGGCCAGCCCCGCTCGCGCACGATCTCGTCGCGAGCGGCGGATGCGTCGGCCAGCAGGACCGCAGCAGCGACGAGTGTCAGGCGAAATACGCTCGAAACAGGCATGGTGGGAACCCTCGCAGGCGCTCGCACCCCCGATACACCGGAACCGCGCCCACCGTCGCCCCGGTGTCGGGACTGGCCCGGGACGGGACAGGCCTCAACGGCACACGCCGCCGAAGCCGCGCGCGGCCTGGTCGAGGTGCAGATGGTCGGCGTGGGCATCGTTGTACGCGGGCGACAGCACGGTGCCGAACACGCGGCAGGCCTCATCGCGCGCGCGGTGGAGGAACGCCGCCTTGGCGTCCTCGCCGGTCCAGTCGGTCCGCAGGCTGACGCGGCGCCCATCGGCGAGCACGAACGCGGCCACGTCGAGCGCGTTGCCGGTGGCGTGCTCGCTCCACGGGCCTTCGTCGCGGCCATACACCCGGCGGCAGCTGTAGGCGCCGAAATGCTCGATGCGCGCCACCGGCGAGCCGAGCAGCTCCTCGGCCGCCGGCTGCACCCCTTGCCTGAGCCACAGCTCGAACGCGGCGCCGATGGCGCAGGTGGCGGGCGGGGGAGCGGGCGCGAGCGGCGCGCGGTTGAGCACCGTCCGATCCTCGCGCCGGCATTGCCCCTCGCCGGCGGGCGGCAGGACGGTGAACGCGACGCCGCTGCGCTGGAGAACCGCGCGGCACTCGGCCGGATCGGCGCGAAGCGCGGCGAGCTTGCGTTGCGTCGCCCAGCCCGGCGGGTCGTTCAGATCGAGCGGCGCCCACGGATCGTGCTCGGGGTGGGCGGCCAGCCACGCGCGCGCCGCCAGCAGCAACGCGCCGAGCGCCATCAGCGCCAATATCGTGCGGTCGAGCCTGAAGCGGACGGTCACCCGATCCGTCCGCCGAGGGCGAGCTCGACGAGGATCGCCGCGGCGAGGACGAGGAAGATCGTGCCCACCGTCCGCTCGAGCCACAGACGGGTGCGGGCCCGGCGCAGCGCGGCTTGCAGTCCGCCGCCGGCGAGCACGTAGATCGTGCCGACCGCGATATCGATCGAGATGGCGATGGCCGCGAGCACGGCCAGCTGCGGGCCGACCGGCTCGTCGGCATCGACGAACGGGGGCAGCAGCGCGAGCACGTAGACGAGCGACTTCGGATTGCTCAGCGAGACGGCGAGGCTGGTGACCAGCGCGTGCTTGCCGGCACGGCGCGGCGCTTCGCCCGGCTCGTCCCTCCCGCTATGGCGCCAGGCGCTGACGCCGAGAAACGCGAGGTAGCCCGCGCCGAGCGCGGCGAGCGCGGCGAAGGCCTGCGGCGCGGCCAGCGCCAGCGCCCCGAGGCCGAGCCCGGCGAGCAGGAACCAGGTCGCGTTGCCGAGCTGCAGCCCGGCCAGCGCCGCCGCTCCCGCGCGCGGCCCGCGCCACGCCGCCTGGGTCATCACCAGCACCATCTGCGGCCCGGGTAACAGGCTGACGAGCCCGGTGACGACGGCGAAAGTGGCGAGCTTGGCCGGTTCTATCATCTCATCTCCCCCTCGCGCGTGCGGGAGGGGCCGGGGGCGGGTCAGTGCGGAAGCTTTGCCGACCGCTAACCCTTCCCGCAAGCGCGAGGGGAAGTCGGTCAATGGAAATCGCGCGATTTGGGGATCACCCGCACGTCGCGTGGATGGCCTTGCCGGAAGTGCTCGGGAAGATCCGGCGGCAGCGGCCCGGCATGATCGCCGTGCGCGATCGCCGGCTTGAGCAGGTCTTCCGACAGGTGGTGGAGCTGCCCGGTCGCGTCGGTCAGGCGCGCGGCGATCACGTGGGTCACTCCGTCCTCGTGCTCGACCCGGCCGCGGACCTCGATCAGCCGCGCGCCCATCACCACCTTGCGGTACTTTTCCATCGTGTCCGGCCAGACGACCAGGTTGGCGACGCCGGTCTCGTCCTCCAGCGTGATGAACACGACGCCCTTGGCGCTGCCGGGCCGCTGGCGGATCAGCACGATGCCGGCGAGATCGACCGCCGAGCGCGGCTTGCGGTGGGGCAGGTCGCTCGCCCGCAGGAAGCCGCGCGCGTCCAGCGAGGCGCGCAGGAAGCTCATCGGATGGGCCTTCAGGCTCAGCCGGTGGGTCTGGTAATCGGCGATCACTTCCTCCGACAGCGCCATCGCCGGCAGCTCGGTGAGCGCCCGCTCGGCCCCTTCCTCGCGCTCGCGCGCCGCGGCGAACAGCGGCAGCTCGGGCACGCCGGCCAGCGTGCGCGCCTGCCACAAGGCCTGGCGGCGGCGCAGCGACAACGACGAGAAGCCGTCGGCGGCGGCGAGCCGCTCGACATGCGACGGGATCAGCCCGGCCCGGTCGCGCAGCTCGAGCACGTCGGCGAACGGCCCGCCGGCGCGGCGCGCTTCGACCAGCGCCTCGGCGACGGCCTGCGGCAGGCCGTCGACTTGCCGCAAGCCGAGGCGCAGGCCCCAGCCGTGGTCCCGGCGCCACCGGTCGTTGCCCGGGCGGCGATCCTCCGCCCGCTCGAGCGTGCAATCCCACTCCGACCGATTGACGTCGATCGGCAGCACGGTGACGCCGTGATCGGCGGCGTCGCGGACGATCTGCGCCGGCGCGTAGAAGCCCATCGGCTGCGAGTTGAGCAGCGCGGCGGCGAACGCCGCCGGGTAATGGCACTTCAGCCAGCTCGAGACATAGACCAGGTGCGCGAAGCTGGCGGCGTGGCTCTCGGGGAAGCCGTATTCGCCGAACCCCTTGATCTGGTTGAAGCAGCGTTGGGCGAACTCGGGATCGTAGCCGCGCGCGACCATGCGCCCGACCATCTTCTCCTCGTGCGCGTGCATCATCCCGCGCGAGCGGAAGGTGGCCATCGCCTTGCGCAGCTGGTTGGCTTCGGCGGGGCTGAACTTGGCGGCGTCGATGGCGATCTTCATCGCCTGCTCCTGGAAGATCGGCACGCCGTAGGTCCGCTTGAGGATCGACGAGAGCTCGTCCGGCGGGCCTTCGCCCGGCGCCGGACCGGGGAGATGGAACTTGGCCTTGCCCTCGCGCTGCGCCTTGCGCTGCTTGAGGTAGGGATGGACCATGTCGCCCTGGATCGGCCCGGGGCGGACGATCGCCACCTCGACCACCAGGTCGTAGAACTCGCGCGGCCGGAGGCGCGGCAGCATGTTCATCTGCGCCCGGCTCTCGACCTGGAACACGCCGATCGAATCGCCGCCGCACAGCATGTCGTAGACGGCCGGGTCCTCCTGCGGCAGCGTGGCCATCGTCAACGCACGATCATGATGCTTTTCAAGCAGATCGAGCGCTTTCCTGATGCACGTCAGCATGCCGAGCGCGAGCACGTCGACCTTGAAGATGCCGAGATCGTCGATGTCGTCCTTGTCCCATTCGATGAAGCTGCGCTCGGGCATCGCCCCGTTGCCGATCGGCACCGTCTCGGTCAGCAGCTTGTCGGTGAGGATGAAGCCGCCGACGTGCTGGCTGAGGTGACGCGGCATATCGATCATTTGCTCGGTCAGCTTGAGAACGCGTCTCAAGTGCGGATCGGACAAGTCGAGGCCGGTCTCGCGCCGGACGTGCTCGGAGTCGATCTCGTGGCCATGGCCGCCCCACACCGTGCGGGCGAGCGCCGAGGTCACGTCCTCCGACAGGCCCATCGCCTTGCCGACCTCGCGGATCGCCATCCGCGGGCGATAGTGGATCACCGTCGCGCACAGCCCGGCATGGTCGCGGCCGTATTTTGCGTAGATGTGCTGGATCACCTCCTCGCGCCGCTCGTGCTCGAAGTCGACGTCGATGTCCGGGGGCTCGGTCCGCTCCTTGGACAGGAAGCGGTCGAACAGCAGCTCGTGCTCGGCCGGATCGACCTCGGTGATGCCGAGGCAGAAGCACACCGCCGAGTTGGCCGCCGAGCCGCGGCCCTGGCACAGGATCGGCGGCTTCCGGCTGCGGGCGAAGTCGACGATCTCCTTGATGGTCAGGAAATAGGGGGCGATGTCGAGCTCGCCGATCAGCGCCAGCTCTTTCTCGAGCGTTTTCTTAATAACCGGGCTCAAGCCTTCGGGATAACGCCATTTTGCTCCCGCCCACGTCTGCTGCTCGAGGTATTGTTGTGACGTCATGCCGTCGGGATAGGCCGGTTGGGGGTACTCGTACTTCAGCTCCTCGAGCGTGAAGCGGCAGGCGTCGGCCACCTCGCGCGACGCCGCGATGGCGTGCGGCCAGCGGGCGAACAGCGCGGCCATCTCGTCGGGCGACTTGAGATGCCGCTCGCCGTTGGCGAGAAGCCGGTATCCCGCCCGGGCGACGGTGGTCTTGTGCCGGATCGCCGTCATCACGTCCTGCAGCGGCCGGCGGTCGCGCGCGTGGTAGTGGACGTCGTTGGTCGCCAGCAGCGCCAGCCCGTGCGCCCTCGCCAGCGCGTCGAGCCGGTCGATCCGGGCGATGTCGTCGCCGCGGTAAAGGTAGCTGGCGGCGAGATGGCGCAAGGTCGGGAGCTGTTCGGTGATGTGCGGGAGGACTTGCGGAAACGGTGCAGTCAGCCAACTCCCCTCCCGCTTGCGGGAGGGGTCGGAGGAGGGCCTGTCATCGCCCGCCACACGCCCTCCCCTAGCCCCTCCCGCAAGCGGGAGGGGAATCACGTTGCTCTCGACCTCGATCGCCAGCTCGGCGTCGAGCTCGCGCGGCGGCAGCAGGATCAGCTGCACGCCCTCGCCGTGCGCCGCCAGCATCGCCAGCGAGATGTCGCACGCCCCCTTGTCCTGCCATCGCCCGTCGAGCGTGCGCATGCGTCCGGCCGAGATCAGCCGGCACAGCCGTCCGTAAGCCGTGCGGTCGGTCGGATAGGCGAGGAACGCGAGCCCCTCGACCGTCTCGATCCGGCAGCCGATCACCGGCGTCAGCTTGAGCTGCCGGGCGGTGGCGTGGATGCGCACCACGCCGGCCATCGAGTTGGCGTCGGCGATGCCGATGGCGTCGTAGCCCAGCTTCCACGCGGTCTCGACCAGATCGACCGGCTGCGAGGCGCCGCGCAGGAACGAGAAGCAGCTGACCAGCCCCAGCTCGACGAACGGTGCGCGCGGCGGCGGCTCGATCAGATGCGGATCGACCTCGAGCTGGCGCTTGCCGGGAGTGAGCGGGGCCTCGGGCATGTCACCCGGCCAGCTCCGCCAGCCGCTCGGCGACGGCGGCGAGATCGGCCTGGAACATCCGTTCCTGCTGCTCCTTCATCTCGTCCTTGAGCCGCAGCAGGTACGACGGGTGCGCGGTGACCCACAGCTCGCTGCCGTCGTCGAGCGGATGCGGGTGGCCGCGCGTCTTCGCGATGGTCACCGTCTTGCCGAGAACGCCCCTCGCCGCGGAGCCGCCGAGCGCGAGCAGCAGCTGCGGCCTGACGACCGCCCGTTCGCCGTCGAGCCACCAGCGGCAGATGTCGATCTCCTTGGCGGTCGGCGACTGGTGCAGCCGCCGCTTGCCGCGCTGCACGTACTTGAAGTGCTTGACCGCGTTGGTCAGGTAGACCTGCCGGCGGTCGATCCCGGCGCGCTCGAGATGCGCGTTCAGGATCCGCCCCGCCGGCCCGACGAACGGGCGGCCGGCGAGGTCCTCCTGGTCGCCCGGCTGCTCGCCGACGATCATCAGCCCGGCCTTGCGCGGCCCCTCGCCCATCACCGCCCGGTTGTCGAGCAGGCCGATCGGGCAGCGCCGGCAGGCATGGATCGCCTCGTCGATGCCCGACAGCGATGTCGGCCGTTCCTCCAGTTCCATGGCTCCAGCCTCCACGAGCGGGGTCCCGGCCTTCCAACGTGTGGAATCGACAATCGGCAATGCGCGCATTTGTTCCTTTTATGTTCCCATGTTGGATTCGCCTAGCCCCCTGCTAAGCTTGGCCCGCGGAAACCGGGAGATGAGGCCATGACCGATCAAGCGCTCGCGTTCATGCCGGCGACCGAGCAGCTCAAGCTGCTCGAGACCGGCAAGATCGGCGCCGCCGAGCTGCTCGAGCTGTACCTCGAGCGGGTCGAGCGGCTGAACCCGGCCTACAACCTCGTCGTCGCCTTCGATCGCGACCGCGCTCGCTCCGCCGCGCGCGAGATCGACAGCCAGCGCGCGAGCGGAGACCCGCTGGGCCCGCTCGCCGGCCTGCCGATCACCATCAAGGATTCGTTCGAGGTCACCGGCATGCCGACCACCTGCGGGCTCGAGCACTTGCGCGACCACTATCCGGAGCAGGACGCCGACGCCGTTGCCCTGCTGCGAGAAGCGGGCGCGAACATTTTCGGCAAGACCAACCTGCCCGCCGGCGCGAGCGACTGGCAATCGTTCAACCCGGTCTACGGGGTCAGCCGCAACCCGTGGAATCCGGACCGCACCGTCGGCGGCTCGTCGGGCGGCGCGGCGGGCGCGGTCGCCGCCGGATTGACCGCGTTCGAGCTCGGCAGCGACATCGGCGGCTCGATCCGCATCCCGGCGCATTTCTGCGGCGTGTTCGGCCACAAGCCGACTTACGGACGCGTGCCGGTGCGCGGACACGTCCCGCCCCCGCCGGGCATGCTGACCAGGCCGGAGCTGGGCGTCGCCGGCCCGCTTGCGCGAAGCGCGGCCGATCTCGAGCTGCTGATGACCGTCCTCGCGGAGCCGTTCCCGCAAGCGCGCCGCGAGCGGCTCGGCGACTTCCGCGTCGGCGTCTGGTGGGGCGGCGGCGCCTACCGCGTCGACGGCGGCTACCGCGCGGCGCTCGAAGCTTACGTTGCCGACTTGCGCGCCGCCGGGGCGAGCATCGACGAGGTCGCCCTGCCGGTCGACCCGCGCGACAGCTACGAGACCTACCTGCAAGTGCTGTTCGCCATCGTCGGCGCCCCCGTCCCGCACGAGGCCGACGCGTTCGAGGCGCTGGCCGAGCGGGACGAGACCGGCATCGCCGGCAAGCTCGCGCGCTACATGCGCACCTCGCTCGGCGAATGGTTCCAGCTCGCCGAAAAGCGCGCGCACTTGTTCCGCGCCTGGGCTGGCTTCTTCACCGACTACGACGTGCTGCTGTGCCCGGCCGTCCCGGTGGTCGCTTTCCCGCACATGGCCGAAGGCAGCGGGGTCCACTCGGATCAGCTGTTCCGCCGGGTGACGATCGATGGCGAGCCTGCCCCGTACCTCGATTTCACCTGGCAGGGGCTGGCGCTCGTCGCCAACCTGCCGGCGACGGTGATGCCGACGGGGAAATTCTCCGAGGGCCTGCCGTGCGGGCTGCAGATCATCGGCCCGCACGGCGAGGACCTGACCAACATCCGCTTCGCCCGGGCCGCCGAGCAAGCGGCCGGCGCGTTCGTGCCACCGCCGGCGGTGGCCTGACGGCGACGGGAAATTTACCCGTCCGCGCTATGGGCGGGACATGCTCCCGGCAGCCGACCCGACCGCTGCGAACGACGGCCGCAAGATCGCCGGGCTCGAAGGCTTGCGCGGGTTGATGGCGTGGTGGGTAGTGATCGGCCACCTCGCGCACACCTTCGGCGCCACCCCTTACCTGCTGGCGCGCAACGGCCTGGCGGTCGACGTGTTCATCATCCTCTCGGGCTTCGTCATTTACCGCATGATCGAGGCCAGGCAGGAGCCCTACGGCGCCTACATCGTCCGCCGGGCCGCGCGGTTGCTGCCGGTCTATCTCGTCGTGCTCGGGCTGTCGGTGCTGCTGCTGCCGGTGTTCGCCGAGGCGATGCGCGGTGTCCCGTTCGCCAGCGAGCGCAACGCGCTGAGGCTGGCGCAGGCGAGCGCGGCGCTCGGCCATCTCTCGCCGCACCTGGCGGCCCACGTCGGGCTGCTCCAGGGCCTGGTCCCCGACGGCGTGCTGCGCTTTGCGCCCTACACGATCGTCGGACAGGCGTGGAGCGTGTCGCTCGAGTGGCAGTTCTATCTGGTGGCCCCGTTCGTGTGGCTGGCGATCGCCCGCCGGCAATGGCTGCCGCTCGCGGCGCTGACGGCGCTGGCGATCGCAATTGCGCCCAGCATCGGCGGCGCGTTCATCGGCGCCAAGGCGCTGCTGTTCGGCATCGGCATCGCCACCGAGCTCGCGCTGAGGGACCGGCGCGCCCGGCTGCCCCTCGCCGGCTGCGTGACCTTGTACCTGCTGCTCGGCGGGCACCTGATCCCGCCGCTCGTGTGGGCCGCGGCGTTCGCGCTGCGAGGCCCGCTGGCGCATCCGCTGCTCGTCTATCTGGGATCGCGTTCGTATTCGACCTACCTGGTGCACATGCTGCCGATCTACCTCGGAGCCTATACGCTCAACGGGTGGCTCGCGGGCGAGGCCTACATCGCCGCGCTGGCCGTGTTCACCGTGCTGTTCACGCTCGCCGCATCCGAGGCGTCGTACCGCCTGGTAGAGCGGCCCGGCATGGCGCTCGGCGCGTGGCTGGCGCGGCAGTCGCCGAAGCGGCGGCTGCTCGCCGAGCCGCGCTAGCCGCACAGCCCTTGCAGGAACCAGCCGGGCAAGCCGCCGCGGCCGTCGCCGAGCAGGCCGGCGCGATAGATCCAGTAGCGGCGGCCGGCGGCGTCCTCGATCCGGTAGTAGTCGCGCAAGCGGGCGCCGCCCTTCTCGCGCCACCATTCGGGCGCGATCCGCTCGGGGCCTTCGACGCGCGCGACCTCGTGCACCGCGCCGCGCCAGCGGAACTGCCGCGGGTAGCCGTCGGGGGTGGCGTACAGCACCGCGATCGGCTCTGCCTTGTCGAGCAGTTTCAAGGGCCTGGAGTGAAAAGCCAACTCTTCCTGTGAAGCCGGCTCGGGCTCGAGCGGCGCCTGCCAGCGTTGTGCGCGCTCGGGAATGTGGCTGGCATGGCCTACCGGGCGGCGCACCGCGGCCGCGCCGAGCCGCACGGTCAGCCGGTCGATGCACGCGGCGAGCGAGGTGCCGGGCGCCTCGGCGGCGCCATCGAGATCGGCCTGGGCGAGGCTCAGCGGCTCGGCCCAGGCGACGCGCAGCCGCACCAGCTCGATGCCGAAGCCGGCGTCGATGTCGTCGAGCCGGGTGGCGAGCAGGCGGGCGATGTGCGCCGGGTCGCGCGTCGCCGCGGCCAACTCGAGCGAGCGCAGCACGACATCGCCGTCGACCCGCCACAAGCCCAGCTCGAGCCGGCGCGCGCCCTCCCCGCGGCGCTCGAGCGCGCGCGCCATGTCGGCGGCGAGGTCGGCGACGACCCGGTCGAGCGGCTCGCGGTGGCGGATTGGCTCGAGCAGCCGCCGCTGGACCAGCGGGGGCGGGACGGCGATGACCGGCAGCAACGGCTCGGGGACGCGGCCAAGCAGCTGGTCGAGCCTCGCCAGCGGGCTGGCCATCGGCGAGCGGCGGTTGCGGAAGCGGCGCTGGAGCGCGTCGCGGCCGATCCCGGCGAGGTCGCCGATCCGCTTGAGCCCGAGCCGCCTGAGCACCAGCAGCACCTCGTCGTCGAGCCGCAAGGCCGCCACCGGCAGCCCGGCCAGGCGCAGCCCGGCATCCTCGCCGGGCTCAAGAATGGCGCGGTCGGGCCCGTAATGCGCCAGCGCCCAGGCGGCCCCCGCGGTCGGCGCGATGGCGGCGCGCACGGCCAGCCCTTGCCCGGCCAGGCGGGCGTGAACGTCGGCCAGCAGCGGCGCCTCGCCGCCGAACAAGTGCGCCACCGCGCTGGTGTCGACCAGCAGCCCGTCGGGCTCATCGCGCGCGGCCCACGGCCCCCAGCGCTGCGCCCACAGCGCCAGCCGCTCGAGGAACGCGCGGTCGCCCGCCGGATCGCCCGGCACGGCCTTGAGCGCGGGGCACAGCGTGCGCGCGTCGGTCACCGCCATCCCCGGACGCGCGCCCGCGGCGAGCGCGGCGTCGTTGGCCGCCTCGATGCGCGGGCCGTGCGCGGTCTCGGCGATCAGCGCGGTGGGATGAGCGTCGGCCTCCTCGCCCGGCGCGCAGCCTTCAGCGTGCCGCCAGCGATCGATCGCCAGCCGCGGCAGCCAGATCGCCATGATCCGGCGGCAAGGCAACGAGCTGCCCATCATCATACAAAGTCCATTCTCCGGGGATGTGCCCGCGGGCGCGGAACAGCTCGGCATGCCAGGCGGGGGCGCCGGGTGCCTGGGGGTTCCACTTCGGGCTCGGCGACGGCGCGGGGCGCACCCGCCAGCGCATCCGCGCCGAGCTGAGGTCGCGCTCGGCATCGAGGCGGACGAGGAACAGCGGCACGCCGTGCTTTTCCGCCGTCAGGCTCAGCCGGCGCGAGGCGGTGAAATCGAGCGTCCGGGGATTGCCGGCGATCTCGCCGATCACGCAGGCGAGCTCGCGGCAGCGCACTCCTTCCTCGAGCGCGAACAGGGCATCCTCGCAGCTGCGGGCGGCGACATGGATCACCCGGCGACGCAGCGCGGCCGGCAAGCCGGGGCGGTAGGGCCGCCCGGTCAGCCGCAGCGAGGCGGCGTCCTGGACCCACAGCACGCTGCGCTGCCCGGACTCCGCCCCGCGCAGCCCGTCGAGCGCCAGCGCCATGGCCACCGCCGCCCCGCTCGTCTCGCGCCCTTCGGCAAAGATCTCGCTGTGCGGCGCGCATGCCAGCCCCGGCCGCCAGCGGCGCGCGCGGACGCCCGGCGAGAGCTCGCCGGCGGGGGGCAAGGTGGACAAGTCCATGGCGAATCGACTCCTGAGTTCCCGTTATGTTCCTACACGTGCCGATTGGCAATGGAACCGAACCCGAGCGCCTGCGGTTGCCGGGGACAAGGAGGACCGCATGACCGACGCCGACGCCCTCAAGCTCAAGTTCTGGACCGCGCTGGCCGAGAGCCCGTTCGTGTTCGTCCAGCTCGACGCCGCGCCGCACGCGGCGGTGCCGATGACCGCGCAGCTCGACGCGCACGCGCACGGCGCGATCTGGTTCTTCACCGGCCGCGCCGGTCCGCTTGCCGCAGGCGGCCCGGCAACCGCCACTTTCGCGGGCAAGAACCATGACTTGTTCGCCCGCTTCACCGGCACTCTGTCGGAAGAGGCCAGCCGCGCCCGTCTCGAGCAGGAATGGAGCCCCGCGATCGAGGCCTGGTTCCCCGGCGGGCGCGACGATCCCGACCTGCTGATGCTGCGGATGGACCTCGGCCAGGCGGAAATCTGGAACGCGGACCTCGGCTTCGTCGACACCGCCAGGATGCTGCTCGGCTTCGACATGCGCGAAGACGCCGCCGACGACCATATCGAGACCGCACTCTGAAGCGCGGGCCGCTCCCGCGACGGAGCGGCCCTTATCCGGTCACGGGCGGCCGCGGTCCGCGACGCCGGGGATGTCCGGCTCGATCTCCGCCAGCGCCGGCCCGTGGACCTCGACGATGCCCCGGCCCAGGTGGCTGCGGCTGCGGCTGTAGAGGAAGTAGACGAACAGCCCGAGCACGCTCCATCCGGGCAGGAACAGCATCGCCGCCAGCGGCAGGTTGAGGAACAGGAACACGCAGCCGGCGATCGTCAGCGGGGCGATTAGCCACGCCGCCGGCACGCGGAAGCTGCGCGCCCGGTTCGGGTCCATCTTGCGCAGCATCAGCAACGCCACCGCCACCATCAGGAAAGCGTAGAGCGTGCCCGCGTTGGAGATGTCGGCCAGTTGCCCGACGGGGAAGAACGCCGCGGCGATCGCCACCGCCAGGCCGGTGATCAGGGTCACCACGTGCGGGGTGCGGAACCGCGGATGCACCTTGCTCAGCACCTCGGGCAGCAGCCCGTCGCGGCTCATCACGAAGAAGATGCGCGTCTGGCCGAAGATCAGCACCAGGATGACCGACGGCAGCGCGAGGAACGCGGCGATGCCGAGCATGTTGCCGACGCCGGAGAAGCCGATCGTCCGCAGCACGTGCGCCAGCGCCTCGTTCGAGCAGACCAGCGCCTCGGCATGCTCGGGCATCGCGCACTGGCGGGCGAGCTCGGGCGAGCCGGCCTCGAGCGGGATGCCGGCCGCGCCCATGATCGGCTGTCCGCCGAGGGTGCCGATCGCGCCCGCCGCGACGAGGATGTAGAACACCGTGCAGAACAGCAGCGAGCCGACCAGCCCGATCGGCACGTTGCGCTGCGGGTTCTTGGTCTCCTCCGCCGCGGTCGAGACGGCGTCGAAGCCGACATAGGCGAAGAACATCGTCGCCGCCGCGCCGACCGCGCCGAGGCCGGTGCCGAAGCCGCCGAACACGCCCGCGGGCAGGAACGGGTTGAACTTGCCGGCGTCCCATTCGGCGCTGGTGAAGGTCAGCGCGATGAACGCGGTCAGCGCGGTCACCTTGATCAGCACCAGCACCGCGTTGAACTTGGCGCTTTCGCTGGTGCCGACGACCAGCAAGCCGGTCACCAGCAGCGCGATCACCAGCGCCGGCAGGTTGATGAACCCGCCCTCGGCGCCGCCGAACGCGAGCGGACCCGCGCTGAGCCAGGCCGGCAGTTGTATGCCGAGGAATTCGTTGAGGATCGTGCCGGTGAAATAGCCCGACCAGCCGACCGAGACGGCCGAGGCGGCGATCGCGTACTCCATGATCAGCGCCCAGCCGACGGTCCAGGCGAAGAACTCGCCGATGGTGGCGTAGCTGTAGGTATAGGCGCTGCCGGCCACGGGGATCATCGCCGCGATCTCGGCATAGCACAGCGCCGCGACGATGCAGACGAGCCCGGCGATGGCGAACGCCAGCATCAGCCCGGGGCCGGCCTTCTGCGCGCCGACCGCGGTCAGCACGAAGATGCCGGTGCCGATCACGCAGCCGATCCCGAACAGCGTCAGCTGGAACCAGCCGAGCGTGCGGTGGAGCGACTTCCTTTCGGCGGTGGCGAGAATGGCGTCGAGCGGTTTGACACGACCGAACATGCGGTATCCCCTCAAATCCGGCGCGTCGTTACGCGGCCGATCCCAGACTGGTGGCGAAGCTAGCCGCATCCCCGCGCAAGGCAAGCCGCTTAGCGCGCGCTTTGCACAATGGCGCAGGCCCCTCTAGAAGCCGCCGCATGTCCACCTTCCAGCTCGATACCTCGACCAGCCGGGCGCATCCGACGCCGCAGCCGATGCGGCGCCTGACCGTGCCGGAGATCCGCGCGCGCAAGCGGGACGGCGCGACCGCCGAGCCGATCGTCGTGCTGACCGCCTATACCGCGCGGCAGGCGCAGCTGCTCGACGCGCATTGCGATGTGCTGCTGGTCGGGGATTCGCTCGGCCAGGTCATCTACGGCCTGCCCTCGACGATCCCGGTGACGCTCGAGATGATGGCCGGCCATGCCGCCGCCGTGGTGCGCGGCAGCTATCACGCGGTGGTCGTGGTCGACATGCCGTTCGGCTCCTACGAGGCCTCGCCCGCCCAGGCCTTCGCCAGCGCCAGCGAGCTGCTCAAGGCCAGCGGCGCGGCGGCGGTCAAGCTCGAAGGCGGCGAGGCGATGGCCGAGACGGTCGAGTTCCTCGTCCAGCGCGGCATCCCGGTGATGGGCCACGTCGGGCTGACGCCGCAGGCGGTCAACGTGCTCGGCGGCTACGGCGCGCGCGGTCGCAGCGAGGCCGAGGCCAACAAGATCGTCCGCGACGCGCGCACGCTGGCCAGCGCCGGCGCGTTCGCCATCGTCGTCGAAGGCGTGGTCGAGCCGCTGGCCGAGAAAGTCACCAAAGGCGTCCCGTGCCCGACGATCGGCATCGGCGCTTCCGCGCAGTGCGACGGCCAGGTGCTGGTGACCGACGACATGCTCGGCATGTTCGAGCGGGTGCCGCGGTTCGTGAAGCGCTACGACGACCTCGCGGCGCGGATCTCGGCGGCGGCCGAGGCTTATGCCGGAGAGGTTCGGGCGCGGACTTTCCCGGGCGCGGAGCAGACCTATCGGGCGGAGTGACGAAAGCGCTTTCCTACAGCCGCCCATTCGTGCCACGGACGCCGCATGACCCGCGCATTTCGGCCACTTTCGCGCTCGATGCCCCCGCCGGTACGGTCCGATCGGGCCGCCTCGGAGTTTTCGCTCAGGACTGTGTCAGAGTGGTCAGGTCAGTGTCACCTTCGTCAGACAAACCGGCAGCGAACATGAACGGCAAGCGGCCATTTGCCCGCCGCGAGTCGCCCGCTATGGCGCGGCGAATCTGAGCGAGGATCGGCGTGCTGCGCTACTACAAGGGCTCGATGATCTTCACCCTCGCCTGCCTCGCGCTGGCGGTGTGGTACGGCTGGGCTCAGACCGGCTCGGTCTCGGGCACGCTGTCGCTGGTGTGGATCGTCGTCGTCCTGTCGGTGCTCGAGATCTCGCTGTCGTTCGACAACGCGGTGGTCAACGCCACGGTGCTCGAAGAGATGGACGCGGTGTGGCAGCGGCGCTTCCTGACCTGGGGCATGGTGATCGCGGTGTTCGGCATGCGGATCGTCTTCCCGCTCGGCATCGTCGCCATCGCCGCGGGCCTCGGCCCGACCGAGACGGTCATGCTCTCGCTCAACGATCCGGTGCGCTACGAGGAGATCGTCTCCAGCGCCCACGTCGGCATCGCCGGATTCGGCGGCGCGTTCCTGACGATGGTCGGGCTCAAGTTCTTCTTCGACGCCGACAAGGACGTGCACTGGATCTCGCTGATCGAGAAGCAGCTGGCCAGGTTCTCGCGCATCGAGGCGGTCGAGGTCGCCTTCCTGCTGCTCGGCTTGTACCTCATCTCGCTGCTGCTGCCCGACGAAGAGGCGCTAACCTTCGTCGTCGCCGGCATGCTCGGCATCGCCACGTTCATCGGGGTCGAGGCCATCGGCACCGTGCTCGAATTGCGCGAGGAGGCGCGCGACCTGGCCGGGGCCGCGGTGCGCTCGGGGATCGGCGGGTTCCTCTACCTCAACGTGCTCGACGCCTCGTTCAGCTTCGACGGGGTGATCGGCGCATTCGCCCTGTCGAACAACATGATCGTGATCGCGCTCGGCCTGTCGATCGGCGCGATGTTCGTCCGGTCGATGACGATCATGCTGGTGCAGAAGGGCACGTTGTCCGAGTACCGCTATCTCGAGCACGGCGCGTTCTGGGCGATCATCGCGCTCGGCGCGATCATGCTGATGTCGGCGCACTACCCGATCCCCGAAACGATCACCGGATTGATCGGCGCAGTCCTGATCGGGTTGTCGCTGTGGTGGTCGGTGCGCCATAACCGGCGCCACCCCGACGCTATCGAGGAGGCGCTGCGGGCCGATTGAGCCGCGCCGCCAAGGGCGCGGAGATGATCAGCTGCAGCATGTGGTAGGTCAGCACCGGCAGCAGCAGCAGGCCGGCGACCGCGGGCGGAAACAGCACGCTGGCGAGCGGGGCGCCTAGGGCGATGCTCTTCTGCGCCCCGGCGAACAGGAAGGCGATCCGGTCGCGGCGTTCCAGCCGCAGCGCGCCGCCCGCCAGCCAGGCGCCGGCGAAGCCCAGCCCGAGGAACACGCCGACCAGCAGCAGCAGCGCTGCCCATGCCGCCGGGCCCACCTGCTGCCACAGCCCCTGCTCGACCGCCCCGGAGAACGCGACATAGACCGCAATGGCGATCGACAGGCGGTCCATCCATGTCGCCATCCGGCGATGGTCGCGCACGAGGTGCCCCAGGCGGCCTTGCGCGACCTGCCCGATGACGAACGGCAGCAGCAGGATCAGCATCACCCGCTCGAGCGCGCCGAGGTCGAACGCCGCCGCCTCGCTGCCGGCGAGCAGCGAGAACAGCGGCGCGCTGAGGAACACCCCGAGGATGTTGAGGAACGCCGCCGCGACCACCGAGACCGCGACGTTGCCCCCGGCGAGCGACGAATAGGCGGTCGCCGACTGCACGGTCGAAGGCAGGCAGCCGAGAAACAGCAGGCCGAGCGCCACGGTCGGCGGCAGCCACCCCTCGCCGGCCCGGGCCAGAGCCCACCCGGCGAGCCCCATCAGCCCGAAGCACCACAGCGCCAGCGGCAACAGGAAGCGGCCGTGGCGCATCCCGCGCAGCACTTCCGCTCGCGGCAGGCGCAGCCCGTTGAGCAGGAACAGCAGGAAGATGGCGCCGTTGGACACGGCCTGCGCGATCGAGCGATGCTCGGCGGTGACCGGGATTACCGACGCCAGCACGATGGCCAGCGCCAGCAGGCGCACCAGCGGGTCGAACCCGCCGACTATCCGTCGGACCACCACGGCCGCGCCCTGCCCGCGCCGAGGTCCGCTGTCCAGCTAGCGCAAGGCCAGCGCGGCCGTGTGAGACAGCTGGCGAGCCTTGGCGAGCAGCACCGCCGCCTCGCCGGGGCTCTGCTGGCCGGCCTGCATGACGCGCGCGAGCACCGCCGCGACGCGTCCGTTGGTCCGCTGCAAGGCATAAGCCCGCCGCGCGCTGGCCGCCGCGGCCTCCCGATCCCTTACGGCGAGCTGCGCATTGGCCAGGTCGGCCAGCAAACGGGGATCGCCGCTGCCGCCTCCCAACAGGGCGGCATGCGCCAGGAATGCGGCCGACCGCCGCCAATTCCCGCGATCGGCCAGCATCCGGCCGAGCAAGGCCGCCGCGGCCCTGTCGCGTGGATTCTGGGTGGCATAATCGGCGACGAGGCGCACGGCGGCATCCGTCCTCCCGAACATCCGTTGCGCCGCGGCCATCCGCTCGACCAGCGCGAAGTCCCGCCGAACGACCGCGGCCCGCTCGTACAGCGCGAGCGCGCTCGCCGCGTCTCCGGTCATGAGCGCCACGTCGCCGCGCAAGCGGGCGACGTCGGCCGAACCCGGATAGCTCTGGCCGAGGCTGGCCGAGAGCCTGGTCGCCTCACCGACCTCGCCGCGAGCGAGCATCCGCCGCAGCAGCGGCACCGCCGCGACGGCGTCGTCGCGTTGCCGCTGCCAGCGCCAGATGGTCAGGTCGCCGTCCGCATCGACCGGCAGCGCCTCGATGCGCGGCGACAGGGGCGCGGCGGCGCGATCGAGATAGCGTGCGGCGTCGTACCTCCGGCCGAGCTGCTCATACGCGCGGCCCATCAGGGTCAGCAGGTACGGCGAGGCGTCGGCCCTTGCAGCGGTGGCACCGAAGCGGGCGACGACCTCGTTGGCCTCGTCGTTGGCGAGCAGCGCTCGGCCGAGGAGCAATGCCGCCGCGCCGTTGTCGGGCTGGCTCCGGGCCAGCGCGTCGAATTGCTCGACGGCCAGCGCAGGATTGCCGGTGCGCAGCTCGAGGATGCCGGCGAGCAGCCGCCCTGCCGGAGCCTCGTCATAAGCCCCGTCGGTGCGCCACATCAGCCGGCGGGCGAGATCGTCGCGGCCGGCGCGGGCGGCGAGCACCGCCTGGAGGAAGTAGGCCCGGGGATGGCGCGGGTCGATCTCGACCATGCGCCGGGCGACCCGCAGCATATCGCGGTGGCGACCGGCCTCGCCGAGGGTGGCCGCGTACTCGCCGAGCAGGCCGATGTCGTTCGGGGCCTTGTCGAGCGCGCGCTCGAACCACGGCAGCGCCGCGATCAGCCCTTCGGCATCGCGGGCGAGCTGGCCGCGGAATTCCAGCGCGCGCGGCTCGCCCGGATCGGAGGCGACGGCGCGCGCCGCGGCGTCGAGCGCCAGTCGGTGCTCGCCGGCGAGGTAGCGCATGCGGCCGATGTCGACCCACAGCGTGGCGTTGCGCTCGTTTTCGGCCAACGCGCTGTCGAACGCGCGCGCCGCGCCGGCCAGGTTGCCTTCGAGCAGCTCGAGGCGGCCGAGCGCCTGAAACCCGCGCCCGCGGCTCGCGGCCGAGAACCGCGCCGGCTCGAGCCATCCTCGCGCGGCCGCCAGATCGCCTTGCAGCAGCTCGCCCTCGCCGGCGAGCGCGGCGACTTCCTCGCGCGCCGCGCCGGCCTTCAGCGCGCGCCCTGCGGCGACCTCGGCGGCGATGCCGTCCCCCCGGGCGACGGCCGCTTCGGCCGCCGCGAGCGGATCATCGCCCGGAACCGCGGCCGCGGCCGACACCAGCGAGAGCAGCGCGCCCGCGGTCAGCAGAACTCGCAGGTCAGGCCTGCAGATCATAATGCTTGAGCAGGTCGTAGAGCGTCGGCCGGCTGATGCCGAGCAGGCGCGCCGTGCTCGAGATGTTGCCCTCGCTGCGCGCCAGCGCGTGGCGGATGACCTTGCGGTCGGCCCGCTCGCGCGCGCTCTTGAGGTTGAGCACGTCGGGATCGTCCTCCGCCCCTTCCTGCAAGTCGAGGTCGGCGGCGGTGACCAGCTTGCCGTCGGCCATGATCGCCGCGCGCTTCACGCGGTTCTCGAGCTCGCGCACGTTGCCCGGCCAGCCCCACGCATCGATCGCCGCCAGCGCGTCGGGCGCGAAGCCGGTCACGTGCGGGTTCATCTCCCGGGCGAAGCGCTTGAGGAACGCCTTGGCGAGTAGCGCTGCGTCCCCGGGCCGCTCGGCCAGCGAGGGAATCTTCACGACGACTTCGGCCAGACGGTAGAACAAGTCCTCGCGAAATCGCCCGTCGCGGATCATCGCCTCGAGGTCCTGGTGCGTGGCGCAGACAATGCGCGTGTCGACGTCGATGGCCTTGCGCCCGCCGATGCGCTCGATCTGCCGCTCCTGCAGGAAGCGCAGCAGCTTGACCTGGAGCGGCAGCGGGATGTCGCCGACCTCGTCGAGGAACAGCGTGCCGCCGTCGGCGAGCTCGATCTTGCCCTCGGTTGTCTTGACCGCCCCGGTGAAGGCGCCCTTCTCGTGCCCGAACAGCTCGCTCTCGAGCAGGTTCTCGGGGATCGCGGCGCAATTGATGGCCACGAACGCGCCGCCCTTGCGCGTGCTCGCCTCGTGCAGGCCGCGGGCGAGCAGCTCCTTGCCGGTGCCGCTGGCGCCGAGCAGCATGACCGAGACACCGGTGTTGGCCACCCGCTCGATCGTGCGCGCGACGCGGACCATCTCGGGCGCGGTGGTGATCAGCCCGCCGAGCACGGTGTTGCCCTCGCCCGCCCGCTCGGCGAGGGCGCGGTTCTCGGCCTCGATGCGATGCAGGTTGAACGCCCGCCTGACGATCAGGCCGAGCTGCTCGATGTCCACCGGCTTCTGGTAGAAGTCGTAGGCGCCGCGCTCGATCGCCGTCAGCGCACTTTCGCGCGCGCCGTGGCCGCTGGCGACGATGACCTTGGTGTCGGGCTTCAGTGCCATGATCTCGTCGAGCACCGCGAAGCCTTCGCTGGTCCCGTCGGGATCGGGCGGCAGGCCGAGGTCGAGCGTGACCACCGGCGGCTCCTCGGCCCGCAACGCGGCAATGGCGCTCGCCCGGTCGCCGACGATGACGACGTCGAAATCGTCGTAGGCCCACTTGAGCTGGGCCTGCAGCCCCTCGTCGTCCTCGACGATAAGCAGCTTCGGTTTGGTGTCGGCCATCATGCCACCTCGGTGTTGCGGGTTTGATCGGGATTGGGCCGGTCCGCCGCGTTCGCCAGCGGCAGCCGGATCAGGAAGCGGGTGCCGAGCCCCTCGCGCGATTCGACGTCGAGCCGGCCGCCCATGCCGCGGATCAGCTCGCGCGCTTCGAACGCGCCGATGCCGAAACCGCCCGGCTTCGACGAATGGAACGGCTTGAACAGGCGGGCGCGGACGAACTCGGGACTCATCCCGCCGCCGGAATCGACCACCTCGATCACCGCCTGCGTCGGCTCCTGCCGCAAGTCGAGGAACACCGGCGTCGCCTTGACGCTCGCCTCGATGGCGTTCTGGACCAAGTGCACGAGCGCCTGCTCGAGGCACTCGCGGTCGGCCTGCGCGAGGCACGGTCCGCGCTCGATCAGCACCACTTCGTGCTGGTCCTTGTAGCGCGTGACGATGCCGGCGAGGAGCTCGTCGAGCGCGACCGGCTTGAGGCTCTCGCCGCCGTGCGTGCCGTAGCGGCCGAGGCGGTCGAGCAGCGTCTGCAGCTTGTCGGTGCTGTTGCGCAGCGTCAGCAGCATGTCGGCGCGGAACTCGGGCTTGTCGGCGTGCTTCTCGGCGTTGCGCGCGAGCAGCGACAGCTGGCTGGCGAGGTTCTTGATGTCGTGCATGACGAACGCGATGCGGCGATTGAACTCGTCGAACCGCTGCACTTCGCCGAGCGCGTCCTGGCTCGCCTGCTCCGCGAGATAGCTCGCCAGCTGGCGGCCGACGACGCGCAGCAGATCGAAATCCTCCCAGTCGAGTCGCCGCGCCACCGGCGGGCGTGCCAGCACGACGACGCCAACGAGTCGCTCGTAATGCACCAGCGGCACCAGCGCCCACGCGGAGTCCTGTTCCGTCAGCCAGACCGGATGGGACTCTTCCGGAATGCCTTCGACGCGCCCGGCCCGCAGATCATCCAGGTCGAGGATGAACTGGCTGTGCTCGAAGAACCGAGCTCCGGCGCCGGTCAGCGCTTCGGCCGGGACATCCAGCGCGGGCCATTGCCAGCGCGCATCGAGCACGAGGCCGCCGTCGTCGCCCGGCGTCAGCAGCAGGCCCGAAGGGCTGTCGGTGATGTCGGCAACCGCTTGCACGATACGCTCGCGCAAGGGGGCCGCCGCCGGCCCGGCGCGGCCGATCGTGTCGGTGAAGCGAAGCCATTCGACGCGATAATCGTAGCGATGCTGGAACAAGTGCTTCGAGAGGCTGACCCGCAGCCATCCGCGCAGCTTTCGCGACGGCAACACGGCCAGCGCGATGGCTCCGGCCAGGGCGAGGAACCCGGCCTGCACCAAGCGGGCGAACTCGCCGCCGGCGTAGGCCAGCCCTTGCGCGACCAGCATCATGATCACCAGGTAGGCCCCGATGACGAGCAGCGAAAACGACTGGAACGCGAACGAGCGCGATGGACGGAAGCGCAAGTCGCCGTCGTGACGCAGCGCGCCAATCGCCAGCAGCGTCACCATCAGCAGCACGGCCGCGCCGCGCAAGGTCAGCAGCGATTGCGGGCGCAAATCGCCGAGATAGGCAATGGTCGAGAGGTTGAGGTCGTAGACCCACAGCACGGTCAGAGCCGCGGCCGGCCAGCGCAACGTCTCGCGCGCAAGCTGCGATGCGCCGGCGTAGAGGTTGTGCACCAGCACCAGCGCCCCGGCGCAGAACAGCAGGCGGAAGGTAACCTGGAACCCGGCGATCGCGAGGCTTGCCGCCGAGCCGTCCGCATACTGCTGCTGCGCGATCACCAGCGCGAGCTGCATGAGCTCGACAAAGGCCAGCGCCAGCACGACCGAACGAATCGCGGCCACGCTCTTGTCGCGCTCGTCGTGCGCGAACAGCCGGTACAGGCTCCACAGCCACGCGAGATAGGTCAGGCTCAGCAGCGTTGCGGTGACGGCGGTAGGCTGACCGAATCCGGCAAACGCGAGGGCCCAGCAAGCCGTGAACGTGAGCGCGGCCGCCTCCGCCGTCGCAGCGGGCCCCCGCGAGCCGCGGCGCGCGAGCAGCCATCCGGCCAGCGCCAGCGCGGAACCGGCGCACAGCAGGTAGAGCACCTTGACGAGGACGGGCCAGGCCGCGTCCATCAGCGGGCGCCCTCGGGCCACAGGACCACGCGCAGCGTCTGCAGCAGGATCAGCAGGTCGAGAAACGGCGTGTAGTTCTTGGCGTAGTACAGGTCGTACTCGAGCTTGCGTCGGGCATCCTCGATCGAGGCGCCATAGGGATAGTTGATCTGCGCCCAGCCGGTGATCCCCGGCTTCACCATGTGGCGCTCGGCGTAATAGGGCAGCTTGTCCTCGAGGTCGTCGACGAACTGCGGCACTTCCGGGCGCGGCCCGACGAAGCTCATCTCGCCCTTGAGGACCGTCCATACTTGCGGCAGCTCGTCGATCCGCACCAGGCGGATGAAGCGGCCGAGGCGGGTGATGCGCGGATCGCCGCGCTCGGCCCATTTCGCCCCGCCCGCTTCGGCGTCGGCGCGCATCGAGCGCAGCTTGAGCAGCGTGAACGGCTCGCCGTACAGCCCGACACGGGTCTGACGGAAGAACGCCGGCCCGCGGCTGTCGAGCTTCACCAGCAGCGCGAACAGCCCGATCAACGGAAACGTAAGCGCCAGCAGCAAGCCGCTGGCAAGCACGTCGAACAGCCGCTTGGCGACGCTCGACAGCACCCGGCCCGACGAAAACCCGTCGGAAAAGATCAGCCAGCTGGGGTTGAGCGTGTCCAGGTCGACCCGGCCGGTCTCGCGCTCCATGAAGCTGGAGAAGTCGTTGACATGCACGCCGGTCGTCTTGATGCGCAGCAGGTCCTTCAGCGGCAGCGCGTTGCGGCGCTCCTCGAGCGCGAGCACGACCTCGCTCGCGCCGAGGTTGGCGACGAAGCGCGACAAGTCGTCGATCGCCGAGCGGGGGATGGCCTCGTCCAGCGCCGGCTGGCCTTCGTTCATGCCCACGTAGCCGACGATGGCCAAGCCGCTTTCCGGCCGCCGTCCGAGCTCCTTGAGCCGCATCGCGCGGGGCCCGGCGCCGAGCACCAGCACCCGGCGGCGAAACGCGCTGGCGCCGAGAATCCCGCCGACGACCACCCGGTTGAGCACCAACAGGCCGATCGACAGCACCATCGCGTAGAGCAGCGTTGAGCGCCAGAACGTGCTCCCGGGCAACACGAAGTCCAGCACCGCCAGGGCGATAATCGCCAGGCTCACCGCGACCAGCAGCCGCGCGCCGGCAAAGCGCAGCGAGCGCAGCGCCTCGCTGCCGTACACGCCGACCGCGGTCATCGCCGCCAGCACCGCCACGGCGAACACGGCGAGCATGATCGAGCGGTCGAGCAGCGCGCCCGCGTCCATGCCGATCTGCGACGCCCTGAACGACCATGCCAAGTCGCCGGCGATCAGCAGCAGCGCGCAGTCGATCACGCCGAGCAGCAGCACGGCATGCGGTACGTAGTGCTTGAAGAGACGGATCATCGCTCAAACCGGCCGCGCCCGCCTTCGGCGGCGGACTACGACCGGTTAGCGACGAGAGGTGAAATGTCGGTAAACTTTACACTTCGCCGGGGGCAGTGCGGCTCAGCGCACGCTGTCGGCGGCATCCTGCGCCGCGTCGCCGACCTGGTTGGCGGCCTCGCCGACTTCGCCGGCCGCTTCGGCGACGGCATTGTTCTCCGCCACCTCGGACCGGCTCATGCCGGAGAGGAAGTAGATCGCCACCGCGGCGACGATGATCAGCAGCAGCACGATGATCCAGGTGGCCCCGCCGCCCGAGCGCTCGCCGTCGCTGACGACGGTGGTGTGGGTGTGGGTATTGCCCGAAGGCGTCTCGACTTCGGTTACGCGTTCTTCGACCATGGCGGAACTCCTTCGCTGTAGCCGCTGAAACGGACCATCGGCGCGCCCGGTTCCGCGTGAGCCGCGCGGCAGGCGGGCGGCAACGAGGCCTTAACCACGTTCGCGCGCCCGCTGGTTAACTTCCGGAGGTTAACGCGTGCGGCCATGCGCCGCGCCGTTGCCCCCGCGATTCCGCCCAAGCTCTATCGCCACTTCGCGATCGTCACGGTGGCGCTGACCACCGGGCTGGCGATGTTCGCCGACGGCGAGAACCGCGAGGCGGTGGTCCAGCACATCGAGGCCAAGCAGCAGGCCAGCGCGGTCCGGCGCGCGAGCTACGCCAAGTTCGGCGCGCCCACGCTCGGCGGCACCTCGGCGCAGCCGGTCGGCCGATTCGCCGACGATGGCGGCGGGGACTTCGACGGCAGCTTCGGGCGGCCGATGGACAGCCCGCGTTCCGGCCAGGGCAGCAGCCTGATGCCCGCGCAGGACCTCGCCGAGGCGGCCGGCTACTCGCCCGAGTATCTCGCCTCGCTGAGCGCGGAGGAGCTGGCGCTGCTGCTCAAGGGGCTGGAAGATTCCGGCATGCTGTCGGAGGACGCCCGTTCGGACAGCCGCGAGAGCCTGGCGGCGGCCTCGGCGCGCCGCAGCGGAGCGTCCGAAACGATCGAGTAGGCCGATCGCGGCGTGGTGCCCCTGGCCCGACTCGAACGGGCACGCCTTGCGGCAAACGATTTTGAGTCGTTCGCGTCTACCATTCCGCCACAGGGGCCCTGAGCAGACGGCGCGATTAGCCTGCAAGCTCCTCTCCAAGCAATAGTGTTGCTCTCACCCGCGCGCGGGAACCTTGCCGGATGCCTTGCATCCAAGCCATAGCAACCGCGGAGGGCCCTGATGGCGAAGCCGAGACGGATCGAACGGCAGGCGTTGAGCGAAAGCGAGCTCGTCGGGCTCGCCCAGGCCGGCGACAAGGAAGCGTTTCGCGTCATCATGCAGCGGGGCAACCAGCGATTGTTCCGCATCGCTCGCGGCATCGTCCGCGACGACGCCGAGGCGGAGGACGTCCTGCAGGAAGCCTATCTGCGGGCTTTCGCCGCCATTGGTGGATTTCGCGGCGAGGCCGGCGTCATGACCTGGCTGACGCGCATCGTCATGAACGAGGCGCGCGGACGGCTTCGGCGGAGACGGCCGACGGCCGAGCTCAAGGAGGTCGAGGCCGCGCAAGCGGCAGGCGCCCAGGTGATCCCGTTTCCCAATGCTGCGCCCAGTGCGTCCCCGGAGGCGGACGCTGCCGTCACGCAGATCCGACGCCTGATCGAACAGGCCATCGATGGCCTTCCCGAAGCTTTCCGGATGGTCTTCATCCTGCGCGACGTCGAAGGCTGCAGCATCGAGGAGACGGCGAGCCAGCTCGGCGTGAAGCCGGAAACCGTGAAGACGCGGCTGCACCGGGCGCGACGGCAATTGCGCGAGGCGCTCGATGCGCGGGTGGCCAGCACGCTGGTCGGCGCCTTCCCGTTCCTCGGCGACCGCTGCGAGCGGATCGTCGCGCGGGTGCTCGCGCGGCTCGAAAGGTCGCCATCGCCGGCCGCCTGAGCGGCGTCGTTCGCCCGCTCGGCGCGGCCGGAACCTTTTCGTCCCCCACCCCATCCAATGGCTCGCGGCGCCACCGCCGCCGCTCGGACAAAGGGGACCACCATGCTCGTTTATGCGCTCATCTCGTTCGCCGTCGCCGCCGTCGGCGGGCTCGTTCTGGCTTCGCGGGTCTTGCGCGGCCGGCTCGCTCCGTGGAGTCTGTCGCTGCTTCACGCCGCGCTGGGTGCGTTGGGCCTCGTCCTGCTGGCGCTCGGCGTGATGCAGGGAGCGGCAGATCCCGCGCCGATTGCGCTCGGCGTGCTGGTCATCGCCGCGCTCGGCGGCTTCTACCTGGCATCGGTGCACTTGCGCGGCCGGCCCGGCCCGAAGGCCGTCGTGGTCATCCACGCGTTGGCCGCGGTGACCGGGGTCCTGCTGCTGGCGGGCGCCGCCTTCTCGCTGGTCTGAAGCGGCATGCGTCTGTTCGGACATCCGGTGCATCCGATGCTCGTTCACGTCCCGCTGGCGCTGTGGATCGTCGGCACGGCCTGTGACGCGTTGACCCTGCTGGGAGTTGCCGGGGCATGGCCGCTGGCTTGGCTCGCCATCCTGGTCGGGCTGGCGGCGGCGTTGCCCGCCATGGTCGCCGGGCTGGCCGATTTCGCCCGGGTGCCGGAGCCGGCCGGAGCCACCGCCACTCGCCACATGCTGCTGATGGCGCTGGCCTGGTCGGCCTATCTCGCCGCGCTGCTGATGCGCAGCGACGGGCTGGCCGTGCAGCCGGCGCCGGCGCGCGGCGCGATGGCCGTCAGCCTGGTGGCATTCCTGCTGCTGGTCGCCGGTGCCGCCCATGGCGGCCAACTCGTCTATCGGCTCGGCGTCGGCGTGGACTCCGGCGCCGGCAACCCACGATAGGCTTAGGCCTTCAGCGCGCTCGCGACGAGCTTGTGAAGACGCGAGTGCAGCGGATCGTTCCCGGCGACCACCTGTCCGGCGCAGATCGGTAGCGAGCGACCGCGGTAATCGGTGACGAAGCCGCCGGCCTCGCGCACCAGCAGGCAGCCGGCGGCGGTGTCCCAGGCCTGAAGGTCGCTTTCCCAGAAGCCGTCGTAGCGCCCCGCGGCGAGCCATGCGAGATCGAGCGCGGCCGAGCCGAACCGGCGGATCCCGGCGACTTGCGGTCCGACCGCGGCGAGGATCCTGATCCACTCGTCGAAGTTGCCGTGACCGTGGTAGGGAATGCCGGTGGCGATCAGCGCGTCGGACAGCTGGCGGCGGCCCGACACGCGCAGCCGCGCGTCTTGCAGCCAGGCGCCGCGCGTCTTCTCGGCCCAGAACGATTCATCGGTGATCGGCTGGTGGATCACCGCTGCGACCACTTCCCCCCAGCCGCTGCCGTCGGGCTTGGGCTCCTGCACGGCGATCGAGATCGCGAAGTGCGGGATGCCGTGAAGGAAGTTGCTGGTCCCATCGAGGGGATCGATGATGAAGCGCGGCTTGCCTTCTTCTCCCGCGATGTCGCCGCCTTCTTCCATCAGGAAGCCCCAGTCGGGGCGCGCAGCGCGCAGCTCGTCCCACAGCGTTCGCTCGGCCGCCTGGTCGGCCTTGGAGACGAAATCGGACGGCCCCTTGCGGCTGACCTGCAGATGCTCGACCTCGCCGAAGTCGCGGCGCAGCCGGTTGCCGGCCTTGCGCGCGGCGCGCTCCATCACGCGGATCAATCCGGAAACTGCGGCCAATTCGAATTCCCTGTCAGTCGAGAGCGAGGCGGACCGATTTGGCGGAGACCTTGATCTCTCCCCAACCGGTCGAGAACTCGAAGCGTTCCCCGTCGCCTTTGACCGAATGGACGATGCTGTAGTCGACGGTGCCGCCGTCCTGCGCCGGAGCCTTGTCGATCTGCAGGTCGCCGATGTCGGCGAAGCGGACGTAGCCGGCGCGGAAGCACCCTTCCTCGTCCGGCGAAGGCGCCTGATAGGCCGGATGCGCCTCGGTCAGATTGAACTCCATCTCGAGGGTCAGCGACTCGTCGTCGTAGATCACGCCGAGCAGGTAGCTGCGCTCGAAATCGATGCCCTGGAAGCGCGGATCGCTGACGTTGCTCATGGTCGCCCCACCCTGGCCGGCTTAGCCGGCCTTGCTCACGTACGCACGCTCGTAGACGTCGACGACGATTCGGGTGCCGCTCTCGATGTGCGGCGGCACCATCACGCGAACGCCGTTGTCGAGCACCGCCGGCTTGTAGCTCGACGATGCTGTCTGCCCCTTCACCACTGCGTCGGCCTGGACGATCGTCGCCTCGACCTGCTCCGGCAGCTGGACGCTGATCGGCCTTTCGTCCCACAGCTCGAGCGAGACCTCCATGCCGTCCTGCAGGAAGGCCGCGGCCTCGCCGAGCAGGTCGGCAGGCAGCTGGATCTGCTCGAACGTGTCGTTGTCCATGAACACCAGCATGTCGCCGTCGGCGTAAAGATACTGGAAATCCTTGGTGTCGAGCCGGACCCGTTCCACCGTGTCCGCGCTGCGGAAGCGCACGTTGGTCTTGCGGCCATCCTGCAGGTTCTTCATCTCGACCTGCATGTAGGCGCCGCCCTTGCCCGGCTGCGTGTGTTGGATCTTGGCGACCTTCCAGATGCCGCCTTCGTACTCGAGAATGTTGCCGGGACGGATGTCCACGCCGCTGATCTTCATCGGAATGCTTTCAAACCACAGGTCGGGGGAATGCGCGCGCCCTAGCCATTAACCGCGTTCATGGCAATGCAAGCGGGCGCGGGCTATGAGCACGTCATGAAAGGTGTTTTCTGCTCGCTGTTGGTGGCGATTGCCGCCGGAGCAGCCCCCGCGCTCGCGCAAGGTCCGATCGGAACCTTGTCGCGCGGCGCGTACGTCTGCGAGCTTCCCGGCGATGCGGCCGGGCGCGCCGGGATAGTCCAGCCGCAAGCCGGCTTCACCATCGAAAGCGCCTCGCGCTACTCGTCCGCCAAGGGCGGCGGCGCCTACCTGCGGCGCGGCGACGTCGTCACGCTGACCAGCGGGCCGCGCCGCGGCGAGAGCTATGCCGTGGTCTCCACCGGCTTCCTGCGCCGGATCGAGAACGGGCAGCCGGGCCGGCTGCGCTGTGTTCGGCAGGGCTGAGCCCGTCAGTCAAACCAGCGGTGCCGGCGGCACAGGAGGGGACGCCTTCCCGTCACGACAAAAGGCGGGCTTGCGCCCGCCTTCCATCGTCAGTTCCGAGGACGCGGGGGCCAGTAGCGGCCGCTTTCCTGCCCCTCGCCGTTCACCCGTTTACGGGCTGTGCGGCAAATCGTCGTCGTTGTCGCCGCCGCCGCAAATATCTGTGGCCGCGCAAATCCCCAGGATGATCGCGATCAGAGCGATCAGGGGAATGATGAAGCCGCCGCGAAGCTGCTCACCTTCGAGGTCGGCGCTGAGCCGGGCCTGTTCGGCCGCCGCAGCCTGAGCTACGACCGGCGCACCGATCAGCGACGTGGCGACCAGGGCCGATGCGATCACTCTTCCCAATTTCATAGGTACCCCCTCAGGATGATTCGAACAGTCTTTGGCACAAGCTGAGTGCCGACTCAATCGGGTTTTGGTTCAACTAGGTAAACAGTTCAACTTGTTTAGTTACCGGTCTGCGGACCGCGCAGGAGCGGCAACGGGTCGATCGCGGTCGCCGGCTCCCACCATTCGGCGTCGGGCGTGGTGCGCAGGACCGCGAAATGCAAGTGCGGCGCGGCGGGATTTGCGTTCCCGCTCGCGCCGACCGCCCCCAGCGGCTGGCCGCGCTTCACCGCCTGGCCTTCCGCGAGCCCGGGGGCATAATCGCGCAAGTGGGCGTAGTAATGGGTCGTTCGCCTGTCCGCCGAGCGGACATACACCGTGTTGCCTCCGGCGTCCGAGCGGAACAGCTTCTCGACCGTCCCCGCCGCGGCGGCAACGATAGCAGTCCCGGCAGGGGCCATGATGTCGAGCGCCTCGTGCACCCGCTCGCCGCGGCCGCGAGCGTCGGAGAAGGTGTCAGTCAGCTCGTCTGCCGTGACGCCGGCGACGGGAATCATCAGCGTTGGTCCCTCTTCCGCGTCCGGTAGCGTGACGGCGGGCCCTTCCGTCGTCCCCGGGGTTTTCGCGACTGGACCGGCGTCGGCCGTGCGGACATCGCTCTTGAGAAGCGACCCGCCAACCACGATCCATGCGGCGGACGTGACGGTGGCCGTCACCACCACGGTCAGCAGCCGATCGATCAGGTTCAGCGCCATCAGGCCTGGAATATCACTTTCGTCGACCCGCTGACCATCCCCGCCAGCCGCGCCGCGTCCCAGTTGGTCAGGCGCACGCAGCCGTGGCTCTGCGAACGGCCGATCGATTGCGGCTCAGGCGTGCCGTGGATGCCGTAGTGCTCCTTCGAGAGGTCGATCCATACGACTCCGACCGGCCCGTTTGGCCCAGGCGGCAGCGTCGCTTTCTCGTCGGTCGCCTCGGCGTCCCAGAACAAGTCTGGATTGTAGTGGAACGGCGGATTGTGGCTGACGCCGAGGATGGTCCACTCGCCCAGCGGCAGGGGATCGTGCTGCGAGCCGGAGGTGACGGTGAACATCCCCACCAACTTGCCTGTGGCGTCATACGCCTTGAGCCAGCCTTCGGACTTGTCGACCACGATCCGCGCCGCCTCGGGCTGGTCGGCGGCGACCCCGAGCGATGCGAGCGTGCGCAGCCAGGCGCGGTCTTCGCCGCCGGCGGCGGCTTCGCCGAGATCGAACCCGACATTGGGCACGCGGACGAGCTGCCCGGCGCGGAACACGGCTTGCGGCGCCGTCTCGCTGGCCGAGGGCCGCGGCGTCGGCGTGACCCGAGTGCGCGGCGGATAGGCGGGAACCCCGGCCGCCACGTTGCCCGCCGCGGTCGTCTCGGCCGCCGCCGGCTGCCCCGCCGGCCGGCCGCCGGGGTTGAGCTGCTCGAGCACCTCGACCGTGGTGTGGAACCGCTCGGCCAGCTTCTCGTCGAGGCTCTCGTAGCCGAGGCGGTCCATCGTCGCCTGGTCCTCCGGCTCCTCGGGGACGGGTCGAAAGGCCATCTCGCCCCAGCTGTCGGGTATCCGCACGACCCGGGTCGCCGGAATGTCCTGCCAGCGGCTCAGCGCCTCCCGGGTGGCGTCGTCGAGGCGGCCGGTGACCGCCAGCGAATGGGCTTCCTGAAAGCCCTTCAGCGCGTTCGCGGTCGACAGGCCGTCCTTGCCGTCAATGATCCCCGGACCGAACCCCTGCCGGTCAAGCACGACCTGGAGCTGCATTTGCCGGCGGGGCTCGGAATCGGGAATGTCCGCTTCCTCGAGGCGCACGAAATCGGGATTTTCCGTGGCCTCGGCGTCGGACTCCTGCCGACTGGACGTGCCACCGCTGCTGTCATCGGGGTCGGTGCCGTTGAAGCCGCAACCGGCAAGAAGCAGCAACAGCGTGGCGGCGAGCGGCAAGCGCATTCGTTAATCCCCGCATCTACGGGGCGCGTTCCGCCCCAGGGCGGGCATCAACGGGTCAACGGCGCAAAATATCCGGTCGTGCGTCAGGCGACCTTGGCCGCCTCTATCCGCGTCCAACGATAGCCGTACCACACGATCGCGGCCAATGCGGCGATGCCGACGAACTGGGCGGCGCCAGCGAAATCGTCGCCGACGAGCGCCAGCGGGTTCTCGCCAAACACCGCTACCAGCGCCGTCGACGCCAGGCCGAACAGGCTCTCGCCGACGATCATGCCGGTCGCCAGCAGCACGCCGCTGCGCTTGAGGAAGGCGACGCGCTTGCCGCGCTCGGCACGCTTGTCCCAGCGGTGGCCGATCAGGGCGCCGATCCCCGTCGGCAGCATCAGCGAGATTGGCAGATACATGCCCATGGCGACGGCCAGCGGCGGCATGCGCAAGCCGCCTCCCCGGCGCCTGGCGCGTACCCCGAGCCACTCGTCGATGGCGATGACGACGATGATGATCAGCGCGCCGTAGCTCAGCAGATCCCAGCGTATCGTGCCGCCGAGCACGCCTTGCGCCAGCGACGAGATCAGCGAGGCCTGCGGGGCTGCCAGCGCGTTCGGCCCGGCGTTCGGCGCCCCGGCGAAGCCGAGCGTCGAGTTGAGCAGGTCGAGCACCGGCGGGATCACCAGGCTGCCGCAGCCGACGCCGAGGATGAGCGCGGCCTGCTGCTTCCACGGGGTCGAGCCGACCAGCTGCCCGGTCTTGAGGTCCTGCAGGTTGTCGTTGGAGATGAGCGCGATGCCGAACACGAACGAGGTGGCAAACAGCGCGAAGGCGACCAGCGCCTGGGTGTCGGCTTCCGAGCGCGCCTCGGGGAACAGCAGCGCCACCATCACCGCACCGACGATGATCGACAGGATGCCGACGCCCGATACCGGGCTGTTCGAGGTCCCGACCAGGCCGGCCATGTAGCCGGTCACCGCCGCCACCACGGCTCCGACCACGAGGACGAACAGCAGCGTCGCGGTGATGGCCGCGGCGAAGTTGGCCGCCACCGGCCCGCCCTGGACGAAAGTCCACAGCATCCAGCTGATCGGGATCAGCGCGACGATGAGCGTGCCGTAGACGATCGGGGCGGGAAGGTCGCGCTCGGTCAGGTCGAGCACCGCCCCGCCCTTGCGCGCGCGGTGGGCGGCGGCGATCCCGGCGAGCCCTGCGGCGATCGGCCTGACCAGCTTGAGCAGGGTCCAGATCGCCGCCACGGCGATCGCGCCGGCGCCGATGAAGCGCACCTCGGTGGCGAACACCGTGCCGACCAGATCGTCGACCGGCGCGCTCGTGTCGGCGAGCGAGGTCCGCCACGGCAGCAGGATGCCCCACGACATGAAGGTGCCGAGGAGCAGCGAGATGCCGGCCGACAGCCCGATCAGGTGGCCGACGGCAATGAGTCCGAGCGAGGTCGTCGCGGCCACTCCGGTCGCGCCGTCGGCGATGCGGAAGTTGCGCCCGATCTCGGCCGCGGCGAGCTGCAGGGCGACGAGCAACGACAGCCCGGCGCTGATCAGGCCGCCGAAGATCATCGTCCGCAACCCGAACTTGTTCTCTTCCGCCCCTTCCGCGTCGCGGCTGCCCACCTTGAGCACCTCGGCTCCGGCGACCCCTTCGGGATATGGCAGGTCGGAATTGACGACGAGCGCGCGGCGCAGCGGGACCGACATCATCACCCCCATCGTGCCGCCGATGAAGCACAGCGCCGCCGTGGTCCAATAGGGGAAGCTCGTCCACCAGCCGATCATGACCAGCCCGGGGATGACGAAGATGATCGTCGCCACCGCGCCGGCGGCGCTGCAGATCGTCTGGGTGATGTTGTTCTCGACCAGCGAATTGTCGGCAAAGCCGCGCAGCAGCGCCATCGAGATCACCGCCGCCGGGAGCGCGGTCGAGAACGTCAGGCCGACGCGAAGACCGAAATAGACGTTGGCGGCGGTGAACACGAACGTCAGCGAGCCGCCCAGCAGGATCGCCCGCCAGGTCAGTTCACGCCTCATGACGGCGTCGGTCATCGATGGCCCTCCCCGGCTCCCTTGCGCGCGAGGGTTCGCACGATTGCCGCGCGATGAGAAGCCATGTTCGCGTCAGGCGTCGGCGGCGGCCATCGCCTGCACGAAGGCGCGCACCGCCTCGGCCTCGTCGCCGCTCCACACCGCGCCGCTGACCGCGAGGAAATCGGCCCCCGCCGCGACCAGCGGAGCGCAGTTCTGCGGCGTGATGCCGCCGATCGCCACGCACGGTATCTCCATCAGCCCTTGCCACCAGCTCAGCAGCTCGGGCTCAGGACGGTGGTCGCTGGCTTTGGTGCCGCTGGGGAAGAACGAGCCGAAGGCGACGTAGTCGGCGCCGGCCTCGCCCGCTTCCATCGCCAGGTGGCGGCTGGCGTGGCAGGTGACGCCGATCTGCGCCTCGCGCCCGAGCGCCTCGCGCGCCTCGCGCACGTCGCCGTCGTCCTGGCCGAGATGCACCCCGTCGGCTTTGAGCCGGCGGGCCAGCGCGATGCTGTCGTTGACGATGAAGGCGACCTCGCGCTCGCGGCAGATCGCCTGGAGCGGCTCGGCGAGCCGCGCGGCCTCGTGCTGGTCGATGCCTTTCACGCGGAACTGGAAGGCCGCCACGGGCCCGGCGTCGAGAGCGCGTTCGAGCCGCCGCGGAAAGGCGCCCGCCACATCGAGCGGCGAGACCAGGTAGAGCTGACAAGCCGGGCGCGCAGGAGCCGAACGGCCGGTTGCGGCATTGTCGAGGTCATGGCTGGCCAAGCGTCCGTCCCTGTGGCTGCCCCGGTGCGCATCGGTTGCTCGGGGTGGATGTACAAGCACTGGCGCGCGCTGTTCTATCCGGAGAAGCTGCCCGTCAAGCGTTGGTTCGAGTATTACGCCGGCGAGTTCGATACCGTCGAGATCAACAACAGCTTCTATCGCCTGCCGACACCCGAAACGTTCGCCGCCTGGCGAGATCAGGCTCCGCCCGGGTTATGCTACGCGGTGAAGGCGAACCGTTTCCTCACCCAGGCCAAAAAGCTGAAGGATTGCGACGAGCCGATCGCGCGCATGATGCGCTCGGTCTATGCATTGCGCCCGGCGCTCGGCCCGATCCTCTACCAGCTGCCGCCGCGCTTCCATCTCAACCTCGAGCGGCTCGAGAGCTTCCTGCGGCTGGTGCCGAAGGACGTGACCAGCGTGTTCGAGTTCCGCGAGAAATCGTGGTACACCGATGCGGTGTTCGCGGCGCTGGAGCGCCACGGCGCCGGCTTCTGCGCGCACGACATGCCGGGCTCGCGAAGCCCGCGCGTGGCCGCCGGGCCGGTAGCCTACTTGCGGTTCCACGGCGGGATCGGCAAGTACTGGGGCCGCTATTCGGACGAGAGCCTGCTCGGGTGGACCGACTGGATCGTCGAGCAGGCGAAAGCGGGGCGCGCGGTGTGGGCCTATTTCAACAACGATCCCGAGGCGCACGCCATCCACGACGCGCAGACGCTGCGGGCAATGGTGCGGCAGGCCTTGCGATGAGCACGTCGGCGACCTGCCTGGCCGTGCTCCTGGCCGCGGGTCTGGGTGCCTGTGCGCACGGCCTGGCGCCGAGCGACGACGGCGAGCGGACCTTGCGCCTCGGCCAGACCGGCGACCTCGGGCTGGTGACCGTCAAGCCGCTGCAGGTGCTCGAGGACAGCCGCTGCGCCGAGGGCGTCCAGTGCGTCTGGGCCGGCCGGCTGCGCGTGCGCGCCGAGATCGAGCCGCCCATCGGCGGGCACGAGCGGGTGCTGACGCTGGGCGAGGAGCAGACCATCGCCGGCGGGCAACTCGTGCTCAAGGAGGCGGCCCCCGATCCGGCCGCCGGCGGGACGATCGATCCGGCCGACTATCGCCTCGTGTTCTATTACCGGATGCCGAGGCCGGAGTAGTCGGGCGCCATCTTCTGCGTGCTGGCGCAGTGGATCGCGTCGATCGCCTCGCCAAGCGCACTGTCGAATTCCGCGTCGCTCATCTGCGCCCTCAGGTTGTCGAGCAGGGCCCGGCTGAAGCTGGCGATCATCCCCTCGTTCCTGGCGAGCTCGGCGCACGCCTCGTCGCGCGAGTAGCCGCCCGACAGCGCGACGACCTTGAGCACCTTCGGATGGCCGACGAGCGCCGCGAACGCGTTGGGCTCGACCGGGAGCGACAGCTTAAGCATGACCTGCGCGCCGTCGGGCAACGCATCCAGCTGGCGGAGGATCTCGTCGCGCAGGATGCTCTCGCCTGTGGCCCGGTCGGGCGCCTTGATCGAGTACTCGGGCTCGAGGATCGGCATCATGCCGTGCGCCAGCACCTGCTGGGCGACCTCGAACTGCTGCGCGACGATCGCGGCGATGCCGGCCGGGTTCGCGGCGTTGATCACCGAGCGCTCCTTGGTGCCGTAGACGCCGAGCGCCTTCGCCCGCTCGAGCAATGCGTCGAGCCCCGGCATCGGCTTCATCAGCTGGACGCCGTCGGCCTCGTCCGCGAGCCCCTTGTCGATCTTGAGGAACGGCACCACACCCCTGGCGATCAGCGCCTGCGGCACCGGCACGCCGTCGACGGTGCCGTCCATGGTCCTCTCGAACAGGATCGCCCCCACGACCTTGTCGCCGGAAAATGCGGGCGAGCGGATGATCCGGCAGCGCATCTCGTGGATGCGCGCGAACATCTCCTCGTCGCCGCTCCATGCGTCGTCGGCCACGCCGTACGCCCGCAGCGCCTTGGGCGTCGACCCGCCCGACTGGTCGAGCGCGGCGATGAAGCCGTCTCCGCGGGCGATCCGGGCGGTCATTTCGGCGTGGTTCATCGGGTTTTTCCGCAGATGCAATTTCGATACCTTTGCGCATATCGCGCAGGGACGTCGCTGGCATACTTTGGGGGCTGTAGGAAAGCCTTTAGTCGGGGGACCGGCGGGCGCCCGATGGCCGACGACCCTCGCCCTTGACGATCGGAAGGCTTTTCAGCAGGTTGCCCGTTACATACGGGCCGCGCATAGTCGATATCGGGAAGCTTTTTTCGCGCGCGCTGCCCGGGCGAGACCCGAGAGGAATGAGGCATGTATATCCTGGGCACCGACAACGGCGAGACCCTCGACGGGACGCCGGATGCCGATACGATCGAGGCGCGGGGCGGTGACGACACCGTGAACGCCGACGAAGGGGACGACATCGTCCTCGCCGGCCTGGGCAAGGACCTGATCTACGGCCAGGCCGGCAACGACGGCCTCTACTTCGGCGCCTACTTCGATTTCCTCGACCTCGCCGACGGCGGGGCCGGCGCCAACGACCAACTTGGGCTGCAAGGCAACTACGGTGCGTCCGGAACGCCGCTGACGCTGTCGGCCGGCAACATGGTCGATATCGAGCTGATGGCATTGCTGTCGGGCAGCAACACGGATTTCGGCGACACCGGCGGCCAACTTTACGATTACTATCTCACGACCGACGACGCGAACGTCGCGGCCGGACGGCGGCTGATCGTCAGCTTCAACCAGTTGCTCGCCGGCGAGGACGTCGGCTTCGACGGCTCGGCGGAAACCGACGGCTACTTCCTGACTTATGGCGGCGAGGGTGCCGACCGGGTCACGGGGAGCCAGCTTGACGACGGGTTCTTCTTCGGTGGCAACCGCTGGGGCGCGAGCGACGCCGTCAGCGGGCAAGCCGGGTTAAACGATCAGCTGGGCTTGCAGGGGAACTACAGCGGGGCGGAGGCGATCACCTTCGGCGCGAGCCAGCTGACCGGAGTCGAGGCCCTCGTGATGCTCAGCGGGAGCGACACCCGCTTCGGCAGCGCGGGCTCTTCGTACAGCTACGACGTCACGCTGCACGACGGCAACGTCGCGGTCGGGGAGAGGATGTTCGTCGTCGCCAACGGACTGACGGCCGACGAGACGCTGACCTTCGACGGCTCGGCCGAGGCCGACGGCCATCTGTTCGTGTTCAGCGGCGCGGCCGACGACGAGATCCATGGCGGGGGAGCTGCCGACGAGCTTTACGGCGGCGGTGGCAATGACGTGCTGCACGGGGGCGGCGGCGGCACCGTGAGGGACGGAGGGGATCGGATGACGGGCGGAGAAGGGGACGATACGTTCCTCTACACCAGCATCGACGAAGCCTCGCCCAACGCGATCAATTACATCTGGGACTTCACACAGGGGGACGACCGGATCGACTTGTCGGCCATCGACGCCAACACGGCCACGCCCGCGAACGACGCGTTCAGCTTCATCGGCACCGCCGCCTTCAGCGGCGCGCCGGGAGAGCTGCGGATTTTCGCGCGCGGCAGCCTCAGCTCGCCCCACTGGGTGGTCCAGGGCAATGTCGACGGGGTCGCCGGCGAAAACGGCTACACCGACTTCAACATGCTCGTGTATGGTACTGGATTGACACCCCTGACGGGGAGCGACTTCGTTCTCTGAGGGCGGGTTCCCGCCGCTCCTCTCGAGCTCGCCCGCGCCTCTAGTAGGCCATTCCGCGCAGCGCCGTCACGCCGGGCAGCTCGCGGCCTTCCATCCATTCGAGGAATGCGCCGCCGGCCGTTGAAACGTAGGAGAAATCCTCGGCCGCCCCGGCGTGGTTGAGCGCCGCCACGGTATCCCCGCCGCCGGCGACCGAGACGAGCGAGCCTTCGCGGGTCAGCGCCGCGGCGGTGCGCGCGAGCGCCACCGTGGCGGCGTCGAACGGCGGCGTCTCGAACGCCCCGAGCGGGCCGTTCCAGACCAACGTGCGGCAGGTCTTGAGCACATCGGCGAGCGACTCGACCGCCTGCGGGCCGACGTCGAGGATCATCTCGTCGGCCGCGACCTCGTGGACGTTGCAGGTGCGCCGGGACGGCGGGTAGGCGGCGAACGCCTTCGCCACCACGACGTCATAGGGCAAGTGCACCGTGCAGCCGGCCGCCTCGGCGGCGGCCATGATCGCCTCGGCCTTGGCCGCGAGGTCGTGCTCGGCGAGGCTCTTGCCGATGGCGACCCCGCGCGCGGCGAGGAAGGTGTTGGCCATCCCGCCGCCGATGATAAGGTGGTCCACGCGTGCCACGAGGTGCTCGAGCACCGCCAGCTTGGTCGAGACCTTGGCCCCGCCGACCACCGCCGCCACCGGCGGGTCGGGGTTGCCGAGCGCCTTGTCGAGCGCCTCGAGCTCGGCCTGCATCGCCCGCCCGGCGTAAGCCGGCAGCAGGTGGGCTAGGCCCTCGGTGGTGGCGTGCGCGCGGTGCGCGGCGGAAAACGCGTCGTTGACGTAAAGGTCGCCGTTGGCGGCGATGGCGCGGGCGAACTCGGGGTCGTTGGCCTCCTCGCCCGGCCAGAAGCGGGTGTTGTCGAGCAGGCCGATGCCGCCGGGGCCGAAGATGCCGAGCGATTGCTCGACCACCGGGCCGGACAGCTCGGAAATGAACATCACCTCGTGCCCGAGCACTTGCGCCACGGCGCCCTGGATGACGCTGGTCGACAGGGTCGAGTGCCGCTCGCCCCCGGGGCGGCCGAAGTGCGTCAGCAGCAGCACCTTGGCGCCGGCGTCGGCCAGCTCGAGGATCGTCGGCGCCGAGGCCTGGATGCGCGTGCAGTCGCTGACCGAGCCTTCGTTCATCGGCACGTTGAAGTCGACACGGACGAGCGCGACCTTGCCGTGGACGTCGGGGAGCGAATCGAGCGTGCGGAACGTGCTCACGGCTCGATCCTGACGGCGTCGCCGACGGCGATCTCGCCGTCCGCGATCACCCGCGCGAGGAACCCGGCTCGCCAGTCGGGCGTCAGCGCGGCGCGCAGGCCCTCGTGGAGCGCGTCCATCCGCTCGCACGGCTCGCATTCGTCGGTGATCTCGACGACCAGCGTGTCGCCGATGCGCACGCGGGTGCCTGCCGCGCGCGGCAGGCGCAGGCCTTCCACGAGCAGGTTGCGGCGGCAGTCCGACCAGGCGAGCGCCGCGCCGGCTTCGGCCATCGCGGCGCCCACTCCCTCGGCCTCGATCAGCGAAACCTGCCGCTTGCGGCCCGGCTTCGACGACGCGCGCGTGCCGCGGTAATCGCCGCGGACGCCTTCGGCCATGGTGACGGCGACTTGCGCGACAGTCTCCATCGGCCCTTTCGGCTCCGCGTGGCGGGCGATACCTGCGAGCCTTCCTGTTTCCATTTCCCCAATCACATCAGGCGGGCCATCACCCCGGCGGTGTCGATCATGCGGTTCGAGAAGCCCCACTCGTTGTCGTACCACGAGACCACGCGGGCGAGCCGACCTTCGAGGACGGCGGTCTCGAGGCTGTCCACCGTCGAGCTGGCGGGCTGGTGGTTGAAGTCCGAGCTGACGAGCGGCTGGTCGGTGTAGTCGAGCACGCCCTTCATCGCGCCCTCAGCGGCGGCCTTCAGCGCTTCGTTCAGCTCTTCCTTCGTGGTGTCGCGACCCGGCGTGAAGACGAGGTCGATCAGGCTGACGTTCGGCGTCGGCACGCGGACCGAGGAGCCGTCGAGCTTGCCCTTCAGCTCGGGCAGCACCAGCCCGACCGCGCGGGCGGCGCCGGTCGTAGTCGGGATCATGTTCATCGCCCCGGCGCGGGCGCGGCGCAGGTCCGAGTGGATCTGGTCGAGCATGCGCTGGTCGTTGGTGTAGCTGTGGATCGTGGTCATGAAGCCGCGCTCGATCCCGACGGCCTCGTGCAGCACCTTGGCGACCGGGGCGAGGCAGTTGGTGGTGCAGCTGGCATTGGAGACGATCACGTCCTCGGCGGTCAGTGTGTCCTGGTTGACGCCGAACACGATGGTCTTGGAGACGCCGGTCGCCGGGGCCGAGATCAGCACCCGCTTGGCGCCGGCGGCCAGATGCGGCCGGCTCGCCTCGTCGGACTGGAAGAAGCCGGTGCATTCGAGGACCAGCTCGACGCCGAGGTCCTTGTGCGGAAGCTTGCCCGGGTCGCGCTCCTTGGTGACCGCGATGTCCTTGCCGTTGACCTGGATCGAGTCGCCGTCCGAGGTGACGGTGCCGGGGAAGCGGCCGTGGGTGCTGTCGTAGGAAAACAGCAGCGCGTTCGACTTCGGATCGGCGAGGTCGTTGATCGCGACGAGCTCGAAATCATGGTCGTCGCGCTCGAGGATGGCACGCGCCACCAGCCGCCCGATGCGTCCGAACCCGTTGATCGCCACCTTCGTCGGCATTGAAGAAACTCCTGCTAAATCACCGAAACTAACCGGGCCTCGTCATGGCGAGGAGCGAAGCGACGAGGCAACCCAGGGGCGGCACCGAACTGCCTCTGGATTGCTTCGCTGCGCTCGCGATGACGAAAGTCATGTCGCAAGCTTGTCCTTGATTTTCGGCACGATCGCCTCGACCGAGAAGCCGAAGCGCTTGAACAGGTCCTCCGCTGGAGCGGAAGCTCCAAACCGGTCGAGGCCGATCTGCAGGCCGTCGGTGCCGGTGTGGCGCTCCCAGCCCCAGGTGACGCCGGCCTCGATCGAGACCTTGAGCACGCCGGCGGGGAGGACCTGGGCCTTGTAAGCATCGTCCTGCGCGTCGAACAGCATCAGGCACGGCGCCGAGACCACGTCCGCCCCGATGCCTTCCGCTTCGAGCGCCTTGGCGACGTCGACCGCCAGCGCGACCTCGGACCCGGTCGCGATCAGCACCACCTTGCGCTCGGCTTCGGCCTGCTTGAGCGTGTAGGCGCCGCGCGCGCTCAGCATTTCGCCCGAATGGCGCAGCTGCGGCAGGTTCTGGCGGGTCAGCGCCAGCACGGACGGCGTGCTCTCGCTCTTCAGCGCGAGGTTCCAGCACTCGGCGGTCTCGATCACGTCGGCCGGCCGGAACACGTGCAGGTTGGGGATCATCCTGAGGCTCATCACGTGCTCGACCGGCTGGTGGGTCGGGCCGTCCTCGCCGAGGCCGATCGAATCGTGGGTCAGCACGTAAATCACGCGGACCTGCTGCAGCGCCGAGAGGCGGATCGCGTTGCGGCAGTAGTCGGAGAAGATCAGGAACGTGCCGCCGTAGGGGATCACCCCGCCGTGCAGCGCCATGCCGTTCATCGCCGCGGCCATGCCGAACTCGCGGATGCCGTAGTAAACGTAGCGGCCGCCGTAGTCCGCGGCGGTGAGCGGCGGGGTGGCGGGGGTCTTGGTGTTGTTCGAGCCGGTCAGGTCGGCCGAGCCGCCGATCATCTCGGGCAGCAGCGGGGTCAGCACCTCGAGCGCCAGTTCCGAGGCGCGGCGGGTGGCGACTTTCTGGTCGCCTTCGAGCCAGGAGGAAAACACTTTGCCGGCTTCTTCGCCGGCCGGCAGCTTGCCTTCCATACGGCGAGTGAATTCGCTTTTGTTCGAATTGCTTGCGAGCCGCTGCTGCCACTCGCCGCGAGCCTGCTTGCCGCGCTCGCCGGTCTGACGCCAGTCGGCGGCGATGTCTTCCGGCACCACGAACGCCGGCGCGTCCCAGCCAAGCGCGACGCGGGTCGCCGCGACCTCATCTGGGCCGAGCGCGGCGCCGTGGACCTTGTGCGTGCCGGCCTTGTTGGGCGCGCCCTTGCCGATCACGGTGCGGCACGCGACCAGCGACGGGCGCTCGTCCGTCACCGCTTCCGACAGCGCGCGGCGGATGTCGGCGACGTCGTGCCCGTCGCATTCGGCGACGTGCCAGCCGGTCGCGGAGTAGCGGGCCTTGACGTCCTCGCTCGTCGACAGGCTGGTGGCGCCGTCGATGGTGATCTTGTTGTCGTCCCACAGCACGATCATCCGGCCGAGCTTGAGGTGCCCGGCGAGGCCGATCGCCTCGTGATTGACCCCTTCCATCAGGCAGCCGTCGCCGGCGATCACCCAGGTCCGGTGGTCCACCAGGCCGTCGCCGAACTCGGCGTTCAGGTGCCGCTCGGCGATCGCCATGCCCACCGCCATCGCCAGGCCCTGCCCGAGCGGGCCGGTGGTCGCCTCGACGCCTGCGATGAGGAAGTTCTCGGGATGCCCGGCGCACGGGGATCCGAGCTGGCGGAAGCCCGCGATCTCCTCGCGCGTCGGGTGCGCGTAGCCGGAGAGATTGAGCAGCGAATAGATCAGCATCGAGCCGTGCCCGGCCGACAGCACGAAGCGGTCGCGGTCGGGCCACTTGGGGTCCGCCGGATCGAACTTGAGGTATTCGCTCCACAGCACGGTGGCGACGTCGGCCATGCCCATCGGCATGCCCGGGTGGCCCGAGTTGGCCGCCTCGACCGCGTCCATCGACAGCGCCCGGATCGCGTTGGCCATCGACGCGTAGCGGGCGGGATCGAGGGTCATCGAGAGGCTCCGGGGACTGCGATAGTGGGGGCCGCGATTCGGCTGCGGGCTCCTTGGGATACCCCCCGCGCCCGGTCAAGCGCGGCCACGGCAAGCCCGCGCCGAGGTTTATTCACAGCTCCGCGCGGCAACATTTTGCCGGCAAACGCTCTTTCAACTAAACCCGCGGCGATGGAGGGAGATCGCATCGCGCGGGCGCTGGCCCGGATCGAGGCGGCGGCCGGGCGGATCGAGGCCGCGGCCCGGCCGGCCACGGCGGGCGGCGGCGATCCCGAGCTCGGCCGCCGATACCAGGCGCTGCGCAGCGAGGCCGGCGCCGCGCTGGCCGAGCTCGACCGGCTGATCGGCTCGCTCGAGCCATGAGCAACGTCACCCTGACCATCGGCGGCAAGCACTACACCGTCGCCTGCGCCGAGGGCGAGGAAGCGCACATCGAGATGCTCGGCCGGACGATCGACGGCAAGCTGACCGACATGCCGAGCCTCGCCGGCCAGTCCGACGCGCGCACGCTGCTGTTCGCCGCGCTGTTGCTGGCCGACGAGCTGCACGAGGGGCGTGGCGGCGCCGCATTGGCCGGCGACGAGCTCGACACGGCGGTGGCGCTCGAATCGCTCGCCCAGCGGCTCGAAATGCTCGCCGCGCGGCTTGAGAGTGCCGCCTGAAGTCCCTACATAGAGGGCGGCGGGACTGCCCGGCACGAGCCGACCGAATATCCCTGAGGCTATAAGCAATCCTTGGGAGCTGTCCCTGCCCGGATCACGGGTTCGTCCCGCGGGTCCGGTGCATACGGCGCCCACCTGACGTTTAGGCGTCAGAGGATTTCACCGGCAACGACCCATGGTGGTTCCGCCACTTCCCGTTTCCGTGAGTCCCTGCGCAGGCTAGGACCTCACGCCGCCCGCGCCACGCCTACGGCCTGGGACCCCGGCCTTCGCTGGGCGCACATGCTCTCGACTTCGTCCGACACGAGCGGCAAGGGGCACGGCATGACTGACCCAGGCATTGCCGCCCTCAAGAAGCAATTGCGCGACCAGCTCCGCCGCCAGCGCCTCGAGCACGCCGAGAACCTCCCGCCCGAGGTCAGCGCGCTGGTGTTCCACCGCCCGCCGGCCCGGGCGCTCGAGCTGGTGCCCGAAGGCGCGACGGTCGGCCTCTATCGCTCGGACACCGGCGAGGCGCCGTCGCGCGGCTACATCAGGTTCTTCTTCGAGCGTGGCCACCCGATCGCCCTGCCCCGCGTGACCACGCTCGACCAGCCGATGGAATTCCGCCGCCACACCGATCCTTACGCGGAGAGCGACCTCGAAGCCGGGGTCTGGGGCTTGCGCCAGCCCGGGGTGGAGGCGCCGGTCGTCGTGCCCGAGGTGCTGTTCATGCCGCTCGTCGGGTTCAGCGCGAAGGGCGACCGGCTCGGCCAGGGCGGAGGCTACTACGACCGCTACCTCGCCGCGCACCCGCAGACGATCGCCATCGGCATGGCGTGGGACGTGCAGGAAGTGCCCGAGCTGCCGACCGAGCTGCACGACATGCGCCTCTCCGCCATCGTCACTCCGACCCGCGTGCTCGGTCCGTTCGACCCCGTCTGATGCGCGAGAAACCGACCCTGCGCATACCGCTCGGCATCCTCGCGCTGCTCGGGCTCCTCGCGCTCTACGCGCTTGCGGTCATGGCGGCCTCGCCCTGGATCGAGCGTTTGCCGGCGCTGGCGCAGGCGCTCGTCTATCTCGTGCTCGGCGTCGCCTGGCTCCTGCCGCTGCGGCGCTTCCTGATCTGGATGGAAACCGGCCGCTGGGGGTGAGGCGGGCTACCCCGCCTTGCGCAGTGCCGGTGCCTCGCTGCGGCGCGACGGTTGGTCGGGCCAGATGCCGCGCGTGTCGTAGACTGCCTTGTCCTCGCGTTCGGCCAGGGGGATCGAGCGGAACACGTCGTGATCGACGAGCACGACCAGCACGTCGCACGTCTCGAGCGCGGCATCGAGGTCGACCAGCTCGGCGCCGGTATCGGTGAACTCGAGCGGCAGCGCGCGCGCATACGGCTCGACGATCGACACGCGTTCGCCGAAGCGCCGCGCCAGCGTGGCCGCGACGAGCCGCGCCGGGCTCTCGCGGAAGTCGTCGATGTTGGCCTTGAAGGCGAGGCCGAGGCAGGCGATGCGCGACGTCGGATGGGCTTCGGCCAGCGCGCTCGCCTGGGCAATCGTGTGGTGGATCTTGGCGTCGTTGACCGTCCGCGCCGTGCGGATCAGCGGCGTGTGCCCGGGCGCGCCGTGGACGATGAACCACGGGTCGACCGCGATGCAATGCCCGCCGACCCCCGGCCCCGGCGTGAGGATATCGACGCGCGGGTGACGATTGGCGAGGCGGATCACTTCCCACACGTCGAGCCCCATCGCGTCGGCCACGATCGACAGCTCGTTGGCGAAGGCGATGTTGACGTCGCGGTACGCGTTCTCGACCAGCTTGGTCATCTCTGCGCTGCGGGCGTCGGTGGTCACGCACGCCCCGCGCACGAAGCGCTTGTAGAAACCGAGCGCCTTGCGCGCGCAGCGCGGGGTGATCCCGCCGATCGAGCGGTCGTTATCGGTCAGCTCCTGGAGGATGCGGCCGGGCAGCACCCGCTCGGGGCAATAGGCGATCGAGATGTCCGGGATGCCGTCGGCGAGGCCGGGGAGCTTAAGGTCGGGCCGCTTGTGCGCGAGCAGGTCGCGCATCGCCTCGGTCGCCCCAACCGGCGAGGTCGATTCGAGGATCACGGTGTCGCCCGGCTTGAGCACCGCCGCGACGCTTTCGGCGGCGGCGAGCACATAGGAGATGTCGGGCGTGTGCTGCCCGTCCCGCGCGAACGGCGTCGGCACGGCGATGACGAACACGTCGGCCGGGGCGACCTCGGTGGCCGCCGACAGCAACCCGCGCTGGACAACGCCGCGCACCAGGCCGTCGAGGTCGACTTCCTCGATATGGATCTCGCCGCGGTTGATCGTGTCGACCACGGCCTGGCTGACGTCGACCCCGCGCACCGGCATGCCCGCGCGGGCGATGATCGCCGCGGTCGGCAGGCCGATGTAGCCGAGCCCGATGACGCTGACCGTGGGTAGAGACTCGCCGCGCAATGGAGTGCCTTTCGCCGTTTGGGGCGGCTCTCGCGCAAAATCGTGAACGAACGGGTAACGCTACGCGGTTCGCGAGCGGTCCGTCCCGTTTCAGGACGCCGCGAGCAGCTCGACGATGCGCGCGGCGCTTCGGCCGTCGCCGAACGGATTGTGCGCGCGCGCCATCGCCGCGTAGGCTGCCGGGTCGTCGAGAAGCCGTTCGGTTTCGGCGACGATGCGGCCGGCGTCGGTGCCGACGAGCCTGGCCGTGCCCGCCGCGACGCCCTCGGGCCGCTCGGTGGTCTCGCGCATCACCAGCACCGGCTTGCCCAGCGCCGGCGCCTCTTCCTGCACCCCGCCGCTGTCGCTGAGCACCAGGTGGCAGATGTCGAGCAGCCGCGCGAAGTGCGGGTAGTCGAGCGGCTCGATCAGCGCCACGTTGTCCAGCCCTGCGAGCTCGCGTTGCATCACCTCGCGGACGTTGGGATTGAGATGCACGGGGAACATCACCGCCACATCCGGCCGCTCGGCGAGCCGGCGGATTGCCGCGGCGATGGCCTGCATCCCTGGCCCGAAGTTCTCGCGCCGGTGGCTGGTCACGCCGACGATCCGCTTGCCGGCGAAGCGCCGCTCCAGCCCGGCGAGGCCGGCGGCCAGCTCCGGCTGCTCGCCGATGCGCGCGGTGATCCAGTGCAGCGCGTCGATCACCGTGTTGCCGGTGACGTGAATCGTCCCGGAGTCGACGTTCTCGCGCCGCAGCGCGGCGGCGGCGGTTTCGGTCGGGGCGCAGTGCAGCGCGGCGATCGTGCCGATGACCCGCCGGTTGATCTCTTCGGGCCATGGATGATGGATGTTGCCGCTGCGCAGCCCGGCCTCGACATGCGCCACCGGAATCTTGCGGTAGTAGGCCGCGAGCGCGCCGGTCATCGCCGTCGCCGTATCGCCCTGGACAACCACCCAGTCGGGACGCTCCGCGTCGATCACTCCGCCCAGCCCGGTCAGCAACGCTGCGGTCAGGTCGTCGAGCGACTGATCGGGGCGCATCAGGTCGAGGTCGTGGTCGGGCGCCAGGCGGGAGATCGCCAGCACCTGGTCGAGCATTCCGCGATGCTGCCCGCTGACGCAAAGGCGGCTCACGAAACGCGCATCCCGCTCGAGCGCGTGGACCAGCGGAAACAGCTTGATCGCTTCGGGACGAGTGCCGAAGACGGTGAGGATGCGCCGGGGCTCGGTCATGCGCGGCGCATAGCGCCTCGCCGTTAAATTGGCGTCAAGCTTCGTCGGGTTGTCCCGAGTGGCGCGAGTGACGGGACTCGAACCCGCGACCTCCGGCGTGACAGGCCGGCGCTCTAACCAACTGAGCTACACCCGCTTATCCGGGCCCAAGTCATCGAGATGGGCACCGCTTGGGAGCCGCGCCCCTAGGGCAGCGTTCCGGGGCTGTCAACCGCGCGAAAATTGCCGCTGCGTTAACCGTATTTTCGCCGGTTCCGGCGCATCCCGCCACCGCCGCGGCGCGCGCCGCGCGAGGGGGGCGAGGCATGCGTTGGACGATTTTCATGGCGGTATCGCTCACCGCGGTTCCGGCGGCCGCCCAGGAGGTCGCGATCGACAGCTCGGTCTATCGCGAGCGCGCCGACGGCAGCGGCGGCCGGCAGATCGAGCCGGCGACGCGGCTGCTGCGGGGCGACCGGGTCGTGACGATCATGCGCTGGCAGCCTCCGCGCGCCGGGCGTTTCACCGTCGTCAGCGCGGTGCCGCCTCAGCTGGCCATCGAAAGCGCCAGTCAGGCGGGGATCGAGGTGTCGACCGACGGCGGGCTCAGCTGGCGCCGCCTGGCCGATCCCGACGCGGTGCCGCGCGGCACCACGCACTTGCGCTGGCAGCTCGGCGACGAAGGCCGGATGAGCTATCGCGCGGTCGTCCGCTAGCGTTCGTACTTCCAGTTGCGGCGCTTGCCTTCGGCGAGCCATTCGAGCGCCTGGCCAAGCCGCTTGACGCGCGTCTCGTCGCGCTTGGCCTCGGTGATCCACTGCAGGTATTCGTGCCGGTGCGAGGGCGCCAGCCCGTCCCAGAACCGCGCGGCGGCCGGATTGGCCGCGAGGCCCGCGGCAAGGTCCTGCGGCACCTCGATGGCGGCTTTCGGCCTGGCAGGCTGCTGCCGCCGACGTTCCGTCTCGCCGCGGTCGATGCGCGCTTGCGCCGCGCGTAGCCGCTCCGCCAGATCGTCATTGGAGGGGAGGTCGGCGAGCGTGGCGATCTTGCCGGCCGAGCCCATCCCGCCGCCTTCGGCGCCCTGACGGCCTTCGCCGTGGATCATGAAGGCGCAGTGCGCCTTGAACGACGCCATGCCGGCGATGTTCTTACCCTTGTAGATGAAGTGCGGCATGCCCCACTTGATCGCTTCCTCGGCCGCCGGGACCGCCCGGTGCACGAGCTCGCGCAAGTGCTCGAGGATAGGCCGGGCGAACGGCGCCGCGTTGGCGATCTTGTCGTCGATCCGCGGATCGCGGGTCATCCTGCCCTCCCCTCGTGCGCCCCAGCGAAGGCGGGGGCGTCAGGCCGTCGGCGCCGCCGGTGCTGCCCGAGTCCCTGCCTTCGCAGGAACGCGCGGCTCAGTCTGCGAGCAGCAGCACCGGGGTCTCTATAAGCCGTTTCACTTCCTGCACGAAAGCTGCCGCGTCGTAGCCGTCGACCACGCGGTGGTCGCAGCTGATCGACAGGTTCATCAGCTTGCGTTTCTCGAGGCGCTCGCCGCCCATGCCGTCGGGGACGAACATCGGCCGCTCGACGATGCGGTTGGGGGCGAGGATCGCCACTTCGGGACGGTTGATCACCGGGGTCGAGGCGATCCCGCCGAGCGGGCCGAGCGAGGTCAGCGTGAAAGTGGAGCCCGACAGCTCCTCGGACTTCGCCTTGCCCTCGCGCGCCGCTTCGGAGAGGCGCAGGATCTCGGCGGCGAGCTGCCACAGGTTCTTCGCCTGCGCGTCGCGGATCACCGGCACCATCAGCCCGGCCGGGGTCATCGTCGCCATGCCGAGGTGGACCGCGCCATGGCGGGTGACCACCTGGGCCTCGTCGTCGTAGCGCGCGTTGAGCATCGGGAATCGCGGCAGGGCGCGGCATAGCGCCGCGATCAGCAGCGGCAGCAGGGTCAGCTTGGGCCGGCTGCCGCGGTTGGCGTTGAGATCGCCGCGCAGCTTTTCCAGTTCGGTGACGTCGCATTCCTCGACGTAGGCGAAGTGCGGAATGTGGCGCTTGGCCGCCGCCATGTTCTCGGCGATGCGGCGGCGGAGACCGACGACCTTGATCGTCTCGTCGCGCCCGGTCGGGCCGGCGGGGGCGTAACCCCGGGCGCCGCCATAGGAGATGAACGCGTCGAGGTCGGCATGGCGGATGCGGTCGCCTTCGGCCGGGTGCACGTCGGCGAGGTCGATGCCGAGCTCGCTGGCGCGGGCCCGCACCGCGGGCGAGGCTAATACCTTGGCGGAGGAGCGACGTGACTCCCCCGCCCCTTTAGAGGCGGGGGTCGGGGGGCGGGGAATGGCGGGCGTGAGCTTTGGTCCGACAGTCCCCTCTTCCAACCCTCTCCCCTGAAGGGGAGAGGGCTCTTGCGGTTCTTCGATAGCCTCCGCGGCGTCCTCGACATCGCTCGGATCGGGCGTCTCGACTTCGATCCGCTCCTCGACGACCGGCGCCTTGGGCGCCGGCGCCGGCGCAGGGCTTTCGGCCACCTCGCCCGCGGTCTCGAGCACCACCAGCGGCGAGCCGATGGCGATCACGTCGCCGACTTCGCCCGCCACTTCGAGCACCTTGCCGGCCGCGGGGCTTTCCATCTCGACGGTGGCCTTGTCGGTCATCATGTCGGCGAGGCGGCCGTCCTCCTCGACGAAATCGCCGACCTTGACATGCCAGGCGACGATCTCGGCCTCGGCGATGCCTTCGCCGATGTCGGGGAGCCGGAAAGTGAAGCGCCCCATCCCTAGGCCTCCAGCAGCTTGTCGATCGCTTCGCCGACGCGGATCGGCCCGGGGAAATAAGCCCATTCGAGGCTGTGCGGATAGGGGGTGTCGAATCCGGTGACGCGCTCGACCGGGGCCTCCAGATGGTAGAAGCAGCGTTCCTGCACCAGCGCGGCGAGCTCGGCGCCGAAGCCGGAGGTGCGCGTGGCCTCGTGCACGACCATGCATTTGCCGGTTTTTTCCACCGACTTTTCCACAGCCTCGATGTCGAGCGGGACGAGCGTGCGCAAGTCGATGATCTCGGCGTCGACGCCCTTCTCGCGGCACACCGCCTCGGCGACGTGGACCATCGTGCCGTAGGCGAGCACGGTCAGCGCCCCGCCCTCGCGCACGACCCGCGCCTTGCCGAGCGGGATCGAGTAGTAGCCTTCGGGCACTTGCGCGTCGGGGTGGTCCTTCCAGGGGCGCGTCGGGCGGTCGTAGTAGCCGTCGAACGGGCCGTTGTAGATCCGCTTGGGCTCGAAGAAGATCACCGGGTCGTTGTCCTCGATCGCGGCGATCAGCAGGCCCTTGGCGTCGTGCGGCGTGCTCGGGACCACCGTCTTGAGGCCGGCGACATGGGTGAACAGCGCCTCGGGGCTCTGGCTGTGCGTCTGGCCGCCAAAGATGCCGCCGCCGAACGGGCTGCGCACGGTCATCGGCGCGGTGAACTCGCCGGCCGAGCGATAGCGCAGCCGCGCCGCCTCGCTGATCAGCTGGTCGAGCCCGGGATAGATGTAGTCGGCGAACTGAATCTCCGGCACCGGCCTCAGGCCATACGCGCCCATCCCGACGGCGACGCCGATGATGCCGCATTCGTTGATCGGCGTGTCGAACACCCGCGTCTTGCCGTGCTTCTTCTGCAGACCGGCGGTGCAGCGGAACACGCCGCCGAAATAGCCGATGTCCTCGCCCATCACGATCACGTCGGGATCGCGCTCGAGCATGGTGTCGAGCGCCTCGTTGATCGCCTCGATCATCGTCAGCGCGCGGGCGGGCGCGTCGGCCAGCGTGACCGGCTCCTCGTCGGCGTTCAGTCGGGCCACTTGAGCTGCCTTTCGCGGATCGCCTGCTCGGCCTGCTCCTCGAGATGCCATGGCAGCTCCTCGAACACGTCCTCGAACATCGTGTGGAACGGGTGATGGAAGCCATGACCGAGGATGCCGCTCTTCTCCGCCTCGCGCTGCGCCGCCTTGACCTGCTCGTCGAGCTCGCGGTCCATCGCCTCGTGTCGCTCGTCGGACCATTCGCCGAGCGCGATCAGGTGGTCCTTGAGCCGCGTCACCGGATCGCCGAGCGGCCATTCGCGGCCTTCCTGCGCGCTACGGTAGACCGTCGGGTCGTCGGAGGTCGAATGGCCCTCGGCGCGGTAGGTGAAGAACTCGATCAGCGTCGGGCCGTTGTTCGAGCGCGCGCGGTCGGCGGCCCAGCGCTCGGCGGCATAGACGGCGAGCGCGTCGTTGCCGTCGACGCGGAGCCCGGCGATGCCGTAGCCGATCGCGCGCGCCGCAAAGGTCGCCCGCTCGGCGCCGGCGATGCCCGAAAAGCTCGAGATCGCCCACTGGTTGTTGACCACGTTGAACACCGTCGGCGCGTTGTAGACCGCGGCGAACGTCAGCGCGGCGTGGAAGTCGCCTTCCGCGGTGGAGCCCTCGCCGACCCACGCGGCGGCGATCTTGCTGTCGCCTTTCATGGCGCTGGCCATCGCGAAGCCGGTCGCCTGCGGCAGCTGGGTGCCGAGGTTGCCCGAGATGGTGAAGAAGTTCACCGGCGCGGCCGAGTAGAGGATCGGCAGCTGGCGTCCCTTCAGCCTGTCCGCGCGGTTCGAATAGACCTGGTTGACCATCTCGAGGATCGGATAGTCGCGGGCGATCATGCAGCCTTGCTGGCGATACGAGGGGAAGATCATGTCCTCGAAATCGAGCGCCAGCGTGGCCGCGACCGAGGTCGCCTCCTCGCCCGAGCACTTGAGGTAGAAGCTGGTCTTGCCCTGCCGCTGGGCGCGGTACATGCGCCCGTCGAACGCCCGCACGAGCGCCATCTTGCGCAGGATGTCGCGCATCCGCTCAGGCGTGAGGCGCGGATCCCACGGCCCGTGCGCGCGATTGTCGCTGCCGAGCACGCGGATGAGGTCATCGCACAGCGGGAAGGTTTCGGACGGCGCGCAAGCCTCGTCCGGCCGGGGCTGCGCGCCGGCTTCAGGTATGGCCAGGTGCGAGAAGTCGATCGTGTCGCCGGGGCGGAAGCGCGGCTCGGGAACATGCAGCGACAGGCGCGGGCGGTTGGTCCCGGCCTGTGCCTTGTCCTTCGCCATCCTCAGCTCCCGAAGCGTATTGAAACTTTGTTTTACTGGTTCGACATTTTATTATGTGCGTCCAATGGGGTCAAGCGTCCGCTCAAACGGCCACCGGAGCCGTCAGGCGACCTTGCGGCGCATAGTCGGCCACTGCCAAATCCTCGAAGCGATAATCGAAGATCGAATCCGGTTGCCGCATCAAGTCAAGCCGGGGCTCGCCGGCCGGTTCCCGCGCCAGCTGCTCCTCGACCAGCTCGGCATGGTTGAGATAGAGGTGGGTGTCGCCACCGGTCCAGATCAGCTCGCCTGGTTGGTAACCGGCCTGCGCCGCGACCATGCGCGTCAGCAGCGCCGCGCCGAACAGGTTGAACGGTAGCCCCAGCGCGACGTCGCAGCTGCGCTGGTAGAGCTGGCATGACAGCCGCTCGCCCGCGACGTGGAACTGGTAGGTCTTGTGGCACGGCGGCAAGGCCATGCGGTCGAGCTCGGCGACGTTCCAGCCCTCGACGATGTGGCGGCGGCTCCCGGGATTCGTCCGCAGGCCCTCGATCAGGCGGGCGACCTGGTTGATGCCCGGCCCCGCGCGAAACGTGCCCTCCCCGGCCGGCTCGTACGTCGGCCAATCGACCCACTGCTTGCCGTAGACCGGGCCGAGATCGCCCCACCGCTCGGCGAAAGCGGCGTCGTCGGCGATCCGGGCCTCGAACGCCTCCTGCGACAAGTTGTCGCCGGTCGCCTGGCGATAGCGGGCGAGCGGCCAGTCGCTCCAGATCGTCACGCCCTGCTGCAGCAGCGGGCGGATGTTGGTCTTGCCGGTGAGGAACCACAGCATCTCGCGCGCGGCTGCCTTCCAGAACACCCGCTTGGTGGTCAGCAGCGGCACGCGGCAGTCCGAAAGGTCGAAGCGCAACTGCGGCCCGAATACCGAGCGGGTGCCGATCCCGGTGCGGTCGACGCGCTCGTCGCCCTCCTCCCAGATGCGCCGCATCAGGTCGAGGTACTGCCATTCCCAGTGCGCTGCGGCCGAGTTCATCGCGGCTTGCGCTACCACCCCAAAAGCCCGCTTGCCAGTGGGGGGTCCCATCCCTATAGGGCCGCCTCTGCCTCGCCCCGGGCTTGCCCGGATGCGCCGGTCGGGGAGTAGCTCAGCCTGGTAGAGCACTGTCTTCGGGAGGCAGGGGCCGGAGGTTCGAATCCTCTCTCCCCGACCAACTTTCCACTGAAACGCTCCGGCCTGGAATGAACCGATCCCAGGTCCGTGGTAACTCAATCATCATGGGACGGGTGGGACACGCACCGGGCGCTGGCTATGTCCCGTGTCCGCTCGAGTCGAATTCCCTCGATCTGACGCCGGCGGAGGTGCGCGCGCGATTCCGGTGGGCAGCGCGCCAGGGCCATCCGCAATGGCTATGGCCCGAGATCGGCGTCCACGCGTGGCGGGCCGCGCTGCAGCAGATCGCCTCCATCACGCGCGACGTGATGACCGCCGGAAGCTCCCGTCGAGCGCTCGACGGCGACGCGGCGGCGACCGGGATCGGCGGCCTGACCTCGGGCATGGGGCCGCTGCTCGGATACTGGCTGGAACGTGGAGCGGTCATCGCCACTCCGGCGGTCGCCGCGATTCTCGATCTCCACCTGCGCCACAACCGGGTGCGGATGGCGCGCATGGCCGATCGGGCCGAGATGGTCAGCGGAGTGCTGGCCGAGGCCGCCGTAAGCCACACCCTCCTCAAGGGAATGCACACGGCGTTCGACTATTTTCCCGAGCCGGGCACAAGGCCCTTGTCCGACATCGACTTGCTCATCCACCCGAGCGACGAGGATCGCGCCAGCGACGTGCTCCTGGCTCACGGGTTCGAGCCCGGCCTGGCGCACGCCTATCCCGCCGAGCGCAGCTGGCGCCCGAGCGATTCGCCGCGCGAGCCGCGCAGCCTGTGCCTGGCGCACGCGGACGATCCGTGGACCGTCGATCTCCACACCTCGCTCGACCGGCGTTATGCAGCGGCCGCTCCGATTATCCGCCTCGACCGCCTAAGAGCCGATGTGTCCGCCGATCCAGGGCGGCAAACGCTCGCCGAGCCACTGCTCGCGCTGTCGCTGGCGGTGCATGCGAGCTGCGGGCTGTCGAACCTGACGATGATCAGACTGGTCGAACTGGCGCTCGTCGTCCGGCGGGATTTCGGCGCCGACGCGGCTTCGTGGGGTCCGCTGGTCACCGCGGCGGAGCGGGCGGGAGCGCTGGGCATGATCTACCCGGCGCTTCGGCTTTGCGAGCAGCTCGTCCCGGGCACGGTTCCGGAGGAAGTCGGACTGCGGGTGGAACGCGAGGCTCCACCGCGCGTGCGCCGCGTGGTCGATCCGCTCACGCCCGGCGATGCCCAACGGCTGGTCCGCTGCTCGCTGGCCGAACGTTTCATGTGGGCGCCCTCGCCTTTGACGATCGCCCGGCAAGTGCTGCACGAGATATTCCCGCCCGGGTCAGCGTCGCCGGCCACTCTCGCGGCTATCTACCGAGCCCGCATGTGGCGGCTGGCCCGCCGTACCCTGACGCAATAGGCCTTGCGGCTGGCTGCCGGTGCCGCAAGGGAGCGCAATGATCGATCGGGACCCGATCACGGCATGACCCGCACGCTGCCCGCCGAGCTGGCGCTCGCCGCGGCGTGCTGCCGCTGGCCGCCCTCGCCCGCCGACGAGCCACGGATGAAGGCCGCGGCCGCGGCGGTCCGCGATTGGGACCACTTCGACGCCGTGGTACGCCGCAACCGGATCACGCCGTTGGTCCATTCCGCCCTCGGCCGGGCCCGGATCGAGCTGCCGGCAGCGATGGCAGCCTCGCTGGCGGACCGCGCCATGGCGGCAGCGCGGCGAACGCTGGGCCAGGCGCGCGAGTCCCTGCGCCTGCAGCGCGCTTTCGATGCCGCGGGCCTGCCGATGGTCATCGTCAAGGGCGCTCCGCTGGCGATCATCGCTTACAACGAGGTGGGCCTGAAGGAGTCGTGGGACATCGACTTGCTGGTCGCCCCGTCCGACGCGGCCGAAGCTGCCGGGCTGCTCGTCGAGCTGGGCTATCGCGGCGAGTTCTCGCAGCTCGATCGCGGACGCCTCAAGGGGGTCTTGAGGCACAGCAAGGAGGCTGAATTCAGGCACGAACGCACCGGGATCACCGCCGAGCTGCACTGGCGTCTGACCGACAACAGGCGCCTGCTGCGCGGCATCGACGTCCACGCGCCGACCCGGGACGTGCCGGTTGCCGGCGGGACATTGCGCACCCTCGCAGACGACGAGCTGTTCTCCTATCTATGCGCCCACGGCACGGTGCATAACTGGAGCCGCCTGAAGTGGCTGGCCGATGTCGGCGCGATCCTCGGGCATCGCTCGCCCGGCGACATCGCCCGCCTTCACGAAGCTGCCGAAGGCTACGGGGTCGGGCGTTGCGCGTCGGTCGCCCTGCTCCTTGCTCGATGGTTGCTGGACACGCCGGTGGACGTGCGGTTGCCGGCAAGGGACGGGGTCGCGCGAGCGCTCGCCGACAACGCGATCGCCGGCCTCGCTTATCGGGGCGGGACTTTCGAGATGAAGCCGTACTCGTGGCCCTGGGTACGGATGATGGCCGCGCATTTCTTCGTCGCCAGGGGGGCGGCCCATCGCCTCGAGCAGCTCTCGATGCTGTGGAACTCATCGGTCGACCGAAGCCAACTCACGCTGCCGCGCGGGATGCGGTTCGGCTATCACCTCCTCAGGATTCCTCTATGGGTGTGGCGGGTCGGCACGCGCGCCTTCGCCCGGAAACGCGCGTGAGGCACGACGCGGCAGCGCCATTGCGCCCCCGAATCGTCCACGTCGCAGCCGAGCTGAGTCCGGCGTCCGGCAGCACCTATACCACTGTGCCGCGCCTGTGCAGCTTGCTCGAATCGGCCGGCTTCGAGGTCGATTTGCTGTGCACCGGTGACCCCCAAGCTCCCGCAACGTACGGGCTGCGCAACGGGTTCGCGGCCGCATGCTTTCCCAGGAGCCGCTGGGGCAGCGCGCTCGGCTGGTCGCCTGCGCTCGACCGGGAACTCCGGCGGCTCGCGCCGACGGCCGACATCTTCCACGTGCATGGTCTCTGGCGACTGGCCACGGTGACCGCCCTGCGCATGGCCCGCCGCCGCGGCGTGCGGACGATCGTCAGCCCGCTGGGCAGTCTCGCCCCGGCGGCGCTGGGCGTTTCGCCGGCTCGCAAGCAGGCTTTCTGGGCGTTGTTCGGCGGGTCATTCAAGAGCCTCGCCTGTTACCACGCGACGTCGCAGGTAGAGCACGACCAGATGCGCGCATTCGGTATCCGCGAACCGATAGCCGTGATCCCGTTGGGCGTGGACATTCCCGGCAGGACATCCTGGCGACCAGCACCGCCGGGCCGGCGCGAGGTGCTCTTCATGGGGCGGATTACCCCGATCAAGAACCTGCTGTCGCTCGTCGCGGCCTGGCAATCGGTGCAGTCCGATTTTCCCGACGCGCGCTTGCGGATCGTCGGCCCGGACGACCGCGGCTTCGTCCAGCGGCTGCGCCGCGCGATCGGGGATAGCGGAGCGACCGGCATTTCCGTTGACCAGGAAGTCACGGGCGCCGCGCGCGACCGCGCTTACCAGGCTGCAGATGTCGTCATCCTGCCGTCGTTGAGCGAAAGCTTCGGTCTGGTCGTCGCCGAAGGTCTCGCCGCCGGTCGGCCCGTGATCGCCACGACGGGATCGCCCTGGCAAGTGCTGCACACGCGCGGCTGCGGGTGGTGGATCGAGCCGACCGTGGAAGGCCTGGCCGGGGCGATCAGGCAGGCGCTTGATCTGCCGAGCGCCAGTCTGGCGGACATGGGCGCGCGCGGCTTCCAACTGGCCGAGCGCGAATTCGGCTGGGCACCGGCCGCCGACAAGTTCATCGCGGCCTACCAATGGGTGCTGGGTGGCGGCCAGGCGCCCGCGTTCATCTCCACCTGAGCTGAGGGAATCGCGGCGGCCGCGCTTGTAATCGGGCCGTGGAGTCGCCATTGGGAGGCCCGGTCGGCCACCCTAACGGACAGATGAACCTCACCCACCCCTTGCTTGACGCGGACGGCGACAAGCTGCGCGAGGAGTGCGGCGTTTTCGGCGTGATCGGCGCTTCGGAGGCGGCCGCGGTCTGCGCGCTCGGGCTCCACGCGCTGCAGCACCGCGGGCAGGAAGCGGTCGGCATCACCAGCTTCGACGGCGCCGAGTTCGTCACCCGCCGCGGCCTCGGCCATGTCGCCGAGAACTTCTCGACCGGGGAGTCGATCGCCGAGCTGCCGGGCACGATGGCGGCCGGCCACGTGCGCTACTCGACGACCGGCGGCGCCGGCTTGCGCAACGTCCAGCCGCTGTACGCCGAGCTCGCCAGCGGCGGCTTCGCGGTGGCGCACAACGGCAACATCTCGAACGCGCGCCACTTGCGGCAGGAGCTGGTCCGCAACGGCGCGATCTTTCAGTCGACCTCGGACACCGAGGTGATCATCCACCTCGTCGCCACCAGCCGCTTCAAGACCAACCTCGACAAACTGGTCGACGCGCTCCGCCTCGTCGAGGGCGCCTACTCGCTGATCGTGATGACGCCGCGCGGGATGATGGCCTGCCGCGACCCGCTCGGCATCCGCCCGCTGGTGATGGGCAAGCTCGGCGACGCGGTCGTCTTCGCCAGCGAGACCGTAGCGCTCGACGTGGTCGGCGCGGAGTTCGTGCGGCAGATCGATCCCGGCGAGTTCGTCGAGGTCGATTTCGACGGCTCGCTGCGCAGCCACCGCCCGTTCGGCGAGGTCGCTTCGCGCCCGTGCATCTTCGAGCACGTCTACTTCAGCCGCCCGGATTCGATCTTCAACGACCGCTCGGTCTACGAATCGCGCAAGCAGATCGGCGTGGAGCTGGCCAAGGAACAGCCGGTCGAGGCCGACCTGGTGGTGCCGGTGCCCGACAGCGGCGTGCCGGCGGCGATCGGCTACTCGCAGCAATCGGGCATCCCGTTCGAGCTCGGCATCATCCGCTCGCACTACGTCGGGCGCACGTTCATCCAGCCGTCGGACGGCGCGCGCCATGCCGGCGTCAAGCGCAAGCACAACGCCAACCGCAAGCTGGTCGAAGGCAAGCGCATCGTCCTCATTGACGATTCGATCGTCCGCGGGACGACCTCGATGCAGATCGTCCAGATGATGCGCGATGCCGGCGCGAGCGAGGTCCACTTCCGCGTCGCCAGCCCGCCGACCGGGCACGGCTGCTACTACGGCGTCGACACTCCCGAACGGTCGAAGCTCCTCGCCGGGCGGATGGACGTCGGCGCGATGCGCGAGTTCATCCACGCCGACAGCCTCGCGTTCGTGTCGATCGACGGGCTCTATCGCGCGGTCGGGCTGGCGGGCCGCGACAATGCCCGCCCGCAGTATTGCGACGCCTGCTTCAGCGGCGACTATCCGACCAGCCTGACCGACGTCGCCGAGCGCCATCAGGCGGAGGCGCAGCTCTCGTTCCCGGTCAACAAGGTCGCCTGAACGTGGCCGAGGGACCGCTTGCCGGGCGCATCGCGCTCGTCACCGGGGCGAGCCGCGGGATCGGCGCGGCGACCGCCCGGGCGCTGGCCCAGGCCGGGGCCCACGTGGTGCTGACGGCGCGCGACGCGCGCGATCTGGAGGCGGTCGAGGAAACCATTCACCAGGCCGGCGGCACGGCGACGATCGCGCCGATGGACCTGACCGAGAGCGATTCGATCGCCCGCCTCGCGGCGGCGGTGACCGAGCGGTGGGGCCGGCTCGACGTGCTGGTGATCAACGCCGCGATGCTGCCGCCGCTGACTCCGGTGGCGCAGATCGAGCCGGCGAGCTTCAACCAGGCGCTGACGCTCAACGTGCTGGCGACGCAGGCGCTGCTCGCCGCCTTCGACCCGCTGCTCAGGCGCAGCGAAGGGGGCCGGATCATCGGCCTGACCAGCAGCGTCGGCGCCGAGCCGCGGCCGTACTGGGGCGCCTACGCGGCGAGCAAGGCGGCGTTCGACGCGCTGCTCGCGTGCTACGCGCAGGAAGTGGAGCGGATCTCCGAGACCCGCATCGCCATCATCGATCCGGGCGCCACGCGCACCCAGATGCGCGCGCGGGCCTATCCGGGCGAGGATCCGCAGACGCTCAAGCCGCCCGAAGCGGTGGCTGAGCGGATCGTCGAGCTGCTGGCCGAGGGCTTTCCGAACCTGCACCGCGAGCGCATCGAGGGCTGAACGGCGGTCACAGGCCGTGGTACGCCTTGTACCACTGCACGAACCGCGGAATGCCCTCATCGATCGCCGTCCGCGGAACGTAGCCGAAATCGCGCCGCGCGGCGTCGATGTCGGCGTAAGTCTGCACGACGTCGCCCGGTTGCATCGGCAACCATTGCACCTCGGCCTCTCGCCCGCACGCCGCCTCGAGCAGCTCGATGAACCGCGTCAGGGGCTCGGAGCGGTTGTTGCCGAGGTTGTAGAGCGCGTGCGGCTTGGTGCTGCCGCCGGGCTTTGCCGCGCCGTCATCGGCGGGCGGCCGGTCGAGCACGGCGACGACCCCGTCGGCGATGTCGTCGATGTAGGTGAAGTCGCGATGCATCTCGCCGTTGTTGAACACCGGTATCGGCTCGCCGGCGAGGATTCGCGAGGTGAAGATCCACGGCATCATGTCGGGCCGCCCCCACGGACCGTAGACGGTGAAAAAGCGCAGGCCGGTGAGCGGAATCCGGTAAAGATGCGCGTAAGTCTCGCTCATCAGCTCGTCGGCCTTCTTGGTCGCCGCGTAGAGCGAGACCGGGTGATCGACCCGGTCTTCGACCGAGAAGGGCACGTTGGCGCTGTTGCCGTAGACCGAGCTGGAGCTGGCGTAGACCATGTGCCGCACGCCGCGGCGGCGGGCCAGCTCGAGGATGTTCAGGTGCCCGACGAGGTTCGAATGCGCATAAGCGTGCGGATGCTCGATCGAGTACCGCACCCCGGGCTGTGCGCCGAGGTGGACGATGGCGTCGATCGTGTGGCCGGCGAGCGCCTCTTCGAGGCCCGCCATGTCGGCGAAGTCGCACCGCAAGAACGTGAAGCGGCTGCCGCCCGCTGCCAACAGCCGGTCGCGCCGCGCCGCCTTCAGCGCGACCGCGTAGTAGTCGTTGAGGCTGTCGATTCCGACGACGGTAGCGCCACGTGCGAGAAGGCGTTCGGCCACCGCGGCGCCGATGAACCCGGCGACGCCGGTGATGAGCACGGCACCGCCCGCCAAGTCACACCTCCCCCGGTCTCAGCCTATTGATCCGTCTCGCGGGCGGCCACCTGTTGCTCGATCAAGCCCACGGTGAGCGGGCATTGCTCGTCCGGCGGCAGGACATAAGTCCAGGTCGCGCCCAGTTGAACGTAGCTGCATTGCCGTTTGCCGCTGCGGAAGGTTGTCTGATCCAGCCTTGCGGTCGGCGGTGCCTTGGTGGTCAGGCCATCCACCTTTGGCGCAGCCACGGCCAGGCCCCCCACGGGAAATTGCGCGGGGCAGGCGTCGCCGACGCCGATATCCAGCGAGCGTGTTTCCGTCCCCAGGGCGCCGGCGCGGTAAATGCAAATCCGCTTAAGGCCGGTGACGCGTTGTTCGGCCAGCTGATTGGCCGCGGCCGGAGCGGACGTCAGCGGCAACACCGCAATGGTCGCGACAGCGAAAACGCCGATGGCTAGGCCGCGCACGGCCGGAAAAACCTCGATCATCGATTCTCGTGACCTGAAGAGGAAGCGAACTGGCCTTGCCTACACCCGGAGTCCATGCCGTGCCAATAGAGTTGGGCCGAGGGCAACCTACACCGCCCGCAAGCTCGGGCGCGGCTGCGGGCGGGAAAGGTAATCGAAGATGCCTTGCGCCGGATGGTATCCCGTCACCAACTCGGCGAGGATTCGCCGCACCCGTTCGGCGTCCTGTTCATCGACGGCGGTGACGATTCGCTCGAGCGCCGGCTCCAGTTCGGCGAGCGGGATGTAATTCTCGCTGGCCATCATGATCCGCGGATGATCGGTGGCGACCGGATTATCCCCGATGAGCAGTTCCTCGTAGAGCTTCTCGCCCGGCCGCAGCCCGCTGAAGATCACCTCGATGTCGCCGTCCGGCTGCTCCTCGCTGCGGATTTTCAGGCCGGACAGAGCGATCATGCGCCTGGCGAGATCGAGAACCTTGACGGGCTGTCCCATGTCAAGGACGAATACCTCGCCCCCTTTGGCCATCGACGAGGCCTGGATCACCAGTTGCGCAGCCTCCGGAATGGTCATGAAGTAGCGCGTGATCTCGGGATGGGTGACGGTCACCGGCCCGCCCTTGGCGATCTGCTGGCGAAACAGCGGCACGACCGATCCGCTCGACCCGAGCACGTTGCCGAATCGGACCATCGAGAAGCAAGTGGTCGCGCCTTGTGCCAGCGCCTGCAGTCCGAGCTCCGCCAGGCGCTTGCTGGCCCCCATGACGTTCGTCGGCCGGACGGCTTTGTCGGTGCTGATCAACACGAAATCCCGAGTTCGGGCTTCCGCCGCGACCTGAGCGCAGATCCAGGTCCCCATGGCGTTGTTGCGAACCCCCTCGACCACATTATGCTCGACGAGGGGCACGTGCTTGAAGGCCGCCGCGTGATACACGGTATCGGGTCGCCACGAGGCGAAAACCCGCCGCATGCGCTCCCGATCGCACACCGAACCCAGCAGCGGGATCAGGTTGGTCTGGATTTCCTTCTTGGCGGACTTCTGCAGCTCCAGCTCCTGATGGATCTGGTAGAGCGCGAATTCGCTCGAATCGAGCAACAGCAAGACCGCGGGCTGGAGCTCCAGGATCTGTCGGCAGATCTCGCTGCCGATCGACCCGCCGGCGCCGGTGACCAGCACCGACTCGCCACTGATTTTCGCTTCCAGCAGCGAACGGTCAGGCTCGACCGGATCGCGGCCCAGCAGATCGTCGATCTCGAGCGGCCGCAAATGCGTGACCGTCACCGAGCCGCGCGCCACGTCGAGCAACCCGGGCAGCGTCCGCACCGCGGTGCCGAGCGCCCGAATCCGCGTGAGGATCTCGTTACGCCGCCGCCGGGTCGCCGAGGGCAGCGCGAGGAGGATCTCGAACACCGCAAACTGCTCGACGACTTCTTCCATCCGGCTCGGCGAGAACACCGGCTTGCCGCCGAGCGAGCTTCCATGAAGGCCCCGATCGTCGTCGACGAAAGCGACGACCTGCATGTCCGGGGAGTCGGCGATCGCGTTGGCGAGCTGGCGGCCCGCGGATCCCGCGCCGTAAATCAAGACGTTCTTTTTCGTGCCGGGCTTCAGAATGTCGCGATATCGGCCGCTCAGCCAGAAGCGGCCGACAACCCGCGACGCTCCCACCAGCATCAGCAGGAGGATCGGCTGGATGATGCCCACGGTGCGCGGCACCCCGTCCACTCCGAAGGCCGTGAAGATGCTGAAATAGATGATCCCGTACACGATCACCGCGTTGCCGATGGCAACGAGTGCTTCCCAGCTCACATACCTGAAGATCGCCCGGTACAGCCCGAAGCGGATGAAGATGGGCAGCGCAATCAGCGGGGCGGCGACGGCCGCCGGCCACCCCTCCGAAGACAGCGAGACGAAATGACCAAGCCGCAAATAGAACGCCAGCCACACCGTCAGGATACACAGGCCGGCGTCGAGACACAGCACGATCAGCCGCTTAAGCGGACGCGGCAGCGCTAGAACGGGCCCGACGGTCTGGTCGATCAGCAGCATGAAAAACCCCGGCGAATGCCTGTTTTCGAACGACGGGTGCGCAACGGCCTCGCTCAAAGTATCGAAATATCGCGCGGCCATCGCGGAAATGGCCAACTTTGGCAAGGGAATCCACCTCTTGCTCTGCGGCGCTGTGTGCGCGCACCGGCAGGGTTGGCGGCTCCCGGGGCAGCTGTTCGGGCGATCCCGGCGGGCGCGGCGCTAGCCTACCCGGTAATGCCCGCTGATGGCGATCATGTCGTTCTGCCGCAGGGCTGAAGCATCAAGGGGCGCGCCTCGTCCGCCGTTCGTCAGGCCGAGTAGCTTGATCGCGTCGCGATCGATGCCGGCCGCAAGCTGCGTGGCCGAACCGGGCAACGCAAGGCCGTGATAATCGCCGATGGCGGCCGCCTGGCCGTAAGGAAACGCCGCCGCCGGATACGGCAGGCCCTTGATCACCAGCTCGCCTTGCGGCGCGGAGAGAACCTCGGAAACCCGCACCGACAACGTGAACGCCACCCTGTTGCCTATCCGCTGGAACTCGCCGAACGGGATGTCGTTGGACACGCGCCCGTCGCGCTCGGTTCCGCCGAAGCGCGGCGTGAACGTGCCTTCTTCGTACCAATCCAGCGCCGTGGGATTCGAATTTTCGGTGTTTCCGAAGGTTTTGCCACCCGCTTTGGCGATTCCGTTGTAGGCGTCGCTGTAGTTATCGAGGATCGTCCGCTCACCGTTGTCCTCCAGCCGGTGAAGATAACAGTCGCGAACGGTCGTGTCCGTGGCGCCGGAATCGATCGTGACCGTGGTCAGCGGCACGCCGCCGCCCGAGAACGTCCCGCATTTCTCGATCACGTTGCCGAAGGCGCCGGGGCGAATCTTGAACTGCGTGGTCTGCCGATGGCCATCGTAGGCTTCGCAGCCGATGAAATGGTTGCGCGAGCCGTAGACGTCGAAATCGCCCTCGGCGTTCTGCTCGCAGTAGAACTGCGCGAAGTGATTGCGCGTCGAACTGGCGCTGACGTAGACCCCCCAGCCGGGGAGCCCTTCCGCCCCGCCTCCCCGGAAGATGCAATTGTCGGCGTGGGCCAGATATACGCCGTAAACTTGTCCCTCTTCGAAGATGCAGTCATTGAACGCGCAGGCCGTGGTTCCACCATAGGCCTCGGTCTGGTCGACATAGAGGTCGTGTGTCGGCCTCCGCTCTCCTCTGACTCCCTCGTTCTGAAAGTCGGAAACCAGGCGGTCGTAGACCGAGAAGACGTCACTCTGAATGTGGAAGCCGTACTGGCCGACGTTGCGGACCCGGATATCGGCGCGATGGCCGTGAACCGCATTACGCACGAACAAGCCCGTTTGGCCGGCCGAGCCGTTGCCGCGGATGACAAAGTTTCGCAGGCTCGACTGATAGATGATCGTGCGCGGACCGCCGTCGACCGAAACGATGTTGCCGCCGTCGAAATCAGCCTGGATCACCACCCGGCCGAGGCCCTGCACATGCAACCGCGGTAGACCGAGGTTCAAGCCGGCGCTGATCTTGTAGGTGCCTTGCGAGAATGTGAGCACCCGTCCGGCGGGTGCTGCGATGTCCCGCGCCCGAATGATCGCGGCGAGGCTATCGGCCTTGCCGGTCGGATCGGCCCCGAAATCGAGCACCGAAATCGCTCCGCCCGGCGGTAGCGCAAGGTTCGCCTGCGCTCCCGGCGCGGCCTGCTGTGCCGCAGCGAGCGAGCCGGGTGCCAGCGTCGTCATTCCCAGCGCGCCGGTCGCGGCTCCGATGAAGTGGCGTCGATTGACGTCGTTGGTTCGCAATCTGCATCCGCTCCTTGGGCGGGATTCGTCCAGCCGGTGCTCCGGATAGCCTAGATGCGGCGAGATGCGTAGTCGGATGGATTCTAGCGGCCGGCGGCCACGCGAGCCTGTGCAAATGTCCCGGCGTTCTGCTAGCGCCGCGGCCGCATTCTCTTGGAGTGGTCGATGTTGAATTCAAGCGTGGCGCCGTGGCCGTCGTTCGGCGAGGAGGAAATCAGAGCGGTCGGCGACGTCCTCCGCAGCGGCCGGGTAAACTACTGGACCGGCGAGCATTGCCGCGAGTTCGAGACCGAGTTCGCCGCCTGGGCCGGTGTCTCGCATGCGGTGGCGCTGGCCAACGGCACGGTCGCGCTGGATCTGGCGCTCAAGGGACTGGGGATCGGTCCGGGCGACGAAGTCGTCGTCACCCCAAGGACCTTCATCGCCTCGATCTCGTGCGTCGTGAATGCCGGCGCGCGACCGGTTTTCGCTGACGTCGACCGCGACAGCGGGAACATCACCGCGCAGACGATCGAGCCGAGGCTCACCGAACGGACGCGGGCGATCATTCCGGTCCACCTTGGGGGCTGGCCGTGCGACATGGGGCCGATCATGGACCTGGCCCGCGGCCGCGGCATTCGGGTGATCGAGGACTGCGCGCAGGCTCACGGCGCCTATTGGGCCGGCCGATCCGTCGGCTCGATCGGCGACGCCGGCGCCTGGTCGTTCTGTCAGGACAAGATCATGACCACCGGCGGTGAAGGCGGCATGGTCACCACAGACGATGCCGAGCTGTGGTCGCGGATGTGGTCGTTCAAGGACCACGGCAAGAGCTGGGAGGCGGTCTACGAGCGCCAGCATCCACCGGGCTTTCGGTGGGTGCACGAAACCTTCGGCACCAACTGGCGCATGCTCGAGATGCAGGCGGTAATCGGCCGGTTGCAACTGAAGCAGATGGCGGACTGGACGCGCGCCCGCACCGCGGCGGCCGGCCGTTACGCCGAGGTCGCGGCCGGCTTCCAAGGCGCCCTGCGCGTTCCCTTGCCGCGGGCCGACGACGTCCATGCGTACTACCGTTTCTACGCGTACGTGAAGCCCGACGGCTTGCGTTCGGGATGGAGCCGCGATCGCATCATCGCCGAGGTCAACGCCCGCGGCGTGCCGCTCATGCAGGGGAGCTGCTCGGAGGTCTACCGCGAGAAGGCGTTCGACAATACCGGTTGGGCGCCCGCGCAACGGCTGCCGGCGGCGCTCGAGCTGGGCGAGACGAGCCTCATGTTCCTGACCCATCCGACGCTGACGGACGACGATCTGTCACGCATTTGCGACACGTTCGCATCCGTCATGCGCGAAGCAGCGGCCTAAGGCCTGCCTCCTGTCGCGGTCATTTGGTGCCGCGAAACTTGGATTGGCCGACCTTGCCCGGCTCGTCGATGCCTTGGACCCTGAGGACTCGAGCGACGGTCAACAGCAGGATCTTGAGATCGATCCAGAAGCTGTGGTTGTCGACGTACCACAGATCATGGGCGAACTTGTCCTCCCAGCTGATCGCGTTGCGCCCGTTCACCTGGGCCCAACCGGTGATGCCAGGCCGCACCAGGTGCCGCCGGGCTTGCTCTGCGGTGTAGAGCGGCAGGTATTCGACGAGCAGCGGGCGCGGCCCGACGAGGCTCATGTCGCCGCGCAAGATGTTGAAGAGCTCGGGCAACTCGTCGAGGCTTGTCGCGCGCAGAAGCCGGCCGAAGCGCCTGAGCCTCTGCTCGTCCGGCAAGAGACTGCCGGCACCATCGCGTTCATTAGTCATGGTCCTGAACTTCACGAGGCGGAAGATGCGGCCTTGCAGCCCGGGCCGTTCCTGCACGAACAGCACCGGACGGCCGACAAAGATCGCGACGAGAAGCGCGAGCAACAAAAGCAGCGGCGCGAGCGCCACGAGCACGATCCCGGCGACGAGCACGTCAAAGAGTCGTTTCAAGATACGCCCATCCTTGCTTCCTCGTCTGTGGCCCGGGCTCGCATGGGCTCGCCGGACCCTGCCCAAGCCGATGGGTCGAATCAACGACGGCGGAAGCCCTTGCCCCGGTGTTAGAACATTGCCAGCATGCGGCATGCTGGCAATCTACGGTGCCGGAGGCTTCGGCCTTCAGATCCTCGACATGATCGAATCGCGCAATGACGCTGGTACCCCGTGCTGTTTCCTGGACGATCGCGTCGAGGGTCGATTTCACGGATTTCCGGTCATTCGACCAAGCGACATCGAGCCCGGCACGCCGGTGGTCATCGCTTTCGCCGACCCTCAGGCACGCCGTTCCGCGGCGGCTCGCCTGACGGATTTCGGCACGCTCGTCGCCTCGAGCGCCCGGGTCCATCCCAGCAGCTCGATCGGAGAAGGCTCGATCCTGTGTCACAACACGATCATCGAGCCCGACGTGTCGATCGGCCGCCATTTCCACGGGAACATATACAGCTACGTCGCGCACCAGAGCCGGATCGGCGACTTCGTCACGTTCGCCCCGAGGGTGAGCTGCAACGGCGGAGTGCGCATCGAGGACGGGGCCTACATCGGCACCGGCGCGCTGCTCAAGCAGGGCGTCACCATCGGCGCCGGCGCGGTGGTCGGCATGGGCAGCGTCGTGATCCGGGATGTGCCGGAAGGGGCGGCGGTGGTCGGAAACCCCGCCCGGATCATCGGGTGAGTGAGCGCCCGCGGGCGTTCGCACTCTGATAGGCCTGCTGGATAGCCGCGTCGGTCGCTTCGATCGCCGCGGCGAGCGTGAAGCGTTCGCCAAACTCCCGCCGCCCCGCCTCGCCCATCGCCTGCAACTCTTCGGGTGAGGTGCGCGCCAGGCGCACCATCGCCGCGGCTATAGCGACCACATTGCCGGATTCGGCAGAGACCCCCGCTCCCGCTTCGGTCACCAGGCTCGCCGCCTCGCCCTCTACCGCGACCAGGATGGGTCTGCCGGCGGCCATGTACGACTGCGTCTTGTGCGGAACGGTGATCGCGAACAGCGGATCCTTGATCAAGTGCAGCGCGAGCACATCGGCCGCCGCGAACACGTCGCCGATCTGGTCGCGCGGAATTCCGGGAGCGATCCGGACGTGCGCCGACGCGTCGAGCTCGCGCACCAGCGCGAGCAGACGGTCCCGATCGGCGCCGTTGCCGATCAGGGTCAATTGCAGGTTCGGCACCTCGCGCGCGGCAACCTGGGCCGCGCGGATGAGAGTGTCGAGGCCCTGCATCAACCCCAGATTCCCGCCATAGACGATGTTGAACCGCCCCGCGAAGCCGTACGGTGCGAGATCGAGCGTGCCGGTCGGGCCGTCCTCGTGCGCCCAGTTGTAGACGACGGATATCTTGTCCCGCGGAACGCCGCGCTCGGTCAGGCGCCGGGCAATGCCGTGCGACTGCGCGACGATGCGGGTCGCGCGGCGATAGGCGAAATTGCACATCGGGGTGAGAACGCGTTCCATCCATCGGGTGCCCGGCATGCCCGAGCGGATCACCGAATCGGGCCACAGGTCCTGGATATCCATCACGAACGGGCGCCGCCTGACGGCGCAGATCAGCGCCGCGGCCAAGGCCGCCGGCGGCGGCGGATAGACGTAGAGGAGATCGAACTTGCCCGCCTTGAACAGTCCGAACATCGCCGCGCTGAAGGCGAAGCTGAAGTAATTCAGAATTCTGCGAAAGCTCGAGAGCCCGTGGCTGGGGTACAGCCAGACCCGGTTGACGCTCACGCCTTCGATTTCATCCTGGCGATGCAGACGCAGCCGATAGCCGGGATAAAGCGAGCCGCGCGGATAGTTCGGAAAGCCGGTGACCGTCTCGACCTCGTGACCGCGCGCTGCCAGGCCGCGGACGAACTCGACGCCTTTCAGGATCGGCTCGGGCTCGAACCATTGCGTGATATACAGGATGCGCAACGATCGACGGTCGGCGGATGCGGGAACGCCTGCCGGAACCGCCTCAGGCATATTCCTTCCACACCACGCGCCGAACGTAGTCAGTGTAGCTGTGAATGATGCGCACGACTTTGGCGGAGACATTCGGCATCGAATAGTCGGCGACCAGACACAGGTCGCGGTTCTCGTCCCGGCCCTGCGTCTCGATCAGGGCGAGACATTGCTCGACCCGCTCGGGATTGAGGCCGGTCATCATTACCGCGCCTTCCTCCATCCCCTCAGGCCGCTCGTGCGCCTCGCGGATGTTGAGCGCGGGGAAATTGAGGATCGAGGATTCCTCGGTGATCGTGCCGCTGTCCGACAGCACCGCGCGGGCCGATTTCTGCAGCCTCACGTAATCGTGGAAGCCAAGCGGCTTCAGCAGCCGCACGAGTGAGTGAAATGATGCGCCCGAGGAATCGACGCGGTTCTGCGTGCGCGGATGCGTTGAGACGATCACCGGGCGACCGAATCGCTCGGCGATTCCGTTGAGGATTTGCACCAGGCGGGAGAAGTTCCGGTCCGCGTCGATGTTCTCCTCGCGGTGCGCCGAGACGACGAAGTACTCGCCCTCCGCGAGGCCGAGGCGGGCGAGCACGTCGGAGCCGTCGATATCGCTCATGTAGTGGTGCAGCACCTCGAACATCGGGCTGCCGGTCTTGATCACCAGATCGGGCGAGAGCCCCTCGCGCAGCAGATACTCGCGGGCGATGGTGCTGTAGGTGAGGTTCACGTCCGCGGTGTGATCGACGATCTTGCGGTTGGTCTCCTCGGGCACGCGGGCGTCGAAGCAGCGGTTGCCCGCCTCCATATGAAAGATCGGAATGTGCTGGCGCTTGGCCGGGATGACGGCGAGGCACGAGTTGGTGTCGCCCAGCACCAGCAGCGCCTCGGGCTTAACCTCGCGGAGCAACGGGTCCATCGCAATGAGGATGTTGCCGATCGTTGCCGAGGGCACCCCGGCCGCGGAGTTCAGGAAGTGGTCGGGCTTGCGGATGCCCAAGTCGTCGAAGAACACCTGGCTCAGTTCGTAGTCGTGGTTCTGGCCGGTGTGGACCAGGACGTGGTCGCAAGCGTCGTCGAGCGCGGCGATGACCCGCGACAGGCGGATGATCTCCGGCCGGGTGCCGACCACGGTCATCACCTTGAGCTTGCTCATCGGCTCACACCTTCATGGCGACTGTATCGGGCCGTTCGCGATCGAATATTTCGTTGGCCCACAGCATGCAGACAAGATCGCCCTCGCCGGCGTTGGTAATGTTATGCGTCCAGCCGGGGATCGTTTCGACAATGATGCCCTCGCCGCCGCGGGTCACCAGCTCGTGCTTGCGCCCGCTCTCGATGTGACGAAAAGCAAAATGCGCTGTTCCGGCGATGACGAGGAACTTCTCGCTCTTGGTATGATGGTAATGATCGCCGCGGGTGACCCCGGGCCGGGCGATGAAGTACGAAAATTGTCCGGAGTCGGCCGTCTTGAGCATTTCGACGAACGGACCGCGCGGATCCTCACGGCCGTGGACCGGAACCGAGTACGCAAATCCGTCCGGCTCAAGATAGCTGAGATATGTCGCGTAAAGAGCGCGGACGAGGCCGCTGCCTACCGGTGGGATGACCATCGTGTCGCGGCTCGCCGGGAATGCGCGGATGATGTCCGCGACGTCGCCGACGGTCGTTCGGTAGACCGGCCCGGCCTCGCGAAAATGAGCGCCCGCCGGCGAGCTGTCGAGCAGTGCGAGGAACGCGTCGATCACATCGTCGACATAGACCAGCTGCAGCGGCGCGGCTGTATCGTGCACGTCGATCGGCATCTTCCACGCGACGTTGTGGCAGAACGTCGCAATGGCCGAGTTGTAGTTCGGCCGGGCCCACTTGCCGAACACGTTGGCGAGCCGGAACAGGTGGACCGGGGCCCCGGTCGCTTCGGCGTGCCGCAGCAATGCGTCTTCCGCCGCGCGCTTGCTGTTGCCATACGGGCTGTCGCGCTCGGCCTGGATCGACGAGGCGTAGATCACTGGCGCTCGATTGCCCGCGGCGGCCAGGGCAGCGGTGAGTTCACCGGTGAAGCCGGCGTTGCCGCTGGCGAACTCGGCCGGGTCCTGCGGCCGGTTGACCCCGGCCAGGTGGACCACGAACTCGGCGATGCCAGCGGCCTCGGCCAAGCGCTCCGGGCCGTCGCCGCGCACCAGCTTCACCACCTGGCAACCGCCGCGCTCGCGGAGGCGGACGCAAAGGTTGCGTCCGATGAACCCGTCCGCCCCGGTCACAAGCACTTTGGTCACCCGAGGACCTCGCGTTCCTCGAACCGTCCACCCATCGCCCGCTCGATGAAAGGCAGCTGGCGCAACAGCGCCTTCATCCCCTCGACATCGAGCTGCTCGGTGTTGTGCGAGCTGTATTCCTCCCCGTGTCCGAGCTTCGCCTCTCCTTCCTCGACGAATTTCTCGTAATTGAGGTCGCGCCCGTCCGGTGGCACGCGGAAATAGCCGCCGAGATCCTCTGCCACCGCCCGCTCTTCCCGGCCCAGCAATGCCTCGTGCAGCTTCTCGCCGTGACGCGTGCCGATGACCTGGATCGGGTAATCGGGTCGCCCGAGCAACTGCCGCAGCGCCTCGGCCAGCACCGCGACGCTCGCCGCCGGGGCTTTCTGCACGAACAAGTCGCCGTTCTGGCCATGCTCGAAAGCGTAGAGGACCAGCTCGATGGCATCGTCCAGGGTCATCATGAACCGGGTCATCCGCGGATCGGTGATCGTGATCGGCTTGCCGGCGACCATCTGCTCCACGAACAGCGGGATGACCGAGCCGCGCGAGGCCATCACGTTGCCGTAACGCGTGCCGCAGATGGTCGTGTTCGTCCCCTCAAGGTTGCGCGACATCGCGACCATGACCTTTTCCATCATCGCCTTGCTGATGCCCATGGCGTTCAGGGGGTAGACCGCCTTGTCGGTGGACAGGCAGATGACGCGCTGCACGCCAGCGGAAATCGCCGCGTTCAGCACGTTTTCCGTACCCAGCACATTGGTCCGAACCGCCTGGAGCGGATGGAACTCGCACGACGGCACTTGCTTGAGCGCGGCCGCGTGGAAGCAGAAATCGACCCCGCGCATCGCTGCCTCGACGCTCCGCTCGTCGCGTACGTCGCCGAGGTAGAACTTGAGCTTCGCATTGCCATACGCCTTGCGCATGTCGTCCTGCTTCTTTTCGTCGCGCGAGAAGATGCGAATCTCTCTTAGGTCGGATGACAGGAACCGGCGCAAGGCGGCGTTGCCGAACGAGCCCGTCCCCCCGGTTATCAGCAGGACCTTGTCCCTAAACATCGGTCCCTCCGCCGGCAGCACAAGCGTCGGCCCGAACCTCCCTATGCAACATCGAATTCTCCAGCTTGGGGCGTCGTCGCGATGCGGTGAGGTGGCGCGCCCCGTTCCGCGCGGCGGCATAACCGCCGGGGGACGGCCTGAAAAGTCCAACGTTGGCTTCGTGACATGCCGACGCGTCGCGGCCCGAGAGCGCCGCGACGTTGGAAAACCGCAAATCGGTCGGCGAAAGACGGCCCGGCCGTGGCAAGGCAGCATCGCTAAGTGAGGTCCACAATCGAAGACCGGTTCGATGCCGATGTCGTAATCATTCGGCACGCGCCCCGGTCCTTTCGACCACGGCCACGGGGCCGGCCGCTCGGAACGGGCGGCGCTCCGAGAGCCAATGGTGGGATGCCGGGTGAAAACCGCGGAGAACGTTGAGCCTTTCGCTGCCGGGTGCGCGCCGCTAAGGCGATCGGCGCAATGGCGCTACTGGACGACAAACCGGCCCCGGAAACCGCGGAACGAAGCCGCGAACGTCCGGAGGTCACGATCGTCGACTGCGGAATCGGCAACATTCGCTCCGTCCAGCGCATGTTCGAGGCGGTCGATGGTGAAGCCGAGATCGTCAGCGAGCCGAGTGCGATCGCCGGAGCGCGCCGGGTCGCCCTGCCCGGCGTCGGCGCTTTCGACGCCGGGATGAAGGCCTTGCGCGATGGCGGCTGGATCGACCCGCTCAACCACGCCGCGCTCGTCGAGAAAGTGCCGGTGATCGGCATTTGCCTCGGCATGCAGATGCTGTGCCGCCGCAGCGAGGAAGGCGTGCTTCCCGGGCTCGGATGGATCGAGGCGGACGTGCGGTTGGTCGATCTGGGCGGCGAGACGCGGCTCAAGATTCCTCATATGGGTTGGACGGTCACGCGCCCGGCCAGGCCCAATCCGCTGATCCCCGAAGGCCAAGGTGAGCAGCGGTTCTACTATGTGCACAAGTACCGGGCGGTCTGCGACCGGCGGGACGACGTACTGGCGACCGCGACATACGGCACCGAGTTCACCGCAGCCGTGCACCGCGACAACATCTACGGCGTTCAGTTCCACCCGGAGAAAAGCCATCGCTTCGGCATGGCGTTGATGCGGCGCTTCCTCGATATCGCATGCTGAGCCACCGCGTGATCCCGTGCTTGCTGCTGAGCCGCGGCGGGCTGGTGAAGACTCACAAGTTCGCCAAGCCGAAATATGTCGGCGACCCGATCAATGCGGTCAAAATCTTCAACGAAAAGGAAGTCGACGAGCTGATGGTGCTCGACATCGACGCGAGTAAGGAACGCCGGGGCCCCGATTTCGAGCTCATCGAGCAACTCGCCGGCGAATGCTTCATGCCGCTTTGCTACGGCGGCGGCATCCGTCATGCCGACGATGCCAAGTTGTTGTTCAAGCTCGGAGTGGAAAAGGTCTCGCTCCAGAGCGCGGTGCTGCATTCGCCGGCGGTCATTCGCGAGATCGCCGATCATGCAGGCGAGCAGGCGGTCGTCGTGTCGATCGATGTCAAGCGCGATTGGCTCGGCAGACCGCAGCCCTTCAGCGCGGCCGGAGTCCCGATCAAACAGCGCGACTGGCGCCGGGCGGTCGCTGACGCGGTCGCCAATGGGGCTGGCGAGATCCTGCTCAATGCCGTCGATCGGGACGGGACGCTCGCGGGCGTCGACCGGGGTCTGATCGCCGAAGGCAGCGCGATTGCCGACGTGCCCTTGATCGCCATGGGGGGCGTCGGATCGCTCGCCGACATCAGGGCGGCGACGGATGCCGGCGCCAGTGCCGTCGCGGCCGGCGCCTTCTTCGTCTTTCATGGACCGCACCGGGCGGTGCTCATAACCTATCCGCGCTACGACGAGCTTCGCGCGCTGTGGAGTGATTGAACAGTGACCGAGCTAGTACGCGTGTGCACGCGTTGCATCATGGACTCCACGGCGGACGACATTCGTTTCGACGCGGATGGGGTTTGCAACTACTGCACCGAATTCGTCGACCGAAAGCACCATATCCTGACAATGGATCCGGCGGTACGGGAACGCCAGCTGCAAGACTTCCTGGCGCGCGTGCGCGAGAACGGCAAAGGCAAACCCTATGACTGCATCATCGGGGTGTCGGGCGGCGTCGACAGCAGCTGGGTGTTGGTCAAGGCGATCGACCTCGGCTTGCGGCCGCTCGCCGTCCACATGGACAACGGCTGGAACTCCGAGCTCGCCCAGAACAACATCGCCAACCTCGTTCGTGGGCTCGGCGTCGATCTTCATACCCACGTCATCGACTGGTTTGAGATCCGCGGGCTGATGGAGGCGTTCTTCTCGGCCGACGTGCTCGATGTCGAGCTGCTGTACGACAACGCCATGCTGGCGGTGAATTACCGGCAAGCCGCCAAGTACGGCCTGCGCTACCTGCTGTCCGGGCTCAACACCGCCACCGAGGGCATGGCCCTGCCCGTCAGCTGGAACTGGAACAAGTGGGACAAGCGCAACATCGTGGGCATCTCGCGCCGCTTCGGCGGCCCGCGGCTGAAGACCTTTCCGGCGATCGGTACGCTGGAGTTGGTCCGCCACACTTTCCTGTCGCGCATCGAATGGGTGCCGATCCTCGATTTCTTCGATTACCGCAAAGCCGAGGCGCTCGATCGGTTGACGCGCGAGTTCGGCTACAAGCCATACGCCTACAAACATTATGAATCGGTCTTCACGCGATTCTACCAAGGCTACATCCTGCCGCAGAAGTTCGGCGTCGATAAGCGCAAGGTCCATCTCTCGACGCTGGTGATGACCGGGCAGATGAGCCGCGACGAGGCGCTCGCCAGCGCTGCGGGGATCGCCTACCCGAGCGAGAAGGAGCTCGAGACCGACAAGAAGTACTTCATTAAGAAGATGGGCTGGACCCCCGAGAAGCTGGCCGATTACATCGCGCGTCCGCCCAAGGCGCACGACGACTATCCCTCCGAGGCCTGGATCTTCAACGACTTGCGCAAGCTATACAAGCGGCTGAATCTCGCTATCGGGCGCACCCGCGTGACATGAGCCACCCTCGCGATGGACTCGAGTTCGCTTCCTCCCCGCGGCCCCTGCCAGTCACACGACATCGAATAGCACGTGAAAGAGTGATACTTCCGTCCCAAGCCCATTCCACAGCACACGCTTGCCATCGATGATGCGAGTCCACGACCGCATGGGATCATCCCGCTGCGGAATATCGAACGGCATTTCGTGCTTGATGAACCGGAACGCTCCGACCCTGGTGTGCTGTTCCAGATGCTGCGTGATTGAACGAATTGAGAACCGGTTCCAGCCGGCTTCCAACTCCCCATCGTCTTTCACGTAACGCACAATGACGTCCATTGCGTCTTCGTTCACCAGCATATGATTGAGGCAGCGCCCGCCAGGGCGGGCGATGCGGATCATCTCGTCGAAGGAGGGACGAAAATCGTCAAAGATCGAAGTAACTCCAATAGTCGTCACCAGATCAAAAGTCTCGGCTTCCAAGGGCAGCTTGTTGGCATCCCCCTGCAGAATTTCGATCCGACGCGGCCCCAGTTGTTCGTTGCCGTGTGCAACCAGGTTAGGCGAATACTCCACGCCTTTCAGATCCAACTCGGCGTTCAGAGTTCGAGCGTAGTGCAAGAACTCGCCGGTGGCGCAGCCAATGTCGACCAAAGAGCCCGTCGCGGCTTCAATATTGAGAAGGGAAGCGATCTGCTTGAAGCTTTCCTTCGGAGCAAGATAGCGATCTTCGTTGAGATAAATGGAGTCATCCGCGGTGCGTGCGTAGTTCATGTGTGTTCTCCGTAAAACTGCGGCGGGCTGTCGCCTGACGATCTGCGCTCGAGAATCCGCCAGTATAACTGGAGCAGCTTCGTAGCGTTCAACTCCGGCAGATAGTTCCGTTCAGCCAGCGCTCGAGCGGCATCGCCCATTCGTCTAACCTCGGATCGGTCACGCTCGAACTCCAAGATCGCGTCGGCAATGAGCACCGGATGGGGCTCTGCAATGGCAATGCCTGTCTTTTTGTCGATGATTGTGTCGGGCAGCGGATGGCGCACCGCGACGATGCTCGGAACGCCGAAGAATCCGGCTTCGAAGACCGGCCGGCCTGGTGAGTCCAGATGACTCGGAAAGGCCAGGACGTCCATCTTCGAATACGTGCGCTGGATATCGGCCGTCGGCCCGAAGAGAAACACCTCCTGCTCCAGCCCCAAGTCGGCGATCAAGCGCCGGACTTCCTCTTCCGCTGTTTGCGCTAGCCCGAGGCGACGAGCAACCTCCGAGGTAATGCTCCGCTCGGAGGCTATCCCGCCGCCGATGATGATATACTGCACGTCGCCCCCACGGTCCTTGACCATGCGGGCAGCCCGCACAAGCTCTACAATGCCCTTGGTTCGCAGCAAGTTGCCGACGAATCCGACCTTTAGCGCGTTCGGACGCAGTCGATCGAACTGCGCGAGATAGCGATCGTCGGGCTTTTCGGTGGGGTTTGACGTGAAGGAATTGTGGATCACATTGACGTTCAGTTCCGCAGGCAAGCTGCCGCGCACCGTCTCGTCGATCGCCACGATAGCGTCGGCTTGCGCTAGTGCCTTGTGCAGCCAGCGAGTGCGCCGCATCTTGGCATCGGTGTGAACCAGCGACCGAACGTGCACCACGAGTGGCACTCCGAATAGTCGCTTGGCCAGCAAGCCCGGAATGATCTCGGTGAATTCGTTCACGTGTATCAAGTCGATGTCGGGCCAACGACGTCGCGCCCGCCGCAGGCCGAGGAGCATCGAGGGCAGATTGCTCAGCTCCCGCAGCACCACGATCCAGCGAACACCACGATAATGCGCCGCGCGCGTATGGTCGAAGCGGCTCACGCCGCGAATTGCGAGCGTGTCGCTGGCCACCCGCCGGTAGAAATCGAGCGCCGTGCCCCGCGGCATGAGGAAGACCGGCTCGACAGAGCCCGGTGGCAATGCGCCCACTGCCTCATACAAGCTTCTTGAGGCGCCACCAAAGGGGCCTACCCCGCCAATATAGAGAACTTTCATGGAATCGCTGCCTGCCCGCTTGGCGATGCCCGCGCTGGCGCGTTCGATGTTTCGGGCACGATACCGCCGGCGATGCCGACAATCAGGATCAGGAAAAGAATATCGTAAACGTTCACGAAGCTGCCGTACGTGACCATGCCTACGAACAGGCCGATCCTGCAGCAGGTGGCCAGATCGATGCTCTGCTGATCGAGCCGGGGTGAGGTCATCAGCAAGGCCGAAAACAGGAGAACGGACAACAGACCTATGCGCGCGAGCAGGCCGGTGACGAACGCCTCCGATCCGGTCGCGGAATTGTCCAAAGCTTCATAACCCGTCGTCAGCATCCTGAAGTCGAACGTCCCGATGCCGATCAGCGGGCTGTCCCGAAACGCCGCGAGGTGCTGTTCGAAAATCCATTGCCGAACGGCCGCCGTACCCAATTGACTGCCTACGTCGAACCGCCCGAGCGCTTCCTCGCGGAAGATGACCGTTCTGAGAAACTCACTGTCGGCGAAGGGCAAGGCCAACAGGATGTCACTGGCGAAAATGGACATCACGAAAAGCGCGATGACGGCGGTGAAAAACAGATTTCGCCCGCGTTTCCTGGCGAGAAGACCGCGGCTTCGCAGTGCCATGTACAGAATCGCAAAGAGCACGGCGACCAAGCCGGTCCTGCTGCCCGACAAGAGGCACATGTAAGCCGAGACGACAAGCATGAGGGGGCGCGTGCGATGGCCGCGAATCGCGAGATTCATCACGAACACGACCATGGCGAAGAGGCCCCCTTCGGCCACACTCGGAAAAGCCGAAATGCGCCACCATAAGGGCGATGACCCGATGCCGGGGATGAATGTGTAAATGCTGTAATCGAAGTAATAGAGGATTGCGTTGAGCGGGATGGCGAGAAGGAAGAGCACATTGATGAGGGTCAGCGGCACGCGCGGGACGGTCTGGAACAACGCCATCAGTGTCGCGCCGAGGAGCCCGACCGACGCGATCGTCCTCAAGTCAGATCGATAGAGCGATATTAGGACCACCAGCACGACGAAAGCCGCCAACATCCAGGCCGGCTTGTTCAGGCGCTGCACCGTCGCGAGCATATAGATCGTTGCGAGCACGCCAAATGCGGCAGCCGGGACAACGAACAGGTAATACCCGACTGAAAAAGGAATCAATTCAACCTGATCGCCCTTCGTGAACTGCAGGGCCCAATAATACACGAGCAGGACGATAAACAGCCGCTCGAAAACCGTCGGCTTGAACGATTGTTGTGCAGCCAAGGCGGTCATGAATCGTGCCCAAGTCCTGCTATCTTGGCGTTCGTGGCCAGGAATCTCATATAGCTGGATTGCCAATCCTCGGCCCACAATCGCTCGGGGCTCACCGCCGGGCGGCCGCCATCCTCGCTAATGATGGCCTGGGCCAGCCCGTCAAGTGAAGTGACGACGGTGAAGGGGTGGACCGGGTAGGCAAATCGAGCTTTCGCGGTATCCAGCATGAGGATTCGTTCGACCAGGCCGACAGCTTCAAACAGTCCGGTCGAAACCTCGCTGATCACGGCATGCGCTCCGCGAAAGGCTTGGTAGATGTCGAACCCGTCGTCTATCCTGACGCCGCCGGCGGTTTGGCCGTAGCGCTGGATCGCCGTTGTCCGTTCGATCGGATGGGGGCGAAATACGACCTCGAGGCCGGTGCCCGCCAGCCTATCTCTAAGCTTCCGCGCCAGATCCAAATACAGATCGAGCTCAACCCCGTCTCCGAGGATCAGAACCGCGTTGCGCTCCGTTCGAGCTTCGTCCAGCGCAGCCAGTTTGCGGGCCCTGGCGGGGTAGCCGATGGAGAGCTTTTCGACCGGCGCATTGATCCGCTCGTTCCACCAGTCGCCATAGCTGAGATAGTACGTGGGCAGCACCCGGCGAAAGCGGTCGTCGGATCGCAGGGTCGGCGCGAAGTTATAGGCGTCATGTCCATCGGAGACGGCGCCGTGCTGAAACTCGGCGGTCACAATGCCCATGTCGTTCGCCGCCGCCAGCATGGCCGCGATCTGGCCATAGCAGCCCGAAGAATTCAGCAGCACCTGCGGTCGAATCGTCCCGAACAGCTTGCGATAAGCGCGGTAGCGCAACGGCATCGTCAGCAGCTTGCGGCCGATATAGCCCGCAAAGGCAATTTCGCGCGAGGGGCCCATGTCCCAGCCAAGCAAGCTGTTCGCCCGCTCCCTGACGAGAGCGGCCACCTCGCGAGCCTGGCCGCGTGCGGCATCCGCTGGAGCGAATTTGGCCGCCATTCCGGTCCAGAACTGTAAGGGTGCATGAAGGTAGGTCCGCCGGTTATGCCGCGGGAAATGCCATTGCCACTCATGCTGGTCGATCAGGACGAGAGATTGGGTGTCCGCCACCTCGGCGAACGGATCGGCCATCCTGTTGGTCCATTTGCCGCTGACCAGCTGGTCCGCAAGCGCCTCCGTCGTGATCAGCACTGGCGACTGGATCATCGACGAATGGCGCATCCGCCAGTTGCGAAGCAGCGAGCGGGCCATCGTTGGGACGGCTTGCCGCAATGGGTGACGCAGCGGGAAATCGGGCGCCGCATCGGAATACAGCAAATCGCCCATAACCTGCCTGAGGAACCACATGCGCACCTGAGGCCAGATGGGCATGCCGGTCGCCGGACACCGGTATTCGAGCAGATCCGCGGTATCCTCGACCGTGAGGATTTCGGCCAGCGAAAGGCGCGGCTCGGCGGCCGAATCCAGCAGGCTCATCGCATATCTCCTGCGGGTAGGGTCCGCCCAAGTAGCCACGGCATCGGCACAATCCGGTGGGCGACGATGCCGGTGGCTGCCCAGCAGACAATGGCCGAGACGAGCGTCGCCAGCGCCACGCCCCGGGCACCGTCGACATGGGCCAGAACCAGCGTCAGCGCCACCTGCACGATCGCGGTAGCGATGGTGATGGTCGAGAGCGTCCCGGTCCGTCCAGTATAGAACGCATAGCCATTGACGAGATAGTACATCCCACTGAACGCCGCCGCTGGCGCAAGGTAGCGCAACAGCATCGCGCCCTCGTCGAAACCCGGTCCGGCAACGGTCCGCATGATCCACGGCGCCATCACGGCAATCGCGGCCGCGCCAGCCAGCAGCAGCGCACCGACCGCGTAGGTCGCCCACACCACCTGCCGCTTCGACGCATCGTCGCCCCGAGCGAGACGTTCATACAGCCACGGGCTCCAGGCCGTGTTGAAGGCCGCGGCCGAGGCCACCGTGATCGAGGCAATCTGGAGCGCGGCGAAATAATGCCCCGTGGCGACGGTATCGACTGTCGCGCTGAGCGCAAACCGATCGATGCTGGTCATCGCGACCGCGCCGACCGAGTGCGGCAGCAGGCCCAGCCCGAACTTCAGCGCGGCGCGCATCGGCCAATGGCGCGCGTTCCAGTCGACCTTGCGGGTTGCCGACAGGGCCACGATGGTGGCGAGCATCATCAGGCCGGCTCCCGCCGCCTGGCCCAGCGCGCGGCCTTCCCAGCCCATCCCGGCAAATCCGATCAGGATGACCGAGCCGCCGGCGGTGAGCACGCTGAAGCCCAGCTGGCCCGCGGCGAAGCGGAACGGCTGGCGCAGCGTCTGCCATACGGCGAGCCCGATCAGCATCGCGAACTGTCCGCAGGCAGCGAGCCACACCGTCCACAGCCACGCAGGGGAGACGCCAATGAGGTGCTCGATCGGCCGTGCGAGAACATAGAGGAGCACAATGACCGGGACGCTCGTCAGAGCGAGAATTCCAAACGTCGCGCCGACTTGCGGCGGCATCGCTGCCGCACCGTCCCGATAGAACACGACATTGATGAGCCCATGCGTGCTGAATCCGACGAACAGCAGCGTCAGGTTCGTCAGGGCGAGGAAACTGGCGACGATGCCGAATTCCGCCGGGCCCAGCCAGCGGGTGAGGAACGGCAGGATCAGGAACGGTGCCAGCGCGCTGAGCGCGGTCGAACCGATGTAGACCAAGGCGTGGCCCGACAGGCGGCTCCAACCGCTTATGGCCGGCGCGTCCGAGTTTGGCTCCGGTATGGGGTCGGACGGCACTCCAGTTACTCACAACGCCAGGAAGGATCGGATGATCTTCAATCCGGCATGGCCGCTCTTTTCGGGGTGGAATTGGCAACCGATGATGTTGTCGCGAGCAACCGCAGCGGTGATCTGCACCCCGTCGTAGTCGTAAACCGCCAGCAAATCGGTCTCGTCCTCGGGCTCGAAATGAAAGCTGTGGACCAGATAGACCGCATCCGAGCTCTCGAGACCGGCCAGCGGCGTCCTGGCAAATCCACTCGAGCGCGTCGGATCGAGCCTCACCCACCCAATGAACGGGATCTTGTGGCGGGTGCCGTCGGCTCCCTCGGACGGTATCGTCGTAACTTCGCCCGGGATCAGGCCGAGCCCGGCGTGCTCGCCGAATTCGCGACTCCGCGACGCCAGCATCTGCATCCCCAGGCAGATGCCGAGGAGCGGCCGCCCGCTAGCTGCAAAATCGCGTATCGCATCCTCGAGCCCGGCCGCGGCAAGGCCGTCCATGCCGTTGCGGAATGCGCCGACGCCGGGCAGGATCAGCCGATCGGCCCCGCCGATCTCGCTGGCGTTTGCCGTCAGGCGCGCTTCGCCTTCGCATGACTCCACCGCACGGGCCACGCTGTAAAGGTTGCCCACCCCGTAATCGACGACATGGACCGTCGCGCTCACGTCACCACCTTTGGCTCGGCGCGCACCGGGAGCCCGGCTGCCATCGCGGTGGCCCGCACCTCAGGCAGCGCAATCCGGCCGTAATGCAGAATGTCGGCCATGGCGATCGCATCGGCGCCGTGGGCGAAGGCATCGATCATGTGATCGGTAGTGCCCATCCCGCCGCTGGCGATGACTGGGATCGGGACGACGCTGGTCACGGCATCGATAAGCGCCGTGTCGAACCCCTTGCGGGTGCCTTCCTGGTCGACCGAAGTCAGCAGAATCTCACCGGCGCCGAGCTCGTAGCCTCGCCGGCACCACTCGACGACGTCCAAGCCGGTGTATTCGCGACCGTTATCGGTGAACGCTTCCCACTTGCCCGGGGACGTGCGCTTGGCTTCGATCCCCAGCACCATGCATTGCGAGCCAAAGCGTTGCGCCACTTCGGTGATGAGTTCGGGCCGACGGATGGCCGCGGTGTTGATCGCGACTTTGTCCGCGCCCGTGCGCAGCATGGCGCGGACATCGTCGACCGAGCGCAGGCCACCGCCAACCGTCAGCGGGACGAACACGTCACGCGCCGCGCGCGCGACGATGTCACCAAGGCTGTTGCGGCCGTAAAGGCTGGCGACGATATCGATGTAGATGAGTTCGTCGGCACCCTGCTCGTAGTATCGACGCGCAAACTCCTGCGGGTCTCCGATGACGCGCAATCCCTCCAGATGAATGCCCTTGATGAGATTGGCACCCTTGACGTCGAGCCGGGCAATCAGCCGCGCATTTCTCATGCACGCTGGTCCGTTCGTCCCCACGGAGTGTGGCGGAGCTTCCATTCGCCGTCCACGACCCGCCACAGGTGGGGGGACCGGAACTTATCGCAAAGCGCGAGGAACTCAGCGCGCGTCATGCCGACGTAATCGAGGAATTCCGCTTCGTAGCGCGCCGGGTACTCGCCCTCGTAGCGCTCCATCAGGGCGAGGCCTTCTTCCTTCGTGATGTGGTGATTACGAATCTCCTGCGCGCTGTCCATCATCGTGCGCCCCACGCCGAATTTGATCCACCGAGTGAAGTAGAAGAAGCCGTCGACCTTGTCGTCGAGGCTGTTGTACTTGGAATAGGTACCCTCCGTTCGGATCGGGTTTGCTTCAAAACCGGTATGCTCCACCGCGTAGTAATACGCTTCCTGGGGCACCCACCTCTTGTAATAACCGAGATATTTCCAGTCGATCCCTTTGCGGGTCAGCACTTCCGGATCCATCGGCAGGTAGCTCTTGAGGTCAGCCAGGGGCACGCCTTCATCGAGATACTCGCCGATCGGCTTGCCGCCGAGCAGGACGTCGCGCAAATCGCGGCCGCCGAAATAGTCGAGCGTGAACCCTTCGCTTTCGGCCTTGTCCTCCACCGCGGCATAGCTCGAGGTCTTGTGCGAGATCTGCTCGCCGTACTCTCCCGGCATTTCGCCATAGAAGATCAGCGGGATGTCGAGCTGGGCCGCCATCTTGGCGACGAACGTCTTCTGGCCGAGGATGAACGGCTGGAACGGATGCAGCAGGTTGATCGTCGCGTTGCGCGTCAGCAGCCGGTGGATCTTGCCGTTCGGGGTGTAAAGGAAGTTGTCGAACCCACCGACGTGCAGCCAGTTCTGGAAGTTCTTCCACCCGATGTCGGTGTAGAGATGCGGTGACCAGGTCACGGTCAGCGGGTGCATGCCGTACTTGTATTTCAGCAGGTGCGACTGCATCGCGCTGTCCTTGCCGCCGCTCCCGCCGACGATGCAGTCGTAGCTGCCGTCATCCTTGCGGTATTGGTTGCACAGCTCGATCAGCTCGCGCTCGCGCTCATCCCAATCGATCTCCGCGCTATTCTCCTTCAGCTCGTTGAAGCGGCACGCGTGGCACACGCCATCGTCGCCGAAGGCCATCGTCGACTTCGTCGAATCGCGCCCGTGGGCGTATTCGTTGCTCGACATCGGCTGCTGGTTGGACATGTTGCACTTGACGCAGAACCGCACTTCGCGCGGCAAGCCGTAGAAAACCTCAAGTTGGTCGTCCGCACGCGTGAAGCGGGACAGGTCGACTTCGGGACTGGGACCGATTTTCATCTATTCCTCTTTGATATGGAGGGACGCCGCAGCGGCGTAGGAATTCCGGGCGCTCTCAAGATCATCGGGACGGCCCACGTCAAGCCAAGGTTCGTGCATGGGATACACTATCGTGCGTTTCTCCGCGGCGCGAAGCCGGTCGAACAGCGTCGGCATGTCGCAGGCCTGGCCGGCGGCGAGATGATCGAGGGCGGTCGGCTCGAGCACATAGATGCCGGCATTCACATGGCTGCGGATGACCGGTTTCTCCTCGAACCCGATGATGTCCATCGCCTGTGTGTGCACGATCCCAAACGGATGCTGCCATTCGTGCGAGCGCACCGCCATTGTCGCAGCGGCATTGTGACGGGAATGGAAGTCGAGCAGCTCGCTGTAGCGCACCGCAGTCAGCACATCGCCATTGGTGACGACGAAGGCGTGCTCGGGCCGTGAGGTCAGCAGGCTGAGCGCGCCGCCGGTTCCGAGCGGTGCCGGCTCCTTGAGATAGTCGATCTGAACGTTCCAGCGGCTTCCGTCGCCGAAATAGTCCTCGATCATGTGGCCGAGATGGTGGATCGCCAGAACTATGCGGCCGAACCCATCGTCCCGGGCTCGCTCGACGATGTGTTCGAGCATCGGCTTGTCGCCGACCGGCAGCATCGGCTTCGGGCAATCGTCTGTGTGCGGGCGCAGCCGAGTCCCCTTCCCGCCCGCCATGACCACCATGACCTTATCGCGCGCCCGCGGCGCCTGCAGCTCGTCCCACACGTGCAGCCCCACGACCTGCCGCGTCTGATCGACGACCGGGAGCTGATGTATCCGGTTCGCGCGCATCAGCTGCAGCACCGAATCGATCTCGAGCTCGGGCGGCACGATCAGAGGATCGCGCTGGACGATGCCGTCGACCGCGCTTCCCAGGTCGAGCCCGCGCAGCAGACCCCGCCGGATATCTCCATCTGTGATCGTGCCGAGCAGGCGGTCTCCCCCACTGACCAGGATGGCGATTTGCAGGCCAGAGCGGTCAAGACAGCGGATAGCATCCTGAACGCTCGCCCCTTCGGGCAGCAGGCAAGTCCGCCATGGCTCGGTCACGATGTCAGAGTCCCTCGCTGCTGCCGCTGGCGTTCACGCCATCGCGCGGCAAATCGTGGAACCGCTTCTTCACCAGCCCGTCAAGCGGGTGTTCCCGGAGCTTCCGCACGATCGCCGCGGCCGCCCCGCCTGTCCCGTGGCTCGAATCCCGAGTGGCCGCGTTGCGAAACTCCGACGAGAGAATCTTCTCGAGCGCTGCTGCGATGGCCTCCCGGTGGGGCGCGCAGTCGACAATGGTGGGGGCTCGCAGCCTCCCCGCCTGGCGGTCGCCAATGTTGACCGTCGGCACACCGAAGGCAGGCGCTTCAATGACCCCGCTCGATGAATTGCCGACCACTCCGTCGACCAGCGCCATCAGCGAGAGATAGCGCAGCTGCCCCAGCGACTGGTAGGCTCGAGCGTTAGCGCGCCCATCGACGAAGCGCTCGACCATCGCGCCAAGCTCTCGGCCGCGGGTGTCGGCGTTCGGCATCGTGAAGAAAATGTGCGTGTGGTCACCGAGCGCGCCAAGCGCCTCGAGCATCGCCTGCATTTGTCGCGCCGCGTCGGTCTCGTCGAGCGTGGGTGGATGGAACGTCACCAGCAGGTTGCGCTCACCGAGCCCAAATCCCAAGCTGTCTTCCAACGCATGGCGGTCGAGCAAAGCCAGGTTGCGCGCGGCCTCCGCACCGAGCGAGCCGACGGTGAACACGCGTTCGGGCGCCTCGCCCAGCTGGATCACCCGCCGCCGGTACGGTTCCGCGGTAACGAAATGAAGATGCGACATCTTGGTAACCGAATGGCGGATCGCCTCGTCGAAGGCTCCTTCGGTGGTCTCGCCGCCGTGGATGTGCGCGATGGGTATTCGGGCGAAGAGCGCCGCACTCGCCGCGGCCAGGATCTCGAACCGGTCTCCGAGCAGGACCACCAGATCCGGCTGGAGCCGAGCGAAGCTGTCGGCGAATCCGATCAGGCCGATGCCGGTCGACTTCGTCACCCCTACCGCGCTGTCGGAGCTGAGCAGCATCTCCACCCGCTCGGCAATGGGGATGCCATCGGCTTCGATCTCGGCGATCGTGAAACCGAATTCCGGCGAGAGATGCATCCCGGTGACCACCAGCTGGAGCTTGAGCTCCGCGGCATCGCGGACGCCGCGGACGACCTCACGCAGCAACCCGTATTCGGCGCGCGTGCCGGTGACGATGCAAACCCTGCGGCTCACAACTCGATCAGCTCGTCGGGAGCGAAATCGCGAGGCGCCGGTCGCCCGACCACGTCATCCCAACGCATCGGACTGATGCCGGTACCGGGTCGCTTCGCCGCCAGGTTCTCGGCGCTGAACGGCTCGCCGGCGCGGATCTCGCGGCGTGCTACCAGCGAACGCCGGGCGATGGCGCGGTTCTTGATCTCGCTTGCGCTGGGCCGCTTGATCCCGTCCCCCTGCGTGGCCAGTTCGATATTGCGGATCGCGCGAACCATTTGGGCGAGCTCATCGGGCTCGAGGCTGGCAGGGTGATCGGGACCCGGGAGCGACCGGTCCAACGTGAAATGCTTTTCGATCACCGCGGCACCAAGCGCGACCGCAGCGATCGGCACCTCGATCCCCAACGTATGGTCGGAATATCCGACAGCGGTCCCGAATTCCGCCGCTATCGTGTTCATCGCGGTGAGGTTAACATCGCTCATCGGCGTCGGATATTCGGTGTTGCAATGGAGCACCGTGATCGAAGCGCGCGGGATGCCGCCGCTCTCAAGCACCGAAATGGCCTCGCCGATTTCCGCCAAAGTGGCCATTCCGGTCGACAGGATAACCGGCAGCCCCTTGGTTGCGATGTGGCGCATCAAGGGCAAGTTGGTCAGCTCGCCCGAAGGCACTTTGACGACCTTTATGCCGAGCCTGATCAGCAGGTCGAGGCTCTCTTCATCGAATGCCGTAGAGAAAAAGCCGATTCCGGCCGAACGGCATTCGTCGATCAGCGCCTGATGGTCGGCAAGGCTCAACTCGAGACGCTCGATCATCTCCTGCTGCGTCTCCGCGGCGCCGGTAGTCGCGATCTGGTATTCCGCCTTGGGCGCGTGCTTCGCCGTGAGGCGGCTGGCGACGAATGTCTGGAACTTGACCAGATCGGCGCCGGCTTCGGCGGCTACGCGGACGAGCCGTCGTGCCATGTCGAGGTCGCCGTTATGGTTCACCCCCGCTTCGGCGATAATCAAGGTCGACATGTTTCGGTCCATGTGGGTGCTTGCCCGAGCCCATTGCGCGTCATGCGTATCGCAGCTTCCACGAGCCGAATTCGAAGGCTCGCCGACGAAGCTCCAATTCGCTTTCCGGCATGTCGCCGGTCACTTCCATCATTGCGTCAAGCTCGCGTCTCAACCGCGTAGTCGGCGCCCATTCTTCGGTGGACGAGCTGGTGAATTCCCCGGAGCTCATGCCGCCGATTATGTCGCAAGCCATGCATTCGAGGTGGAGATGAGTCCGTCGAAACAGTTCCGGCACGTCGTCGCTCTCGAGCAACGGGAATCGCCGGACCTCAAGGATCGTGCCCGAGTCTACCGCCGGGGCGAGCTCATGGCAGGTCACGCCAAACCTGCGCCGACCTTCGTAGATGGCCCAGTTGAGCCCGCCGATGCCCGGATACTCGGGCGGCGCCGGGTGGAAGTTGATCGCAACCCGTGCCCGCCGGAGAAGGTCTTCCGGGACAATCCACCGCGAGCAGTACGAAACGAGCAGGTCGCCCTGCCACTCGGCGGCCGCTTGCGGGAGCGCTTCTCCCCAGTTCCCGTGCAGGACCGTGCAATCGGGGAACAGGCGCCGGCAAAACGCGGCGATCCGTTCGGCCTCGGCGCCCGAGGAGGCCAGAAGAAGCGCGCTGCTGTGCAAATTCGGCACTCCCTCTTGGCCGGCGATTAGATCGGGTTGTGGACGGACTGTTCGCGGGCGCCAGCTAACAAGGTTTCGGCCAAGTGCCAATCAATTGGCGCGTCGATATCGATGGAGCGCTCCGGCGGCATCGGATAGCCGATCGTTTCCGGCCCCACGAAGCCGCGCTGCGCGCGCAGCCAGTCCGTTCGCGCGTAGTACATCGCCCCATTGAGCGAATAGACAGGCGGAAGGTCCTGCCGGCGGGCGGCGCCGGAATTCGGCAGGAGCGGCTCGATGCGCTGATCCGCATCGAGGCGATACATCCATGCCGGGTGCTCTGCGCTCAGCGAGAGCGAGACAGCGGACGGCGTCCCGTCCGCGACGCGCGAGAGCAGGCCATCGATGTCCTCGTGCGTCCGCAACGGGCTGGTTGGCTGGAGCAGCAGAACGGCATCGTGGCCGGGCAGCATCTCAAGGGCATGAAAGACCGGATCGATCCCCGGCGTCTCGTCCGCGGCGAGCTCGCGCGGCCGCATGAACGGAACCTGCGCGCCGGCCTCGCGCGCGACTTGCGCGATCCCCGCGTCGTCCGTGCTCACGACAACAGCGGCAAGCCCCCTTGCCCTCAACGCCGCCTCGATGGTCCAAACAATCAGTGGCTTGCCCGCGAGCGAGCGGATGTTCTTGCGCGGAATCCCCTTCGAGCCGCCGCGCGCCGGGATGAGGCCCAGCGTATTCATCGCCGACGCGATCGATTGCGGGAGGGCCTTCCGCTCACAGATTGTACTCGTGGGCCTTGTAGCGATCCAGGTTTGCCGGATCGGAGAACCAGGCGATCGTCTCGGACAGCCCCCGCCGGAATCCGTCGATGCCGCCGTATTCGGGCGCCCACTCCGTTAGCCCGCGCATTCGGCTGTTGTCCGCCCAGAGGCGCTCGACCTCGCTCTTTTCAGGGCGCAAGCGCTGATCGTCGGTCACCAGCTCGACTTCCGCACCGAGCAATTCGGCGATCAAACGCGCGGTGTCGCCGATGGTGATCTCGAAGTTGCTGCCCACATTGACGACCTGCCCGACGGCGGCGTCACACTCCGCGACCGCGAGAAAGCCGCGAACAGTATCCCGCACGAAATTGAAGTCTCGGGTCGGATGCACCGCTCCCAGCTTGATCGCACGGGCGCCGCTGGCGATCTGCGTGATGATCGTCGGAATCACCGCGCGCGCGGATTGACGCGGCCCATAGGTGTTGAACGGCCGGATCGTCGCCACCGGGGTACCGAACGACGCGTGAAAGCTCATGGCGATCTGGTCGGCACCGATCTTGCTGGCCGAGTAGGGCGACTGGCCCTGCAACGGATGGTCCTCGGTGATCGGCACGAACCTGGCAGTCCCGTAGACCTCGCTGGTCGACGTGTTGACCACCCGCTCGACTCCCAGCTCGCGCGCCGCCTGGACGACGTTCAAGGTGCCCTTGACGTTGGTGTCCACGTAGGTGTCCGGCGAATGGTAGGAGTACGGGATCGCGATAAGCGCAGCGAGGTGCAAGACGACCTCGCAGCCGCGCATGGCCGTGCGCACTCCGTGCGGGTCGCGGATGTCGCCGGCAAACACCTCGATGGCGGACCGCACGTGGGGCGGCGCCACGTCGAGCCAACCCCAGCTGTTGAAGCTGTTGTAGTATACGAAAGCCCGAACATCGTGGCCGGCGCTGACCAGATATTCGACCAGGTGCGAACCGATGAAGCCGTCCGCCCCGGTCACCAGGATCTTCTTGCCCTTGATGTCCATGGTCGATCGCTCCTCAGGTGACCGCCTGAGCGCGCGCATCGGCTTGAGCAAAAAAGCTCCGCACCGCCTCGATCACCCGGTCGACCTCTTCGTCGGCCAGGTGCTCGCCCATCGGCAGGCTCAGGAGGCGACCCGCATTTTTGCCGGCCCGCGTGGGCGTGTCCGGTCCGCGCAAATATTCGTAAGCCGCGAGATCCGGCAACGCGATGGGATAATGAATGCCCGCCTGGATTCCGTGATCTTTCAGGAACGCCTGCAGCCGGTCACGTTCGGCGCAGCGGATCACGAACAGGTGGAAGCCGTGGCGCACGTCGTTGGCGATCTCTGGCAGGACGAGACCCTCGACGCCGGCGAGGCCATCGAGATAGCGCCGCGCGATCTGGTTTCGCCGATCGATCCAGTCGTCGAGATGCGGCAGTTTCGCCCGCAAGATCGCGGCCTGGAGCCCGTCGAAACGGCTGTTGCGGCCTTCGAATTCGTGGTCGTACTTGCCGATACGACCGTGGTTGGCGATCATCCGGCATTTCTTCGCCAGATCGGCGTCGTTGGTCACGATCGCGCCGGCATCGCCATACGCGCCGAGGTTCTTGCCGGGATAGAAGCTGAAGGTTCCGATGTCGCCGATCGCGCCGACCCGGCGACCGCGATACTCGGCGCCGTGCGCCTGCGCGGAGTCCTCGATCACGCGCAAGCGATGTTCGCGCGCGAGCGTTGTCACCCCGTCCATGTCGCAGGGCTGACCGTAAAGATGGACGCACATGATCGCCGCGGTGCGGGCCGTGATGCGCCGAGCGGCGTCGGCAAGGTCGATGCCGTACGTGCGATCGTCGGCCTCGCAGAACACGACCCTGTGGCCGGATCGCGTGACCGCTTCGGAACTGGCTATGAAGCTGTTCGCGGGAACGAGCACCTCCGACCCTGCCGGCAGGTCCAGCGCCTCGATCGCGATTTCGATCGCATCGGTGCCGTTGCCGACGCCGACGCAGTGATCAGCTGCCTGGTAGACGGCGAACTCCTGCTCGAACGCCGTGACGTCGGGCCCGCCGATGAAGGTGCTGTTGGCAATGGTGCGCGCGATCGCTTCATCGATCTCGCCTTTGAGCGATTGGTATTGCGCGTGGAGGTCGAGAAACCTGACCATTACAAATCCCTTATTTTTCTCGCCGGATTCCCCGCGTAGACACCGCGCTCGCGGATGTCGCGGGTGACGACGGCGCCGGCGCCGATCACGACGTCGTCGCAAATCGCGACCGGCAGGATGGTGGCGTTGGAGCCGATCGACACCCGGTTGCCGACCACCGTGCTCTTCCACAAGCTCCGGTCGCCGTGGGCCGGCCCACCGGTGGCGAAGAGATCGTTGATGAACATAACTCCGTGCGCGACGACGCAATCCTGCCCCAATGTGACAAGCTCGCAGACGAAGCTGTGCGACTGGATCTTGGTACGGCTGCCGATTGTCACGCCCGATTGGACTTCGACGAACGGCCCGATGAAGCAGTCGTTGCCGATGGTGCAGCCGTAGAGATTGGCGGGTTGGACGACCTTCACCCGCTCGCCGAACGTGACATTGCGGATTTCCGCTTGTCGCAGCTCGGGATCAGCCATTTCCGCGTCCCAGCTTGGCCTTGCTCGGCGTGAAGCGCAGGTGCACGGCGCGGCCGGTTTCGATCGATTCGTAAATCGCCGAGATGAGCTCGAGGCTGCGCCGTCCCTGGATTCCATCGACCAGCTGGGGCCCGCCGTTGGTGATCACGTCAACGACGTGCTCGTAGTAGGCCTGGTGACCGAAACCGTACACGTTCGGCGGATTGACCGAATAGTTCGTCAAGACGTCGGCATCTTCGGGCTCGGCATCGGCGAACTGCCAGGTCTCGAGCCGGTTGACGGCGAATCCGCCGATGACCACGGCGCCACCTTCTCCGAGGATCGACAGGGATCCTTCGAGATCCTTCGGGCGGGCGCCGCCGGTCGCCTCGATGATCCCGAGAGCGCCGTTGGCGAACGTGAGGATTACCGCCGCAGTGTCTTCCGCTTCCATCCGAACGAGCCGCGTCGCGCTCATGGCCGACACCTTGACGACGTCGCCCATCATCCATTCGAGCAAGTCGACGTGGTGGCTCGCCTGATTGGTGAGAATCCCGCCGTCGAGGGCCCACGTGCCGCGCCAGCTGTCCTGATCGTAGTACGCCTGCGGGCGGCACCAGCGCACCCGCACGGTGCCGAGGACGAGCTTGCCGAACCGCCCTGCTTCGAGCGCTTCGCGCAATTTGACGACCGGCACGTTGAAGCGGTTCTGCTTGACCACGAACAGCTTGACGCCCGCCGCGTCACATGCCTCGATCATCGCGTCGGCATCGTCTAGGGTCAGAGCCATCGGCTTTTCGACGACGACATGGGCACCGTAGGGCGCAAGCTCGATCGCATGGCGCGCGTGGAGGCCGCTCTCCGTCAGGATGGTGACCACATCGGGAGCGGTATCGCGCATCATCCGATGCATGTCGGTGAACCAGGGCACACCGAACCGGTCCCCGATCGCTTTGGCTTTCTCGGCCTCGATGTCGCACACCGCTGCCAGCCGGGCGCCGTCAATCACCCCGCCGCCGAGCAACTCGCTATGGCGCTTGGCGATCCGCCCGCACCCGACCAGTCCGAAATTCAGCAAAACATCCCTCGTATCTAATGCTTTAGTATTCATCGCCCCTGCCGCGGCGACCGGATAGAAGCTTGCGGCACGGATGCAAGAGACATCCCGTTACGAGCTTGGGGCGCCCTTACCTCGCTTCATGCGCCCGCGGGGATCACCGCGAGGTCATCGACCCATGGCGGGTCGGCAATCTCCTCGTTCGGGGCTGTTACCGACAAACTCAGCCACTGGAAGCGGCACGCGCCCGGAACCTGAAATGCGCCTACCGCCGAATGCGCAGCCACACCGGCACGGCTTGGCGTAAGGGCCAGAAGGGCGCTTTCGCTCGCCGTGGCGCAGCGAACCTCGATTTTCGGCCACGCATCTCGATCGTCTGGGACGTCGCCGAACCGCGCCCGCAAGCGATAGCGACCCGGGGAGAGATCGAGTAGCTGCCGCGCCACTTCACCGGAAAAGCCGTCACCGGCCGACAAGCGCAAGACAGTCCCATTGCCGGCGGGATCGCTTTCGCGAGCCGCCCAGAGATCGTCGTCCTGCGTGAGGGACCACGCGAACGGCTCGAAACCGGAGGCGGTTTCGAATCCCCCTTCGCGAACGCCGGTCGGGCTAGAACCCCTTGCCTGGTCAAGCCCGAACGAGCTGCGCACCGCCTGCGCCAGGTCATACTCTTCGAGCTGCCCCAGCCTGGCCATCAGGCTGCGGACCATCGCGAGCTCTTCCGGGACTTTCGGATCGAGGAATTCTTGCGCGAGGCGAACGGTCAGGTCAGGATCGGGCCCCTCGTCGATCATGTAGGCCGTGAGGCCGAGGCCCCACGGCGGCCGCTTGTCCATCGCGGCAGCCAGAGCCTGAGCGAAATCGCGGTTGGAGGCGGCTGCCGCGAGCAAGGGAAAGACCGCCTCCCGGCTGGTCGTCGACGTGCGCATGGCGATATCGAAATGCCGCATCATTTCGCCGATATCGCCCCGTTCCAGAGAGTACTCGGCGAGCCACAGCTGTACGGGCTGGTCGCGGCGCGACAACCGCTCGGCCTGCAACATGGCTTGAGTCGCCGCCGCCGATTCCGTCCCACCGCGAGGCGCTGTTGCCAAGCCCAGGGCGCGGAGGGCCATTGGCATCAGGGGATCGCGCCGCACGGAGTCCAGCGCCAGCCGTCGCGCGGCGCTCCGTCCTTCGGGAGAGGCGCCCGGTCCCACCAGACTGGCGGCGAGCCTCGCCCGAGCCGTGGCGTCTCGCGGAGCCCAATCGAGCGCCAGCGCGGGTGAGTCGGACCGAAACGCCCCCGCAATCGACACTTGGAGCACGAGAACGAAGGCCGCCGCCAAGACGAGGGCGGCGACCACCGTCGAGGCGATCTTCCGGGGTGTCAGGTTTCGCCCGAAGCCCAATTCAGACGCGCCGGCCATGACGAATCACACTCGCTCAGGCTCGCCTTGGGTGGCACCGTATCCGTAGCCATATTCGTAGGCATATCCGTAGTCGGACTTTTGCGTCTCGAACTTCGTCAGCAGGGCGCCGAGGAGCTTGGCGTTGGACTGGCGCAGACGCTCGAGCGCCACTCGCGCCATGGTTGTCGGCGTTTGGTGCGATTCGATGACGAAAACCACGCCCTCCGTGACGCTGCCGAAAATCGGCGTGTCGGCGAGGCCCATGACCGGTGGCGCATCGATCAGGACATGGTCGAACCTGTTGGTCAGCTCACGCAGCAAGCGCGAGATCCGCTCGCCGGTCAGAAGCTCGGCCGCGTTCGGCGGGGTCGGCCCCGACGGCAGCAGCGTGATGCCCTGGGTCCTGGCGTGGAGCATTTCGGTCAGGTCATCGTCGCCCGCCAGATAATTGCTCAAGCCCCGGGTGTTGGGCACCCCCAGGATCTGATGCAGCGACGGCGAGCGCATGTCGCCATCGATGAGGACGACCCGCTTCGAGGTTCGGGCCAGTTGCCGCGCGATAGCGAACGCCGTGGTGGTCTTGCCCTCGCCCGGCCGGCTGCTGGTGACGGCCAAAGTTTTCGGCACCCCGTGATCGGTGGTGAACGCCAGCCGGGTCAGCGCCGACAAATAGGCCTCCACGAGATGGGACTTCGGATCTTCGAGCTCGGTGGTCGGCTCGTCTTGCTCGGTCGTCGGGATCGTCCCCAGCAGCGGCATGCCAAGCGCCGTCTCGACTTCGCGAGGATTGGAAATTGTCTCGTCCACCTGTTCAAGAGCCAGGGCCAGACCTGCGCCGATCACCCCGCCGACCATCATCGCGATCAGCAAGTTGATGATCAGGTTCGGGCTCGACGGACGCTCGGGAACTTGGGCCGGATCGACGATGGAAATGTTGTTCATGCCAACGCCGCCCGCGACGCCGATCTCCTTGTAGCGCTGCAGCAGGGCGTCGTAGAGCTGGCGGTTGGTGTCAACCTCGCGCTGGAAGATGTTGTATTGAATGGTTCGGCCGCGAAGGTTGAGCAGTTCCCCCTCCATCGATTCGACCTCTTGTCGCAGCAGGTTCTCCCTGGCGGCAGCGGCGTTGTAAGCGCTCTGCAAGGTCGTGCGCACTCGCCCTTCCTCGCGGACAATCGCCCGGTCGAGCTCCGCGATCTGGTCCGCCATCGCGCGCGCCGGCGGATAGCCCGGCTCGAACTGCGCCATCAGCTTGGCGTGCTCGGCGGCCAACGTGGCCCGCCGCGCTCGCAGTTCGGATATCGCCTGATTGCTAAGCGCCTCGAGTGTGTCGCCGCCCGCGGACCGCAAACGGCCTTGGGCAGTCATCCGGGCAGCCGTCGCCTCGCTCAGTTCCACGTTAAGCGAGCTGAGCGCCTCCGCCACCAGGGGGCGCTCGGTGGTGCCCGCTTCCAGCGTGCCCGTCGTCGTTGCGGTCGGCACGTTGATGATCCGCTGGTTTGCCGCATAGGCAACCAACTGCCGCTCCGAATCCTGCAGCCTGCCCCGAAGCTGCTCAAGCCGTTCCTCGAGAAAGTTCCGCGCGTAGGAGGTGGCCTCGAACTTCCGCTCCAGGGAAATCTCGACGAACCCCTTGGCCCACTCATTGGCTACGCGGGTGGACAGTTGCGGATCGGGACTGGTGAACTGGATATCCACCAGCCGCGACATGCGCTGCGGAGAAATGTTGACCTGACGCAGAAGAACCGTGGCGGCGTCCCTAATCCGCTCCTGGCGGCCGGCGCGTGCCCCGCCGGATCGACGATCGGCCAGTTGCTCCGCCTCCTCGGTCATGCCGAACATCTCGAAGAACTTGGGATCTTCGTGCAGGCGCAGCTCCGCCGCAACCCGCTCGGCGAGCGTCTGCGAGCGCAGCAATCCCCATTGCGTCTCGTAGAACTCCAGATCGACGGTGCCGCTTTCCGGCTCGACGCCCTGCATATTGACGATGCGGACGTTCTCGCGCTGGACCTCGAGCGTCACCTCGGCGGTGTACTGGGGTGTCATCAGCAAAGTGATGACGAGGCCGGCGATCGCAGCGACGACGACCGCGCCGATCAGCACCCACTTCTGACGCTTGATGATGTTCAGGTAGCGCAGCAGGATCGGCTGTTCGCCAGCGCGCCCGCGTTCGTCCGCCGCTCCGGGGTGGTCCGGCTGGAGCCCCGCGGCGTCGACTGGACGGCTGAAAGTAAGGTCATTCATCGCGGTTCAGCACTCGATCAATTGTTATTGTTCAGCACCGCGATCAGCGGACTGAGCAGCACGCTGGCTGCCTGGATTGCCTGCGGGAACAACCGCCGCGCCTGGGACTCGCCGACGACGATGACATCGTTCGGGTAAATCGCCGGATCCTCGTAGGCGGCAAGCCGGATGGCGCGCAGGTCGTAGAGGGCCGCCATCGAGCGCCCGTCCACCTTGCGGAAGACGACGACGTGGCTCGCTTGCGCGATGTCGCTCGTACCCTCGGCGCGCGCGATGGCTCGCATCAGGGTCATCGGCCCGATAACCGGATACACTCCCGGACGCTGCACTTCCCCGTCCAGAGTGACGATCTGGCTCACCACTTCGAGCACACCCACGGTCACCATGGGCTCCTTGACATGGTTCGCTCGCAGCCGTCCGCCGATGACTTGCGCCAATTGGTCCGGCGTGTTGCCAATCACGTTGATATTGCCGGCGAGCGGCAGCGCGATGTTGCCTCCCGCATCGACCCTCACCTGCCGGCTCAGTTCGGCGATCCCGAACACCTCCACCGCAATCGTGTCGCCTGGGCCGAGAAGCTGCGGCCGTGCGCCGATCGTGAGATCGGCAGCCGAGGGGGGAGGCAGCGAAGCCGGCTGAACGACCGCAACGGCGCCGGTGTCGACCAGCTTAGGGCTGGCACACCCTGCCGCCGCGGCAACGGGCAGCAGGGCCACCCACCGGAGTACTGAAACTCGAATCAAGATCTTACACTTTCTCATGAGCGCAGACGGACGCGGCTCACACTCAGGCTTGCTTTGCCTCGACCGCTGAGCCGGCAATTCGCCTTGTCTCCCTAAGCAGGCCGCGGGCGTTGAGGATTCTCCGTGTCGGCCAACCAACCGCATGCGACTGCACAGATAACCGCGAGTAGCGGAGTGCGCAGCGGATAGTCAACCAAACTGCTGAGAAGCATCATCGCGATCATCCCGAGGGCGAGCCGAGCAAGCCGGCCCGTCGTACGTCCGTCGGAGCGCCGCAAAGCGACAATGCCACGACGGGCGATCCACGCGACGAACAGCCCGAGCAGGACCAGCGCGGCCAGCCCGCCGGCCAGGACCACCTCGAGCAGATCGTTATGTGCGTGATTGAGATAGCTCGGCGACAACAGGGCCTCCGGCTCGTAGTAGCGAAACAGCGGGTCGAACCCGCCGAAGCCTGAGCCCACCGGGAAGAAGTCCCAGGTGATCTTGAGCAGGGTCGGCATGTATTCGAGACGGGATTCGTCGCTCAGGTCCATCCCGGCCGCTCGCTGGACGGCTTCGTCCCGCGAGAGGAAAACCGCCGCTCCGAGTACGACCGCGCCGAGGCCGAAAACGAGCCCGGGCAGCCACTTGCCCCAACGGCCCGCGGTTGCAGGCGCCTGTTGTCCACGCCAGAACAGGAAAGCCATCGCCAGGCCCACCACCGCCAGCACCAATCCGGCTCGGGAGCCCGTGGCGAGCATCAGCGGCAGAAGAAAGATAGCCACCGCGGCGCAAATCCACCTCTTCACGCCCTGAAACCGAGGCTCAGCGGGAAACGACGCCCAGACCGCCAGCATCGGCCAGAGCATCGCGAGGAGCAGCGCCTGGTGGTTGCGATTGGCGAGGAACCCGACCGGCAGGCCACGATTGGTAACCTCGAACAAGTAGAGTCGGCTTTGGACGCCGCTCGACATCTGGGCCAGCCCGAGCAGGGCGCTCAGGGCGCCGCCGACGATCAGCACGGGCAACAGGTCGCGCGTCCGGTCGGCCGGCAGCGAGGCGAACCCCACCAAGGCCGCGAATGGCACACACAGGCCGACGAGGGTGCCAAGAGTAAGATCGGGCGACAAGCTGATCGGACGCCACGGTTGCTCCAGCCCTACCGTCCTGGCGGTGGCGGCAAATGGCTCGTGGCCAGGGAGGTTGGTCCACACCGAGGGCGGCAGCGGAACGAGCTGGATCGCGATGATCGCGGCCAGCACTGTCAGCAGCAGCAACGGATACCTGATGACGTTCCAGCGGATCGCTCGAAAATCGGCGAGAAAGATCGCGAGGCACACCACGGAGAGCGGTTGGAGCACGACCAGAGACTTCACGTCGGCTCGAGACGCGCCGCCCATCAGGAAGCAGGCGGCAATCAGAAGCGTCAGCGCGCCGAACTTGAGGGCGCTCTGGCGGCGGCTCCCGTCGAGCGGTCGGGTCATTGCTTCCCTTCTCATCATGGCGCGGTGCGCGTATAGGGGCGCGATCGCGGTCGTGTAAAGTTGACCGGGTCCAGGGTTTTCCGCGGTGACGCCGGCACCGCGCGACGAAAGGGTACGCACAGACAAATGTCGGACGTATTGGCCACCACGGTTGCGCTGGCGATGTGCGCCGTCGGATTTCTGCCGCTGATCCTGCACCGGTGGGTGCCGCAGGCGGCGATTGCGGCCGGCCTAGTCGTTGCGACCTTCGTCCTCGCGATCGGGTTTGCGAATACTGGAATTTTCGAGCGCGGCTCGCTCGCGCGCACCGATGTCGCCGAGCTGGTGCCGGCCGAAGCTTCTCTGGGTCGGTGCCAGGAGATCTTCAGCGTCTTGCGAGACGCGGGCGTAGTGCTCGGCGAACCCGGGGAGTCCACGCTCACCGTCCGCGGCGCGTTTTGGGATCAGATACCAGCGCCGATCCGCGACGCCGCGACGGCATGCGCGGCATCGCCTGACAGCACAGCGGAGGTCGAGATCATCCGTCGCTAGTTATGGTTTCCGCGCTTGACCGCGCGGCCGCCACTCGTCCAGGGATTTGTGGCCCCTCCTGTTACGTTGTCTCTTTCGAGGAAGAATTGGAAACTTTGATCGTCGTTGCTGCTGTTCTGGCAGTGGGCGTTGTCGGCGCTGTGGCCACCGTTGGCTGGGCGCTCTACGTGAAGCCGCGCCTGCGCCGCCGCTACGAACGCAACCATCACCGCAGCAAGCGAAACGGCACGCGCAAATCGAGCCGCTGAGGCTGATTGCCCTTCTCGCCCTCCAACATCGACATTGACCGAGCTGCTTTTCGGCTTCCGTCGCGAACCACTCCGGCGCGGCCGTTCGCAACCTGGCTTTGCGCGGAAGCGTAATGTCTGATAGCCGACCGACAGGATCGATCATCACCGCAACTCGGGACGGTTTTCGCGCGCCATCAGGGATCTGCGGAGCACGTCGGTCCGGCGCGCCGCGTGTCATGTCGCGAGCACTGTCGATCGAATGTTGAAAGTCGTTGCTGATGACCGAAGAGCTGGGCGCAGGGATTGTCGGAGAGTGGGAGGAGCTGGTTCATCCCCTCTCGACGCGCGACGAGATCGGGTTTGTCGTCTTCAACGACCGCCTGTGGGTTATCGGGGCATCCGTGGTTCCGCCCGGAGCGAGCGGCCATGAGGTGTTCTCGACCGCCGACGGCATAAACTGGACCGAGCACGGCCCTGGCGACTGGATCGGACAACGCGGGCCCACGACCGTCGTCTTCAACGGCTACATCTACCTCGTCGGCAACGCGATGCAGGACGACGTGTGGCGAACCGCGGACCCGGCATCCGGCCATTGGGAAAAGGTGCTCGACGACGCGCCGTGGGGCATCCGCCACGGCGCGATGATAACCGTGTTCGACGACAAGATTTGGCTGATGGGCGGAATGCAGTTCGGCCCCGAGGGCTGGCCCGAGATCGGCGCGCCGGTGTCCGAGGCCCAAAGCTTCAACGATATCTGGGTCTCCGAAGACGGGGTCAACTGGACCCAAGCGCTCGACCACGCGCCCTGGGGGCCGCGGGCGCACATCAACGGCGGCGCGGCGGTGCTGAACGGCCGGATGTACGTCGTCTCCGGCGGCGTGATCAACCTGCAGCCGTTCGGATCGGTGCGTGACCATGTGGGCGAGCCCTACCGCGACGTCTGGTCCACCGCCGATGGCGTGAACTGGACCCTCGAGACCGACCACGCGCCCTGGACGGGGCGGACGTTCGGAAGCCTGGCGGTCTATCAGAACCAGCTCGTCCTGATGGGCGGTTCGATCGGCACGAACCACCGCGACATGGACCACGACATCTGGGTTTCCAATGATGGCGGCAAGACCTGGACAGAAGGGGTCTTTCCCGGTCTTCCGCGCCACGCCTCGGGCATGATCTCGTTCAACGATGACCTGTATATTGCGGGCGGCCTGCAAACCGATGACATGTGGCGTCTAAACGGTCCCAAGCAAAACCCCGACCAGGCCGCCGGCGAAGATCAGCCCTTCAGCCTGACGCTGGATTCCACCGCGTTCGACACGGTTCCGGCCGATCCGGCTTATGTGGCGATGCTGAACGACGGCTCGCCGCTTCCCGCCTGGCTGGCGTTCGATCCCGGCACCCTGACCTTCTCCGGAACGCCCGAGAACGACGACGTCGGGACGATTGTCGTCGTCGTCCGTGCGACCGGAACTGGAGACACCGGTTCCGCCATGTTCCGGCTGGCGGTAGGCAATACCAACGATGCCCCGCTCGCGCAGAATCTCGACGTCAGCATCAATCCCGACGGTCAATACGCGTTTTCGGATTCCACGACGGTTTTCGCCGATGACGATGCCGGCGACGCTTTGTCGGCAATCCGGATCGACAGCCTCCCGGCGGCCGGCGAGCTGAGGCTTGGCGCCAATCTCGTCGCTATCGGCCAGGTGATCGACGCCGCGGATCTCTCGTTGCTCAAGTTCACGCCGGCTGCGGGCGAGGCAGGCGTCGATTATGCCTCGTTCGCATTCACGACCCGCGACCAGAGCGGCAGCTTTGCGGGCAGCTCGAGCACGATCGTGTTCGACGTCGTTGCGCTGGCTCCGCAAGCGCAGAGCTCGAGCGTGGTCGTGCAGCAAGGCGGTAGCATCGTCTTAACCGTGGCCGACTTTGGCTTCTCGGATGCCAACGCCGACGATAGTCTGAAGGAGCTGACCATCGTCACCCTGCCGGACTGGGGGCAGCTGACCCTGGCCGGAACGGCGGTCACGGCGGGCCAGGTCATCACGCGCGCGGATCTTGCCGCCCTTGCGTTCGAGGCGCCGGCCGTGGCCCCCGCAGGGTCGGTCGACCTGACCTTTGCGGTGACCGATCAGACCGACCTGAGCTCCGCTTTGCCGGCCACTTTCACGATCGAAGTCAATCGCCCGCCGTCAGCGACCAATGTCGAAAAGCACATTCCGCAGAACCTGATTTTCATGCCGACGCCCGAAGATTTCGGATTTGCCGATGTCGACGCTGGCGATCAGTTCGATGCCATCCGCATCGAGTCCCTGCCCAGTCAGGGCGAGCTCCTGCTCAACGGCGCGCCGATCACGGTGGGTCAGATCATACCCGCGTGGAAGGCACCGCAGATCGCCTACATACCGCTGGGAACGTCGAACATCGTCCACCAGGTCGAGTTCGGCTTTTCGGTACGCGATAGCCGAGGAGGATTCAGCCAGCAGGCCCAGTTCACGCTGATCGTCGATACGATCCTTTACCGCAACAACTTCACCGGCGATGGCTCTGACAACGTCCTGGTCGGCGACATCGGCAACAACTGGATCGACGGACTCGGCGGTAACGACCTCCTGACACCTCAACTCGGCGACGACGTTCTCGAAGGCGGCCCCGGCAACGACACGGTGTCGTTTGCCGCGTTCGCTCAGGCCGTCAGCGTGTCGCTCGGCCCCCTCGGTGGGCAAGCCACAGGCGTCGGGATCAAGTGGTTCTGGAACATCGAGAACCTCATCGGAGGCAGCGGAGACGACTATTTCATCGGCGACGCCGCCGCCAATCGCTTCGAGGGAGCGCTCGGGAACGACACGCTCTACGGCGAAGATGGCGACGATGTCCTCTTGCCGGGCGTGGGAAATGACTATCTCAACGGCGGCAACGGCATCGATACGGTGTCTTTCCAGGGCTTCAGCCTCGACGTCATCGCCGCGCTGGAAGCCGCACAGGTGGCCAGCGCGGTTGGCCTGAAGACGATCACGGGCGTCGAGAACCTGATCGGCGGCGACGGCCACGACCGGCTGACCGGCGACGGTCTCGACAACCGCCTGGAGGGCGGCGTCGGCAACGACGTGCTCACACCGGGGACCGGGAGCGACATCCTCGACGGCGGCCCGGGCAGCGACACGGTTTCGTTCGCGAGCCTGACGCAAAGCATCGGGGCGACGCTCGGACCGCTTGCCGGCCAGGGAACCGGCGCCGGCACCAAGTGGCTGTGGAACATCGAGAACCTCGTCGGCGGCAGCGGCAACGACTATTTCGTCGGCGACGGAGCGGCGAACCGCCTGGAAGGCGGGCTCGGCGACGATCGGCTCTTTGGCGAAGGCGGGAACGATGTCTTGTTGCCCGGCTTCGGGCATGACTATCTCGACACGGGCAGCGGCACCGACGCGGTGTCGTTCGCCGATCTGAACGTCGACATCACCGCTGCACTCGGCATGACCGACAGCGAAAGCGGCGCCGGGCTCAAGACCATTCGCGGGGCAGACAATCTGATCGGCGGCGGCGGCAACGACCGACTGACCGGCGACGGATTCGACAACCGCCTGGAAGGCGGCCTCGGCAACGATGTGCTCACGCCGGGGACCGGCAGCGACATCCTCGATGGTGGCCTAGGCACCGACACGGTCTCGTTTGCTGGCCTGGCACAGAACATCGGGGCCAGCCTCGGTCCGCTTGCCGGCCAGGGAACCGGCGCCGGCACCAAGTGGCTGTGGAACATCGAAAACCTGGTCGGCGGCAGCGGCAACGACCATTTCGTCGGCGACGGAGCCGCCAACCGTCTCGAGGGCGGGCTCGGCGACGACAGCCTCTACGGCGAAGGCGGGAACGACGTCTTATTGCCGGGTCACGGGCACGATTACCTCAATTCCGGCAGCGGCGTCGACACCGTGTCGTTCGTCGACCTGACGGTCGACATCACCGCCGCCCTCGGCATGACCGACGGCCAAAGCGGTGCGGGGCTTAAGACCATTCGCGGCGCGGAGAACTTGACCGGCGGCAGTGGCAACGACCGGCTGACCGGCGACAGTCTCGACAATCGCCTGGAAGGCGGCCTCGGCAACGACGTGCTCACACCGGGGACCGGCAACGACATCCTCGACGGCGGCCTGGGCACCGACACGGTCTCGTTCGCGGGCCTGACGCAAAGCATCGGGGCGACACTCGGTCCGCTTGCCGGCCAGGGTACCGGCGTCGGCACCAAGTGGCTGTGGGGCATCGAGAACCTCGTCGGCGGCAGCGGCAGCGACTATTTCGTGGGCGACGGAGCGGCGAACCGCCTGGAAGGCGGGCTCGGCGACGACCGGCTGTTTGGCGAAGGCGGTAGCGACCTTCTGCTCGGCGGCCTCGGGCGCGACAACCTTCACGGCGGGAGCGGCAGCGACACGTTCGCCTACCAGGACGCCGCGCACTCGACGGGGGCCAGCACCGACAGCATCCTCGATCTCGCGCTCGGCGATGTGATCGATCTGTCGGCGATCGACGCCAAGACGGGCTCGGGAGGCAATGACGCGTTCAGCTTCATCGGCTCGAGCGCATTCGGCAACGCGGCCGGCGAGTTGCGAGCCACGCTGCAGTCACCCGGCGTCTGGCTCGTCCAGGGAGACATCAACGGCGACAGCACCGCCGACCTCGTCATCTCCGTGAGGATCGCCGACGCCCATTCGCTCACCTCGAACGATTTCATCGTCTAGCAGCATCCGCCGTCCGGCCCGTCAGGCGCCACCGGGCGCCGTTGAGTACTGGACGTGCGGAGGGTTGGTCCGTCGCGACCTCTCGCGCCCGTCCGCTAGTTGAAAAGTGCCGTTGTTCGTGTTGCCGGCCAGCACGTTGCCGCCGAGATCGTTGATCACCGAGGCACCGCCGGGATTGATCCCGACGCCGTTACCGGTGATCGTCGTTCCGGCCACGCGCATCCGAACGCTGGCCCCATTGCCGATGATGCCCTGGCCCGTGTTGTTGAACACGTGCGTGTCGGTGATCATCGCGACGGGAACACTGCCGCTGACGGGCTTGAAGAGGTGAATTCCGTTGGTGCTTCCGGTGATGTGGCTGTCATGGATTTCCACGGAAACGCCGGCGGCCGACGTATTCACGGTCGTGTTGACATGGAACGCGTTGTTGCCGTTGTTCGCGAGGGTCACGTTGTCCAGGGCCACCCTGGCGCTGCCGCCAGCGCCGGTAGGCTGGACGAGGATCCCGCCGCCCGTTCCGGGTGCCCCGGCGACCCCGTTGTCGGAAATGGTGGAATTGAGCACGGTCAGCTTGAGCGTCCCCGCCGGCTGGACCGAGATGCCAAGTCCATTCGCCGCGCGGTAGTTGCGGATAACGGTGTTCTGCACGTGCACGATGCCGCCGCTGACGATGCGGATGCCGTTTTGGGCCGAACCGGCGCCGTTGAAGTCGAGGCCGCTGAGGAACACGGTGTCGGTCGCAGCCGGCAGATTGATGACGAAGCCATTGACGCCGGCCCCGGCGGACAGGACGCCGCCCTCGCTGTAGTCGCAAATGACCGAAATCGACTTGATGATTGTCAGGCCGCCGAAGCCGCCCGGATCGAGGCAGTTGATTTCGCCACCCGTGGCGGTCTTCGATATCGCGCCGGCGAAAGTCTTGCACGGCGCGGTGCGGCTGCAGGGGTTGGCGTCGTCGCCTACTCCGGAAACCCAGGTCCGCGTCGCCTGGGCCCGAGCCGGCGCGGCGGCGACCGTGAGCGCCAGTGCGACAGACAGCGCCGCAATCGCCAATTGTGCGCCAGGCTTCATGATCTGCATGACAGTTTTCCCCGTTGCGACCGAATGGCACGGCCGGCACTGACCGATTCACCTTGGACCCGGCTCCAGGCGCGCTCCCCCGGTGCGGGCAATGTACAGCCCTGCCCCCGAGCGGTGCTCTGGCCCTCAGCGAGTCGCACGGTCGAGCATGACGTCGTTGGCATGCCGCGGAAAGCGAAATGACCACGCTGTCCCACGCTGGAGCCCGCAGACCAGCGGGCAGATTGTTAACCATCGCCTGAAAGGACTCGTTAGGCAATTACGCTCATCGTGCGCCAAGCATGGGCGACTCCCCCGGGCCGCCATGCCGTTAGGGAATGCACCGGATGACCCTGCATCACACGCTCGGCCGCTATCATGTCGCCGCGCAGGAGGACCGCTCCGCGCACCGCACCAAGCTCGCCATCCCGGCCCAGCTGCGGGCTTCGGGGGCGCGGGCCTTCCAGACGGTGGTCAACGACCTGTCGCTGTCGGGCTTCTCCGCCACCGCGATCACCCGGATGCACGTCGGCGCGGTGTGCTGGCTGACCCTGCCCGGGCTCGAATCGCTCCAGGCCGAGGTGGTCTGGTGGGAAAACAACATGTGCGGGTGCGCGTTCTCCAACCTGCTGAGCCCGATCGTCCACGACAACATCCTCGCGCGCTATCGCGGCGACGGGGTCTATCGCGGCTGAGCCTTGACCAGGGTGACCTGGCTGACGGTGATCCCGCCGCCGCGGAAGCCGCCCTCGCAATACATCAGGTAGAACCGCCACAAGTCGCAGAACCGGCGGTCGAAGCCGGCCGGCAGCCGGCCGTGCGCCGCGGCCGCGTCGAAGCTCTTCCGCCACGCCTTGAGCGTCTCGGCGTAGTCGAGCCCGAAATCCTCCTGGTCCTGCCATGACAGCCCGCGCTCGGCGGCGAGGCGGCGGAACTCGCTGGTCTTGATCAGCAGGCCGCCGGGGAACACGTAAGCCTGGATGAAGTCGGCGTTGGCGGCGTAGGCCTCGAACAGCTCGTCGCGCATGGCGATGAACTGGAGCGCGGCGCGGCCGCCAGGCCTGAGGTTGCGCGCCAGGCAGTCGAAGAACGCCGGCCAGTACCGGCGGCCGAGCGCCTCGACCATCTCGACGCTGACGATGGCGTCGAATGGCCCGCTGGTGTCGCGATAGTCCTGCTTGCGGAACTCGATGCCGGGATGGCGGCGCCGCGCCCACGCCAGTTGCTGGTCGGACAGGCTGATCGCGGTGACCCGGCTGCCGCGGGCGGCGAAGTGGCCGGCCAGCGCGCCCCAGCCGCAGCCGATCTCGAGCAGCGTGGCCGGTTCGCCGAGGCGCTCGGCGAGCCGCTGCCACTTGCGCCGCTGGGCCGCCTCGAGCCCGTCGTCGGCGGGCCGCCAGGCGCTCGAGTAGCTCATCGTCGGGTCGAGCCAGGCGCCGTAGAAGTCGTTGCCGAGATCGTAGTGCGCGTGGATGTTGCGCTCGGCCTGGACGCGGGTGTTGCGGTTGAGCCAGTGCAGCGCGCGGCTGACGAGGCGCCACGGCCCTTTGGCGCGCGCGGTGTCGCCGAGCCGCCCGGCATTGGCCATGAACAGCGCGAACAGCGCGACCGGATCGGGGCTCGACCACTCGCCGGCCTCCCACGCCTGGTACCAGCCGACCGAGCCGCCGGCGGCGAGCCGGAGCAGCGCGCGCCAGTCGCGCAAGTGCACCTCCGCCTCGAAGCCCGGCTTGCGGCCGCCGAGCCGGCGCACGGTGCCGTCGGGCAAGTGCCCAAGGATGGCGCCGGCCTCGAGGCCCTTGTCGATGCGGTCGAGCAGCTTGTGGAAGCCCGGCGCGAGCAGGCGCGCGAGGGCGCCGGGCGCCGCCCCGAACCGCTGCCCGGCCTCGAGCAGCACGCTTCCCCGCTGCGCGCTCTCCCCCTTCATGCGCCCCCTATGAACCCTTATCCCGCCGGGCCGCAAGACGGGGCGGCACGGTCAGCATCCGGGCGCCTCGATGGGGACGACGGCCTTGCCCCCGAAGCGGTCCGCGCCCACCGTGCGGGCGTAGCGGGCATCGCCGAACACGACCCGCGCCGAGCACCGCCCGCGCTCGACCCGGGCGAACGGCATCGTCGACCAGCGCGCGAACGCCTTGTTCGCCGGGTCGCGCAACGCGCGGCGGACGAGCGGGTCGGCGAAGTTGGTCGGCACCGGCGCGGTGTGCTCGGTGAGTCCGAGCAAGCGCTCGAACGGATCGTAGCGGCCCCAGGCCACCGTCCCCGACTCGCGCCAGGCGAGCTCGCGCCGCCAGAACAATACCGGACCGGGCGAGGCATAGATCGTTTCCGGAGCGGCATAAGGCGCCCCAACGCGGGGCGCATCCTTGGCGAGAGCGGTCAGGATCGCGTTGACGGCGATATAGCCACCGACGAGGGCGATCCCGATGCTGGCCGCCGCCCGCCAGCGGCCGCCCCGGCGCTCGCGGCGTCGCGAAAGCCAGATCGCCGAGCCGAGCATCAGCCAGATCCACACGTCGATGATGAACAGCGTGTCGGTGTGGTACCACCGGTTGCTCAACGGCGAGAGGAGCTGCACCGAATAAGTGGTCTGCCAGTCGAGCAGCGGATGCGTGACGGCGCCGAGGTAGCTCAGCGCCACCAGGCGTCCGAAATGCATGGCGAGGCCGCTCTGGAACACCGCACCGCGCGAGACCTGCCAGCGGTCGAGCAGCCACAGCAGGCCGGCGAGCAGCGGGGGCATCAGCAGCACGCCGCCGACGAGCCCGTGGGTGAACCCGCGGTGCGTCGCCAGCGGCGCCCAGGGCGCCCAGCCGAAGAACACGTCGATGTCGGGCATGTTGGCGCCGAGGATGAGCGCGGCGAGGCCCTTGCGGGTCATGCGCTTGGCCCCCGCCTGGCCGATCGCCCACCCGACCAGGCTGTGCGTCAGGTTGTCCATGAGTGTAACCCGCGGCGTGACCGAAACCGGCGTTTTTGCGACATTTGCGGCCGTGGAAATTCAGTTGCGGAACAGTGGCTTGCCGGCCTGAAAGCGCGATCGGTGTGTAACCCCGGCCGATTCATCCGCCGCATCGTCGCGGCCCTGTCGCAAGCTTCCCCGTCGTAGGCTGCGGCCACCCCATCGCGCGTTCGTGGCACGAACCGGGGCCTGTAGGACAGCGATAATTGCCCGCTAGCCGCCGTTGCGGCTGGTGATCCCATCGCCCTGCGCCGCCCCCGGCTCGCCTTGCGGGACGGTGCGCGTGCCGAGCGGGTCTTGCGCGGTGCCGCCGACGGTCCAGGTCTGGCCTTTGGCGAGCAAACGGGCGAGGCTGCTGTCGCGCCCCGCGCTCGCGTGGGCGTTCTGGGCGAGAACCTGCTCCTCGAACACCGGGCGAGGATCGTCGTAGAGCACGCCGAGCGCCATCGGGAACGGCCCGAACGGCATCTCGACCAGCATGTGCGCGATCGCGCGGTTCCGGACGTTGTGCACGATCACGCCGGCGGCCTGCCAGTCGCCGTCGGCGACATCGACCACCTGCAGCGAAAGCGTCTCAAGATCGAGCCGTATGCCCTTGGTCGCATTGGCGAACAGCATCGGCTCGCCGTCGACCAGCCAGAGCTGGCGGTCGTCGGCGCCCTTGGGCTGCGCGAAGTCGTTGAACACGTCCTTGTTGTAGACGACGCAGTTCTGGAAGATCTCGACGAACGCCGCGCCCTGGTGGCGATGCGCGGCCATCAGCACCTCGGGCAGGTTCTTCGACACGTCGAAGCCGCGCGCGACGAAGCGGGCGCCGGCGCCGAGCGCGAAGGCGCACGGCTGCGCCGGCCGGTCGACCGAGCCTTGCGGGGTCGAGGGGGTGGTCGTGCCGATGCGGCTGGTCGGCGAGTACTGGCCCTTGGTGAGGCCGTAGATCTCGTTGTTGAACAGCATGATCTGCAGGTTCACGTTGCGCCGCAGCACGTGCATCAGGTGGTTGCCGCCGATCGACAGCCCGTCGCCGTCGCCGGTGACCATCCACACGTCGAGCTCGGGGCTCGCCAGCTTGATCCCGGTGGCGAAGGCCGGCGCGCGGCCGTGGATCGTGTGGAAGCCGTAGCTCTCGATGTAGTACGGGAACCGGCTCGAGCAGCCGATGCCGCTGACGAACACCGTCTTCGCCGGATCGGCGCCAAGCTGCGGCAGCGTGCGCTGCACCGCCTTGAGGATCGCATAGTCGCCGCAGCCCGGGCACCAGCGGACCTCCTGGTCCGATTCCCAGTCCTTGAGCGTGGTGGCAATGGGGGTCATGTCGTTCACGGGCAACCTCCGTTCGTCTCGAGCGAAGTCGAGAGACGAGTGGCGCGGGGCGATCGTGTCTCGACGACGCTCGACACGAACGGCTCTTGCATGATCACGGCCTTGCCCCGCTTTGCGGCGAGCGGTGCTCGGGGCGCAGCGAGCCGTCGTCGTGGCCGCTTTCGGGCTCGGGCAGCTGGCCCTTGTCGGCCGGCACTTCCCCGCCCTCGTTCCCTGGAATGCCGTCGAAGTACCTGGCGATCGCCGCTTCGAGCTCGGCGATGGCGAACGGCTGGCCGCTGGTCTTGGTCAGGCTCTCGGCGTCGACCAGCAGCTGGTCGCGCAGCACGGTCTTGAACTGGCCGGTGTTCATCTCCGGGACAAGCACCTTGTCGAAGCCGGCGAGCAATGCGCCGAGGTTCTTCGGCAGCGGCCAGACGTGGCGGACGTGGACATGGCTGACCGGGAGGCCCTGCTTGCGCGCGCGGCGCACGGCCTGGTGGATCGGGCCGAACGTGCTGCCCCATCCGACCACCGCGAGGCGCCCGGTCGGCTCGCCCAGCGACACCTCCTGGTCGGGCACGGCGATGCCGTCGACCTTGCCCTTGCGGGCGTCGGTCATCGCCTGGTGGTTGGCCGGCGAGTAGTCGATGTTGCCGGTGTTCTCGTGCTTCTCGATGCCGCCGATGCGGTGCATCAGGCCGGGCGTGCCGGGCTTGATCCACGGGCGCGCGCCCTTCGCGTCGCGCTTGTACGGCAGCAGCGTGTCGCCGGCGTTCTTCTCCTCGAGGAAGGCGACCGGGAACGGCGTGTAGCTCGCCGGGTCGGGCACCTTCCACGGCTCGGCGGCATTGGCGATGTAGCCGTCGGTCAGCAGCATCACCGGGGTCATGTACTGCACGGCGATGCGGCACGCCTCGATCGCCACCTCGAACGCGTCGGCCGGCGAGCGGGCGGCGATGACTGGCATCGGCGCGTCGCCGTTGCGGCCGTAGACCGCCTGGTAGAGGTCGCTCTGCTCGGTCTTGGTCGGCAGGCCGGTCGACGGTCCGCCGCGCTGCGAGTTGACGATCACCAGCGGCAGCTCGGTCATGATCGCCAGGCCCATCGCCTCGCCCTTGAGCGCGATGCCCGGGCCCGATGAGCTGGTCACGCCGAGCTGGCCGGCATAGCTGGCGCCGATGGCGGCGCAGATCGCGGCGATCTCGTCCTCGGCCTGGAAGGTGGTGACGCCGAACTCCTTGAGCCGGGCCAGGTGGTGCAGGATCGCGCTCGCCGGGGTGATCGGATAGCCGCCGAAGAACATCGGCAGCTCGGCCAGCTGGGCGCCGGCGACGAGGCCGAGGCTGACCGCCTCGGCGCCGGTGATCGTCCGGTAGAGCCCCGGCTCGTGCTCGGCGGCCGGGATCGTCAGCTTGCGCAGCGGGCCCGAGATTTCGGCCGTCTCGCCGTAGGCGTGGCCGGCGTTGAGCGCGGCGACGTTGGCGGCGGCGATCTCGGGCTTCTTGGCGAACTTGGCGTTGAGCCAGTCGATCAGCGGCTGGCGGTCGCGGTCGAACATCCACAGCGCGAGGCCCAGCGTCCACATGTTCTTCGAGCGCAGCGCGTCCTTGTTGCCGAGCCCGAAAGGCTTGACCGCCTCGATCGTCAGCGCGCTGATGTCGAACGCCAGCACGTCCCATTTCGCCAGGCTGCCGTCCTCGATCGGGTTGGTCTCGTACTTCGCCTTGTCGAGGTTGCGCCGGGTGAACTCGCCGGTGTCGGCGATGATCAGCCCGCCCGGCTTGAGCGCGGCGAGGTTGGTCTTGAGCGCCGCCGGGTTCATCGCCACCAGCACGTCGGGCTGGTCGCCGGCGGTGTCGATCTCGGTCGAGCCGAAGTTGATCTGGAACGCCGAGACGCCGAACAGCGTGCCTTGCGGCGCGCGAATCTCGGCCGGGAAGTCGGGGAACGTGGCCAGGTCGTTGCCGGCGAGCGCGGTGGAGAGCGTGAACTGCCCGCCGGTCAGCTGCATGCCGTCGCCGCTGTCGCCCGCGAAACGGACGACGACCGCTTCGGGAGCTTGCGTTTCGGCCGGACGTTCGGCCGCCTGGGTTGCCATCGTTAAGGTCCTGCCGGCGCGACGCGCCACTCCAACTACATGGGCCCGCGACCTAGGTTCCCACCCCGGGCGCAGCAATCAAGTTTTTCTGTCGCGCAATCAATGCACCCGGTGGAATTACCCCCGATGAATGACTATTCGCCCCGCATGAGCGAGCGCGACCTCCGCCACTACCGGCCGTGCGTCGGGATCATGCTGGTCAACGCCGCCGGCCAGGCGTTCGTCGGCAACCGCATCGACAATCGCGAAAGCGGCTACTGGCAGATGCCCCAGGGCGGGGTCGACGACGGCGAGGACCTCGAGGCGGCGATGCGGCGCGAGCTGGCCGAGGAAGTCGGCGCCCGGCCCGAGCACCTCGAGGTCGTCGCCCGGCTGCCGGGGGAGCTGTACTACGACCTCCCGCCCGAATTGCAGGGCACGATGTGGGGCGGCCGGTACTGCGGCCAGCGGCAGACGTGGTACCTCGTCCGCTTCACCGGCGACGATGCCGAGATCGACCTCGCGGCGCACGACCCGCCCGAGTTCTGCGACTGGCAGTGGATCGATCCCGAGCGGCTGCCCGAGCTGATCGTGCCGTTCAAGCGCGAGGTTTATCAGACGATTGTCGCCGGTTTTAGAGACAAACTGTGAGCCCCAGCGGAAGCTGGGGCCTCAAGCGACGGAGCGCCAGGCCGACCGAGGTCCCTGCCTGCGCAGGGACTCGCTGCGCGTCAGTTCTGCGTGACCACCGGCGACGGGGTGACCGCCTCGGCCGTCAGCACCGTCGGCTGCGGGCCGCGGGCGAGCACGGCGGCGAGCTGGCGGGTCTCGTCGCATTCGCCGCCGCAGATCGATTCGAGCTGCGCCAGGTTGCGGCGGGCCTTCTCGACCGCGCCCTTCTCGGCCAGCGCGGCGCCCTCGCCCGAGATCGCCGCGAGGTTGTCCGGCTCGCGCTCGAGCGCCTCGCGGTAGTAGTGGATCGCCTTGCCCTGCAGGCCCTGGTGGCGCGCCGCTTCGGCCAGCTCGAGGTAGATCGGAGTGTACGCCGGATCGACCGCCAGCGCCGCCTCGAAGCTGTCGATGGCCGCCTGGTCCTGGCCCTGGGCGAGCTCGCTGCGCCCCTCGGCAATCAGCGCCGCGGCGCGCGGATCGGGCTGCCGGTCGGCCCCGTAACCGACGCTGGCGGTGACCGCCGCAAGCAGAGAAAGGGCAACGGCGGCAGGCGTATGACGCATCGCGAACTCCTTGAGCGCGAGTATGGTTGAATGGCGTTTATCGCCCATGAACGCGCTAGCTATCACGGCTTTTCTAGACGCGCGATGAAAAACCCGTCGGTCTGGTCGTGGCGCGGCGTCAGCCGCACGCCGGGCCCGCGCGGCCGGCCGAGCGGGAGAACAGGCGGGTCGGCGCGCCACTCGGGCCGCTCGCCGAGAAAGGCCTCGACTTGCCCCGCGCCTTCCTCGTCGAGCAGCGAGCAGGTGACGTAGATCAGCCGTCCGCCGGGGCGAACGAGGCTTGCGGCAACGCCGATCAGATAGCGCTGCAGCGCCGTGAGCCGCTCAAGGCTCGCCGCGTCGAGCCGCCAGCGCGCCTCCGGATTGCGCCGCCAGGTGCCGGTCCCCGAGCACGGCGCGTCGACCAGCACCGCGTCCGCCCGGCCCTGCCACGCGCCCAGGGCCTCGAGCTCCCGCCCCGGGTCGAGCAGCACGGTCTCCGCCACCAGCGCCCCCGCCCGCTCGGCGCGCGGGCGCAGGCGCGAGAGGCGCGCGCGATCGGTGTCGGCGGCGACCAGCGTGCCCTCGTTGGCCATCGCCGCCGCCAGCGCCAGCGTCTTGCCGCCGGCCCCGGCGCACAAGTCGATCACCGTCTCGCCCGCCCGGGCGGCGACCGCCTCGCAGGCGAGCTGGCTGCCGCAGTCCTGCACTTCGATGCGGCCGTCGCGGAACTCGGGCCATTGCTCGACCGGCGTGCCGAACGGCAGCCGCACGCCGTTCGCGGTCGGCAGCGCTTCCCCGGCTTGGGGCAGCACGAGCGAGGCCCGCTCGGCCTTGAGGCTGTTGACGCGGATATCGAGCGGCGCCCGCTCGAGCAGCGCGGCGGCTTCGGGGCCGTCGATCCCCGATTGCTCCAGCTTTTCCGCGAGCCACGACGGCGCAATGCCGCCCTCGGCCACGAGCTCGCCGTCCTCGATCGCGGCCGGGCCGTAGCTCGAGCCGTCGAACAACAGGAGGATCGACGGGTCCTCCTCGCCCAGGCGCAACATCGCCGCGCGGCCGTTGTGCGGGATCGGCCCGCACGCGCGGATCGCGCGGAACACCAGCTCGCGCACCGCGCGGCGGTCCTTCGAGCCGGCGAAACGGTTGGCGCGGAACCATTCGGCGAGGATGCGGTCGGCCGGCGGCCCCTTGGCCAGCGCCGAGGCGATCACCGTATCGAGCAGCCCGATCGCCGCCTCGACCCGCGCTGCGGGGGTCACTTCTCCCCACCCGCTTGCGGGAGGGGCCGGCGGTGGGCCACTTCGAAACGCATCGCCGGGCTCACATGCCCACCCCTAACCCCTCCCGCAAGCGGGAGGGGCACTAGCGCGTCGGATAGTTCGGCGCCTCGCGGGTGATCGAGACGTCGTGGACGTGGCTTTCCGAGAGCCCGGCGTTGGTGATGCGGATGAAGCGGGCCTTGGTCCGCAGCTCGTCGATCGTCGCCGCGCCGGTGTAGCCCATCGCCGCCTTGATCCCGCCGACGAGCTGGTGGACCACATCGCGCGCCGGGCCCTTGTAGGGCACTTGGCCTTCGATCCCCTCGGGGACCAGCTTCATCTGGTCCTTGATGTCCTGCTGGAAGTAGCGGTCGGCGCTGCCGCGGGCCATCGCCCCGACCGAGCCCATCCCGCGGTACGACTTGTACGCCCGGCCCTGGTAGAGGAACGTCTCGCCCGGCGCTTCCTCGGTCCCCGCGAGCAGCGAGCCGACCATCACCGTCGAGGCGCCGGCGGCGAGCGCTTTGGCGGCGTCGCCGCTGGTCCGCAGGCCGCCGTCGGCGATCACCGGCACGTCGCCCGCGGCGCCCGCCGCCTCCATGATCGCGGTCAGCTGCGGCACGCCTACGCCGGCGACGATGCGCGTGGTGCAGATCGAGCCCGGGCCGATGCCGACCTTGACCGCGTCCGCCCCGGCATCGGCCAGCGCCTTGGTCGCCTCGGCGGTGGCGACGTTGCCGGCGACCACCTGCACCGCGTTCGACAGCCGCTTGACCCGCTCGACCGCGCGCGCGACCTCCTTGTTGTGGCCGTGCGCGGTGTCGATGACGATGACGTCGCATTCGGCCGCGACCAGCGCCTCGGTGCGCTCGAAGCCCTTGTCGCCGACGGTCGTCGCCGCCGCCACGCGCAGCCGGCCGCCTCGGTCCTTGGTGGCGTCGGGATTGAGCACGGCCTTTTCCATGTCCTTGACGGTGATCAGGCCGATGCAGCGGTAATCGTCGTCGACCACCAGCAGCTTCTCGATCCGCCGCTGGTGCAGCAGCCGCCGCGCCTCGTCCTGGCTGACGCCGGCCGGGACGGTGGCCAGGTTGTCGTGCGTCATCAGCTCGCGCACCGGCTGGCGCGGATTGTCGGCGAAGCGCACGTCGCGGTTGGTCAGGATGCCGCACAGCTTGCCGGTCGCGGCGGTCACCGGGATGCCGCTGATGCGGTGCTCGGTCATCAGCGCCTGCGCCTCGCCGAGCGTCGCGTCGGGGGCGATGGTGATCGGGTTGACGATCATGCCGCTCTCGAAGCGCTTGACCATGCGCACGGCGTCGCACTGCTCCTCGATCGTCAGGTTGCGGTGGAGCACGCCGATCCCGCCGAGCTGCGCCATGACGATCGCCATCTCGGCCTCGGTGACGGTGTCCATCGCCGAGGACAGGATCGGGATGTTGAGCGCGATCTCGCGCGTCAAGCGGGTCTTCGTGCTCGCCTGCGAGGGCAGGATGTCGCTCTCGGCCGGCCTCAGCAGGACGTCGTCGAAAGTGAGGCCGGTGTCGATGTCCATGTGCCACTCTATCATGCGCGGAGCGATTCGTGGCGGCCCATGTAACCGCGGTTCGTGACGGGGGCTAGAGGCGGTCCGTCCGGTGCTGCGCGGCCACGGCCGATCGTCCGCGCGGTCCGGTCAGCGATGGAACTGCTGGCAATCGATCCCGCCGAGATGAATGGCCGCCGGGAAACGCAGGCAGAACGCGCGCGCCTCGTCGACCGTCGGCGCCCGCTCGCCGCGCGACACTTCGCAGCTCACGCCATCGTATTCCTTGGCGGATGGATCGGCCCTGCAGCGCTCGTCGATCGCGAATGCCATCTCGATGTCCGCGAGGCCCCGTTGGCCGGCCTGGATGTAGTCGGCCTGAGCGGCATATCGCTCGATGGTCGGGCCGATTTGCCGCTGCGACTGCCACGCCTTGAACTCGGGATAGCCGACCGCCACGACGACGCCGAGGACAGCCACGACCAGGCTCAGCAGCTGATGGTCCTTGATGAGCTTGGTGATCCTGGCGAGCGCGGGAGTGCGGAACGATCCGCCGAGCTGCTCGGCCTCGTAATAGCCCTTGGCCGTCAGCTCCAGCGGGGCTTCGGCGGTGGGGCTTTCCGTGCCGCTCGACACGAGCTTGGCCTCCGCCAGCTCGGCGACGATCAGCGCAAGGATGTGGTCGGGCTGGCCTGCGCTCGCCGGGGCAAGAAGCGCGCTCGCCGAATGCTTCGCGGCAGGGTCCTTGAGCGCCTCCTCGTAGAGCCGGCGCAGCAAGAGATTTCGCGTTTCGGATACCGTGGCCATCGCCGCTAGCCTCCCCCGACCCTTAGATATCACTCGCAGAGCTCGTGGGTAGCCTCATAAGGGCAGGTGGCGGTTGAGCGGGAGAGTCGCATGCCACGGATGGATCCGCGCCTGATCAAGTTCTCGAAGGTCTATCCGATGTACGTCCAGAAGGCCGAGCGGAAGGGGCGGACAAGGGGGGAAGTCGATGAGGTGATCGGCTGGTTGACCGGCTACGACCGCGCCGGCCTCGACGACCAGATCGCGCGCGAGACCGACTTCGCAACGTTCTTCGCCGAAGCCCCGCGGCTCCACCCCAACCGCGGCCAGATCACCGGCGTGATCTGCGGCTACCGGGTCGAGGACATCGCGGATCCGTTCGAGCAGCAGCTCCGCCAGCTCGACAAGCTCATCGACGAGCTGGCCAAGGGCAAGGCGATGGAGAAGATCAAGCGAGGCTGAAGCGACGGCGGCTCAGGCCGCGTATTCGAGGACCGAGTCGCGTTCCACGATCTCGAACGGAACCTGCTTGTGCTGGTTGGCCGGCGAGCGATGGCGAATGCTGTCGATCAGCAGCTTGGCGGCCACTTCGCCCATTTCCTCGAGCGGCTGGCGGACCGAGGTCAGGCGCGGCCGGACGGTCCGGGCGACGGCGTTGTCGTCGAAGCCTGCGAGCGAGATGTCCCCCGGGATGGCGACCCCCGCCGCATGGGCGGCATCGATGATCCCGGCGGCCATTTCGTCGTTGCTGGCGAAGATCGCTGTCGGCCGGGCGGCAAACAGGGTCGCCGCCAGCTCGCGCCCGGACTGGCGCGAGAAGTCCCCTTGCACGATCAGCCCCGGGTCGATCCGCAGGCCCTTGCCGCCCAAGGCGTTCGCATAGCCGTTGTAGCGGCGCATGCTGACGAGGTGGATGCTCGGCCCGCGGACGAACCCGATCCGCCGATGGCCCTTGCGGAGCAGATGGTCGGTGATCGCGCGCGCGGCGTCGTACTCGTCCATTACCACCGTGCTTCCGCGATCGGTGTCGAGCAACGGCGCGATCCGCACGTAAGGCAGCCCGCGCTCCTCGATCAGGCCGAGCACGTGGCGATCGTCGGACAGGGGCGGCGTGAGGATAACCCCGGCGAACGCGTCGGAATCGAGAGCCTCGGTTATCGGCTTGCGATTGGTGTAGAGGTTCTCGGCCTGCGCCGGGAAGCCGTGCGAGCGGGCCGACCGGATGACGGCGTCCTGGATCCGGGAGACGTATTCGCTGCCGTTGTTGTCGAACAGCACCAGTATCCGTGTGCGAGTGCTCATTGCCCCATACCTCACCCTGAGCGGGAGGCACGAGCCTTACGCGATGAACCTAAAAAAACTCTCAAAGGCGCCCGCGCACGGGGGACAGCGCTGCATGAGGGACAACCGGCGGGCCGGCACCACCACCGGCCCTCCCTCGCTACCCGGCCGTCCAGCCGCCGTCGATCGCGTAGTTCGCGCCGTTGATGTTCTGCGCCTCGTCGCGGCACAGGAACACGGCGAGCGCGGCGACTTCCTCGGGCTGGACGAACTTCCGCGTCGGCTGCTTGGCGAGCAGGACCTCGTTCAGGACTTGCTCGCGAGTCATCCCGCGGGCGGCCATCGTGTCGGGGATCTGGTTCTCGACCAGCGGGGTCCACACGTAGCCCGGGCTGATGCAGTTGGCGGTGACGCCGTGCTCGGCGAGCTCGAGCGCGAGGACCTTGGTCAGCCCGGCGATGCCGTGCTTGGCGGCGACGTAGGCGGCCTTGAACGGGCTGGCGGCGAGCGAATGCGCGCTGGCGGTGGCGATGATCCGGCCCCATCCGCGCGCCTTCATGTGCGGCACCGCGAGGCGAGCGGTGTGGAACGCCGCCGACAGGTTGAGCGCGATGATCGCATCCCATTTGTCGGGCGGGAAGTCCTCGACCGGGGCGACGTGCTGCATCCCGGCGTTGTTGACGAGGATGTCGACCGGGCCGGCGGCCGCCATCATCGCCTCGACGCCGGCGGCCGTGGTCAGGTCGCCGGCGGCATATGTGGCGCGGAGGTCGCCGCACAGCCGGTCGATCTCGCTCGCTTCGCCGAAACCGTTGAGCACCACCTTGGCGCCTTCGGCCGCGAGCGCGCGGGCGATGGCGAGGCCGATGCCCGAGGTCGAGCCGGTGACCAGCGCGCGCTTGCCGCTAAGGAACATATCCGCCGTCCTGTGATTGCCTGAGGGAGTTTGTCCAAAGCGCGGCCGGACCGCCGCGTCCAGCCCGATTCAGCGGGCCAGGGAGCACCGGGGATAGCGCATGCGGCTCAATCCGTTCAACGTTTCCAACATCAACGTGCGCGGCGGCGGAGGCGGCGGCTTTCCCGGCGGCGGCGGCGGGCAGCTCGGTTGCGGGGCGATCGTCCTCGCGCTGATCGGCGCGCTGGTGTTCGGTGTCGACCCTGGGCAGATGCTCGGCTCGATGGGCTCGATGCAGCAGGGCTCGCCGACGCAAGTCCAGGGCCCGCAGGACGAGCAGGCGCTGTGCACGCAGAACCAGTACGCCAACGAGGCGTGCAACGCCTTGTCCAATCTCAACGATACCTGGAGCCGGGCGTTCGCCGAGGCCGGGATCGCGTTCCGCCAGCCGACGCTGGTGTTCTACCAGGGCGGCACCCAGTCCGGCTGCGGCTCGGCCTCGGCGGCGATGGGGCCGTTCTACTGCCCGGCCGACGAGGGCATCTACATCGACACCAGCTTCTACGACCAGCTCAATCGCGAGCTCGGCGCCGGCCCGGGCGATTTCGCCCGCTACTACGTGATCGCGCACGAGTATGGCCACCACATCCAGCACTTGACCGGAATCGCGGGCCAGATCCGCAGCCTGCAGCAGTCGAGCCCGGCGCAGGCCAACCAAGCCCAGGTGCTGATGGAGCTGCAGGCCGACTGTTACGCCGGGGCGTGGGCCGGCAAGAACCGCAACGCCATCGAGCCGGGCGACTTCGAGGAAGGGATGCAGGCGGCGAGCGCGATCGGCGACGACGCGCTGACCGGCGGCCGGGTGAGCTCGGAGAACTTCACCCACGGCACCAGCGCGCAACGGATGCAGGCGCTCCGGCTCGGCTTGCAGTCGGGCGACGACACCCAGTGCGACCGGATCGTCGAAGTCCGCTAGCTACTCGCAGACCGGAGCCGTGCCTTCGCCGTAAGGAACCAGCGCGAAGCCCCTCAGGTCGAGGCGGTCGATTCGATAAGGCCAGTGCTCGTAGCCGCGCAGGCGGGGGAGCACGATGCAGACATCGGTCGGCTGGTTGCTGCGGCCGCGAGTCATGAGCGCCCGGTATCGTAACGCCTGGTCGTAACCGTTCTCGAGCACGAGCAGGGTTTCAGGGCTTCCGTCCCGGCCGGTAACGGCAAACAGCGAGATGCGGACTAGCCCTCGCTCGACTGGCGGCGGGCCGCTGCCGTCGCTCGAGCGAATAATTGCCGCGTTCGGACCGCTCGACTGGGCGAGTTGCTCGGGATCGTCGTAGCGAATGCCCAATTCCCTCAGCGCTCGCTGGTCGATTTCCGCCAATCGGGCTCCCCCATCAGGAGTGAAGCTGACGTTGCCCGCCTCGTCAAAACGGACGAGCATCCTTCCGCCCGGGACGATGGCGGCATTGCGAAGATCCTCAAATTGCGCCCAGGCCGCCGAGCTCAACCCCAGCAAGACGGCCAGCGCGATGAGCAGCTTGCGCATGACGAACCCCCTCCGATACGCAAAGCTATCATCGCGGGAGAAGGGCGGCAACGTGGCGCCGTGTCAGTCCTGCGCTTCGCCGGTCTGCCCGACGTTCGACCAGTCGACGTTGCGGGTGGCGTACATCACCCCCGCGAGCGCGGCGAACAGCAGCACCGAGCCGACGACCAGGCTGTAGGCCTCGAGGCTGAGCAGGACGTAGATCGTCGCGTAGAGGCTGACCAGCAGCGCCCCGATGAAGCCCGCCCGCCGCCGGCTCTGCAGCACCGCGGCGCTGTAGGCGGTCAGCAGGGCGATGATCGCCGCGCTCGCCAGCAGGTAGGCCCAGGTGAAGCCGATGACCTCGGCGAAGGCCAGCAGCAGGACGAAGAACAGCACCAGCCCGGCCCCCGTCAGCAGGTATTCGGCGGTCGCCACGCGCGCCCCGCCGACCACGTCGAACATCAGCAGCGCGAGGAAGGTGAAGCCGATGAACAGGAAGCCGTACTTCACGCTGCGGTCGACGCGGCTGTAGAGGTCGACCGGGTCGGTCAGCGCGATCGACGCGGCCATCGACGGGCCGCCGACCGAGGCGGCGGTGCGGTCGGTCATCGCCGGCGCCATCGGATAGCCGTCGCCGGGCTGGAACAACTGCGGCGGGCCGGGATCGGCGGTGACCGCCAGCGCCTGGCCGAGCGCCAGGTTGGTGACCCCGAACGTGGCCGAGAAACCGGAGTCGCCCACCTCGCGCTTATCCGGCAGGAACTCGCCGCCAAAGCTCGGGTGCGGCCACGGCGAGGTCACTTCCCAGCGCGTTTCGCCGCCGCGCGGGACGAGCGCGATGCCGTGGCTGCCGCGCAAGTCGTAGCTCCACGCGACCTCGATCGGCGCGCCGTCCCACGCGAGCTTGCCGTAGAAGCCCGAATTGCCGCTGCTGGCGACGCCCTTGCCCGGCTGCAGCGCCACCGGCGCGCGGCCGGCGGTGACGCGCGCGTCCTGCTGCAGGCCGCGCGGGTCCGATACCCCGAAGCGCAGCTCGGCCTCGTCGAGCAGCAGGCGGTCGCGGCGCACCCCGTCGACGGCGAGCTCGTCGGGGAGCCGGAAGCGCGCCGTGCCGTCGAGCCGGGCGCGGTAGATCACCGAGCTGTAGATCGAATACGAGCGCTTCTCGGGCTCGATCGCCGTGCGCACGGTCTGCGCCGCCGGCGACAGGTAGAGCTCGGCGCGGACCTGGCGCGTACGCGTCACCGCCTGGTTCCCGGCGCCCTCGGTGATCGTCTCGTCGCGCAAGTACGGGATCGCCAGCACCGGCCCGGAGACGACCTGCGGACCGCCCCACCCGGCGGTGATCGCGGCCTGGGCCGCTTGCGACTGGCTCTCGCGGTCGCGCACCAGCATGTAGACCATCAGCAGCGGAACGGTCAGCACCGCGGCGACGAGGCCGACGACGAGAAGGCGGATTCCGGGGCTGCGGGAGGACATCAGAACGCTCCGTGTCTGCGACGAACCGTTCCATACGAGCGACGAATTGGATGAACACGATGTTAATCGCCGCCGCCGGCGGCGCGCTTTTCAGCGCGCTCACCGATTGCTCACGAAAGCCTCAGTCGTCCTCGCGTTCGATGCGCTCGATCTCGCGGTCGAGGTCCTGCAGCACCTCGCGGCGAACCTCGTCGCTGATCTCGCGGTTGCGGGCGATGGTCTCCCGGGCGATCCGCAGGCCCGAACGCGCACCTTGCAGCGCCTGGCGGGCGTCGGCGAGAATCTGCCGCTGGCAAATGACGATCCGCTGGCGGCCGTCGTCGGTGGTCGAGCGGGTGACGCCCTCGTCGCCTTCGTCGCAGCTGTTGATCACCACGGGGGCGTTG
>DASPMY010000051.1:0-8865 GCA_035626815.1 Croceibacterium sp.
CCATCAAATCTTCTCCTCGAGCCGGGCCATCTGTTCGTCGACGCGGCGCTGGTCGCGCAGCGCTTCGATCTGGGTGGCGACGTCGTAGCCGCGGTCGGTCACGATACGCTCCAAGACGGCGACCCGGTCCTCCAGCTCCTTGTTGCTGGCGGCGTACTGCGCGGCTTTCTCGGCCGTGCTGCGCGCCTGAAGCTCCATCATTTCCTTGCGATGCTTGGTCCAGATGGCGACCAGCGGGATGCCGAAGATCAGCACCACCGAGACGAGGCCGATTAATTCACCCATCACAAATAGTTCCTTCCTGTTCAGCTCAGCCGGTCGGCCGTCTCGACGGGCCGCGTGCGCAGCAGCCGCTCGACCGCCGGGCGCTCGTCGCGCAGCGCCTCGATCTTCTGCGCCAGGTCGTAGCCGCCGTCGGTCACGATCCGTTCGACGATCCGCAGGCGCTCCTCCAGCTCGTCGATCCGCTCGGCGTCGCGCGTGTGGGTATCGCCCTGTCGCGCGGCGCCGGCGGCGATGCGCTTTTCCTCGAGCCGGGCGCGGCTCTGGATCGAGACGATGCCCAGCACCAGGACAAGGACGAAGATGAAGGGCGCGAACCCCAGTATCCACGGCATGGACGTTCTCCCTCGCTGGCGCTCAGCGCAGCCGCTCGATCTCGGCCGACAGGCGCGGGTTGCTGGTGACGTAGAAGGTTTCCACCTCGGCCAGCCGGCGGTCGATGTCGCGGAAGCGCGCGCGGACCTCGCGGGCGGTGCGCGCCGGGCTCTGCCGCACGCGTTGCCAGTACTTCTGCTCGTCACGGTCGACGTAGAGGTGCGGCGGCTTCTTGTTCAGCGCGAGCCCGGCGATGAAATAGAACGGGATGATGCCGCCGCTGGTCATGACGATCATCAGCAGAAAGGCGAGCCGCACCCACAGGGTGTTGACCCCGGTGTAATCGGCGATGCCGGCGCAGACGCCCATCAGCTTGCCGTTCTGCTTGTCGCGGTAAAGCTTGGTGCGAGGCGTGTTCACGGCTTGGATCCTTTCTTCCCGGCGAGCAGGCGGTCGAGCTCGCGCAGCGGCTCGTTGTCGATGTCCCGGTCGTGCACGATGCGCGCCGGCTTGAATTCGGGGTTGTCGGACGCGACCAGGCGCTCGACCGTGTCCATCCGCTCGTCGAGCCGCTTGGCGAGGTTGTAGAGCTCCTCGAGCAAGTGCTCGTCGTCGGTGGTGATCGTCGCGGCGGTCTTCCACTTGGTGATGTAGTGCAGGATTATCCACGGCAGGCCGAGCACGACGCCGAGGACGCCGAACAGCGCGATAAATTCTTCCACGAGTTTATTCCCCCTTCGTCTCGTCGCCGCCCATGCCGAGCGCGCGCTTCATTTCCTCGAGCTCGGCGTCGATCTTGTCCGCGCCCTCGAGCGCGGCGATCTCGTCGGCCAGCGTCGGCTTGCCGGAGCCGTCGGCGATCGCCAGGGCGTCGGCGCGGCCTTCGGCGTAATCGACCCGGCGCTCGAGCTGGTCGAAGCGGGTGAGCGCCTCGTCGACCCGCTCGCTGGTCATCAAAGTGCGCAGCTTGACGCGGTTCTCGGCGCTTTCGAGCCGCGCGGCGATCTGCGTCTGCCGGCTGCGCGCCTCGCGCAGGCGGTTCTGCAGCTTGGCGATGTCCTGCTCGTAGGCGCGCAACGCATCGTCGAGCACGGCGATCTCCTGCTGCAGCTGGTCGCGCATGTCGGCGGCGCGCTTCTTCTCGACCAGCGCCGCGCGGGCGAGGTCCTCGCGGTCCTTCGACAGCGCCAGCGAGGCCTTCTCGCCCCAGTCGGCCTGGAGCTTCTCGAGCTTGACCGTGTGGCGGTGCATTTCCTTCTGGTCGGCGATCGTCCGCGCCGCGCTGGCGCGCACCTCGACCAGCGTCTCCTCCATCTCGAGGATGATCATGCGGATCATCTTCGACGGGTCGTCGGCCTGGTCGAGCAGCTCGTTGAAGTTGGCGGCGATGATGTCGCGGGTGCGGGAAAAGATGCCCATCCAGGGTACTCCGGCCAAAGAATTCAGGGGGGAAGAGGAGGTCGTGTCGCGGCCCGCGCCCATGCCCGGCTGGGGGCTGGTGCGCAGGCGCTCGATCTCGCGGTCGATCCGCGAGGCGCGCGCCCGGCTGCCCGGCTCCGAGCCGATCGGGGTCAGCGGGTTGTCGTCGTGACGGGTCATGCCAGCTCCACCATCGGCGCGGCGACGACCATCGTCTCGGCCGGCACGCCCAGCTGGTGCGTCAGCGCGAGCACGTTGAACGTGACCATCGCGGCGATGCTCACCAGCGCGGCGAGGCCGAGCTTGCTGGTGAAGAATTCGCGATCGTACATGGCGGCTTTCCTCCTGCCCAAATCGGTTATGGTCACTCCTCAGCAAGGAGCGTGCCAGTTTTCGAAAGTGCGGGGAAATTGCCGCTTCGAGCGCCCTGTCGGCGCGGTGTGTTAGGATGGCAATGCAGTAAGGATTGCCATGTGTTGGGATTTTCCGCTAAACCTTAGGCATGGATCGGGAAAACCAGTTCATCGGTCAGTCGGGGGCGTTCCTTGATGCGGTCGAGCGCGCCAGCCGGGCGGCGCCGATGCGCCGCCCGGTGCTGGTCATCGGCGAGCGCGGCACCGGCAAGGAGCTGATCGCCGAGCGCCTCCACCGCCTGTCGAACCGGTGGGAAGAGCCGCTGGTGATCATGAACTGCGCGGCGCTGCCCGAGACGCTGATCGAGGCCGAGCTGTTCGGGCACGAGGCCGGCTCGTTCACCGGCGCCACGCGCGCGCGCGCCGGCCGCTTCGAGGAAGCCGACAAGGGCACGCTGTTCCTCGACGAGATCGGCACGCTCAGCATGGCGGCGCAGGAGCGCCTGCTGCGCGCGGTCGAGTACGGCGAGGTCACCCGGATCGGCTCGTCGCGGCCGATGCGCGTCGACGTGCGCATCGTCGCCGCGACCAACGAGGACCTGCCGCGCCTTGCCGAGGAAGGCACGTTCCGCGCCGACCTGCTCGACCGGCTGTGCTTCGAGGTCATCACCCTGCCGCCGCTGCGCGTGCGCGAGGGCGACATCGACGTGCTGTCGGACTATTTCGGCCGCCGCATGGCCGCCGAGCTCGGCTGGGAGAGCTGGCCCGGGTTCGCCGACCACGTCCGCCGCCAGCTCGACGAGTATGCGTGGCCGGGCAACGTCCGCGAGCTGCGCAACCTGGTCGAGCGCGCGGTCTATCGCTGGGACGACTGGAGCCAGCCGATCGCCCACGTCCAGTTCGATCCGTTCGACAGCCCGTGGAAGCCGGCGCCGCTGCCGCGCGCGGACGGCGACGGGCCGCCGCCCGCGCATCCCGGCGCGCGGCCCGCGGCGCAGGACTACGACACCGTCGCCGACTTGCGCGCCGCGGTCGAGGCCCACGAGCGCGCGATCCTCGAGCACCACCTCGGCCGCAACCGCTGGAACCAGCGCCAGACCGCCAAGTCGCTCGGGCTGAGCTACGACCAGCTGAGGCATTGCATCCGCAAGCACGGGCTCGCGGCGGACGATTAACCGATTCGCAAACGGCTGGCGTTACTTCGCTTGTGGAACGGCGGCGGGAGTGTCGGGTGAAGATCGGTCCCTTCCGAATCCTGTGCGGGGTCGGCCTCGTCGCGTGGGTCGCATGGATGGTTTCCGCGCAAGTCGACTACGACAAATCGCGGCAAGATGGCGATTTGGCGGCAGCCGCAGCTTCCGCCGAGAGGGTCGCCGGCACCGAGCTCGCTACGGCCCAAAGCGAGCCGGTCGGCGAGGACTGGGGCCCGGGCGAGCAACAGGCCGCTTCGGATTGGGGCGTCAATCCCTAACGGCAACGACCAGCGAGGGAGCCAGCGTTCATGAAGCTCGAGGAGATCGTCGGAATCGTCGCCGAGGAGGTCGGTTCCGGCATTGCCGACGAAGTGCGAAGCTACTTCGGGATCACCAGCATCCTCGTTGTCGTGATTGTCCTCGGCCTGGGGGTAACGCTGGCGGCGCGGGCCGTCATGGCCGTCGAAGGCGACGATGCTCCGCGGGTGGAGACGAGCGCCGCCCCGGCGCCGCGACCGGTCCCGCCGGGCGGCTATGCCGACTCCGCGCAACTCGCCGATGACGGCTGGGGGGCTGCGGCCATCGCCGCCGACGCTGGCCGGTAGGATTGTCGAAGCCGCTCCGGTCAGGCCGGCATCGTGTCCTTGCACACTTCGTACACGTGCGGGACGACTTCGCTGGCCCCGGTCACGTCGAAGTCCACCACGACGTCCTGCGAGATCCCGGTGTCGAGCCGCATGTTCAACGACGAGGCGTTGCGCAAGTCGACGACGAACCGCGCCAGCGTGCGGTCGGAGGTCTTGCCGAGCGCGGTCGCGTAGCGTTCGTAGAACCGCCAGTCGCCGGTTTCAGGAGACTTGCCGTCGGCCCGCACGGTGATCGGCCGCGATATCGGCCGCTGGTTGGGCACGGCCAGCCGTGCGTCGCCCGAGACCACCATCGCGTACACTTCGCGCCGGCCCGGCTTGTCGCACTTGAGGATCAGTTGCGACCCGTCGGCAGCCTGTACTGCGGCCCCGGTCATTCCGCCTTCGCCTTCGAAATAGCTCCACCGCGAGGCCTGCTCCTGCCCGCTGGCAGCGGCCGCAACGGCGACCAGCCCAGCCGCGACAATGGCAAATTTCATGTTCGCCTCCCCTCGTTCGATCACCGATGTCTCCCGGCGTGAGGGCAATCTATCGCGTTGAAAGGTCCGGAGCAACTCGCGCCCGTCAGCGTGCAGGCCCGGCGTTCCAATTGGCGGTTGCAAACCGGGCGATCTGCGCCTAACTGGCCCTCATCCCGACATTGTCATGGCAAAGTCAGGTGCTGGCGCCCCCGGGGGCCGGCCCCGAACCGCTGTGGCAACCCGCCCGGGACAGGAGACCGGATGAGCGATATCGCGCGCCTGACCGAAGTGATCGAGCCCGAGACGACGGCGCTCGGCTTCGAGCTCGTGCGCGTGAAGCTGTCGGGCTCGGGCGACGAGCGCACGCTGCAGGTGATGGCCGAGGACCCGGCCACCGGGCAGCTGGTGGTCGAGCAGTGCATGGCCTTGTCGCGGCGCATCTCCGACCGGATCGATGCGATCGAGGAGGCCGGCGAGGAGCTGGTCCGCGGCGGCTACAACCTCGAGGTCAGCTCGCCCGGGATCGACCGGCCGCTGACCCGAGCCAAGGACTACGCCGACTGGGCCGGGCACGAGCTCAACATCTCGCTCGCCGAGCCGGTCGGCGATCACCGCAAGCTGCGCGGCGAGCTGCTCGGCATCGACGGCGGCACCGTCGCCATCGCCGATCGCAAGGCCGGCCGCATCGAGGTGCCGCTGGCGCAAATCCAATCGGCGAAGCTGGTCCTGACCGACAAGCTGATCGCCGCGACGCGGCCGCTCGACATGAGCGGCGCCGAAGAGATCGAAGAAACCACCGAGGAAGAGAAGGCAGACTGATGGCCAGTCCGATTTCCGCCAACAAGGCCGAATTGCTCGCGATCGCGAACTCCGTCGCGACCGAGAAGATGATCGACAAGGCGATCGTGATCGAAGCGATGGAGGAGGCGATCCAGAAGTCGGCTCGCAATCGCTACGGCGCCGAGAACGACATCCGCGCCAAGCTTGATCCGGTCACCGGCGACTTGCGCCTGTGGCGCGTGGTCGAGGTCGTCGAGGAGGTCGAGGACTACTTCAAGCAGGTCGATCTCAAGCAGGCCGAGAAGCTGCAGAAGGGCGCCCAGCTGGGCGACTTCATCGTCGATCCGCTGCCGCCGGTCGACCTCGGCCGCATCGACGCGCAGAGCGCCAAGCAGGTCATCTTCCAGAAGGTCCGCGACGCCGAGCGCGAGCGCCAGTTCGAGGAGTTCAAGGACCGCGCCGGCGAGATCATCACCGGCGTGATCAAGTCGGTCGAGTTTGGCCACGTGATCGTCAACCTCGGCCGCGCCGAGGGGGTGATCCGCCGCGACCAGCAGATCCCCCGCGAGGCCGCCCGCGTCGGCGAGCGCGTCCGCGCGCTGATCATGAAGGTCGAGCGCAACAACCGCGGCCCGCAGATCTTTTTGAGCCGCGCGCATCCCGAGTTCATGAAGAAGCTGTTCGCGCAGGAAGTGCCCGAGATCTACGACGGCATCATCACCATCCAGGCCGCCGCCCGCGACCCGGGCAGCCGCGCCAAGATCGGCGTGATCAGCCGCGACAGCTCGATCGACCCCGTCGGCGCCTGCGTCGGCATGAAGGGCAGCCGGGTCCAGGCGGTGGTCCAGGAGCTGCAGGGCGAGAAGATCGACATCATCCCGTGGAGCGAGGACACCGCGACGTTCGTGGTCAACGCGTTGCAGCCGGCGACGGTCAGCCGCGTCGTGCTCGACGAGGAAGAGAGCCGCATCGAGGTGGTCGTGCCCGAGGACCAGCTGAGCCTGGCGATCGGCCGCCGCGGCCAGAACGTGCGTCTCGCCAGCCAGCTGACCGAGAGCCAGATCGACATCATGACCGAGGACGAAGCCTCGCAGAAGCGCCAGCGCGAGTTCGCCGAGCGTTCGAAGATGTTCGAGGAGGAGCTCGACGTCGACGAGACGCTGTCGCAGCTGCTCGTGGCCGAGGGTTTCGCCGAGCTCGACGAAGTCGCTTACGTCGAGCTCGACGAGCTGGCCTCGATCGAGGGCTTCGACGAGGACCTGGCCGAGGAGCTGCAGGAGCGCGCCAAGGAAGCGCTCGCCAAGCAGGAGGAAGCTCACCGCGGCGAGCGCCGCGAGCTCGGCGTCGAGGACGCGCTGGCGGACATCCCGCACCTGACCGAGCAGATGCTGGTCGTGCTCGGCAAGGCCGGCATCAAGACGCTCGACGATCTCGCCGATCTCGCGACCGACGAGCTGATCGCCAAGAAGCGCGAGGCCCCGCGCCGCCGCAATCCGGAGGCCGGCCCGCCGCTGCGGCGCAACCAGCGGACCGAGGACAAGGGCGGCGTGCTCGGCGAGTTCGGGCTGTCCGAAGAGCAGGGCAACGAGATCATCATGGCCGCCCGCGCGCATTGGTTCGAGGACGAGGAGGCTCCGGCTGCCTCTCCCGCAGCTGAGGAGGCCGCCGGTGCGGAATCCTCGCAATGAGCCGCTAGCGGCCCTCGACATCGGCGACGCGCACGGACCCGGCGACGGGCCCGAGCGCCGCTGCGTGCTCTCCGGCCGGACCGCCGGCCGCGACGAGCTGTTGCGCCTGGCGCTCTCTCCGGACGGCGACGTGTTGCCCGATGCGCTGGCCAAGGCGCCGGGGCGGGGCGCGTGGATCGGCGTGACCCGCGCCGAGCTCGCCGAAGCGCTCGCCAGCGGCAAGCTCAAGGCGGCGCTGTCACGCGCGTTCAAGAGCGGTCGGCTGGCGTTGCCCGAGGCGCTGCCCGAGCTCGCCGAAAAAGCGCTGCTGCGCGCGCTGCTCGACCGGCTCGGCCTCGAAATGCGCGGCGGACGGCTTATCTTGGGCTCGGACCGGATCGCCGGCGAGGCCCGCATGGGCAAAATCGCGGCGCTCTACCATGCCGCCGACGCCAGCGAGGACGGGAGCCGCAAGCTCGACCAGGCGTGGCGCGTCGGCAGCAATGCGGAAGGCACTGGCCTGGCCGGCATCCGCCTGCCACTGGACCGCGCGGCGCTGTCTGTGGCATTGGGCCGCGACAATGTCGTCCACCTGGCGCTGGCCGATCGCGCGTCGGCCGAGCGGGTCGCCATCCCGCTGCGGCGCCTGCTGAGCTTTCTGGGCGGCCAACCGGCCGCGATGACGGGCGGCGAGCCGGATTCCCGGCCTGCCGCGGCGACGATTTGATTTGAAGGACGAAACCGATCTTATGAGCGACAGCACCGACACCCCGCGCATCCGCAAGCCGCTTGGCCTCAAGCGGTCGCTCGATGCGGGCGAGGTCAAGCAGACCTTCAGCCACGGCCGCACCAACAAGGTGACGGTCGAGGTCAAGCGTCGCCGCACGCTGAAGCGCCCGGGCGAGGAAGCGCCGGTCGCGGCGCCCGAGCCGGAGCCCGTCGCGGTCGCCGCGCCGCCTCCGCCGCCGCCCGCGCCGCGCAAGCCGGCTCCCGCCAGCGAGACGCCGCAGGAGCGCGTCGCCCGCCTGCAGCGCGAGGCCGAAGAGGACCGCCTGCGCCAGGCCGAGGAAGCGCGCCGTCGCGAGGAAGAAGAGCGCACGCAGGCGCTCGCGCAGGAAAAGCGCCGCGCCGAGGACAACCGCAAGGCCGAGCAGGAAGCCGCGAGCGCGCCCGCCGCCGAGCCCGAGGCGCCCGTGGCCGCTCCCGCCGAGGAAGGCGCCGCGGAAGGCGCTTCCGAGGATGCCAACGGGGCGTCGCCGGCGCCGCGCAAGTTCACCCCGGTCGCCCGGCCCGAGCCGAAGCGCCCGGAGAAGAAGCGCGACGACCGCAAGCAGCAGCCAGGCGGGCGCGGCGCCGCCGGCGACCATCGCCGCCAGTCGGGCAAGCTGACCGTCAGCCGCGCGCTCAACGAGGACGAAGGCGCGCGCGCCCGCTCGCTGGCCGCGCTCAAGCGCGCGCGCGAGAAGGAGCGCCGGGCGCACTTCGCCGGCATGTCGCAGCCGCGCGAGAAGCAGGTGCGCGACGTGGTCGTGCCCGAGGCGATCACCGTGCAGGAGCTGGCCCAGCGCATGGCCGAGAAGGGCGCCGACCTGGTGAAGGCGCTGTTCAACATGGACATGATGGTCACCGTCAACCAGACGATCGACCAGGACACAGCCGAGCTGCTGGTCGAGGAATTCGGCCACAACATCGTCCGCGTCAGCGAAAGCGACGTCGACATCGACACGACCGATGACGTCGACGCCGAA
>DASPMY010000052.1:0-63935 GCA_035626815.1 Croceibacterium sp.
AGGCGATCCAGTCGGAGCTCGGCGGCGCCGAGGCCGACGACGCCGACGAGATCGCCGAGCTGCACGAGAAGATCGAGACCCTGAAGCTCTCCAAGGAGGCCCGGACGAAGGCCACCGCCGAGCTGAAGAAGCTCAAGACGATGCAGCCGATGAGCGCCGAGGCGACCGTGGTGCGCAACTACCTCGACGTGCTGCTCGGCCTGCCGTGGGGCAAGAAGAGCCGGCTCAAGAAGGACATCGCCCGCGCCCAGGCGGTGCTCGACGAGGACCACTACGCGCTCGACAAGGTCAAGGACCGGATCGTCGAGTACCTCGCGGTGCAGGCGCGCACCAACAAGCTCAAGGGGCCGATCCTGTGCCTCGTCGGCCCGCCGGGCGTCGGCAAGACCAGCCTCGGCAAGTCGATCGCCCGCGCCACCGGCCGCGAGTTCGTGCGTCAGTCGCTCGGCGGCGTGCGCGACGAGGCCGAGATCCGCGGCCACCGCCGCACCTACATCGGGTCGCTGCCGGGCAAGATCGTCACCAACTTGCGCAAGGCCGGGGCCTCGAACCCGCTGTTCCTGCTCGACGAGATCGACAAGCTCGGCCAGGACTTCCGCGGCGATCCCGCCTCGGCGCTGCTCGAGGTGCTCGACCCGGAGCAGAACCACAAGTTCCAGGACCATTACCTCGAGCTCGACATCGACCTGTCGGACGTGATGTTCGTGTGCACCGCGAACTCGCTCAACCTGCCGCAGCCGCTGCTCGACCGGATGGAGATCATCCGCCTCGAGGGCTACACCGAGGATGAGAAGGTCGAGATCGCCCAGCGCCACCTGCTCGACAAGCAAATCGAGGCGCACGGCCTCAAGCCGGGCGAGTTCGAGCTGACCGAGGAAGGCCTGCGCGACCTGATCCGCTACTACACCCGCGAGGCCGGCGTGCGCACGCTCGAGCGCGAGATCGCCCGACTGGCGCGCAAGACGCTGCGGCAGATCCTCGAGAAGAAGGTCGCGGGTGTCACGATCACCCCGGACAACCTCGGCGAGTTCGCCGGGGTGCGCAAGTTCCGCCACGGCATGTCCGACGAGGAGCCGCAGGTCGGCGCGGTCACCGGCCTGGCGTGGACCGAGGTCGGCGGCGAGCTGCTGACGATCGAGAGCGTCACCACCCCGGGCAAGGGCGAGGTGCGCACGACGGGCAAGCTCGGCGAGGTGATGACCGAAAGCGTCGCCGCCGCCTTCAGCTTCGTCAAGGCGCGGGCGCCCGCGTACGGCATCAAGCCGTCGATCTTCCAGCGCAAGAACGTCCACATCCACTTGCCCGAAGGCGCGGTGCCCAAGGACGGCCCGAGCGCCGGCGTCGGCATGGTGACCTCGATCGTCTCGACGCTGACCGGCATCCCGGTGCGACCGGACGTGGCGATGACCGGCGAGGTCACGCTGCGCGGGCGGGTGCTGCCGATCGGCGGGCTCAAGGAGAAGCTGCTCGCGGCGCTCAGGGGCGGGATCAAGACGGTCTTGATCCCCGAGGAGAACCAGAAGGACCTCGCCGAGATCCCGGACAACGTGAAGCAGGGGATGGAGATAGTCGCCGTCGCGCACGTCGACGAGGTGCTCCGGCACGCGCTGGTCGAGCCGCCCGAGGCGATCGAGTGGACCGAGGCCGACGACCTCGCCAGCCAGCCGCCGCCGGCCGGGCCGGGCGCTCCGGCGGCGACGACCGCGCACTGAGTTGGCCCTGCGGGGCCTGCTGCAGCGCAGCGACTCGGCGGAGGGTTCTGGCGCGATCTCCAGCGCGTGGGGCGTGCTCCCGACGGCGACTCGGCGTTTCGTCCCAAATTGCTCCAAAAATGCCGCAATTGCGCGCCGCGCGGCGGCTTAGCCCTTGCCAGCGGCGGCAAAACTCGCTCAATTCCCCGCCGTCGCGAGGCGATTCAAAGTCGGGCAAACAGACAAGTGAGGGGGGTTCTAGCGGACATGAACAAGAACGAACTGATCGGCGCCGTCGCGGAAGCCAGCGGTCTTTCGCGCAGCGATGCGACCAAAGCCGTCGAAGCCGTGTTCGACACCGTGACCAGCTCGCTGTCGAAGGGCGACGAGGTGCGCCTGGTCGGCTTCGGCACGTTCTCGGTCGCCAAGCGCAAGGCCTCGACCGGCCGCAACCCGCGCACCGGCGAGCCGATGACCATCAAGGCCTCGACCCAGCCCAAGTTCAAGGCCGGCAAGGGCCTCAAGGATTCGTGCAACTGAGCCTGTGACGTCGCGGGCCGCAGGCGGCGGCCGGCCTCCAAAGGGCCGCTCCCGAAACGCCGGAGCGGCCCTTTCGCTTGCCGCTCAGCCGCCGAGCTGAATAAGCGCCATCGGCGGCGCCAGGGTCCGCCGGTTGATCTCCCATTCGAGCACCTGCCCACCGGCCTCCGCCCGCGGGCCTTCGTCGGTGTTGTTGGCGAGGATATGCCCGTCGGTGACGATCCTGAACGTCCCGTTCGTCTCCGGCAGCTTCGGACCGGGATTGCCGGATTCCGCAACGCTCGCGGCGCCGAACACGCCGGCCATCCCGGTCATCATGCCCTGGAACGGATTGCCGCCTCCCTGGGTCGCGAACCCCGGCGCCTCGATCCGCACGGTCCGGCCCTGGCGCAGGTTGGCGACGACGAAGCTGTTGGACATCGGAAAGCGCTCGAACGTCGGGAACGAGAAGTCGTGGCCGATGCGGCTGGTGAGGGCGAACTCGACCTCGAACAGCCCGTCGCCGCGATACTCGACGCGCTTCCAGCCTTCCTGGCGGCGGAGCCGTTCGGCCAGCTCCTCCGCCGCTTCCGGATCGGCCGGGTCGATCCCGCCGAGCATGGCCTTCATCGCCTCGGAGTCGCGTTCGGCCGCGGCCTTCCTCGCCGCCACCGATTCCTCCCAGGTCCGCCGCTGGTCGGCAATCTCCTCGTCGGTGCATGGGCGCTCCTCGAAGTCCTCGTCGCTGTAGCACGGCTGCTCGAGGAATTCCTCGTTGGCGGCATCGGCCTCGTTGGCCATCTCGGCCAGCTGGCTCAGCGCGATGAGGTAGATCTCGCCTTCGTAAGTGAACGTGAACTCCCCGTCGCGCCGCACGTCGAGCGTCGACTGGAAGGTGCCCGGCGCGACGATGCACGCGGTCAGCGCCAATGCCGCGGCCGTGGCCAGCGCGGTCGCGGCGGCGACGCGCCACCGTTCGATAATGGTCATGCCCGAAATCCCCCCTCGATCTGCCGTCAGCCCCGAGTCGCCACCGCGTAGAGCGCTATTGCCGCGGCATTGGAGACGTTGAGGCTCTCCATAGCATCACTGATCGGCAATCGCGCCAGCGCGTCGCAATGCGCGGTGATATTGTGCCGCATGCCTTCGCCTTCGGCCCCCAGCACCAGCGCTACCGGGCCCGCCGGAAGCGCCTCGGCCAGCGTCGCGGTCGCCTCGCCGGCGAGGCCCAGCCGCCAGTACCCCGCCTCGGCCATTTCCTCGAGCGCGCGGGCGAGATTGACCACCCGCACCCACGGGACGGTCTCCAGCGCCCCGGACGCGGCCTTGCCGATCACCCCGCCTTCGGGCGGGGCGTGGCGGTCCTGGGTGACCAGCGCGGCGGCGCCGAACGCCGCGGCCGAGCGCAGCACCGCACCGACGTTGTGCGGATCGGTCACCTGGTCCAGCACGATCACCGGCCGCGTGCGATCGCCGGCGAGCACTTCGTCGAGATGCAGATCGGCGAGCGGCTCGCACTCGAGCACCAGGCCCTGGTGCGGCGCATCGCGCGCCACCAGCCGGGCGAGGTCGGCGCCGTCGGCATGTTCGAGCGGGAAATCGGCCGGCAGCTCGCCGTCGAGCGAAGCGATGCCCTCGCGCGTGGCCCACAGCTTGCGGTGCACGCGCGCGGGATTCCGGAGCGCCGCTTCCACCGCGTGGCGGCCCCACAGGCGCACGTGGCCATGCGCCCCGCGTCCCGATCCGCGCCCGCCCTGCATGCGCCCGGCGCGTCCGCGCAGGTTCTTTCTGGCACCCTTGTCGGCCATGCGGCCACCCCTGCCAGCGGCACCATTGACAGGCAAGCGTCGCTTCGCCATGTGGCGCGCTCTCGGCCGGTCGGCCCCTCCAGCGGGCCAGATTCCGCGGGCTCGCCCGCTTCCGGCTCATCGGTGGACAGGTGGCCGAGTGGTTAAAGGCAGCAGACTGTAAATCTGCCCGCGCAAGCGTACGGTGGTTCGAATCCACCCCTGTCCACCAAGAGCCGTCTCCCATCGACCGGCGCGCCCGGTTTGGCTTGTGGCCGCCCCGTCCATTCCCTAGATGGGCGCGATGGCCGGAGAATTGCTCGACAACCGGGGCCGTGGCGAGGCCGAGTGGAACTGGCCGGCGATCCACCCCGAAGGGCGCAAGTTCGGCCTCATCGCCGCCGCCATCTCGCTGCTCGTCCTGTTGCTGCTCGACTGGGAAATCGTCGGCTGGCCCTTGCTGCTGCTGTCGGCCGGGGTATTCGCGTTCTTCCGCGATCCCGAACGGGTCGTTCCGCAGGCCGACAACCTCGTGCTGTGCCCGGCCGACGGGCTCGTCTCGCTGATTAGCCAGGTGCCGCCGCCGCGCGAATTGCAGGGCGCCGACGCTGGCGGCTTCGCCGGGCTGGGCGAGGAGCCGGTGACGCGGATTTCGATCTTCATGTCGGTGTTCGACGTGCACATCAACCGCGCGCCGGTCGGCGGGACAGTGCGCCGGGTGGTCTACATCCCCGGCAAGTTCATGAACGCCGACCTCGACAAGGCGAGCGACGAGAACGAGCGCCAGCACATCCTGATCGAGCGGCCCGACGGGCGCGCGGTCGGCTGCACCCAGATCGCCGGGCTCGTCGCGCGGCGCATCGTCCCGTTCATCAAGCCGGGCGACATCATCGCTGCAGGCCAGCGGATCGGGCTGATCCGGTTCGGCAGCCGGGTTGACGTCTACCTGCCCGTCGGGACCGACGCCAAGGTCCTGCTCGGCCAGAAGGTCATCGCCGGCGAGACCGTGCTGGGCGAGTTGGGGCGCGAGCAGCTGCTCGAGGGCGTCAAGCAGTGACCGGCTCCCGGGACGACGACGAGCAGCCGCTGGCTCCGGGCCCGGCGTGGCTCGGCCCCAAGGCGAGCGAGGACGAAGTGCCGGTGGCGCCGCGGCGGCTGGCCGGCGGGCTGACCGTGCGCGCAGTGCTGCCCAACGCGATCACCGCCGCCGCGCTGTGCTCCGGGCTGACCGGCATCCGCTTCGGGATCAACGGCAACTGGGCGATGGCGGTGTTCGCCATCGTCCTCGCCGGGATGCTCGACGGAATCGACGGGCGCATCGCCCGCCTGCTCAAGGCCCAGTCGCGCTTCGGCGCCGAGCTCGACAGCCTGGCCGACTCGCTGAGCTTCGGGATGGCCCCGGCGCTGGTGCTGTACTTGTGGTCGCTGCACGAGCTGCCGCGGCTCGGCTGGTTCGCCGCGCTGGCGTTCGCGATCTGCTGCGCGCTGCGCCTGGCGCGGTTCAACGCCCGCATCGACGTCGAGGAGCAGCCGCACAAGTCGGTCGGCTTCCTCACCGGCGTGCCGGCGCCGGTCGGCGCCGGGCTGGCCTTCCTGCCGATGTACTTGTGGATCGCCAGCGGCGAGGAGGCGTTTCGTCATCCGGTGCTGGTCGGGGTCTGGGTCGCCGGCATCGCGGTGCTGATGATCTCCAACCTGGCGACGCTCAGCTGGACCTCGATCCGCCCGCGGCGCAGCATCCGGCTCGAAGCGATCGCGCTCGCCGGGCTGGTGTTCGCCGCGCTGCTGACTGAGCCATGGTGGACGCTGGTCGGCCTGTGCGCGGTGTACCTGGCGCTGATGCCCTACGCGATCGTGCGCTACGCGCGGATCAGGCGGCAGCGACTCGCGCCCGAAGCGCCGGCCGCGCCGATAGAGGCGCGGCGGCTGCCCGACGGATAGCCGGAATCCGGCGAGGCTCGCCAGCCGACAGCTCGGCGAGGATGTGCCGCGACCGCCTTATCCCCTGCGCGAGCGAGGCGTGGATCACCACCGCCGCCGCGAAAGCCGCAAGGCCGAACAACAGCGAGATGACGATAGCGAGCATTCGACCGTTCCCTTCGATCGCTTCCGGGTGCGTAACCGGTGGAAGCATGGGTAGAATCACGTACCGGGAGTTTTGTTCCCCGTTGGTTCTATGTTCCCTCTTTGTTCCGCAGAGTCAACAAAGAATTGGCCGTCGCTCATCGCTCGGCGGGTGAGATGAGGGTGGATTTCGCCTCGCGTCGCCGCTAAGGGCCGCTCGCCGCGCCCGATTCGTTCGGACCGGGGGCGGCAAATCCACATGGGAAGCGCCCACACCGGTGCCGCGCGCGGGATCTCCGCCCGGTTCCAGCTTCCCAGAGGCACAACCGGAAAGGAAATACCTATGGCGGTTCCCACCGTCACGATGCAGCAATTGATCGAGGCCGGCGCTCACTTCGGCCACCAGACCCACCGCTGGAACCCGCGCATGAAGCCGTACATCTTCGGCGCGCGCAACGGCGTCCACATCCTCGACCTGTCGCAGACCGTGCCGCTGTTCGCGCGCGCGCTCGACTTCGTCGCGGCGACCGTGCGCGCCGGCGGCAAGGTGCTGTTCGTCGGCACCAAGCGCCAGGCGCAGGAGCCGATCGCCCAGGCCGCCCGGCAGTGCGGCCAGCACTTCGTCAACCACCGCTGGCTCGGCGGCATGCTGACCAACTGGAAGACCATCTCCCAGTCGATCAAGCGCCTCAAGAGCCTCGAGGAGCAGCTCTCGGGCGACACCACCGGCCTGACCAAGAAGGAAGTCCTGCAGCTGACCCGCGAGCTCGACAAGTTGCAGATGTCGCTCGGCGGCATCCGCGACATGGGCGGCATCCCCGACGTGATGTTCGTCATCGACGCCAACAAGGAAGAGCTGGCGATCAAGGAAGCCAACGTGCTCGGCATCCCGGTGGTGGCGATCCTCGACACCAACGTCGATCCGAATGGCATCGCCTTCCCGATCCCGGGCAACGACGACGCCAGCCGCGCGGTGCGCCTGTACTGCGACGCCGTCGCCCAGGCGGCGACCACCGGCCGCAACGAAGGCGTGGTCGATTCGGGCGCCGATATCGGGGCGATGGACGCTCCGCCGGAGGAAGCGGCCCCGACCGACCCTGGCGCCGAGGAAGCCGAAGCTCCGGCTGCGGAAGCGACTGCCGACGAGGCCGCCGCCGAGGCCTGACGCCCCCGCACGATTGCAATTGCGCGCGACGGGCCCATCTGGGCGGCCCGTCGCCCCCCAATCAAGGACAGTACAATGGCTTACACGGCCGCAGACGTGAAGAATCTCCGCGAGCGCACCGGCGCCGGCATGATGGACTGCAAGAAGGCGCTCGACGACAGCGCCGGCGACATGGAAGCCGCGGTCGACGCGCTGCGCGCTAAGGGCCTCGCCGCCGCCGCCAAGAAGTCGAGCCGCACCGCGGCCGAGGGCCTGGTCGGCGTCGCGGTCGAGGGCACCCGCGGCGTGGCGGTCGAGGTCAACTCGGAGACCGACTTCGTCGCCAAGAACGATCAGTTCCAGGACTTCGTCCGCAAGACCACCGAGGTCGCGCTGGCGCAGCGCGCGGACGACGTCGAGGCGCTCAAGGGCGCGGCTTACCCGGATGGCGGCACCGTCGGCGACAAGCTGACCGCTAACGTCGCCACGATCGGCGAGAACCAGCAGGTCCGCCGGATGAAGACGGTCGCGGTCTCGCAGGGCCTGGTCGTGCCGTACATGCACAACGCGGTCGCGCCGAACCTCGGCAAGATCGGCGTGCTCGTCGCGCTTGAGAGCGAGGCCGGCGTCGAGGTGCTCGAGCCGCTCGGCAAGCAGCTGGCGATGCACATCGCCGCGGCGTTCCCGCAGGCGCTCGATGCCGACAGCCTCGATGCCGAGGTGCTCGAGCGCGAGCGCAAGGTCGCCGCCGACAAGGCGGCCGAGAGCGGCAAGCCGGCCGAGGTCCAGGCCAAGATGGTCGACGGCGCGGTCAAGAAGTTCGCCAAGGAGAACGCGCTGCTGAGCCAGCTGTTCGTGATCGACAACAAGACGCCGATCGCCGACGTGGTCGCACAGGCGGGCAAGCAGGCGGGCGCCGCGATCGCGCTCAAGGACTACGTCCGCTTCCAGCTCGGCGAAGGCATCGAGAAGGAAGTGAGCGACTTCGCCGCGGAAGTGGCCGCCGCCGTCGCCGGCTGATCCACTCATTCGTCATTGCGAGGAGCGACGAAGCAATCCAGCGCGGTGCGCGCTGCCCTGGACTGCTTCGCTGCGCTCGCAAGAGGGAATTAGGTCAGGACCAAGAGTCGGGAAAAAGTCAGGCCGAGATTGCGGCCGCCGGACCTCGGTTCGGCGGCCGTTTTCGTGCACACCGAGTGCGCCCCAGGCAGGGTCTCAAGCATCCACCTGTGCCTCGGCGTCGCCCACCATAATCGTTTTATTTCAAACACGTCTAGAATGGCGGACAGCTCAAAGCCGCGGCCGCAGCTCGATGAGCCAGATCTCGGGGCGCGTGAACAGGCGGACGGGCATTAGGCTGGTGCCGAGGCCGGCGCCCACGACAAGGGTCTTGCCATCCTCCTCGATGCGTCCGCAGGCGTAGCGGTCGCCATAGTCCGACATGTGTGCGGCCGCGCCGCCCCAGGATAGGCGATCTGCCCGCAGTGCGTGTGGCCGGCGAGCATGAGCGGCACCGAGCGGGGCAGGTCCGGGAACGGGTCGGGGCTGTGGCTGAGCAGGAGGCGCGCTCCCGGCAACGTGTCCATGGCCGCCAGCGTCGCGGGAAGGTCGGCGCGGCCGGTGTAGTCGTCGTCGAGCCCGCCGATCACCAGCGGCCCGGCCCGCCGCGCCTGGTTGGCCAGCAGCACGACGCCGTGCCGGCGCAGCTCCGCGGCGAGGGCGGGCATATCGAACCAGTGATCGTGGTTGCCCGGCACCGCCATGACCCCGAGTGGCGCGTCGAGTGACCCGAGCGGGGCGACGACCTCGGCCGGAGCGTAGATGTGCGTGGCGAGGCGCTTCTCGCTCACGAGGTCGCCGGCAATCAGCACGAGGTCGGGCTCGAGCGCGTTGATCTGCGCGACGATGCGTTCAAGGCGATCGGGCGGCATGTCCGGGCCGGCAACGTGGATGTCCGAGATCAGCGCGATGCGGACTGGCGTAGCGAGGCCCGGCAACGCCACCTCGGTGCGCCGCACTCGCGGCTGGGCCATCGTGTCGCTCCAGGCCTTGCCGGCAAGCGCGAGCAGGGCCAGCAAGGCCAGCGCGAGCACCCGCCGCGCCCTGCCGAACCGGCCCTTCCCGGGTCTCGCTGACGATCCCTCCCGCACCGGACGCGGGATCGGCCGCAACGCGCGGCTTGGCAAGCCCGTTCGCCCTTGGCACGCCCCGCGCTCGCTCTATAAGGGCCGCAATTCCGCGCCTTGGAGAGACCGCATCCCGATGACCATGCCCGCCGTCAAGCGCGTGCTGCTGAAGCTGTCGGGCGAAGTGCTGATGGGCGACCAGCCGTTCGGCATCGACCCGGCTACCGTCGCCGGGCTGGCGCAGGAGGTGAAGGCGGCCAAGGACAGCGGGCTCGAGATCTGCCTGGTCATCGGCGGCGGCAACATCTTCCGCGGCATGGCCGGGGCGGCGGCGGGGATGGACCGCGCGCAGGCCGACTACATGGGCATGCTGGCGACGGTGATGAACGCGCTGGCGATGCAGAACGCGCTCGAGCAGATCGGCGTCCACACCCGCGTCCAGTCGGCGGTGGAGATGGACCAGGTGTGCGAGCCCGTCATCCGCCGCCGCGCCGAGCGCCATCTCGAGAAGGGTCGGGTGGTGATCTTCGCCGCCGGGGTCGGCAGCCCGTTCTTCACCACCGACAGCGGCGCCGCGCTGCGCGCCGCCGAGATGAACTGCGACGCGCTCCTGAAGGGCACCAGCGTCGACGGGGTGTACGATTCCGATCCCAAGACCAACCCGGATGCAAAACGTTTCGAAACGGTGAGTTATCACCGGGTGCTGGCGGACAATCTCAAGGTGATGGACGCCTCCGCCGTGGCGCTGTGCCGCGACAACGGGATCCCGATCGTGGTCTTCTCCATTCGCGAGAAAGGCAACCTGGCGCGGGTCCTCGCCGGCGAGGGCGTGCAGACGATAGTGCGGAAGGAAGCCTGACGATGCCGAAGTATTCCAAGGCCGATATCGAGCGCCGCATGGCCGGGGCGATCGACAGCCTCAAGCACGACCTGTCCGGCTTGCGCACCGGGCGCGCCAACGTCACGCTGCTCGACCCGGTGCAAGTCGAGGTCTACGGCTCGATCATGCCGCTCAACCAGGTCGCCACGGTCAGCGCGCCCGAGCCGCGCATGCTCAGCGTGCAAGTGTGGGACCGCGCCAACGTCATCCCGGTCGAAAAGGGCATCGCCCACGCCAACCTCGGGCTCAACCCGATGATCGACGGCCAGACGCTGCGCCTGCCGATCCCCGACCTGACCGAGGAACGGCGCAAGGAGCTCGCCAGGCTCGCCCACCAGTACGCCGAGAAGGCCAAGATCGCGATCCGCAACGTCCGCCGCGACGGCATGGAGATGCTCAAGGAGGACGAGCGGAAGAAGGAGATCTCCGAGGACGACCGCAAGCGGCTCGAGGACGAGGTCCAGAAGCTCACCGACCGCTTCGTCGGCGAGGTCGATGTCGCCACCGAGCACAAGGAAAAGGAAATCCTGACAACGTGAGTCTGAGTTCCCCCAAGCCGTTCGCCTCGAGCGAAGTCGAGAGGCCGGGCGAGCGTGTTTCCGCTTCGCTCGACACGAACGGAAGTCTGGAAAAAGGCCATTGCGTGCACGGAGCGCGCCACGTGGCGATCATCATGGACGGCAACGGGCGCTGGGCGAAGCGGCACCGCCTGCCGCGCGCGATGGGTCACCAGCGCGGGGTCGAGGCGGTCCGCCGGCTGGTCCGCGGGCTGGGCCCGCTCGGGCTCGAGTGCCTGACGCTGTACGCATTCTCGTCGGAGAACTGGAAGCGCCCGGAGGACGAGATCAGGGACCTGATGGGCCTGATGCGCAAGTTCATCCGGAGCGACCTGCCGGACTTCGTCGCCAACGACGTGCGGCTCAGGATTCTCGGCAATTACAGCGCTATGGCGCCCGACATTGTCGAAATGCTCGAAGATGCGCTGGCGCAGACCGCCCACGGCAGCAAGACCATCGCGGTGGCGCTCAACTACGGCTCGCAGCAGGAAATCGCCCGCGCCGCGGCGAAGGCGGCCGCCATCGGCCCGGTGACGGTCGAGACCATCGCCGCGCAGCTCGACACCGCCGACCTGCCGCCGCTCGACCTGCTGATCCGCACCTCGGGCGAGGTTCGCCTGTCGAACTTCCTGCTGTGGCAAGCGGCTTATGCCGAGATGTGGTTCACCGACGTGCTGTGGCCGGACTTCACGCCGGCGCATTTGGAGGAAGCCCTGGCGAGCTTCGCCAACCGGGAGCGGCGTTATGGCGGACGGTGACACAATCCTCCCCGGGACGGGGAGGTGGCAGCGCGAAGCGCTGACGGAGGGGGGCCGCCTCCTGGCGCAGGATGTGGGGCGGGCCCCCTCCACCCCGTCGCTGCGCGGCGCGGTCCCCCTCCCCGTGCCGGGGAGGAACTGATGGCGAGCGATCCCCTGCCGATGAGCGTCAAGACCGCGGACCTGCCGCGCCGCCTGCTGTCCGCCGTCGCGATGCTGGCGCTGGCGGCGCTGGCAGTGGCCATCGGCGGGGCGGCGCTCGACGCCTTCATCGTCCTCGTCGCGCTCGTCGCGTTCGGCGAGTTTGCGCTGCTGGTGACCCGCGCCACGCCGAGCCTGCCGGTGCGGCTCGTCGCCTGGGCGGCGGGCGCGGCCTATTTCGGGCTGGCGGCGGCGATCCTCGTCGGCGCGGGCACGTTCCTGCTGCTGATGGTCGTCGGCATCACCGTGTTCACCGACACCGGAGCCTATTTCACCGGGCGGGCGCTCGGCGGGCCGAAGATCGCGCCGCGGATCAGCCCGTCGAAGACCTGGGCTGGCCTCATCGGCGGCATGGTCGCGTCGGTGGCGTGGGTGTTCCTGTGGGTCGCGGCGATGGAAGCGCCGTTCGGCTGGCCGCGTTTCGAGCTCGGCCTCAACCTGTCGCCGCGCAATGTCACCGGCGCGGTCGCGCTCGGCGCCGGCATGGCGGTGGTGGCCCAGGCCGGCGACTTCTTCGAGAGCTGGCTCAAGCGCCGCGCCGGGGTGAAGGACAGCTCGCGGCTCATTCCCGGGCACGGCGGCGTGTTCGACCGCATCGACGGGCTGATCCCGGTCGTGCTGGTGGCCGGGTTCATCGCTTCGAACATGGTCGTCTGATGGCTCTGGCGTCTCTCCCGCCCCGGACCTTCGTCATGGCGAGGAGCGTGGCGACGAAGCAGTCCAGGGCGGTGCGTGCAGCTCTGGATTGCGTCGCTTCGCTCGCCATGACGAGGTGATCTGGACATGCGTTCGGTCACGATTCTCGGCGCGACCGGCTCGATCGGCGCCTCGGCGCTCGACCTGGTGCGGCGCAACCGGGAAGACTGGCGCGTCCTTGCGCTGACCGCGAAGTGCCAGGCCGCCGAGCTCGCCGCGCTGGCGCGCGAGTTCGCAGCCGAGCTGGCCGTGGTCGCCGACGACAGTTGCCTGCCGGCGCTGCGCGAGGCGCTAGCCGGCAGCGGGATCGAGGCCGCCAGCGGGCCGGCCGGCCTGGTCGAGGCCGCCGCGCGCGGGGCGGACCTGACACTGGCGGCGATCGTCGGCTGCGCCGGCCTGGCGCCGACGATGGCGGCGATCGAGCAGGGCGGCATCGTCGCGCTGGCCAACAAGGAGGCGCTGGTCTCGGCCGGCGAGGTGATGACCGCCGCGGTCGCCAGGCACGGGGCGACGCTGCTGCCGGTCGACTCCGAGCACAACGCGATCTTCCAGTGCCTCGCCGGCAACGACCCGGACGACGTGCGCTGGATCACGCTCACCGCCAGCGGCGGCCCGTTGCGCGGGTGGAGCCACGAGCAGCTCCGCGCGGCGACGCCGGCGCAGGCGGTCGCGCATCCCAACTGGCGGATGGGCGCCAAGATCAGCGTCGATTCCGCGACGATGATGAACAAGGGGCTCGAGGTGATCGAGGCGCATCACCTGTTCCCGGTCGGGCTCGACGCGTTGCGTATCGTCGTCCACCCGCAAAGCGTGATCCACTCGATGGTCGAGTACCGCGACGGCTCGACGCTGGCCCAGCTCGGCCCGTCGGACATGCGCGTGCCGATCGCCTCGGCGCTCGCCTGGCCGCGGCGCATCGACACCCCATGCCGCCCGCTCGACCTGGCGGCGATCGGCGAGCTGACGTTCCACGCGCTCGACGAGGAGCGCTTCCCGGCGACGCGGCTGGCGCGCGAGGCGGCGCGCGCGGGCGGCGCCGCGCCGGCGGTGCTCAACGCCGCCAACGAGGTCGCGGTGGCCGCGTTCCTCGCCGGTCACATCGCGTTCACCGACATTGCCGTATTGGTGGCGCAGACCCTCGACCGCGACCTTCCGCCCGCGCCGAACAGCCTCGACGACGTCCTGGCCGTCGACGCCGAGGCGCGGGCGCGGGCCGCGGCGATGCTGGAGACCGTGTGAGTTGATCGAAGCTGTGCCCTGGTGGATGTGGATCGTCGGCTTCCTGCTGCTGCTGGGGCCGCTGGTGACCGTGCACGAGCTCGGCCACTACCTCGTCGGGCGGCTGTTCGGGGTGAAGGCGGAAGTGTTCTCGGTCGGCTTCGGCCGCGAGCTGGCCGGCTATACCGACCGCCGCGGCACCCGCTGGAAGCTCGCCGCGCTGCCGCTCGGCGGCTACGTCCAGTTCGCCGGCGACATGAACCCGGCGAGCCAGCCGAGCGCCGACTGGCTGGCCTTGCCCGACACGGAGCGGGCGCTGACCTTCCAGGCCAAGCCGCTGTGGCAGCGCGCGCTGATCGTCGCCGCCGGACCGCTCACCAACTTCCTCGTCGCCATCGCCATCTTCGCCAGCTTCAACCTCGCTTACGGCAAGCCGGTGATGCCGCCGGTGATCGAGATGGTCGCGCCCGACGGCGCCGCCGCCGCCGCCGGCGTGCGCGTCGGGGACCGCATCGTCGCCATCGACGGCGATCCGATCGACGACTTCCGCGAGGTCGCCAACAAGGTCGCGCCGCATCCCGACGAGCGCATCGAGCTGGCGGTCCAGCGCGGCGGCGAGCGGCTGGTTTTCCCGATCGAGCTGCGCACGGTGGTCGAGCGCGACCGCTTCGGCAACGAATACCGCATCGGCCAGCTCGGCGTCGGCTCGTACGACGGCCGGATGGTGCCGGTCGGCCCGGGCGAAGCGGTGACGCTGGCCGTGGCGCAGACCGGCGACACGGTCGAGATGATGGTCACCGGCATCTGGCAGATCATCACCGGCCGGCGCTCGCTCGACGAGCTCGGCGGACCGGTCAAGATCGCCAAGTTCTCGGGCGAGCAGCTGAGCCTCGGATGGGCCAATTTCGTGGGCTTCGCGGCCCTGATCTCGATTAACTTGGCATTCATTAACCTCCTGCCAATCCCGGCCCTCGACGGCGGGCACCTGGCTTTCTACGCGGCCGAAGCGGTCCGTCGGAAGCCGCTCGGCGCTCGCAGTCAGGAGTGGGCGTTCCGCACCGGCATAGCCTTCGTGCTCGCGCTGATGCTGTTCGTGACCATCAACGACGTCGCCTCGCTGTCGCTGTTCGGCAGCTAGGCGGGCTGAGAGGGCCCTTTCGCCTCGGCGGAAGGGGATAAGGAAGGCACTGGCGGCGCATTTCCCGGCATGTTCGCTTGAACGCGTGCCCCACATCGGGCAAGGGCGCTCATCGCGCAGCATTCGGGCCTCGCAGCCGGCATGGCTGCCCTGAGTGCAGGGTCGGATGGCGCTGCATCTCGGGACCGGCAGTGTCGAATGAATGGACGGATAGATGAGCGGTAAGGCCAAGACCATCAAAGCCTCGGATTTTGCCGCAGCCCTGCTGGGATGCACGATTCTCGCCGGCGTGCCCGGCGCCGCCTTCGCCCAGGAGCAGCCGGCCTCGACCGAGCCGGCGCCGACGCCCGCGCCGGCCCCCGCACCCGCGCCACAGCCCGACGTGATCCGTTCGATCGCCGTTGCCGGCGCCCAGCGGCTCGAGCCGGCGACGATCGTCAGCTACATCCAGTTGCGCCCCGGCCAGGTCTATACCGCCGCCGCCGCCGACCAGGCGCTCAAGGACCTCGCCGCGACCGAGCTGTTCTCGGACTTCAGCATCGCCAACAACAACGGCGACGTCGTCATCACCGTGGTCGAGAACCCGGTCATCAACCGCATCGTGCTCGAGGGCAACCGGCGGCTCAAGGACGACAAGATCGAGCCCGAGATCAAGCTCGCCCCGCGGCAGATCTTCACCCGCTCCAAGGTCCGCGCCGACGTCAACCGGATCATCGAGCTGTACAAGCGCCAGGGCCGCTTCGCCGCGACCGTCGAGCCGAAGATGGTCCAGCTCGACCAGAACCGCGTCGACGTGGTGTTCGAGATCAACGAAGGGCCCAAGTCCAAGGTCCGCGCGATCAACATCATCGGCAACGAGGCGTTCTCCGACAGCGAGCTGCGCGGCGAGATGGTCACCAAGGTCGCCTCGCTGCTGAAGATCTTCAGCTCGACGACGAGCTACGACCCCGACCGCCTCGCCTACGACCAGCAGCAGCTGCGCGCGTTCTACCTCAAGAACGGCTATGCCGACTTCCGCGTCGTCTCGGCCCCGGCCGAGCTGACCCCCGACCGGCGCGACTTCATCATCACGTTCGTCGTCGAGGAAGGGCAGCGCTACAAGTTCGGCGAGGTCTCGGTCGAGAGCCAGCTGCGCGATTTCGACAGCACCGCGCTGACCAACGCGCTGCCGATGCGCAGCGGCGACTGGTACGACGCCAAGCTGGTCGAGGACACGATCGAGCGTCTGACCGAGACCGCCGGCACCTTCGGCTACGCCTTCGCCCAGGTGGAGCCGGATTTCGGGCGCAACCGCGAAGCACTGACGATGGACGTCAAGTTCGTCATCCAGGACGCGCCGCGGGTCTACGTCGAGCGGGTCGACGTCAACGGCAACTCGCTGACGCAGGACAAGGTCGTCCGCCGCGAGTTCCGCATCGCCGAAGGCGACGCGTTCAACTCGCTCGCGGTCAAGCGCTCGACCGCGCGGATCAACTCGCTCGGCTACTTCCAGGAGAACTTCGAGATCGACCAGGTCGACGGCAGCACGCCCGACCGCATCGTGCTCGAAGCCAACGTCCAGGAGCAGGCGACCGGCCAGCTGTCGCTCTCGGCCGGCTTCTCAAGCCTCGAGAGCTTCGTCTTCCAGGGCTCGATCCGCCAGGTCAACTTCCGCGGCCGCGGCCAGACCGTCGGGCTGTCGGCCAACTACTCGCGCTACTCGCGCTCGGGCTCGATCAGCTTCACCGAGCCGTTCGTGTTCGACAAGAACATCTCGGCCGGCATCGACCTGTACCGCCGCGACTACAACAACGGCTACTACGACCGCGCCACCGCGACCTACGAGCAATCGACCACCGGCCTGCAGGCGCGCGTCGGCGTGCCGCTGACCGAGTTCATCTCGGTGCTCGGGCGCTACACCTTCAACTACGACGACATCACCGTCGACGAGAACCAGTTCTACTCCGACATCAACGGCGACGGCATCCGCACGTGCGAGCCGCTGCTCGCCGGCCGCTACTTGTGCGACGCCATCGGCACGCGCAGCAGCTCGATCCTCGGCCTGTCGCTGGTCTACAACTCGCTCGACAGCCGGGTGCGTCCGACCCGGGGCCTGAGCGCGGTGCTGAGCGCCGACTTCGCCGGCCTCGGCGGCTCGACCCGCTACGCCCGGCTGACCGGCAACATCGCCCGCTACTGGTCGATGGGCAGCGGCTTCATCTTCTCGCTGACCGGCGAGACCGGGTTCATCAAGGGCCTCAAGGACCGCGGCCCGGGCCTCGACGACGTGCTGCTGACCGACCGCTTCTTCCTCGGCGAGCAGGAGATGCGCGGGTTCGACATCCGCGGGCTCGGCCCGCGCGTGGTGCGCCGGTTCTACGACGCCACCGACCCCAACAACGTCATCCTGCTGCCGATCGACGACAAGAGCACGGCCGACGACGCGCTCGGCGGCACGGCGATGTACCTCGCTCGCGCCGAGCTCGAGATCCCGCTCAGCTCGGGCGCGCGCGAGCTCGGCCTGCGCCCGTCGGTGTTCCTCGACATCGGCTCGGTCTTCGGGATCGATCCGCCGACGCTGGTCAACAGCCCGTACCCGGGCGGCATCTTCCTGCCGGCGCGCGACAACACCGGCGCCGCGCTGTTCTCGCAGGTCAACGTGGCGACGCTGGTCGGCACCACCTGCACGCCCGGCACGGCGACCGGCGACGTCACCGTGGTGACCAACCCGGTCAACCCCAATCCGCCGGCGTGCCTGACCTCGGCCAACAACATTCCGATCGGCAACCGGCTGCCGCCGTTCGTCGAGGAATTCTACGGCAACTCGGTCAGCCCGCGCGTCACCATCGGCGTCGGCGTGAACTGGAACTCGCCGTTCGGGCCCTTCCGCATCAACGTCGCCTACCCCCTGCTCAAGCAGGAGGGTGACGACACCAAGCTCATCTCCTTCAACGTAGGAACCCAGTTCTGATGAAATCGCTTCTCCTCACCGGCGCCGCGTTGGCGCTCTCGCTCGCCGCGGCGGCGCCCGCGGCCGCGCAAGTCAACGGCATCGGCATCACCGATCCGGCGACCTCGATCGTCAGCACCGAGGCGCTGGCCGCCGCCTATGGCGAGATCACCAACGCCAACCAGCAGCAGATCACCCAGCTCCAGCAGATTCAGCAGCAGCGCCAGGACCTGATGCGGCAGTTCGATTCCGACCAGAACGGCGAGCTGAGCGATGCGGAAATCACCGCGGCGCAGGCCAACGCCAGCGCGGTGCAGCAGCTGCAGACGCTCAACCAGACGATCGCCCAGACGCAGCGCCCGATCACCACCGCCCAGGTCTACGCGGTCGAGCAGCTGGCGATGCAATACGGCCCGGCGCTGCAGAAGGTGATGGCCGACAAGGGCGTCAAGCTGCTGATCAAGCCCGGCGCGGTGGACTTCCCGCCGCCCGAGGCGGTGCTGACCGACGAGGTGACCGCCGAGCTCGACCGGCTCGTGCCGAGCGTCTCGACCACCGTGCCCGAGGGCTGGCAGCCGCAGCAGCAGTCGGTGGCGCTGTGGGAAGAGGTCCAGCAGATCATCGCCCAGATCGCCGCGCTGCGCCAGGCGCAAGGCCAGCAGCAGCCGGCCGCAGCCGCGCCGACGCAGCCCGTCCCGGGCCGCTAGCCGCGCGGAAAGGGCAGGGCATGAGCGAGGAGCAGCCGGCGCGGGGCTACGACATCGCGCAGATCCTAAACGCCCTGCCGCACCGCTATCCGCTGCTGCTCGTCGACCGCGTGCTCGACCTGCGGGTCGACGAGGAGATCCGCGCGGTCAAGGCGGTCAGCTTCAACGAGCAGTTCTTCCAGGGCCATTTCCCCGGCCGGCCGATCATGCCCGGGGTGCTGCAGATCGAGGCGCTGGCCCAGGCCGCGGCGATCCTCGCGATCGAAACGCTGCAGCTCGCCGGCTCGGGCAAGCTGGTCTATTTCATGGCCATCGACGAGGCCAAGTTCCGCGCCCCGGTGGAGCCCGGCTGCCTGCTCGAGCTGAACGTCGGCTTCATCCAGAAGCGCGCCCGCGTGTGCAAGTTCTGGGGCAAGGCCAGCGTAGAGGGCAAGGTCACCTGCGAGGTCAGCTTCACCGCGATGGTGGCCGACCCGCCGAAGGACGCGGAGACGGCGGGCGAGCGCTTGTAATTCGCGGCGCCTCTCTATATGGGGCCCGCTTTCCCGACATTGCCTGGCCGGTCGGTACCGGCCTCATGCAGCAAGGATTTGAATGCCATGAAGGCCGAGACGCACCCCGATTACCACACGATCACCGTCAAGATGACCGACGGCACCGAGTTCCAGACGCGCTCCACCTGGGGCAAGGAAGGCGACACCATGGCGCTCGAGATCGATCCGACGACCCATCCGGCGTGGACCGGCGGCCCGCAGCGCCTGCAGGACGGCGGCCGCGTGGCGCAGTTCAACAAGCGCTTCGGCGGCCTGTCGCTGAAGAAGAAGGACGCCTAGGCGCCGCTTCCAGGCATCGCATGCTAGAAGGGCGGCCCCCCCGGGGCCGCCCTTTTGCGTTGGCGGAACCCGTCCGTCGGTTTGTCGCTTTCTTCGGCGAAGGAGAAGCCGATGAACGTGCGCGATGAGCACAGCGTCTCGTTGTGGATGGACCAGGTGCCGGCGATCGCGGCGCCGCGGCTGGCCGGCGACGAGCGCGCCGAGGTGATCGTGGTCGGCTCGGGCATCGCCGGGCTGTCGACGGCCTACGAGCTGGCGCGCCAGGGCAAGTCGGTGATCGTGATCGACCGCGGCGGCATCGGCAGCGGGATGACCGCGCGCACCACCGCGCACCTCGCGAGCGAGCTCGACGATTACTACCACAAGCTGATCGAGGTCCACGGCGAGGAGCAGGCGCGCCGCTTCCATGAAAGCCAGGTCGCGGCGATCAACCGCATCGAGGCGATCTGCCGCGACGAGGCCATCGAGTGCGACTTCAAGCGCCTCGACGGCTATTACATCACCTCCGAAGAAGGCGGGGTCGAGCTGCTGGAACGGGAAATCCAGGCTTGCCGCAAGCTCGGTGTCGACGTCGAATGGGTCGATCGCGCACCGGTTCCCGGGCTCGATACCGGGCGGGCCCTGCGCTTCCCGAACCAAGGCCGTTTCCACCCCACAAAGTACCTCGCCGGCCTCGCACGGGCCATCGAGCGGCTCGGCGGGCGGTTCTTCGCCGACACCGCCTATACCGACCACCGCGAGGAGAACGGCGGCGTCGTGATCGAGACCGAGGGCGGGGCGAGTCTGACCGGCTCGGCCGCGGTGTTCGCGACCAATTCGCCGGTCAACGACAAGCTTGCGCTGCACACCAAGGAAATGCCGATGCGCACTTACGTCGTCGCGGCGCGCGTGCCCAAGGGCTCGGCGCCCGACGCGCTCGTGTGGGACACGCTCGAGGCCTACCACTACGTCCGCATCCAGGAGGCGAGCGAGGCCGAGGACTGGCTGATCGTCGGCGGGGAGGACCATCGCTCGGGCGAGCAGACCGACATGGACGCGCGGCTCGGCGCGCTCGCGGAATGGACCCGGCGGCGCTATCCGGATTTCGGCACCGTCGAGCACAGCTGGTCGGGGCAGGTGCTCGAGACGATCGACTTCATGCCGTTCTCGGGCCGCAACCCGGGCAACGCCAACATCTACGTCCACACCGGCGACAGCGGGCAGGGCATCACCAACGGCGTCGCCGGCGCGCTGACCATAGCTCCGCTGATCCTCGGCGAGGACAGCCGCTTCGCCGGGGTGCTCGAGCCGTCGCGGAAGACGCCCGAGCCGCCGGCGCTCAAGGAATTCGTCGAGGGCGTGGCGGGGGCGGTCAGGAATCTCGCCGAGCACCTGACGCCGGGCGAGATCGGCTCGGCCGACGAGCTCGCGCCCGGCGAGGGCGGGATCATGCGCGACGGGCTGAGCAAGGTCGCGGTCTACAAGGATCCCGATGGACGCGTTATCCGCCGCTCGGCGGTGTGCACCCACGTCGGCTGCGTGGTGCACTGGAACCCGTTCGAGAAGTGCTGGGACTGCCCGTGCCACGGCTCGCAGTTCGCGCCTGGCGGCGAAGTGTTGAACGGCCCGGCGCTGGCACCGCTCGCCGAAGCCTAGTCTCCGCTCGGCTCGAACCTGAGCCGCCCGGCGAGGCGGGCCTGGCCGGAATCGCGCACGTGGTGGATGCCGTCGGCCACGGCCACGTCGGGGAAGTCGTGGTACGGATTGAGCCCGAGGCAGGCGACGTTGACGCCGTACGTGTTCGGGTCCGAGCGGCGCCGGTGGAAGGTGTAGGTGCCGCAGCGCGAGCAGAAATAGTGCTGCGCCACGCCGGTGTTGAAGCGGTACAGCGTCAGCAGCTCCTCGCCTTCGACGATCCGCAACCCGTCGAGCGGCGTGCCGACCGTCACCGCGCCCTTGATCGCGCAGATCGAGCAGTCGCAGCGCGCGCCGCGCAGCGGCTCGGCCACCTCGGCCGTGAACTTGACCGCGCCGCAATGGCACGCGCCGTTCCTCACCATCCCCACAGCCTTTCGCGATACCACTTGGTGATCACATATTTGACCCCCTTGCGCACCTTCATTCCGTGGTGGAGCGTCGCCGGATTGGGGCTGGCGTCGGGACGGCGGTTGTTCCAGCCGAGCAGCTTGCCGGTTTCCGGCCTGATGATCTTGTCGATCAGCTTGAAGCGCGTCGCTCCGCCGGCCGCCGGCTCGTTGAGGTAGATCATGAAGGTCCAGGTGCGCTGGCCGGCGATCGAGCAGAACCGCTCGTAATCGCGACCGCCAGGCTCGAAATAGTCGGTGTGCGGCTTGAACTCCTGCCCCTCGGCGTAGCGCTGGCCCTGCACCGGCTCGCCATATGCGGGGTCGATCCCGTTCAGCTCGAGCAGTCGCTCCTCGAGCTGGTGCACGACGGGTTCCCCGGCGGGCAGGTCGCACGTCTCGCTGGTGCGGAAGTAATCGTCGCCGTTGGCATCGGCGATCGTCGACGGGCGCCGGTCGCGGTCGATCAGCGCGATCAGCGCCGCGCACAAACCGGGCGCGAGGAATCCGGGGCGGTCGAACAGCGCCAGCTTGGGCGAAGGCACTCGGCGCACGCCGGGATAAGCGAGGAGGCGCTCGGCAGTGGTCTCGCCCGGATTCGTCACCGGCCGCTGATAGCCCGCGAAGCTCGCGTAATAAAGTTGCGTCATGCCCACGGAGAGGCACATTTCGCTTTGCTTGAAACGCCCGCTGTGCAACAGGCTCGCGCCCGCGCCGATCCCGCTTGACCGGGGGACGCGGCTGCCTGATGGCCTCGCTCGCGGCACAGGCTGTGGCGATTGTAGCTCAGTTGGTTAGAGCGCCGGTTTGTGGTACCGGAGGTCGCGGGTTCAAACCCCGTCAATCGCCCCATTCCCCTGACTTCCAGCCGCTTGCGAAGAGCTTTGGGCAAGGCGGGTGAGATGGCGGCATTCTGGACCGAGGCGGACTTCGACGAGCACGAGCTGGTCCAGCTGGTGCACGACCGGGCCTCGGGTCTCAGCGCCATCATCGCGGTCCATTCCACCCATCTCGGGCCGGCGGCGGGGGGCACGCGCTTCTGGCACTATGCCGATCCGGCCGGGGCGATGCGCGACGCGCTGCGCCTCAGCCGGGGGATGAGCTACAAGAACGCGATGGCCGGGCTGCCGATGGGCGGCGGCAAGGCCGTCGTCATGCTCGACCGACCCGGCACCAAGACCCCGGCGATGCTGGCGGCGTTCGGCGACGCGGTCGACGCGCTCGGCGGGCGCTACGTCACCGCCGAGGACGTCGGCGCGAGCGAGGCCGACATGGTCGCCATCCGCCAGCGCACGCAGCACGTCTGCGGGCTGCCGGCGGGCGAGGGCGAGCTCGGCGGCGACCCCGGGCCGTTCACCGCGATGGGCATCTTCCTCGGCATCAAGGCGGCGGTGGCGCACGAGCTCGGCGAGGCGGGTCTCGAGGGTATCCACGTCGCGCTGCAAGGCTGCGGCAGCGTCGGCGGCGGGGTCGCCCGGCTGCTGGCCAAGGAAGGCGCGCGGCTGACGGTGGCCGACGTCGATGCCCGCCGGGCGAAGGCGCTGGCGAGCGAGGTCGGCGGCCAGGCGGTCGCGGCCGAGGCGATCATGAGCACCTCGTGCGAGGTGTTCAGCCCCAACGCGCTCGGCGCGGTGCTCGACGACGAGGGCATCGCCCGGCTCGACTGCCAGGTGGTCGCCGGCGGGGCCAACAACCAGCTCGCCCGGCCCGAGCACGGGGCGATGCTGGCCGAGCGCGGCATCCTTTATGCGCCCGACTACGTGATCAACGCGGGCGGGATCATCAACGTCAGCCTCGAGTACCTCTGCCGCCAGCACGGCGAGCCGTGCGACATCAACGAGGTCAGGAAGCGCATCGCGCAGATTCCCGAGCGCCTGCGCGCGATCTGGCGCGAGAGCGCGGCGTCGGGCGAGCGACCCGACGTCGTCGCCGACCGCATGGCGCAAGCGCTGATCGGCCGCGGCTGAGCGCGCGAGCGCGGCTCCCGGCGCTTGCTCCGGCCCGGTCCGGGCTCTAACGCCGCAGGACCCATGCACGGCTTCGCCAATCCCGCCCGTTTCCTGAGGATCGCCCGCTGGCTGACGCCGGCGTTGCTGCTGGCGGGCCTGCTGCTGACCACCGCCTCGCTGGCCTGGGGCCTGACCGGTTTCCCGGCCGAGCGGCTGCAGGGCGAGACCGCCCGCATCGTCGTTGTCCACGTCCCCGCCGCGTGGCTCGGCATGGCCGGGTGGCTGACGATCGCCGTAGCCAGCCTGGCCGAGATGGTCTGGCGCCATCCGCTCGCCGCCATTGCCGCGCGCGCTGCGGCGGTGCCCGGCGCGGCCTATACCGCGCTGTGCCTCGCCAGCGGCTCGATCTGGGGACGTCCGGCGTGGGGCACCTGGTGGGTGTGGGACGGGCGGCTGACCAGCATGCTCGTGCTGCTGTTCCTCTACTTCGGCTACATCGCGCTCGCCCAGGCGGTCGACCGCGAAGGCGGCTCGAGCCGGTTTCCGGCGATCTTCGGCCTCGTCGGGGCGATCAACATTCCGATCATCCACTACTCGACCATCTGGTGGCGCTCGCTCCACCAGCCGCCCAGCATCACCACCGGCGGCTCGGCGATGGCGCCGGAGTTCCTCGTCCCGGTGCTCGCGGCGACGCTCGGCTTCTCGCTGCTGTTCGGCGGCGTCGTGCTGGCGCGGATGCGCGCGCTCCTGGCCGAGATCCAGGCCGAGGCGCGGCTGCGGCGCAAGGCCTTCGAAGGCTGACCCGGATGCGCGAGGCGCTCGATCAGTGGGACTTCGTGTTGGCCGCTTATGCGCTCGGCGGCATCGGCACGCTCGCGCTGGTCGCGTGGAGCTGGCTGGCGATGCGCGCGGCCGAGCGGCGGCGCGACGAGACGCGCGGCCGATGACCGCCGCCCTCAAGCCCAAGCACCAGCGGCTGGTGCTGGTCGTCCTCGCGCTCGTCGCGCTGCTCGGCGCGGCGCTGCTGGCGATGTGGGCGCTGCGCAACCAGGCGAGCTATTTCTACGTCCCGAGCGACCTCGCCGCCTCGCCGCCCGAGCCCGGGCAGGCGGTGCGGCTCGGCGGAATGGTCGAGAAGGGCTCGCTGCGGATCCGACCCGACGGGGTGACGATCGACTTCGTGGTCGAGGACGGCGAGGCGCGCGTGCCGGTGACGTTCTCGGGCATCGTGCCGGACCTGTTCGTCGAGGGCTCCGGCGTCGTCGCCGAGGGCGCGTTGCGGCCCGACGGCACGTTCGCCGCGAGCAACCTGCTCGCCAAGCACGACGAGAACTACATGCCGCGCGAGCTCGAGGACATGACCGAGGCGCAGAAGCGCCAGGCGGTCGCGGAAACCGAATGATCGCCGAGATCGGCCTCGCCGCGTTGTGGCTGGCGGCCGCACTGGCCGGGCTGCAGTTACTCGCGGGCATTCTCGGCATGCGGCAGGGCGGCGGCGAGATGGCCGCGCTTGTCCGACCGGCGGCGGCGGTGCAGGCGCTGCTCTGCGCGCTGGCGTTCGGCGCGCTGCTGCTCGTGTTCGCCCGCACCGACCTGTCGGTCGCGCTGGTGGCCCAGAATTCGCACTCGGCCAAGCCGTTCGTGTTCAAGCTCGCCGGGGCGTGGGGCAACCACGAGGGCTCGATGCTGCTGTGGGTCACGGTGATGTCGCTCGCCGGCGGGCTGATCGCGGCGGTCGAGCGCCGCCTGCCCGAGCGGACGATGCGGGCGACGCTCGCCGCGCAGGCTTTCGTCGGGCTCGGCTTCTACGCGTTCCTGCTGTTCTCCTCGAACCCGTTCGAGCGGCTCGATCCCGCGCCCGTGGAGGGCCTGGGGCTCAACCCGCTGCTGCAGGACCTCGGCCTCGCGTTCCACCCGCCGACGCTGTACTTCGGCTACGTCGGGCTTTCGGTCGCGTTCAGCTTCGCCGTCGGCGCGCTGCTGACGCGGCAAGTGACGCCCGAGTTCGCCCGGGTGATGCGCCCGTGGGTGCTCGGCGCGTGGATCTTCCTCACGCTCGGCATCACCGCCGGCAGCTACTGGGCCTATTACGAGCTCGGCTGGGGCGGCTGGTGGTTCTGGGACCCGGTCGAGAACGCCAGCCTGATGCCGTGGCTGGCGGCGACCGCGCTGCTCCATTCGGCGAGCGTGCTCGCGGCGCGCGACGCGCTGCGGGCGTGGACCATCCTGCTCGGCGTTGTCGCCTTCTCGATGAGCATGGTCGGCACCTTCCTGGTGCGCTCGGGCATCCTCACCAGCGTCCATGCGTTCGCGGTCGATCCCGAGCGCGGTGCGTTCATCCTCGCGCTGCTGGCGCTCTACGTCGGCGGCGCGCTGGTGCTGTTCGCCACCCGCGCCGGCTCGATCGCCGAAGGCGAGCGGTTCTCGGTGCTGAGCCGCGAGGGGGCGCTGGTGGTCAACAACGTCGCCCTTTCGGCGATCCTGGCGATCGTCCTGCTCGGCACGCTCTACCCGCTGCTGACCGAGGCGTTCGACGTGCGCGTCTCGGTCGGGCCGCCGTATTTCAACCCGGTCGGGGCGATCTTCTTCGTGCCGATGCTTCTGGTGCTCGCCGTCGGACCGCTGCTGCGCTGGCGGCGCGACCGCTTCGCGCGGGTCCAGCGGCCGGTGATCGCCGCCGCGGTCGTCGCGCTGGCGGCGCTCGCCGGAGTCTGGCTGGTGGCAGGGATCGGGCTGCTGCCGCTGCTCGGGATGGGCCTCGCGGCGGGCCTCGCGGTGGCCAGCGTGATGCCGTTGCGCGGCCGCTCGCTGCGCCGGCTGCCGCTGGCCGCGTGGGGCATGGTCGTCGCCCATTTCGGCGTCGCCGTGGCGCTGTTCGGGATGGCGGCGGACAGCGCCTTCACCACCGAGCGGCTGGTCGCCGCACGCGTCGGCGAGAGCGCCGAGGTGGGGCCGTGGCGCGTCACGCTGGCGGCGGTCGATCCGGTCGCCGGGCCGAACTGGACCGCGCTCGAAGGGCGCCTGCTGGCGAGCTACCGCGGCGGCGCGGCGAGCGAGCTCGATCCGCAGGCGCGCAGCTTCTGGACGCCGCCGCAGCAGACCAGCGAGTCGGCGCTGCTGACGCGGTGGAACGGCCAGCTCTACACGGTGCTCGGCGGCGAGGCGGACGGCGGCCGCTGGCAGCTGCGGCTGTGGTGGAAGCCGTTCGTCACCTGGATCTGGTACGGCGGCATGCTGATCGCGCTCGGCGGGCTGCTGGCGCTGGTTGGGCGCGTCGCGGCCGATCTCAAGCGCCGCACCGCCCGCGCCCGAGGGGCGGAACGCCGCGCCGAGGCGGCGGCGTGATGCGCATGCGCTGGTTCGTGTGGCTGCTCGTCGGCCTCGCCGCCGCGGCGTTCGGGCTGTTCGCCTACCAGCTCAGCCGGCCGAAGGACGATTTCGTCCACAGCGCGATGATCGGCCAGGCGATCCCGTCGTTCGACCTGCCGCCGGCGGTGGCCGACCGGCCGGGGCTGTCGAGCCGCGACCTCGCCGACGGGCGGCCAAAGCTGCTCAACGTGTTCGCCAGCTGGTGCGTGCCGTGCCGGGCGGAGGCGCCGCAGCTGGCCGCGCTCGAGGCGAGCGGAGCCAACATCGTCGCCGTGGCGATCCGCGACCGGCCGGGGGACGTCGCGGCGTTCCTCGCCGCCTACGGCAACCCGTTCAGCCGCATCGGCAAGGACGACATCAGCGCCGTGCAGCTGTCGATCGGCTCTTCGGGCGTGCCCGAGACGTTCGTCATCGATGGCCGCGGGGTGATCCGCTACCAGCACATCGGCGACGTGCGCGATCGCGACGTGCCGGTGCTGCTCGAAGAGCTGCGGAAGGCAGGGGCGTGATGGGCGGTTTCCTCGCCATGCTGCTGCTGCTGGGGCTTTCACTCCCGCTCGCCGCGCAGGACCTGCTGCCGCCGGCGCCCTATGCTTACCGCCAGCTCGACGACCCGGCGCTCGAGGCCAGGGCGCAGGCGCTGATGGAGACGCTGCGCTGCCTCAAGTGCCAGAGCCAGTCGATCGCCGACAGCGACGCGCCGATGGCCGGCGACATGCGCCACCAGGTGCGCACCCGCATCGCCGCGGGCGAGGATCCCGAGGCGGTGCGTACGTGGCTGATCCAGCGCTACGGCGACTACGTCAGCTACAAGCCGGCGATCAGCGCGACGACCTGGCCGCTGTTCGCGCTGCCGGTGCTGCTGCTCGCCGTGGTCGCGCTGATCCTGTGGCGGCGGCTGGGGCGCGCGAAATGACCTGGCTGCTGGCGATAGCGCTGGCGCTGGCGGCGTTCGCGATCGGGGCGTTCGCCTTTCGCATCGGCCGTGACGGGTGGAGCACATTTGCCGCTGCGCTGGCGCTCGGCCTCGCCGGCTATGCCCTCCAGGCGAGCCCCGCTGCGCCCGGCGAGCCCGCCGCCGGCGCTGCCGGTGACGAAGAGGGCGCCTGGGCGCTGGTCGAGGAGCGCAAGGCGATGGTCGGGGGGACCGTGCAGACGCCGAGCCTGGTCGTCGCCGATGCGATGGCGCGCCGCGGCCAGTACGAGAATGCCGCGGCCATCCTGCGCGGCGCGGTGCGCGACAACCCGCGCGACGGCGAGGCCTGGCTGGCGCTCGGCAATGCGCTGGTCGAGCACGCCGGCGGCGCGCTCACCGAGCCGGCGCTGTTCGCCTATCGACGGGCGTCTGAGACCGACCCGGCGGGCGTCGGGCCGGGGTATTTCCTCGGCCTCGCGCTGATCCGCCAGGGGCAGATCGTGCAGGCGCGCGGCGTGTGGGCCGAGACGCTCGACAGCGCTTCGGCCGGGGCCCCGGGGCGCGCCGCGCTCGAGCAGCGGCTCGCGCGGCTCGACGCGCTGCTCGCGGGCGAAGGGCCGGTGTCCGTCCCACGCTAGGATGCGCGCGGCAGTCGCATTGCCAGCCCTCGGCAAAACTCCTAATCGGCGCGCTCGCCGCGCCTGAGTCGCGAGAGGGGCCGTAAATCCCGATGAGCACAGCACACGGGGAAAAGAAGACGTCCGCCAAGGTCAAGCTGGCGGTCGGGGCCATCGGCATTGTCTTCGGCGATATCGGCACCAGCCCGCTGTACGCGTTCCGCGAGACGTTCGTCGGGCCGCACCCGCTGGCGATCGACGATCTCCATGTGTTCGGCGTCGTCAGCCTGATCTTCTGGTCGATGACGCTGGTGGTCTCGATCCAGTACGTCACCTTGCTGATGCGCGCCGACAACAAGGGCGAGGGCGGCTCGCTGGCGCTGGTCGCGCTGCTCTCGCGCCGCATGGACCGCTCGCGATACGGCTGGTTGGTGGTTCTGCTGGGCGTGTTCGCGACCGCGCTGTTCTACGGCGACAGCATGATCACGCCGGCGATCTCCGTGTTGTCGGCGGTGGAAGGCCTGGCGGTGGTCAATCCGCGCATGTCGGGCCTCGTCATCCCCATCGCGCTGGTGCTCCTGGTCGGGCTGTTCCTGTTGCAGAAGCGCGGCACGACGAAGGTCGGCACGCTGTTCGCCCCGGTGATGATCGTCTATTTCACAGTGCTCGCGGTGCTCGGCGTGTTCCACATCGCCCAGAGCCCCGAGATCCTCGCGGCGCTGAACCCGTGGTACGCGGTTCAGTTCTTCCTGACCGACAAGTGGCTGGCGTTCCTCGCGCTCGGCTCGGTGGTGCTGGCGGTGACCGGCTCCGAAGCACTCTACTCGGACATGGGCCATTTCGGACGGGGGCCGATGCGGCTGTCGTGGTTCGGCTTCGTCATGCCGTGCCTGCTGCTCAACTACTTCGGCCAGGGGGCGATGATCGTCGGGCTCGGCGATGCGGCGGCGGCCGAGGCGATCCGCAACCCGTTCTTCTTCCTCGCGCCCGAGGCGCTGCGGCTGCCGCTGGTGCTGCTCGCCACCGCGGCGACGTTCATCGCCAGCCAGGCGGTGATCTCCGGCGCCTTCTCGATCACCCACCAGGCCATCCAGCTCGGCTTCGTGCCGCGCCTGTCGATCCGCCACACCAGCGACGAGCATCACGGCCAGATCTACATCCCGGTGATCAACTGGGTGCTGATGGTCGCGGTGATCCTGCTAGTGCTGACCTTCGGCAATTCGTCCAACCTCGCATCGGCCTACGGCATCGCGGTGACCGGGGCGATGCTGCTCGATACCTGCCTGCTGACGGTGCTGGTGACGCTGCTGTGGCGCTGGAGGTGGTACGTGGCCGTCCCGGTGCTGGCGGTGTTCTTCCTCGTCGACGGCGCCTATTTCGGGGCGAACCTGATGAAGGTCCCCGATGGCGGGTGGTTCCCGCTGCTCGTCGGCGCGTTCGCGTTCACGCTGCTGACGACCTGGGCCAAGGGCCGCCGGCTGATGCGCGCGCGGATGAGCGAGGTCGGCCTGCCGCTGGAGATCTTCGCCAAGTCGGCGCGCAGCAGCGCCGCCAAGGTGCCGGGCACGGCGATCTTCATGAACTCCGGTTCGGGCGGCACGCCATCGGCGCTGCTGCACAACATCAAGCACAACAAGGTGCTGCACGAGCGTGTCGTGGTGTTGACCGTGCAAATCGCCGAGGTGCCCTACGTGAATCCCGAGGACCGCGTCGAAATGAGCGAAATGGGCGACGGCTTCTTCCGCGTCATGCTGCATTACGGCTTCATGCAGGAAACCGACGTGCCGGCCGCGCTCGGCGAGATTTCCCGGTGCGGCGCGCCGTTCGAGATGATGCAGACCAGCTTCTTCCTCTCGCGCCAGACGCTGCTGACCGCCGAGAAGCCGGGCATGGCGGTGTGGCGCGAGAAGCTGTTCGCGTGGATGATGCGCAACGCCGCGACACCGATGGAGTTCTTCCGCCTGCCGACCAACCGCGTGGTCGAGCTCGGCAGCCAGGTCGAGATCTGATCAGCGCTCGCCGGTCAGGCGCCGCCGCGCGAGCAGCATCGCGCCGACCACGCCGCCGGTGAACAGCAGGCCCTCGAGCCCGCCGGTCACCGCGTGGCTGACGGGCCCGAAGCCGTCCTCGCCGAACAGCCGGCCGATCGGGTCGAGTCTGAGGCGCGAGCCGGGAAACGTCTGCGCCAGCAGGTCGAGGCTGCCGGCCATCATCCGCCCCCCGAGCATGGGGATGAGCACGCCGGCGACGCCGCCCGGCACTCCGGCGAGCGCGACCCGGGCAAGCGAGCTGGCGTTGCGCGCCCGGTCCGCCAGCCACGCGCCCGAGGCGACCGCGGCGCCGAGCACCGCTCCTTCGGCGGCCCCGGTAATGTCGCCCGGCGATTGCCCGAACAGCAAGGCGAAGGCATCGAGGCCAAGCAGCTTGACGACCGCGCCGATGAGGAGGCCGCCGAGCACGCCGCCGACCACGCGCCACCGGCCCGGGCGCCCGGAGAGGTAATCGGCCCCGGCGATGCCGAAGCTGACCCCGGCGGCGCCGACCAGCGCGACCAGCGCGGTGACGCTGAACAGCACCAGCAGCACCGACAACGCCCCGATGCCCGGCGCCAGCGGCTGCGAGGCTCCGGCGAAGCCATAGAACAGACCGCCGATGGCCCCGGCGATCCCGCCGCCCAGCGTGCCGGCGAACCCGAGCCACAGGAACTGCTGCCAGGGCGCGGACGAGGCGCGGCCGGGTTCCGCCCCCGCGGCGGCTGCGCCGTCGGCGGTCTCGACCGGGGCGATGAAGCGATAGCCGTGCTTGGGCACGGTCTCGATGAAGCGCGGGTTGCCGGCATCGTCGCCGAGCTGCCGGCGCAGCGTCTTGATGCACTGGGTGAGCGCCTCGTCGGTGACCGGCACCCCGCGCCAGACTTCGTCGAGGAAGCGGTCCTTGGAAACGAGCTGTCCTTGCTCGCGGACCAGCAGCGCCAGCGCGTCGAGATAGCGCGCGTTGAGCTCCACGGGCCGGCCGTCGAGCGCCAGCCGGCGGTTGCCGGGATCGAGTACGAAGCGGTCGAAACGAAAGCGGGCGGCGGTCATCGGCCGGCAACAAGGGGCGCCCGAATGGACCCGAGCGCCCTCCTTGTCATTGCGCGCGCCGGCTCAGCCGAGGTTCGCGCTGACCATGCAGTAGGCCATCGGCAGCGACAGCAGCACGTTGAGGCGGCTGGCGACCAGCGCGACCGGGGCGGCCTTGGCCTTGGCCTCGTCGCTCGCCTCGACCAGGCCGAGGATCTTCTTCTGATTGGGCCAGATGATGAACCACACGTTGAACGCCATGATGAGCGCCAACCACATGCCGATGCCGATCAAGTTGATGCCGTCGGCCCCGTTGCCCTGGAAGGTCAGCGCGTCGGCGCCGTAGCCGTTGTGGAAGGCGATGATCAGGCCGGTGAGGACGGTGAACGCCGCGCCCCAGCGGAAGAAGAACAGCGCGCTCGGCGCGATGAAGCCGGTGACGCCCTTCTTCAGCTCGGCCGGGACTTTGGGCATCGTCGGCACCTGCACGAAGTTGAAATAGTACAGCAGGCCGATCCAGGTCACGCCGAAGAACAAGTGCAGCCAGCGGAACACATCGTCGACGATCGAGCGCGGGTCCGACCCCGTCCAGTCGGTGAAGCAGGCGATCACCACGATCGCCAGCACCAGCCCGGTCGCCAGCACGAGATGCAGATTGCCGAAGAATTTTGCCATGGCGGTTCCCCTGTTCGCTTATCGTTTGGGGCGGTTTACCGCCAAACCGGTCGCCGCGACAAGCCGCTCAGCCGGTCGGCGGGGGATTGCTCTTCTCTTCGTCCTCGCCCTGTACCGTGAGGCCGTGGCGGAGCAGCATCGGCAGCTGGGTGAAGGTGAACAGGAAGCTCAGCGGCAGGAACACCCACAGCTTGGCGGCGAGCCAGTCGCCGAAGCTGAGAGTCGCCCGCAACGTCTCGTTGAGCGCGGCGAGGAACAGGAAGAACACCCCCCAGTTGCGCGACAGCTTGAGCCAACCTGCGTCCGACAGGCCCTCGAACGCGGCCTCGAGCAGCGTCTTGAGCAGAGCGGTGCGTTTCCCATAGCCGATCAGCAGGGCGATGCCGAACAGCAGGTAGATGATCGTCGGCTTGAGCTGGACGAACGTCGGGTCGCCGAAGAAGATCGTCAGCGCGCCGAACCCGACGATCAGCGCCGTGGACAGCCACAGCATCGGCGAGACCCTGCCGAGGCGCCACTTCGAGATCGCCAGCGCCGCCAGCGCGGCGACGATGAACGCGCCGGTGCCGCGGATGACCGCGAGAATCTCGCCCGCCGCGTCGTCCGTGCCCGGGCTATAGAGCTTGTAGACGGCGAAAAAGACCAGCAGCGGGCCGTAATCGACCAGCACGTTGAGCCATCCCGACTTCGGCTTTTTCGCGGGCGTGTCGGCCATCACGCCACTCCGGCAATCACGCGCGCCACGAGGTCGGGGTCGAACGGGCGCAAGTCGTCGATCTTCTCGCCGACGCCGATGGCATGGATCGGCAGGCCGTATTGCTCGGCGGCCGCGACCAGCACCCCGCCGCGCGCGGTGCCGTCGAGCTTGGTCATGATCAGGCCGGTCACGCCGGCGACTTCCTTGAACACGTCGATCTGGGCCAGCGCGTTCTGGCCGTTGGTGGCGTCGAGCACGAGCACCACGTCGTGCGGCGCCGCGGGATTGAGGCGGCCGAGCACGCGGCGGATCTTGGCCAGCTCGTCCATCAACTCGCGCTTGTTCTGCAGCCGACCCGCGGTGTCGACCACCAGCGCGTCGATGCCGGTGTCGGTCGCCCGCTTGACCGCGTCGAACACGATGCTCGCCGGGTCGCCGCCCTCGGGTCCGCGGACGACGTCGACGCCGACGCGCTCGGCCCACACCGCGAGCTGGCCGATCGCCGCCGCGCGGAACGTGTCGCCCGCGGCGAGCAGCACGCCGTAGTCCTCTTCCTGGAACAAATGCGCCAGCTTGGCGATCGTAGTGGTCTTGCCGCTGCCGTTGACGCCGATGACGAGGATAACCTGCGGACGGGGGAAGGCGGTGATCTCGAGCGGCCGGGCCACCGGGCGCAGAATCGCGGCGATCTCCTCGGCGACGGCTTCCTTCAGCTGGCGCTCGGTGATCGTCAGGCCGAAGCGCTTGTCGGCCAGCCGGGCGCGGATGCGCGCCGCCGCCGCCGGGCCCAGGTCGGACAGCACCAGCGCGTCCTCGACGTCGTCGAGCGTCGCCTCGTCGAGCCTGGCGGTGCCGACGACGCCGGTGAGGTTCTCCTGCAGCCGCTCGGAAGTCTTGCGGAAGCCGCCGAACAGGCGCTCCGACCAGGTGGCCTCGCTCATCGCAGCAGGCCTTGGTCGAGCGCGCGCGGGGTGACCGCGACGATCGTGCCCGGCGCGGTCCCCTCGGGCACCGCGACGCGGGCGAAGTTGCCGGCGTGGCCCGTGCCGTCGGCCTCGGCGAGCACCGCCAGCTCACGGCCGACGAGCCCGGCCAGCCACGCCTCGCGCACCGTCGCCACCTCGGCGCGCAGCTCGGCGGCGCGCGCCTTGATCGTCGCCTTGGCGAGCTGCGCCATCCGCGCGGCGGGCGTGCCGGGGCGGGGCGAATACGGGAACACGTGGCCGTGGACCACGCCCAGCTCGCGGACGATCGAGCGGTTGGCGGCGTGCATCGCCGCGTCCTCGGTGGGGAAGCCGGCGATCAGGTCGGCGCCGATGGCAATCCCGGGCCGCCGCTCGCGCAAGCGCTCGACCAGTCGCACCGCGTCGGCGCGCGAATGGCGGCGCTTCATCCGCTTGAGGATCAGGTCGTGGCCGTGCTGCAGCGACAGGTGCAGGTGCGGCATCACCCGGGTCTCCGCGGCGAGCAGCTCGAGCAGCTCCGGGTCTATTTCGACCCCGTCGAGCGACGACAGGCGCAGCCTGGGGAGCTGGGGGAACGCCTCGAGGATTCCCCGCACCAGCGAGCCGAGCGCCGGGCTGCCGGGCAGGTCGTGCCCCCACCCGGTCACGTCGACGCCGGTCAGCACCACCTCGGCCGCGCCCTGCGCGAGATGGCGCTCGACCTCGCGGAGCACCGCGGCGACGGCCAGCGAGCGGCTCGCCCCGCGGCCCTGGGGGATCACGCAGAACGTGCAGGCGTGGTCGCAGCCGTTCTGCACCGCGACGAACGCGCGGGTGTGCTGAGGCGGGACGGGCACCGGGCGGGCGGGCGCGTTCCACGCGCGTGCGTCGAGCTTGCGGGCGTTGGCCACCAGCCCATCGACTTCGGGCATCGCCGCCAGCTGCTCGCGCTCGATGTCGGCGGCGCAGCCGGTGACCAGGAGCCGCGCGCCCGGCTTCGCGCGGCGCGCCCGGCGGATCGCCTGACGAGTCTGCCGCACGGCCTCGGCGGTGACCGCGCAGCTGTTTACCACGACGAGGTCGCGCTCGCCGGCGAGCAGGGCGCGGAGGGTCTCGCTTTCGGCGATGTTCAGCCGGCAGCCGAGCGAAATGACTTCGGCATTCACGCGTAATCGCCCCAGTCGAAGCTGCCGCGATAGCTTTCGGTCGCCGGCCCGGTCATCGTGATCCGCCCGTCCTCGCCCCATTCGATCAGCAGCGCGCCGCCGGGCAGCGTCACCGTGACCTCGTTCTGGACGAGGCCGCGGCGCATCGCGGCGACCGCGGTGGCGCAGGCGCCGGTGCCGCAGGCGCGGGTCAGGCCCGCGCCGCGCTCCCACACCCGCAAGCGGATGCTGGCGTCGTTCTCGACCGTGGCGACGTTGACGTTGATCCGTTCAGGAAACAGCGGATCGCGCTCGATCTCCGGGCCGAGCTGCTCGAGGTCGACGTCGTCGCAGTTGTCGACGAAGAACACCGCGTGCGGGTTGCCGACGTTGACTGCCGCCGGCTGCTCGAGCTCGTCCCAGCCGACCGGCAGTGCGGCCGTGTCCATGGCGTAAGCCAGCGGGATCGCGTCCCACTCGAAGCGCGGCTCGCCCATGTCGACCGCGGCGCCGCCTTGTCCCGGCCGGACCGCGAGGATGCCGCCGGCGGTCTCGATATGCGCCGGCCGGCCATGGAGCATGGCGACCGCGCGCGTGGCGTTGCCGCACGCCTCGACCTCGCCGCCATCGGCATTGAAGATGCGCATGCGGAAATCGGCGGCATCGGACCCTTCGAGCAGGATCAGCTGGTCGCAGCCGATGCCGGTGCGGCGGTCGGCGAGCGCGCGGGCGAGCGCCGGACTGATCGGCGGCAGCGCCTGCTCGCGCGTGTCGAGCACGACGAAATCGTTGCCGAGGCCATGCATCTTGGTGAACGCGGCGCGCATCGCTGCCACCTAGGGGCGCGATGGCGCAAGGGCAATGGGGCGGGGGTCAGCCGGCCTTGCGCTGGACGGCGGTCGCTTCCCCGGGCGGCGTACCGGTGGCCGCGAGCAGCCCCAGCTTGGCCAATCGCTCGCGAGTTGTCGCGGCGTCCTCGGGTTGTCCGTAGAGGTAGCCTTGCCCTTTGAGCTCGCCCATCGTCTGCAGAGCCTGGAGGATCGCCGGCGTTTCGACGCCTTCGGCTGTCACCGGCATCGTCAGCCCGCGCCCGAGCGCGACGATCGCCTCGACGAGGTCATTGCCCATCCCGTCGGCGGCCAGCTCGGCGACGAAGCTGCGGTCGATCTTGAGCCGATCGAACGGCAGCGTGCGCAACTGCGACAGGCTGGCATAGCCGGTGCCGAAATCGTCGAGGCTGATGCGCACGCCCTGGTTCTTGAGGCTGGTGACGATCGTGCGCACCGCGCCGATATCGTCGTGGAGGCAGCTTTCGGTGATCTCGATCTCGAGCCGGTTGGGCGGGAACCCGCCGTCGACGAGCAGCCGCAGCAGCTTCTGGGCGAACCACGGGTCGCGCAGCTGCACCGGCGAGATGTTGACCGACAGCGTCAGCCGCGGATCCCATTCCTTGGCATCCTGCAGCGCCATGCGGATCAGCCCTTCCGACAGCTCGGAGATCAGGTCGATTTCTTCGGCGATCGGGATGAACTGCTCCGGGCCGACCACGCCGAAGCGCGGGCTGTGCCACCGCGCCAGCATCTCGAAGCCGACGAGGTCGCCGGTCCCGAGGTCGATCTGCTGTTCGTAATACGGGACGAACTCGCCGGCGGGGATGCCGCGCCGGATTCCGGTCTCGAGCTCGGCTCGCTGGCGGACCTCGCTCTCCATTTGCGGGTCGAACCATGAGAACCGGTTCCGGCCGCGCTTCTTGGCGTGGTACATCGCGATGTCGGCGCGGTGGATCAGCGCGTCGCTGTGCCCCGCGCTCATCGTGCCGCCCTGGTCGCGAGCGCTGGCGAGGCCGATCGACGCGGTCGGCTCGACGCGCAAGTCGCCGTGGTCGATCGGGGCCGAGACGGCCTCGACGAGCAGTCCGGCAAAGCGGTCGATCTGCTCCGGGCAGCCGGTCTCGAACGACAGCGCGCAAAGAAACTCGTCCCCGCCGATGCGGGCCGCGACGCCGCCGGGAGGCAGCAGGTCGACGATGCGGCGGCCGATCTCGCTCAGCACCTGGTCGCCCATCGCATGGCCGTTGACGTCGTTGATCTGCTTGAAGCTGTCGAGGTCCACCATCACCACGGCGACGTCGCGCTGGTTGCGCTCGGCCTCGCTGAGCAGCGCGTCGATCGCCGGGCCGCCGCTGCGGCGGTTGAGGCACCCGGTCAGCGGGTCGATCGCGGCGAGCTTCTGCGCCAGGGCCTCGGCGCGGCGGCGCTCGGCGACCTCCAGGTGCAGCTCACTATAGCGGCGCCAGCCGAAGATCAGCAGGGCGATGTTGAGCAGCACGGCGTTGGTCAGCAGCATGTCCGGCGCGGCGCCGGTGCCGAGCCACGCGCGGACGATCTTGGGCATTATCGAGCCGCCGGTGCCGACGAACAGGATCAGCGCGGCCACGGCGATGCCGAGCGCGACGATATCGCGGTCGGCGCGGCCGAGGCCGCGCGCGTCATCCCGTCGTTTTGCCGCCGATTGCTTCGACAAGAGGCGAGACCCCTGCTTCCAGGGGTGCCTTATCGGGGGGTGTTCAATTTTCGGTTAATTGCGCTCGCCCCGAACCGCCGATAGGGGCGGCGCGAGGAGACGCCGATGCCCGCCCGATTCTGGCTGATCAAGTCCGAGCCGGCAGCCTATTCGTGGGAGGACCTTGTCCGCGACCGCGAGACGCTGTGGGACGGGGTGCGCAACCACCGCGCGGCCGGCAACCTGAGAGCGATGAAGCAGGGAGACCAGGCGTTCTTCTACCACTCCGTCACCGGCAAGGAGATCGTCGGGGTGGCCGAGGTCGCTCAAGCCGGCCTTTCCGATCCCAAGGACGACAAATGGGCCGCGGTGAGGTTCGCGCCGGTCCGTCCGCTCGCGCGCCCGGTGACGCTGGCTGAGGTCAAGGCAGACCCGGCGCTCGCCGAGATCGAGCTCGTGCGCCTGTCGCGCCTGTCGGTGGCCGAGGTCCGGCCCGCGGAGTGGGAGCGGGTCCTCGAGCTGTCTAGCCGCCCGAGCGCAGCCCACTGACCGTCGCGCCGCCGGCGCTGAGCTGCTCGACCTCGGTCACGCAATGGAGCACGCGAAGGCCGCGGCGGTCATTGGCTTCCGCGAGCGCTTCGCCGAACTGAGCGGTCGTCTCGACCCGCCGCGACCAGGCCCCGAACGCCGCGGCGAAAGCGGCGAAGTCGGGATTGGCGAGGTCGGTTGCGGCGACGCGGCCGGGATACGTCCGCTCCTGGTGCATGCGGATGGTGCCGTAAGAGCCGTTGTCGACCACGATCACGATCATCTCGCAGCCGTGTTGCGCCGCGGTGGCCAGCTCTTGCGCGTTCATCAGGAAATCGCCGTCGCCGGCCACGGCCACCACGCAGCGGTCCGGATTGCGCAGCGCGGCGGCGACCGCGGCGGGCACGCCGTAGCCCATCGCCCCGGCGGTCGGCGCGAGCTGGGACGGGTAGCCGGTGTAGCGCCAGTAGCGGTGCCACCAGCCGGAGAAGTTGCCCGCGCCGTTGCACACGATTGCGTCGGCCGGAAGTAGCCGGCGGGCGTGGATGAGGCAGCCGGCAAGGTCGAGCGCGAAGCCGCCTTCGGCGGGCGTCGACCACTCGAGCCATTCGCGATGCGCCTCCGCGCCCGCATCGAACGGGATGACCTCGCCTTCGTCCCACAGCGCGGCGCTCTCGGCGAACTCGCCGGGCAAGGCGCAGATCGCGAGGTCCGCGCGGTACACGCGGTTGAGCTCCGCGGGATCGGGGTGGACGTGAACGAGCTGCTGCCCCGGATGGTCGGGGGTGACCAGCGCGTAGCCGTCGGTGGTCGCCTCGCCGAGGCGGGCGCCCACTACCAGCAGCAGGTCCGCCGCCTTGATGCGTTCGACGAGCTTCGGGTTGGGGCCGTAGCCGAGGTTGCCGGCATAGACGGGCGACGACGGCGGGAGGGCGTCCTGCCGCCGGAATGCGGTCGCCGTGGGCAGCCCGATCCGCTCGGCGAACAGCGCGAAGTACTCGCGGGCGCGCGGCCCCCACCCGGCGCCGCCGACGATCGACACCGGCGCGGCGGCATCGCCGAGCAGCGCCATCAGCGCCGCCAGCGCGTCGGGGCAGGGCGCCTGCGCCGGGCGGCAGACGAACGGGCGCGGAGATGCGGCGAGGCCGCCCTCGTGGAGCATGTCCTCGGGCAGCGCGAGCACCACCGGGCCGGGACGGCCGGAGATCGCGGCGGCGTAGGCGCGGGCGATGTACTCGGGAATCCGCGCGGCATCGTCGATCCGCGCGGCCCACTTGGCGAGCGGCGCGAAGAAGGCCGGGAAATCGACCTCCTGGAACCCCTCGCGCTCGCGCATCGCGCGGTCGACGTCGCCGACGAACAGGATCAGTGGCTGCGAATCCTGGAACGCCACGTGGACTCCGATGCTGGCGTTGGTCGCGCCGGGCCCGCGGGTGACGAAGCACACGCCGGGCCGCCCGGTCATCGCGCCGTCGGCGCAGGCCATGAACGCCGCGCCGCCTTCGTGGCGGCACGTCACGGTCTGGATCGAGGCCGTGTCGCCGAGCGCATCGAGCACCGGGAGGAAGCTCTCGCCGGGGACGGTGAAGACCCGGTCGCAGCCCTGTTCGGCCAGGCAGTCGACGAGCAATCGGGCGGCGGTCGTGGGCATCCTCGGTGGGTTAGCCCGGGCGCGCGCCGCCCGCCAGCCCTGTCCCGTCTGTGGACATCGAGACCGCGCCCGGGTGCCAAATGGTTAGCAAAGCGTTAACTCCCCGATGATGCGCCGCTCCCTCGTTCTGACCGACGAAGTCGCCCGGCACCCGTTCCGGGCCTCGCTCCCGCCGCATGTTCGCGCCGTCGCCGCCGACGACCTCGAGGCGCGGGTGCCGTGGCGCGAGCGGATTGCCGCCGACGTGCGCGGTTTCGCCCAGGCTTATTGCGCCTGCCTGCTCGCCGTCACCGCCTTCATCGCCTGAGCGGACGGCTCATTCGGCTGCGGCGAGCGCGTGCCGCTCGGCCTGGTGCAGGCGCACCGCCAGCAAGGCGGAAACCAGGCACATCACCGCGCTCAGCAGCACCTGCTCGACCAGCGGGATGCCGGCCGCGCTGAGGCCGACGGCGATCAGCGAGCCGATCACCATCGCCCCGGAATTGACGATGTTGTTCGCCGCCACCATCCGCGCAGCAACCGAAGGATCGCACTTGGTGGTCAGGAAGGCGTACAGCGGAACCACGAACATGCCCCCGGCGATGGCGATCAGCAGCAAGGTGAACAGCACGACAGCAGCGAGCGGCTGCGCCAGGAACTCGCCGACGTCCATCAGCTGCTGCGGCGCGACGTCGGCGGTCCATTCGTGGCATACGAACCAGAACGCGGCGACGCATGCGCCCATGCACAGCACCGAGGCCGGCGCGTAGCGGGCCGACACCTCGCCCTTGAGCAGCGCGTTGATCGCCACCGAGCCGATCGCCACCCCGATCGAGAAGATCACCAGGAACAGGCTGGCGACTTCCTTGCTGGCGAACAACACGTTCTTGGCCAGCGGCGGGAACTGGATGAACAGCACTGCGCCGATGGTCCAGAAGAAGCTGATCGCCAGGATCGCGTAGAACACCTCGCGCTGGTGCATGGTGTTACGCACCAGCGCCGCCGAGGCGCGCAGCAAGTGCCAGTCGAGCGGCTGGCCGTGCTCGTAGGGGGGGGCCGGGGGCACCTTGCGGCTCGTCAGGTAGCCGACCACCGCGGTGGCGACGACGCCGGCGGCGGCCCATTCAACGGGCAGGTAGCCGGCGAGGATCGTCCCCGCGAGGATGGCGATATAGGTCCCCGCCTCGACCAGGCCGGTGCCGGCGAGGACCTCGTCCTTCTCCAGGTGCTGCGGCAGGATCGCATACTTGATCGGCCCGAAGAAGGTTGAGTGCACCCCCATCGCGAACAGCGCCAGCAGCATCAGCGGGATGGCGGCGATCTCGGTCAGCAGGCCCTGCCACGCCATCACCAGGCCGAGCGCGCCGACCGCCATGATGCCGATCTCGGCCCCCTTGATCCAGCGGATGATGACCGCCTTGTCGCGCATGTCGGCGAGCTGGCCCGACAGCGCGGAGAGGATGAAGAACGGCAGGATGAACAGGCCCGAGGCGATGGCGCTGAACTGCGCCTCGGCTTCCTCGGAGTTGTACACGCTGTAGACGACGAACAGCACCATCGCGTTCTTGAACAGGTTGTCGTTGAACGCGTTGAGCAGCTGCGTGGCGAACAGGGGCAAGAAGCGCCGCTGCCGCAGCAGGTAGGTCGAAGTCAGCATGTCCTGCCCGTGCAGCCTCTCGTCGCGCCTGCTTACCCGCCTTGGCGTTAAGAACAACCTCGGCGGCCACTTTTTCCCGGGCGCGCGACGCGCTAGGGCGAGGCCGATGATGTCGCTGCCCAACCTGCTGACGCTGTCGCGCATCGCCACCCTGCCGCTGCTCGGCTTCCTGCTGTGGTGGCCGCAATGGCAGTTCGGCTACGCGCTGGCGTTTGCGCTGTACTGCCTGATGGGGATCACCGACTACTTCGACGGTTACCTCGCCCGCTCGAGCGGCGCGGTCTCCCGGCTGGGGGTGTTCCTCGATCCGATTGCCGACAAGATCATGGTCGCCGTGGTGATCCTCGTGCTCACCGCGCAAGGGCTGCTGACCGGCCCGTTCGTCGGCGACATGCACGTCATCGCCGGGCTGGTCATCCTCGTGCGCGAGATTGCCGTCTCGGGCCTGCGCGAGTTCCTCGGCGGGTTGCAGGTCTCGGTGCCGGTGTCGAAGCTGGCCAAATGGAAGACGACGCTGCAGCTGGTCTCGCTCGGCGCGCTGATCCTCGGCGGGGCGATGCCCTACTGGAACGTCTGGCCCGGCGGGCTCGAGCTGAACGTGCCGCACACCGTGGGCCTGGCGACGCTGTGGGGCGCGGCGATCCTGACGCTGGTGACGGGCTGGGACTACCTGCGCGTCGGCCTGAAGCACATGGACTAAGCCCGGCGGCGCCTTACTAGCGCGCTTCGGCGCGCGCCTTGACGATGGCGAGGACGTTGGCCTCGATGTCGCCCAACAGCCTCTCGCCCCACCAGCCGAGATACCCGCTCAGCCGCGAGCGCATGCGATAGCGGGTCGTCAGCCGCACCTGCGTCACGCCAGAGCTCAGCGGGACGAGCTCGTAGCCGCCGTCTTCGATGCGCAGGATCGGTCCGGCAGGCGAAATGTGGCGATCGGTGTGGTCCTGCACTAAAGAATCGGTGAAGGCGAAGCGCCAGGCGATCCGCCGGTTTGGCCGCCACTCGACGATCCTTTCCTCGAACCGGATGTCCGCTCCCCACCTCGCCTGGCGAACGAGGCGGCCATCGCGAACGACGAGCCGAGCGTCGGACGGGCGCGGCACGGCGAGCAGGTCGTGAGTGATCGTTGCGCGCCCTTCGTCTCCGCCGATCGCCGGGATGGCGACAAGCAGGGGCCAGATGTCCTCGGGCGAGGCGGCGATCGTGATACTGCGCGTGACCTTGCGTGTCTCCCACGGCGGCGGGCTGGCCTCGTCGGCGAGGACCAGCAGCGAGGCGAGCACCAGCCAGGCGGCGCTGTAGAACCGTTCGGGGGATCGGCTCCAGCGCGCGAGGCGGCGGGCGTTCCACCGGTTGACCAGGGCGCCCGCGAGCGCCGCGGGCAACCACACGGGCAGGACCATGGCAATGCAAATCGCTCCCTCGTCGAAGACGACGAACGCCATCGCCACCAGGCCCACCAGCGCGAGGGTCGGCCAGACGAAGCAGCCCATCGGAGGATGTTCGCCGTCCGGATCGAACAGCTGGGAGGTCAGGCCGCCGATCGCCGCCGGCACGGCAAGCAAGGCCCCGATGCCGGCAAAGGTGAACTCGAAGCGCGAGAAATAGACGAGGTAGCCGAGCGCCACGATCAGCAGCGCGATAAGACCCAGCGTGACGCGCCGGTCGCGCGGCAGGCTCGCCTCGGGCGTAGCCGCTTCGAGCGGTTCGCCGTCGGAGGTGCTCTCCCCCACCGCCGGTTAGCCCGCGCGCAGCTCTTTCGCCAGCAGGCGGAATTCCTCCGCCCGCGGCGAGTTCGGGCGCCAGATCAGGGCGATCTCGCGGCTGGCGTTGCGGGCCTTGAGCGGGCGGGCGACGACCTCGGTCTCGTGCAGGATCCCGGCGTCGATCGCCATCTCGGGCAGCATCGTCATGCCGAGCCCATTGTCGACCATCTGCACCAGCGTGTGCAGGCTGGTGCCGATCATCGTCGCGCTGGCGCGCAGCTCGGGCCGGTTGCACGCGGCAAGCGCGTGCTCCTTGAGGCAATGGCCATCCTCGAGCAGCAGGAGGTGATCGGGGTCGATCATCGCCGGCGGGATCGCCTCGGGCGGATCGCGCGGGTCGTCCTTGGGAAAGGCGACGAACAACCGATCGTCGCAGATGCGCTCCTTGTCGACCTCGCCGGTGGCGTAGGGCAGCGCGAGCAGCACGCAATCGGCGCGTCCGTGGTGCAGCGATTCGACCGCGTCGCCGCTGGTTTCCTCGCGCAGGAACAGCTTGAGCGCCGGGCGCTCCTTGCGCAGCCGCGGGAGCATCCGCGGCAGCAGGAACGGCGCGATCGTCGGGATCACGCTCATCCTGAGCTCGCCCGACAGCGGCTTGCCCGATGCCTGGACGAGGTCGCTGAGCTCCTCGGCCTCGCGCAGCAATCGATGGGCCTTGTCGACCACGGCGTTGCCGAGCGGGGTGAAGCGCACCACCCTCCGGCTGCGCTCGACCAGAGTCACGCCAAGCAGCGATTCGAGCTCGCGGATCCCGGCCGACAGGGTCGATTGCGAGACGAAGGTCGCTTCCGCCGCGTGGCCGAAATGGCCGTGCTCGTGAAGCGCGACGAGATACTGCAGTTGCTTGATGGTGGGGAGGTAAGTGGACACCTAGTCCTCCCCGGCACGGGCGCGCGTCGTGCTCACTCGGCCGCCTGGTCTTCGGCCTCGTCGTCGATCAGGTCGAAGGGCGGGTCGTCATCGTCATCCCGCGGCAAGGCGTTCCGCGCTGCCTCCGCCTGCGTTTCGCGATCGATGCGGGTCATCTTCAGGCGCCCGTTCTCGACCCCGAACCCCAGCCGGCCCTCGACCAGCTCGAGTGCGTCGCGGCCGAACACCTCATAGCGCCAGCCTTCGAGCACCGGCAGCTGGCGCACCCCCGCGGCGAGCGCCTCGAGCTCGTCGGAGCGGGTCAGCAGCCGCGCGGCGACGTCGATCTCGCGGGTGCGGATCTTGAGCAGCAGCTTGAGCAGGTCGGCGACCAGCGCACCCTCCTTGCCGAGCGGCGCGCCGCGCTTGGGCTTGTCGGGCAGCTCCTCGTCGGGCAGCGGCTCGACGGCGTTCAGCACGCGCATCAGCCGCTTGCCGATGTCGTTGTCCTTCCACGCCTGGCTCAGTCCGCGGACCTTGGCGAGATCCTCCTGCTTCTTGGGCGGATGGCTGGCAATGTCGGCCAGCGTCTCGTCGCGCATGATCCGCCCGCGCGGGATGTCCTTGCCTTGTGCCTCGGTCTCACGCCACGCCGCGAGCGCCTTGAGCCGGCCAAGCACCAGGGCATTGCGGCTCGGCGCGCGGATTCGGTGCCAGGCGGTGTCGAGGTCGTTGGCATAGTTGGCCGGGTCGGCCAGCTTCTCCATCTCGGCGTTGAGCCACACGCCGCGGCCGGACTTGATCAGCTTCCTGAGGATCCTGGGAAAGATTTTGGCGAGATAGGTGACGTCGCCGATGGCGTACTCGATCTGCCGCTCGGTCAGCGGGCGGCGGCTCCAGTCGGTGAAGCGCGCGCCCTTGTCGATCGTCTTGCCGAGCCAGCTCTCGACCAGGTTGGCATAGCCGATCTGCTCCGACTGGCTGATCGCCATCATCGCGATCTGGGTGTCGAAGATCGGGTGCGGGGTCTTGCCGGTGAGGTTGTAGACGATCTCCACGTCCTGCCCGCCGGCATGGAAGACCTTGAGCACCTCCTCGTTGTTGCACAGCAGCTCGAGCAGCGGGGCGAGGTCGATGCCGTCGGCCAGCGGGTCGATCGCCGCGGCCTCCTCCTCGTTGCCGACCTGGACCAGGCACAGCAGCGGATAGAAGGTGTTCTCGCGCATAAACTCGGTGTCGACCGCGACGAACTCCGATTTCGCCAGCCGGTCGCAGAGCTCGGCCAGTTCCTCGGTCGTCGTGATCAGCGGGTGTATTTTCATCGTGGCTTTTCTATAGGGCGCGTGCTTCGCCCAATGACGCATCGGGCCAGCCGCTTGACAGGAACCCTTCCGTTCCCTGTTAGCGCCAGTCCCCTAGCGCCTTAAACCGCACAAACGAAAGAGTCTCGATGCACGCCTACCGTTCCCACAACTGCGCCGCGTTGCGCGCGGACAATGTTGGCGAGACCGTCCGCCTGTCAGGCTGGGTGCATCGCAAGCGCGATCACGGTGGGGTGCTGTTCGTCGACTTGCGCGACCATTACGGGCTGACGCAGATCGTCTGCGACGTGGATTCGGAAGCGCTGCCGGTGCTCGAAAGCCTGCGGCTGGAAAGCGTCGTCACCCTCGACGGCAGCGTCAAGGCGCGCGCCGAGGGAACGACCAATCCGAATCTGCCGACGGGCGAAATCGAGGTCTATGCCCGGGCCGTGACCGTGCAAAGCCGCGCCGAGGAGCTGCCCTTGCCGGTCGCGGGCGAGCAGGACTACCCGGAGGACATCCGCCTCAAGTACCGCTTCGTCGACCTGCGCCGCGAGACGATGCACCGCAACATCATGCTGCGCAGCCAGGTCATCGCCTCGCTTCGGCGGCGGATGATCGAGCAGGGCTTCACCGAGTTCCAGACGCCGATCCTCGGCGCCTCGAGCCCCGAGGGCGCGCGCGACTACCTGGTGCCGAGTCGGCTGCACCCGGGGCGCTTCTACGCGCTCCCGCAGGCGCCGCAGATGTTCAAGCAGCTGCTGATGGTCGCCGGGTTCGACCGCTACTTCCAGATCGCCCCGTGCTTCCGCGACGAGGACTTGCGCGCCGACCGGTCGCCTGAGTTCTATCAGCTCGACTTCGAGATGAGCTTCGTCACGCAGGACGACGTGTTCGCGGCGATCGAGCCTGTGCTCGCCGGGGTGTTCGAGGAGTTCGCCGGCGGCAGGGACGTGACCCCCGCGGGCGAGTTCCCGCGCATTCCCTACAAGGAGGCGATGCTCAAGTACGGCACCGACAAGCCGGACCTGAGAAATCGGCTGGTTGTCACCGATGTCTCGCACCATTTCGAGAAGTCGGGCTTCGGCCTGTTCGAAAAGATCGTCGGGTCCGGGGGAGTGGTGCGCGCGATCCCCGCCCCGGGCACGGCCGAGAAGAGCCGCAAGTTCTTCGACGACATGAACGAGTGGGCGCGCAAGGAAGGCTTCGCCGGGCTCGGCTACGTCACCCGCAAGTCCGGCGAGTTCGGCGGCCCGATCGCCAAGAACCATGGCGCCGAAGGCATCGGGCGGCTTTACGCCGAGCTCGGCCTCGGCGCGGACGACGGGCTGTTCTTTGCCGCCGGCAAGGAGAAGGACGCGGTCAAGCTCGCCGGTGCCGCGCGCACCCGCGTCGGCGAGGAGCTCGGCCTGATCGAGCCGGACTGCTTCAAGTTCTGCTGGATCGTCGACTTCCCGATGTTCGAGTACGACGAGGACGCCGGGAAGGTCGACTTCAGCCACAACCCGTTTTCGATGCCGCAAGGCGAGATGGCGGCGCTCGAGACGCAGGACCCGCTCGAGATCCTCGCCTGGCAGTACGACATTGTCTGCAACGGCTACGAGCTGTCGAGTGGGGCGATCCGCAACCACCGGCCCGAGATCATGTACAAAGCCTTCGAGATCGCGGGCTACTCGCGCGCGGAGGTCGACGCCAGCTTCTCGGGCATGATCGAGGCGTTCAAGCTCGGCGCGCCGCCGCACGGCGGCTCTGCTCCGGGCATCGACCGCATCGTCATGCTGCTGGCCGACGAGCCGAACATCCGCGAGGTCATCGCCTTCCCGTTGAACCAGCGGGCGCAGGACCTGATGATGGGCGCGCCGAGCGCGGTCGGCGCGCGGCAGCTGCGCGACGTGCACATCCGCCTGGCCGAGCCGCCCAAGGCGAGCGCGGCGGAATGAGTGTCGCCGCTTGACCGCGCATCGGGCCCGCATAGTCTGGCCCTGAGGCACCGGGGGGGGTCGGGAATGACGCGTCGATTCAAGGGCATGTTCGCGGCCGGCGCAGCACTGTGCGCATCGGCGGTGACGGCGGAAACGCTTCCGGTGAACGGCCTCGAGCCAGCCGGCAAGGACGCGGCGGCCGCGCTGGGCGTCATCGCGCTCGAGCCGTTCGGCGGCAGCGACGGGCAGCAGCTCGCCATCGCCGTCGCCGACAGGCTCCGCGCGGTCACCATCGACGGAGAGCCCTATTTCCGTATCCTGCCCACGGTCTCGCCGGCCGAGGCCGACGCGGTGCTCGACGGCACTGCCGCGGCGGAAGTGGGGCGCCGCGATTCCGGCTCGCGCGAGGAACAAGTCTGCGTCGAGCGCGACGAGGACGACAAATGCATCCGGCGCGAAACGCGCCACATTCCGTGCTGGGATCACGTCGTCCGGCTCGACGCGGCGGTCAGGCTGATCGCGATCGACGGCGCGATGCTTCACGCCGCCGACCGGCAGGACGAGCTGATCCAACGCTATTGCCAAGGTGACGGCCGGCCATCGAGCGAAGGCATGGTGCGCGAGCTCGCCGGTCGCTATGCCGATGCCCTGCGGGCCGATCTCGCGCCGTTCCAACGGTTCGACCAGATTCGCGTGATGGAGTCCCGCAAGGGCCTTTCCAAACAGGACAGCCGCGCTTTCCGCGAGGCGATCCGCCTGACCAAGAGCGACGGGGTCGCGGCCTGCGCCGCGTGGATGGACATCGCGCCGCGCAACCCCGCCCATGCATCGGTGCTGTTCAATCTCGGCTTGTGCGCCGAGAGCGCCGGCCGGCGGGACGAAGCCTACGACTACTACCGGCGGATCCTCGCCGCCGACGACGACGTCGATTACGCGCGGCAAGGCGCGCGCCGTATCGAACGATACCGGCGGGCCGAGGCTCAGCTCGCCAGCCATCGCCGCCTGTAACCGCGCTTGCTGGCGCCCTGGCGGCACGATGGCATGGCACTTGCCAGCCTGTGCGGCGTTCATTAGGGCGACAGGAAATCCAACCCCGCTGGTGAGAGGGCAAAACATGAGCGACACCGCCGACCGCGTGAAGAAGATCGTCGTCGAGCATCTCGGCGTCGAGGAGGACAAGGTCACGCCGGACGCGAGCTTCATCGACGATCTCGGGGCCGACAGCCTGGACATCGTCGAGCTCGTCATGGCCTTCGAGGAGGAATTCGGGGTCGAGATCCCCGACGACGCCGCCGAGAAGATCAACACCGTCGGCGATGCCAACAAGTACATCGAAGACCACAAGGGCTAAGCCCCCATTTTTCCCCGTCGTCCCAGGCTGCGCGAGCTTGGCTGACGGGCTTTAGACAGGCTCGGTCCGTCACGCGGGCTGGGCCTGTTTCGTTTTCGGAGAATGACTATGCGCCGAGTGGTCGTAACCGGACTGGGCCTCGTCACCCCGCTGGGCGGTGACGTCGAGACGACATGGTCCAACATCCTCGCCGCGCGCAGCGGCGCGGGGCCGATCACCCATTTCGACGCGTCCGAGTTCAAGTGCCGCATCGCCTGCGAGGTCAAGCCGGCGGACCACGAGTACGGCTTCGATCCGGGCAAGCGGGTCGACCACAAGGTCCAGCGCCAGGTCGATCCGTTCATCGTCTTCGGCCTCGACGCCGCCGGCCAGGCAATCGAGGACGCTGGCCTGACCGAGATGGACGAGGCGACCCGGCTACGCGCCGGCGTGTCGATCGGCTCCGGCATCGGCGGTCTGCCGGGGATCGAGAGTGAATCGCTGGTGCTCCACGAGAAGGGGCCGGGCCGGGTCAGCCCGCACTTCGTCCACGGGCGGCTGATCAATCTGATCAGCGGGCAGGTGTCGATCAAGCACGGCCTGATGGGCCCGAACCACGCCGTGGTCACCGCCTGCTCGACCGGCGCGCATTCGATCGGCGACGCCGCGCGGATGATCAAGGACGGCGATGCCGACATCATGCTCGCCGGCGGGGCCGAGGCGACGATCTGCCCAATTGGCGTCGCCGGCTTCGCGCAGGCGCGGGCGCTGAGCACCAATTTCAACGACGAGCCAACCCGCGCCAGCCGCCCCTACGACGTGGCCCGCGACGGCTTCGTGATGGGCGAGGGCGCGGGAGTGGTGGTGCTCGAGGAATACGAGCACGCCAAAGCGCGCGGCGCCAAGATCTACGCCGAGGTGGTCGGCTACGGCCTGTCGGGCGACGCCTACCACGTCACCGCCCCGCATCCGGAGGGCTCCGGCGCCTACCGCTCGATGGAAATGGCGCTGCGCAAGGCCGGGATGAGCCCGTCGGACGTCGACTACATCAACGCCCACGGCACCTCGACCCCGCTCGGCGACGAGCTCGAGCTCGGCGCGGTGCGCAAGCTGTTCGGCAACGCGATCTCGACGGTGTCGATGAGCTCGACCAAGTCGGCCATCGGGCACCTGCTCGGCGGCGCGGGCGCGGTCGAATCGATCTTCTGCATCCTCGCCATGCGCGATCAGGTGGCCCCGCCGACGCTCAACCTCGACAACCCGTCGGAAGGCTGCGAGGGCGTCGACCTGGTGCCGCACCAGGCCAGGCCGCGCGAAATCCGCGCGGTGCTCAACAACAGCTTCGGCTTCGGCGGGACCAACGCCAGCCTGGTGATGAAGCAGGTCACCTGAGGTCCGGCGAATGGGCCGCAAGGGCTATCTCCTCGCCGCGGCGCTCGGCGTCGCCCTGCTGCTGCTGGCGGTGGCCCCGACGTGGGGCTGGTACGGCGCTTCGGACATCGAGGAAGACACGGCCTTCGTCGTCCCCGGCGGCGCCTCGCTGACCTCGGTCGCCGGCAAGCTCGAGGACGAAGGCCACATCGCCTCCAGCGACAGCTTCCTGCTGTGGGCCAAGCTGCTCGGCAGCGGCGATCCGATCAAGGCCGGCGAGTTCCTGCTGCCGGCCGGCTCGAGCCCGGCGACGATCCTCGACACCCTCCAGCACGGCGAGGTGATCCGCCGCTTCGTGACCGTGCCCGAAGGGCTGCCGTCGATCATGGTGTGGGAGCGGCTGATGGCCGAGCCGCTGCTGACCGGCACGATCGCGGTGCCCGCCGAAGGCTCAGTGCTGCCCGAGAGCTACGATTTCGAGCGCGGCGAGACGCGCGCCGCGGTGCTCGGGCGGATGCAGCAGGCGATGAGCGAGACGATCGCCGAGCTGTGGCCCAAGCGCGCGCCCGACATCGCCGTCGCGACGCCGCACGAGGCGGTCACGCTCGCTTCGATCGTCGAGAAGGAAACGGGCGTTCCGCGCGAGCGACGGATGGTCGCGGGGCTATACTCGAACCGCGTCAAGCAAGGGATGCTGTTGCAGGCCGACCCGACCATCATCTACCCGATCACCAAGGGCAAGCCGCTCGGACGGCGCATCCGCCAGTCGGAGATCCAGGCGGTCAACGGCTACAACACTTATACCATGGTCGGGCTTCCGCGCGGGCCGATCACCAATCCCGGCCGGGAGTCGATTGAGGCGGTGCTCAACCCGGCGCCGACCGAGGCGCTGTACATGGTCGCCGACGGCAAGGGCGGCCACGTGTTCGCCAGCACGCTGGCCGAGCACAACGCCAACGTCGCCAAGTGGTTCGCCATCCGCCGCGCGCGTGGCGAGATGTGACCAAGCGGGCGGTTGACCGCGTGGTTCCTCGGCCTTAGATGCGCCGCCTGCCTTGGGGCGGAGTAGCTCAGCCGGTTAGAGCAGCGGAATCATAATCCGCGTGTCGGGGGTTCGAGTCCCTCCTCCGCTACCAGGTTTCCACCATCTCCAAGCGATGGCCGAGCAAGGCTTGCCACGCGCATCGCTCCTTGAGATGAGGGGCCGGCATGCTCGCCGATCTCGCCCAAGCAGCCGGTGCCCTCGAGCGAGATGCCGAGGTGTGCGTCATCGGCGCCGGCGCCGCCGGGCTGACGATCTGCCGGCGGCTGCTGGCGCAAGGGCGCCGCGTCGTGCTGCTGGAAAGCGGCGGCCGCGACTACGAAGCCCAGATTGCCGACCTCAACGCCGGCGAAAACGTCGGCGAGGACTACTACGATCTCGACCACTCGCGGCTGCGCTTCTTCGGCGGCACCACGGCCATCTGGGGCGGCCGCTGCGCCGAGCTCGACCCGATCGACCTCGAGCGGCGCGAATGGGTGCCGCATTCGGGGTGGCCGCTGGACCATGACGAGCTGAGCCGCTGGTATCGCGAAGCGCGGCCGCTGTTCGATCTGCCGGCCGAGCGCGACACGGCGGACGCCCTGCGCGGCGGGGGGGTTCCGCTGCCGACGTTCGACCCCGCCCGGCTGAGGATGCCGGTGTGGTCGTTCGACATGCGCTTCAATCGCTTCGTGCTCGACAGTTGCGCCGACGTCGTCGCGCATCCGAACTGCGAGGTGTTCCTGCACGCGACGGTGACGTCGATCGACGTCGCGGCCTCGGGCGCCGGGGTCACGCACGTCACCGCGCGCTCGCTCAACGGACGCGCTCTCACCGTGCGGGCGCGCATGTTCGTGCTGGCGGCGGGCGGGATCGAGAACCCGCGTGTTCTGCTGTGCTCGGATGGAGTGATTCCGCAGGGCCTGGGCAACGCCGGCGGGGCGGTCGGCCGCTTCTTCATGGAGCATCCCCATGCCCGGGGTGGCCGCGTCGAGCACGGCGATGCGTGGCGGTTGCTGATGGCGTTCGGCAGGCGGCACCGCATCGCCGGGCGCGACCTGGCGGCGCTGATCGCGCCCGCGCCGGAGATTCAGCGCAGCGAGGGCATCCTCAACACCTCGCTGACGATCGTCGCCCGGCAGCCGGAGCAGGAGGCGCAGTTCTGGGGGATGCGGGCCTACTCGCGGATCAAGCACGACATGTCGCCGACGCGCGCCGGACGGACCTTGTGGACCACCGCCAAGCGGCTCGCGGGGACAGCCCAGCGGCATGTCGACCCGCTGCGGCCGTGGCTGCTGCACAAGCTCGGGCGGCTGGAGATCGCCTTGCTGGTGCGCGGCGAGCAAGCGCCCAACCCCGACAGCCGCGTGCTCCTATCGCCCGACCGCGACGCTCTCGGAATGCGGCGGGCCATGCTCGACTGGCGCCTCGGCGAGCTCGACGTGCGCAGCGTCGAGGTGCTCGTCCGGACGCTCGGAGAGGAGCTGGCGCGGCTGGGGCTCGGCCAGGTCGTGCCCGCCGGATGGCTGGCCGATCCGGGCGAAGGCTGGCGGACCGATCCGCTTATTTCCGCGCATCCCATCGGCGGCTATCATCACATGGGCACCACGCGGATGTCGGCGAGCCCGCGCGACGGGGTGACCGACGCGCGTACGCGGGTCCACGGCCTGCCCAATCTCTATGTCGCGGGCTCGTCGCTGTTCCCGACGAGCGGCTGGGCCAATCCGACGCTGACGCTCGTCGCGCTGGCGCTGCGGACCGCCGACGACATCGCCGACAGCTTGCGCCGGTCATGAGGCCGACATTCGAGCTCGTCGGGCGCAACGATACCCGCCTGTGGGGGCTGACCCCCGCCGAACGGTGGACCCGGCTCGCCGCCCAGCACGCTGAAAAGCTGGCAGCCGGCGAACCGATACTGGTGAACCTCGATTACGTGTTCCACGGAGCCTGGCTGAGCCGGGTGACCAAGGAGCTGAGCGTCGTGACCCATGCCGGGATTCCGGTTCTCGCCCGCGTCGCGCCGGAGCATCGCGACGCGGTGCGCCGCGCGATGAGCGAGGGCGCCCCGATCGACGCGCGCCCCGGTCTCGTCATCATAGAGGCGGCGGATGCGGGCGAAGTCGTCGATGTGGAGCTGCGCAAGCGCGAGCGTCCGTTCCTCGAGCCGCTCACGCCCGCGACGCGGCCCGCGCTCGAGCGCGCCAGCTATTATGCCTCGTACAAGGGCGTCACCGATCTGCTGACCAAGTACCTGTGGCCCAAGTGGGCGTTCGCGCTGACGCGCCTCGCGGTCAGGCTCGGGCTTTCGCCGAACGCCGTCACCACCATCGGGGCGGCGTTCTGCGTGCTGGCGGGGGTCGCCTTCTGGCATGGATGGTTCTGGAGCGGGATCGCGGCCGGGCTGGTGTTCATGGTGCTCGACACGGTGGACGGTAAGCTGGCGCGCTGCACCCTCACCGCTTCGAAGTGGGGCAACGCGTTCGACCACGGCATCGACCTCATCCATCCGCTGTTCTGGTGGTGGGCGTGGGCGGAAGGCCTGCCCGAGCACGGCCGGGCCCTCTCGCCGGACACGTTCGCGGCGGTGATGATCGCGCTGGTTGCCGGCTACGTCGTCCAGCGGCTTATCGAGGGCGCCTTCATCCTCAAGTTCGACATCCACATTCATGTCTGGCGCCGCGCCGATTCGACCTTCCGGCTGGTCACGGCGCGCCGCAATCCCAACATGGTCATCCTGCTCGCCGCGCTGATCGCCGCACGCCCGGACGTCGGCATCGTCGCGGTGGCGGTCTGGACGGTGATCTCGTGCCTGTTCCACCTCGTGCGCCTGGCCCAGGCGTGGGGCGTCGACGCATCGGGGCGGCCAGTGGAGAGTTGGCTCGCATGAACGAGACAATCGTACGCTTCGGCTATCCGGCGACGCTGGTGGCGCGATACGAGCACTGGGTGGCGCTGCTGCGCCCGGCACAGCCCACGCTGGGCTCGCTGGTGCTCGCTTCCACGTCGCAGGCGCGCCGCTTCTCGGATCTGACGGGCGAGGCATTCGCCGAGTTGGGCCAGGCTGTCGGTGACGTGGAGCGCGCTCTGGAGACGGCGGTGGGCTATGCCAGGATCAACTATCTGATGCTGATGATGGTCGACCCGCACGTCCATTGGCATGTGATCCCGCGCTACGAGGGCGTGCGCGAAGCGGAGGGCATCGCCGTACGCGATGCCGGATGGCCCAAGCTGCCCGAGCTCGGCGAGGCCGTCACCCTGGACGCGGCGCAGATCGATCGGCTAGGCGCCTGGCTCCGCGCGCAGTGGCCTTCCCGCGGCTGACCAGCGTGCGGCGAGGGCCTGCGCGGCCTCGTAATCGGCCGGATAATCGACCTCGGCCCATTCGAGCCCCGAGATCGATGCCGTCGTGACGATGCCGGTATCGGCCAGGCGATCGATGACGCCGAGGTAGAACTGCGACGTTCCCTCGGGAGTGCGCAACGCCCGTTCGGCACCATCGAGAAAAGCCTCGCGGCCTTCCCGGATGAAGCGGAGCAAGCCGATCGACTCGGCATTGCAGCCATCCGGCCCCAGGCCCTTGCCGATGCGGACCAGCCGGTCGCCGTCGCGCAGCACTTTCATGTCGTCGTCGTCGTAGGCGCTCTTCTCATCCACCGCGACACAGATTGGCGAGGGCGGGGCCGCGAGCAGCCGTTCGATCAGCGCGGGCGGAACCAGCGTGTCCCCGTTGAGCAGCAGGCAATCGCGGTCGAACGCGCTCCGGGCGAGCCAGACCGACCCAAGATTGTCGGCAACGTGGTAGAACGGGTTGAAGATCGAGCGGACCGCGAGCCCGCTGCCGCGGGCTTGAGCCAGCACTGCGTCGACCAGATCGGGGCGGAACCCGGTCACAACGACGACCTCGGTGATGCCGGCGCTCTGCAGTGCGTCGAGCTGCCATTCGAGAATGCTCGCACCGCCGAGCGGCAGCAGGCACTTGGGGCGATCGGCGGTCAGCGGCAGCAGGCGCGAGCCTTTGCCCGCGCTGAGAATAACCGCCCGCTCGATTGTGCTGCTGTCTGCCCCCACGCCTCTTCCCCCCTTAAACGGAGCAAACGATTGCTTGGGTAAGCGCTTATATGCAATATCGTTTTGGGGGAAGCAGATGAAGGGCTCATGAAACTCGATCCGGATCTCGGCTCGACCGGCGCCCCTCGACGCACACCCCGCACCCCGGCCCAATCGTGGACCGCGGTCGTGCTCGCGGGAAGCCGGCCGGGCAGCGACCCGCTGGCGCAGCACTTCCGAACGCCGTTGAAGGCGATGGTGCCCGTTTGCGGCGAACCGATGGTCGGGCGTGTCGTTCGCACGCTGCTGTCGTGCGCATCGGTCGGCCGGGTGGTCGTCCTGGCGCAGCAGCCGCATGTGCTGACGGCCGACGCGCAGTTGCGCTGGCTCGAGGACCATCCGCTCGTCGAGGTGGCCGAGGGGGCGGAAAGCATCGCCGCGACCATCGCCGGCGTGGTCGGGACAGAGCGCGCGCCGTGGCCGGTGCTCGTGACCACCGCCGATCACCCGCTGCTGACCCGCGAGGCGATCGAGCACTTCCTCGCCGCGAGCGCGGGCTTCGATGCGAGCATGGGCATCGTCGAGCACGGCCTCGTTACCATGCGCTATCCCGAATCTCGCCGCACGTGGATTCGTTTCGGCCGCTCGGCCTACAACGGAGCAAACCTGTTCACCTTGCAGGGTGACGCCGCCCGGAGCGGCATCCGGGTGTTCGGCCGCGCCGAATCCAGCCGCAAGAAGAAGCTCAAGGTTCTCTGGTACCTCGGGCCGGCCATGGCGCTGGCCGCGGCCTCGCGCATGCTTTCGCTCGACCGCGCGATCCCGCGGATCGAGCGCCGTCTCGGTTTCCGTCTGGCGGTGGTGAAGCTTCCGTTCGCCGAAGCAGCCATCGACGTCGACCGATTGGCCGATCATGCGCTGGCCGAGCGCATCATCGCGGCACGCCCCGGCGGTCACGCGAGCGAGCCGCAGGCGCGAATCTCGGTGTTCGATCTCGATCGCACGCTGACACGCTACGGGACCTACACCGCCTTTCTCACTTATGCGGCGCACAAGCTGGCTCCGTGGCGCCTGCTCCTCCTGCCGCTCGGAATCGGCTACTTTCTGAGCTACCGGATGGGCCGCAGCTCGCGAAAGGAGCTCAAGGAACGGTTGCAGCGGCTCATCCTCGGCCGCAGTGTGCGGCGCGAGGCGATCGCGCCGATCGCCGAGCGCTACGCGCGCCGTCTGCGCGAGCGCGGGTTCCTCCGCCAGGGACTTGAGCAGATCGAGGAGGAACGGCGGCAGGGCCGGTCGATCGTCATCGCCACGGCGGCCAATTCGTTTTACGTCGATGCCATAGCCCGCGAGCTGGCGGTCGATCAGGTCGTCTGCACGGCGTCCCGGTGGCACGGCGATACCCTGGTTTCGGGCATCGACGGACCGAATTGCTACGGGGACGACAAGCTGACGATGCTGCGCGACCAGCTCGAACGGCACGGTTTCGACCGTGCCCGGATGCACGTGCGCTTCTTTTCCGACGACCGCTCGGACGCCTGCACCCTTAGTTGGGCCGACCAGGCGTTCGTCGTGAACCCCAAGAACGGCTTCGGCGCCTATGCCGCGGAAAAAGGCTGGCCGGTCCTGCACTGGCGCTAGGCCGCCGTGACGGATTCTCCGGAATAGAGCCGCAGCATCGTCTCGGCGGTGAAGTCGGCGTCGATCCGCCTGGCGCGTGCTTGCGCAGCGCTGGCCAGACGCAAGCGACGCGGCTCGTCACCGGCGAGGTCCCGGATCGCCTCTGCCAGCGACGCGGGATCGCCGACCGGCACGGCGACGGCGGCACCCGGTGCGAAATCGGCGACATGGCCCACCTGTGTCCCGACCGTCGGCACGCCGGCGATCGCGGCTTCGAGCATGACGACCGGCGCCCCCTCGTGGATCGAGCTGACCACCAGTATGTCGGCGCGCTCGAAATACTCGCGGAGGCGGGAATGCGGCAGATAGCCCCGGAAGCGAACGCGGTTTTCGAGCCCCAATTCGGCGGCCAAGCGGTGGATGGCGCCGCTCAGCGTATCCACGCCGACGACCTCGAGCTCGAAATCGACCCCGGCCTCGCGCAGGATCGCCAGCGACCTGAGCAACGTTGGCTGGTCCTTCACGCGATTGAGGCTGCCGACGTGGAGCAAGCGCACGGGCGCGCCGGGCGCCCGCTCGCGCGGCGCGAGCACCGGCCAGGCTTGCACGTCGACGCCCAGCGCGACAGGCATGGCCGCGATGCCGAGCTTGGCTGCCAGCGCGCTCATCGCTCCGCTCTCGGTCGTGATCGCCACGGCGGATTGCGTGGCATAGCCTGTCATCAACCGCCCGAGGAACGACCCTTGGCTGCCGTAGCCAATGTCCGGAAAGCGCACCACGTCGCCACCGATCAGCGTCAGCACCATCGGCACCCTTGCGAATTGCGAAGCCAGCGCGCCGATCGCGCCCATCCCCGCCCACAAACCATGGATCACGTCGAACCGTCCGCGGCGGTGCTCGCGCAGGAACGCGCCGACCATGCGCACTCTGCGCCGGCGGCCGCCGGCGTTGTGGACGGTGGCGCCGAGCAGGGGCCACGAGCCGGGCTTGGGCTCCTGCGCAGCAGCGAAAACGTGCACTTCGTGGCCGCGGCAGACGAGCCGGTCGATCAGCGCCAACAGGCAGGGGATGACGCGCTCCGTTCCGCTGCGGTCGACGCCGCCCGGCACAAACAGCGCGATCTTCACCGGCTGTAGGCCACTGTCATGGAGCCGCTGTCGCCCGTAGTTGCGGTAGGTGAGCCGCCAGCAGCGCGATCGCTTCCGCCGGTTGCGGCGACAATGTGAGGAGCCAGGCGCCCTTGCCGGCGAGCAGCGCCAGCGCCTCATGGCTTTCCCGGGCGAACAAGTCGAAGCCCGGCTCGAGGCGGCCGAGGCGCGCGACGGCCTCGTCGGGGGCCAGCGGCTCGAGGGCGACCGCCGATCCGGGCGCGAGGACGCACAACGTCGCCCGCTCCGCGCTCGCCATGCCCGCGCTCGTCCGAAAGGGGACGGCATGCTTGACTTGCCCGTTGCGGATCCGCGGGACGCCTCCCGGTGAGGTGCAGTCGTCCGGCAGCAAATGCGCTGCGCGCGGCAATCCCCATACCTTCAGTTGCGGTTGCCGCTGGAGGTAGACGGTGTCATCCGACAGGACGCGCCAGCCGAACCGGTCGGCGGCGAGCGCGAGCGAGCTCTTGCCGGCGCCGCTCGGACCGCTGGTGAGGATGGCCAGGTCGCCGGCGATCAATCCCGAGGCGTGGAGCGGCGTTCGGTCGTGGTGCGCCAGCACGAACAGGACCAGGGGTTCTAGAACCTCGCCGCGCAGGCGATCCGGCGCGGCCAGGAAATCGTCCGACACGGCGCAACAGGCGAGCATCGTCCGGGCGGACGCGCGACCATCGGCACCGGCCCCGGTGACGATGACCTCGTGCCCATCCACGCCTATCGATGGCTCGGCGACGCCAGAAAGGCCGGCATCGCGGGTGACGCGCAATCGCATCGGCTCGAGGCCGTGATCCGCCGGGCCCTCCCAGCCGTGGCATGCCGCGCGCACGGTGGCGGGATCGACCCCTTGGCCCAGCTCAACATGCAGCGGAATGCCGAGCGGGGCACAGTGGATCGCCTCGACGCCGGTCATGCCCGGAGAGGCGGACCTCGCGCCGGTCGCTTCGGGCTTCATTTGCGTTAACTCCCCCGATCTCTCGGTTTGTTATCTTTCCGCTGCGGCAAAGTTCAATCAGCCGGGGCCAAATCGGCCCGACCGATTGAACGCGCAGCCGCGGCTGTGCCACTAATGGGCACGGCAGTCATCGGGGGGCGCACTTGGTTCTTCTGGCTCATTCGTTCTTCCTCCGCCGAGATGCCAAGCAGCTCGATCGACTCAAGCCCTATCCACCGCTGACGACGCTGCTGGCCGCCGCGATGGTGCGCGAGCGGGGGCATGAGGTGCAGCTGTTCGACGCCACTTTCGCCGAAGGGCCGGCCGCCTTCGAGGCCATGCTCGATAGCCTGCCGCCCGCGGAGCTTCTGCTGATCGAGGACAACTTCAACTTCCTGACCAAGATGTGCACCGAGAACCGCCGCGAGGACGCACTGGCGATGATCGGCGCTGCCCGGGCGCGTGGCTGGCGCGTGGCGGTCAATTCGCCCGATGCGGTGGACTACCCGCGGCTCTACTTGGACGCCGGAGCCGATGCGGTCCTGGCCGGAGAGGGCGAGTTCGCCGCTGCCGATTTCGTTCGCGCGGCCCAATCGGGAGCGGACTTCTCGTTCACCGGCGGGCTCATTCTGGCGGACGCGAGCGGCGGCCTTCGACGCACCCCGGCGCGGCTCGGCCGTCCCGATCTGGAGGCGCTCCCGCTGCCGGCGTGGGACCTGGTCGACGCGCAGGCCTATCGCGCGGCCTGGGTCGGCCGCCACGGCTATTTCTCGTGGAACGCGGCCGCCTCGCGCGGCTGCCCCTACAGCTGCAACTGGTGCGCCAAGCCGACCTTCGGACGCCGCTACAGCCAGCGCTCGCCGGCCTCGGTCGCCGAAGAGCTGCGGCGGCTGAAGAACGAGGTCCGCCCCGACCACGTGTGGTTCGCCGACGACATCTTCGGGATGACCGCCGAGTGGATCCGCGAGTTCGCCGACGAGGTCGTGCGGCGCGACGCGGTGATCCCGTTCATGATGCAGTCGCGGGTCAATCTGATCACCCGGCCGGTCGCCGAGGCGTTGCGCGCGGCCGGCGCACAGGAAGTCTGGCTCGGGGTCGAATCCGGCTCGCAGCGAATCCTCGACGCGATGGACAAGGGCTCGCACGTCGACACCGCCCGCGTCGCCACGCGCAATCTCAAGCGGCAGGGCATCCGCGCCTGCTGGTTCCTCCAACTCGGTTATCCGCCCGAGGACTGGGACGACATCCTGCTGACGCGCGATCTGGTGCGCGAGGAAGCGCCCGACGACATCGGCGTCTCGGTCGCCTACCCGCTGCCGGGCACGGCGTTCCACGACCGCCTGGCCGCCGATCTCGGGGCGCGGCGCAACTGGCACGACACCGGCGAGCTGGCGATGCTGTTTCAGGGCACCTTCGACACCGCGTTCTACCGTATGGTGCGCGACGCGTTGCACAAGGACGTCGACCTGTGCCGCCATGACGAAGCGTGCTGGGCGGGGCTGGCCGGGCTGGCCGCCGCGCACCGCACCGACACGCTGCGGCCGGCGCTGTCGGCCTGATATGGCTTCGAGGGTGCTCCTGCCAGCGGGCGCGGCGTTCGATGCGATCGCCAGCTCGTTCGACGCCGCGTTCGATCCCTGGCTAAGCGTCGCGGCACAGCGCGCTGCGGTTCGCGCCGAATTTCTGGCCGCCTTTACCGACGGTGCGAAACTGCTCGAGGTCGGCGGCGGAACCGGAAAAGATGCCGCATGGCTGGTCGAGCGCGGCCGGCAAGTGTTCCTGACCGATGCCTCGCCCGCGATGGTGCGCGAAGCCGAGCGCAAGATCGGCGAATCACGAGCCGAGTCGATTCCGGCCGAAGACCTCGGCATCCTCGCGGAACGCGGAATGCAATTCGACGGCGCCTATTCGAACTTCGCCGCGCTCAACTGCGTGGGGGACCTCGCCCCAGTCGGGCGCGCGCTCGCGAGAGTCGTTCGGCCCGGCGGCAAAGCCGTGCTGGTGCTGTTCGGGTGCTGCTGCCCCGCGGAAATCTTCACCGAAGCGCTGCGCGGGCGGTGGGGGAATTGCTTTCGCCGGTTCCGCCGAGGCGCTGTCCCTGCCTCGCTGCGGGGCTGGCGGTTCACCGTGCGCTATCATCGCGGCGCGGACATCGCGCGTGCGATGGCGCCCGACTTTCGTCTCGTCGATCGCAAGGCGGTCGGGCTGCTCGTCCCCCCGAGCGCGGCCGAGCCCTGGATTTCGCGTCATCCGAAGCTGCTGGCCCGGCTGGAGGCGGCTGACCGACGCCTCGCGCGGTCGCTGGCTCCGCTGGGCGACCACGTGCTGTATGTTTTCGAACGGCGCGGCGGACGATGACCGTCGTCGCCGCCGCCGATCGCTTCCGCGCCGACTACGCCGCCCACCGCGCCAGCGAGGGCAGGGCGCACAAGGGGGCCGAGCTGCGCAGCCTGCCCTACCTTCGGAGCGGCCCGCTGGCCCGCCAGTGGGCGGTGCGCGCGCGCAGTTTCGAGGCGCTGATGAAGATCGTCGTCCGACCGATGGCGAAGCGCGCGAACGGCCCCGTGCAGATGCTGGACCTTGGCGCCGGCAACGGCTGGCTCAGTTACCGGCTCGCGCGGGAAGGGCACCGCTGCACCGCGATCGACATCCGCGAGGACGACATAGACGGGCTCGGCGCGGCCGAGGAATTGCGCCGCATCGTTCACTTCGCGCGGCTGACGGCATCGTTCGAAGCGCTGCCGTTGCCGGACCGCTCGGCGGACCTCGCGGTGTTCAACGCTTCGCTGCACTACGCGACCGATCTTCCCACCGCGATGGCCGAGGCGGCACGCTGCGTCCGCTCGGGTGGATGCATCGCGATCGTCGATTCCCCGTTCTACGGCGATAGCGCCGATGGCGAAGCGATGGTGCGCGAGAAGCGTCTGGCGCCCGGGCTGGCCGCGCTCGACTGCATCGAATTCCTGACCCGCGATCGGCTCGAAGATGCGTCGGGCATCGCCTGGCGGCGTCACCGCGTGCGCTACCCGCTGTGGTACGAATTGCGCCCGTTGATGGCCCGGCTGCGCGGCACCCGGCTCCCCTCTCGCTTCGATCTCTGGACGGCGGAGCTGCCATGATCCTGCTGGTCAACCCGCACGTCACCAAGCCGAAGAACCGCCGTTTTCCGCTCAGCGTGATGAATGTCGGCGCCGCGCTGCCGCCGGAGGTCAGCTGGGAAATCGTCGACGAGAACATCCCCGGTGTCGATGCGGTCGCTCGTATCGGCGAGTCGATTGAATCCCGCGCGGGCGGTCCGGACCCGGTGCGGATCGTCGGTCTGACGGCGATGCCCGGCCCGCAACTCGTCAGCGCCGTGCGGATCTCGAAGGCGCTCAAGCAAGCCTACCCGCAAGTCCAGGTCGTCTGGGGCGGAAACTTCGGCAGTCTCTACCCGGCGCCGGTGCTCAACTCGCCATACGTCGACTGGCTCGTGCGGGGGCAGGGCGAGCAGACGTTCGTCGACCTGCTCGGCGTGCTCGACGGGACCATCGATCCCAAGACCGTGGCGGGCCTGGCCTTCCGGCAGGCCGACGGGACGCACTGGATCGGGCCCGAGCGCACCTGGGCCGGCCCGGCCGAGCTGCCCGAGCCGCCGTACCACAAGATCGACGTCGCCGAGTACCTCCACCCCACGTTCCTCGGCCGCAAGACGGGCGTGTACCAGGCATCGATCGGCTGCCCTTACGCGTGCGGGTTCTGCGCGGTGATCTCGGTCTACGGCCGCAAGGAGAAGGTCCAGCCGGCCGAGCGGACCGCGCGCCATCTCGCCTGGCTCGCCGAGCACCACGGGATGGATTCGGTCCATTTCTACGACAACAACTTCTTCCTCAACGAAGCCCACGCGCGCGAGCTCGCGGCGGCGCTGACGCCGCTCGGGCTCAAGTGGTGGTGCGAGGCGCGGGTCGATGCGTTGCTGCGCTTCTCCGACGAAACCTGGCGCCTGCTCAAGGCGGCCGGAATGGAGATGGTCTTCTGCGGTGCGGAATCGGGCTCCGACGAAGTGCTCGCCAAGATGAACAAGGGGATCACCACCGCGCAGACAGCGCAAGTCGCCGCGCTGACGAGGCAGTACGGCATCATCCCGGAGTTCTCGTTCGTGCTCGGAGATCCGGACGAACCGGTGCGCGAGATCGAGAACACGCTGGCGTTCATCCGCCGGCTCAAGCGGATCAATCCGCAGAGCGAGATCATCACCCATTTCTACACGCCGACCCCGCAGCGCGCGGCAACGTACGGCAATGTCGACCCGCTGTCGGGCACGCCGACCGACCTCGAGGAATGGACCCGGCCGGAGTGGCTCGGGTGGATGACCCACGAGGACCCGGACGTCCCCTGGCTCGACCGCGCCCTCAAGGCGCGGGTGGACGATTTCGACCTCGTGCTGCGCAGCCGCTTCCCCTCGGCGAACGACCTTCTGACGCGGCGGTGGGGCAAGCTGATGGGCCAGGTGCTGGCGATGCCGCGCTGGGCCGGCGAATATTACGCCAACCCCTCCCTGCTGCGCCATGTCCGGCGGCTGGCGCGCAAACGGCCCGACGACAAACAGGCCTATGGCCACTTGCGCGACCCGCGCGTCGCGGCGGCGGCGCCCGCATGACCAGGCTGGCCCCGCGCGAGGCCTATCGATTGTGGGCGCCGACGTACGAAAGCGGGAACCCGGTGACCCATCTCGAGCAGGGCCTGGTCGCTGAGCTGGGTCCGTCGCCGGCCGGGCTGCGGCTGCTCGACGCCGGTTGCGGCACCGGCTGGCGGATGGCCGATCACCGAGCGATAAGGGCCGTGGGCGTTGACCTGAGCCCCGACATGCTCGCGCTGGGCCGCGCAAATCCGGCACTGCGGGATGTCGAGCTGCTCGAAGCCGACTTGCGTGCTCTGCCGCTGCCCGATGCCGCGTTCGACCTCGTGTGGTGTCGACTGGCGATCGGCTACGTCGCCGAGCTGGACCTCGCTTTCGCCGAGTTGTCCCGCGTGGCCGATGCCGGTGCCGCGGTCATCGTCACCGACTTCCATCCCGACGCGGCCGCGGTTGGCCATCGGCGCGCTTTTCACCACGCCGGCGAGGACCACGAGGTGGTCAGCCACATTCACCCGGCGTACCGGCAGATCGCCGCGGCGCGGCGCGCCGGGCTGACGCTGCGGGCGCAAGCCGAAGGCATCATCGGGCCCGAGGTACGCCATTATTACGAGCAGTCGGGCCGTGCCCCGCACTATCTCGAGCATCGCGGCCGTCCGTTCGTGCTGGCGCTGGCGTTCACGCGCGATGAGTGAGCGCCGGTTCCTCATCGAAGCGCGCAACCGCACGCTGGCGATCGAGGACGGCGTGATCGCCGAGCCGCGGGGCAGCTACCCAACGGTGTTCCGCTTCCCTGATGCGGAGGTGCGGCCCGGGCTGATCAACGCGCACGACCACCTCCACCGCAACCATTACGGCCGGCTCGGCGCGCCGCCTTACGCCGATGCCGTGGAATGGGCCCACGACATGCGGCAGCGGCATCGCCGCGACGTCGAGGCGAGGAAGGCGGTGCCGCGCCGCGAGGCGCTGCTCGCCGGAGGATGGAAGAACCTGTTCGCCGGCGTCACCACCGTCG
>DASPMY010000053.1:0-53732 GCA_035626815.1 Croceibacterium sp.
GCTGGCCGCGCGCCATGCGCTCGGCGCGCAGCGCGGCGACGATCTCGGCGAACGGCCCCGCCTGGCGGAAGCGGCGCGTCACCGGGTTGATCCGGCCGAGCGCGTCGAGGTCGGTCGGCGAGCAGTTGACCGGCGTGACCACGGTGTCGGCGAGCGCGATCGCGCGCCGCGCGGTCGGCGAATCCTGGCCGGCGAGGTCGATCAGCACGAAGTCGCAGCCGCGCCCGAGGCGCTCGATCTCCTGCGCCAGCACCGCGCCGCTCTGCTTGTCGAGCACGACATGGCCCGGGCGCGGCAGCGCCACCTTGAGCGCCCGCGCGGTGCCGTCGCGGGCCTCGAAGAAGCGGTCGAGCGACTGCTGCCGCCGGTCACAATCGACGACCAGCACTTTCATCCCGCGATGCGCCAAGGTGACCGCGCAGTGGAATGCCAGCGTCGACTTGCCGACGCCGCCCTTCTCGTTGGCGAAAGTGATCACGTGGGCCTGCGGCCGTCGCCGCGCGTCGAGCTCGCGCATGATGACCGAGGGATGCTCGTCGCGCATCCGCTCGTCGTTGGCCGCCGCGATGAACATGCCTTCCGGCCCGCCGTCCAGCGTCTTCATCCCACCCCCCGTGGAAAGCGAATCGCTCGCTGTGTGGTCTCCTGTGGATATCTAGTGGATAAACCCCGGCGTGACGAGCCGGTGTTCATTGCATAGAGCACCCTGATGGCCCGCACGCCCGCCGGAACCCCGTCGCACCCCAAGGGCGCCGAGCGCTTCCACGAGGAGCGCGCGACCTACACCGTGCGCGGCGCGGCGCAGCCCGACATCGCCGCCGGCGTGGCCGCGATCCGCGAGGTGACGCGCACGCTCAAGCCCAAGCCCGGGGTCTATCGCATGCTCGATGCGCGCGGCGACGTGCTCTACGTCGGCAAGGCGCGGGCGCTGAAGAACCGGGTGGCCAACTACTGCCAGGTCGCCAACCTGTCCGGACGGCTGCAGCGGATGGTCGCGCAGACCCGCGCGATGGAGATCGTCACCACCAACTCCGAGGCCGAGGCGCTGCTGCTCGAGGCGCAGCTGATCAAGCGCTTCCGCCCGCCGTACAACGTGCTGCTGCGCGACGATAAGTCGTTCCCGTTCATCCTGCTCCGCGCCGAGCATGCGTTCCCGCGGATCATGAAGCACCGCGGGGCGCGCAAGGCCAAGGGCGACTATTACGGCCCGTTCGCCAGCGCCGGCTCGGTCAACACCACGATCAACGCGCTGCAGAAGCTGTTCCTGCTGCGCTCGTGCACCGACAGCTTCTTCGCCCGCCGCGACCGGCCGTGCCTGCTCTATCAGATCAAACGCTGCAGCGCGCCGTGCGTCGGGCGCATCGACGCGACCGGCTATGCCCAGCTCGTGCGCCAGGCGAAGGACTTCCTCGGCGGCAAGTCGGGCGCGGTCCAGCGGGAGATCGAGGCGCAGATGGCGCGCGCGGCCGGGGCGCTCGACTACGAGACCGCCGCGATCCTGCGCGATCGCCTGCGCGCGGCGACGTTCATCCAGGGGACCCAGGCGATCAACGCCGAAGGCGTCGGCAACGCCGATATCTTCGCTCTCGCCGCCAAGGGCGGGCAGGTCGGCATCCAGGCGTTCTTCGTCCGCGGCGGGCAGAACTGGGGCCACCGCGCGTTCTTCCCCAGCCACACCCAGGACGTCGCCGACGACGAGGTGCTCGCCCGCGTGCTCGCCCAGTTCTACGAGGAAGTGCCCCCGCCGCGCACGATCCTGGTCGACCGCGAGCTGCCCGAGCGGGCGCTGCTCGAGCAGGCCTTGGGCGAGGTCGCAGGGCACCGGGTCGAGATCAGCGTGCCCCAGCGCGGCTCGCGCCGCCGCTTGCTCGAGCAAGCCAGCCGCAACGCCGCCGAAGCGCTCGACCGGCGCCTCGCCGAAAGCGGCACCCAGGCGAAGATACTGCGCGAGATCACCGAGTTCCTCGAGCTGCCCGAGGAGCCGCGGCGGATCGAAGTCTATGACAACAGCCATATCCAGGGGGCCAAGGCGGTCGGGGCGATGATCGTCGCCGGGCCCGAGGGTTTCCTCAAGAACCAGTACCGCAAGTTCAACATCCGCAGCGCGCAGACCAACGACGACTTCGGGATGATGCGCGAGGTCTTCACCCGCCGCTTCGCCCGCGTGCAGGACGACGATCCCGACCGGGACTCCGACCAGTGGCCCGGGCTCGTGCTGATCGACGGCGGCAAGGGCCAGATGAGCGCGGTGCGCGAGGCGCTCGAGGATCTCGGCATCGAGGACGTGCCGCTGATCGCCGTGTCCAAGGGCCCCGACCGCAACGCGGGGCGCGAGGTGTTCCACTTCCCCGACGGGCGCGAGAAGACGCTGCCGGTCAACTCGGCGGTGCTGTTCTACCTCCAGCGGCTGCGCGACGAGGCGCACCGCTTCGCCATCGGCGCCCACCGCGCCAAGCGCAGCCGCGCGATCAGCGCCTCGCCGCTCGACGAAATCCCCGGCATCGGCCCGTCGCGCAAGCGCGCCCTGCTGCTGCACTTCGGAACGGCGGGAAAGGTCCGGGCGGCCGCGCTGGAGGATCTGCAGCGCGCGCCCGGCGTGAGCGCGGCGGTGGCCCAGGCGGTGTACGATTTCTACCATCCGCGCGGATAAGGAAACGCCCGGAAAGGCGGGAGGGGGGACCTTTCCGGGCGCAGGGGGTGCTGGGTTGGGTGAGGTCAGCCTTCGGCGTCTTCCGCTTCTTCCTGCTGCTCGGCGATGTGCTTGATCTGGCCTTCGCCCATCGCCGAGACGAGCCCGGTGCCGGTCGCCTGGAAGTTGCTCGCCGGGATCACCGCTTCTTCTCCGTCGACCCTGACCAGCAGCTGGCGGACGTTGCCGCTCGCGTCGGACATGACCTGGCGCACCCGCCCGATGCGGTCGCCGCCGGCGTCGAAGATCGGCGTGCCGCGCTCGACGGCGAAGGCACCCTGGCCTTGCGCGGCGAGGCTGCCGGCCGCCGCGAGCGGCCCGGAGGCATAGGAGCCCGACCCGGCCAGCGCGCCCGAACCCGCGCCTTGCGCGCTGCCGACCAGGCCGCCGGCGGTGCCGACGAGGCCTTGCGCCGCGCCGCGGCCTTGCTGCGCGGCGGCCTGGCCGGTGCCGCGCGCCTGACCGACGACCGACCCGGCGGTCGAGCGCAGCGCATCGGTGCCGACCAGTTGGGCCGTGGCGGAGCCGCCGCCGGAGGCCGAGCCGCTCGCGCGCCCATCGGCGCTGGTCGAGCCGGCCGGACCGGTGAGAACGCTGGTCACGCTGCCGGCGGCGCTGCCGCGGCCGTTGCCGCTCGCGTCGACCCGTCCGCTGCGGCGGTCGGCGCGGGCCGAGCCGCTGGCGTTCCCGGAGCCCTCGACCGTCCCGCGGGTGACGCTGCCGATGCTATCGGTGGCCGAGCCGATCGAGCCGGCGCCGCCTATGGTGCCGCCGACCACGCCGCCCAGGCCACCGCCGCCTCCGAGCAGCTGCGCCTGCGCGGGCGCGGCGATCAGCGCGAGGGCCGTCGAGGCAATCAGGATCCGTTTCATGGGGTAGCTCCTTCTCTCCATTCGCGGGCGGCGCCCGCCCGTTCATCGAGAAAACGGCTGCCGCCGGCCACCTAATCCATCCGGCGAGGCGATTTTTTTCAGCGCTGCCGGGCGCAGGCCCGGCACAGCAGACCGCGGCCGTAGCTGGCGTCGGGCCCGCGCGGGCCGAGATCCTCGGCTTCGCGGTCGAGCGTGGCGCGCCAGGACCCGCCGCCGCCGAGCGCGGCCGCCGCGCGCGCGGCGACGAGCGGCACGGCGTAGGAGGTGCCGCGCACCCTCGACCACTTGCCCGCCTTGTTGCGGGCGAGGATGTCCGCGGCCGGCGCGGCGTAATCGAGGTGCAGCGCGCGGCCGGCCTCGATCAGCACGCGGCCGCGACCGTCGGTGCCGGTCACCGCCACCACGCCGGGATAGGATGCCGGGTACGCCGGCGGAGCGGCGGGGCCGTCGTTGCCGACCGCGGCGACGACCACGACACCCTTGCGTTGGGCCGCGGCGATCGCCTTGCCGACCGCGAGGTTGTTCGGCCCGCCGAGGCTGATCGAGACCACTTGCGCGCCGCCGCCGATCAGCCAGTCGAGCGCCCGGATCAGGGCCAGCGCGTTGCCGCCGGCGGGGTCGCTGCCGTAGATGTCGGCCACGCGCAAGTTGCGCGCGCCGGCGCCTTCGAGCAGCGAGACCACGGCGCTGCCGTGATGGCTGGCCAGCGGTGCACCCTCGGCGAAGCCGCGCAGCGCGGCGACGGCCTGGCGCGGCGCGCCGTCGATGATGCCTACGGGGGTGGCGATCGGCGCGGCCGCCGCCCGAGCCGCTTCCGCGAGCACCGGCAAGGGCGGGCCCCCGCTCTGGAAATGGAGATTGTCGGCGGCGACCTCGGCGCCCGGCGCCGCGCGCCGCAGCCGGGCCTCGCCTTCCGCCAGCGACACCCCGCGCGGCAGCGCCAGCCGCACGACCGACAGGCCGAGGCTGCCGAGCTGCTCGCGTCCGGCCGGCGCGAATCCGGCGGCCTGCGCGGCGGCCAGCGCGCTCGGGCTCGGGTCGATCAGCAGCAGCTCGCCGCGCCGCGCCGGCGCGCCCGTGGCGTCGAGCTCGATCGTCCCGCGGTTGCGCCGCAGCAGGCGGTCGATCCGCTCGGCCCTCAGATCGAGCAGCCGGCCGGCGGTGCGGCCCGCGCTTCCGGTGACCTCGTCGATGGCGCGGCCGACGGGAAGATCGGGCACGGCGACCGGCGGCACTTGCGGCAGGCCGACCCCGGGCAGGCCGAGCTGCGCCGTCGCGGGGGCCGCGAGCAGGGCGGCCATCACGGCCAGCAGGGTCAGGGCTACGCGCATCTTCGCCAATCTCGAAATTTTGCCTTAAGCACGGATGAAACGGACGCGGACAGCCGTTTAATGCGTGAAAGAGGCCGAACATAGCGGGCGAAAGCTTCGAGGAGCAGGTGCTGGCGCTGCTGCCGCGCTTGCGGCGCTTTGCCGCGGGCCTGGCGCGCGATCCCGCCGACGGCGACGACTTGTGCCAGGCGGCCGTGGTCCGCGCGCTCGACAAGCGGGCGCTGTGGCAGCCGGGCACGCGGCTCGATAGCTGGATGTACAGGATGATGCGCAATATCTGGATCGACGAACAGCGGGCCCGCACCCGCCGCGGCGAGACGTTCGTCGCCGAGGAAGCCGGCGCCGGCGTCGGTGCCGGCGGGGGCCAGGAAGAAGCCGTCGAGCTCGGCGTGATCGATCGCGCCTTGCGCACGCTGCCCGACGAGCAGCGCGAGGCCGTGCTGCTGGTGATGGTCGAGGGCTATTCCTACAGGGAAGCGGCGGACATTGTCGGCTGTCCCGTCGGCACGCTCAATTCGCGGCTGGTGCGGGGGCGCGATGCGCTCCTGACCCGCCTCGGAGACGGCGTATGAGCGTGACCCGCGAGGAACTGGCCGCGTTCGCCGACGGAGAGCTCGACGCGGACCGCGAACGACAGGTCGCGGCGGCGGTCGCGGCCAATCCGGCGCTGGCCGAGCAAATACGGGCGCATCGGGCGCTCAAAGCGCGGCTCGGTGCCCACTTCGCGCCGATCCTGCAAGCGCCGGTGCCCGAGCGGCTGACCGCGGCGCTGCGGTCCGAACCCCAGGTCGTCAGCTTCGCCGCGGCGCGCGCGCGCAAGGACCGCGCGCGCGTGCTGCCGCGCTGGAGCTGGGTGGCCGGCCCTGCGCTCGTCGCCTCGCTGGTGCTGGCGGTGGTCATGCCGCGGGGCGGAGCGGACTATGCCGAGCGCCCGCTGTCGACGGCGCTCGACCGCCAGCTGGCCGGGTCGCAGGATGCGGCGGGGCCGATGCGGATACTGCTCAGCTTCCGCGACGATAGCGGGGCCTACTGCCGCGCGTTCGCCGGGGAGGCGCACAGCGGCATCGCCTGCCGCGACGATGCAGGCTGGCGCCTGGTGTTCGAGGGCGCCGGCGTGCCGGTGCAGCGCGGCGACTACCGGATGGCCGGCAACCCGGCCGCCGAAGTCCTCGAACGCGCCCAGGCTCTCGCCGCCGGCCCGGCGCTCGACGCGGCCCAGGAACAGGCCGCCCGTGAGCGCGGCTGGCGCTAGCGCGAAACCGCCCGCAGCATTCCCTCCTGGGCGACGCTCGCCACCAGCCGTCCATCGCGCGTGAAGATCTGCCCGCGGCCGAACCCGCGCGCGCGGCCCGACCACGGGCTGTCGGTGGCGTAGAGCAGCCAGTCGTCGGCGCGGAACTCGCCGTGGAACCATATCGCATGGTCGAGGCTGGCGCCCTTCACGTCGCCGCGCGGGTAGCTGAGCCCGTGCGGTTGCAGCGCGGTGGCGAGCAGCTGGAAATCGCTGGCGTAGGCCAGCACCGTGCCGTGGATGCGCGGCGCGTCGGGGAGCGGGGCGACGGTGCGGAACCAGCAGTACGCGCACGGCTCGCGCCGTTGCGGGTCGAGCCAGTCGCGCGGCTCGACCGAGCGGAAGTCGATCGGGCGCGGGCGCAGGAACAGCCGCCGCATCGGCCCTTCGGGAACCTGCCCGGCGATGCGCGCGCGAACCGCGGAATCGGGCTCGAGCTCCTCGGGCGGCGGTACGTCGGGCATCGCCGGGTGCTGGTGGTGCGGTCCATCCTGCCGCTTCTGGAACGAGGCGGTCAGGTTGAGGATCGGCTCGCCGCGCTGGCTGGCGACGACGCGGCGGTTGGAGAAGCTGCGCCCGTCGAGGTCGCGCTTGACGCGGAACTCGATCGGCAGTTCGTCGCTGCCGCCGCGCAGGAAATAGGCATGCAGCGAATGGACCGGGCGGTCGTCGGCGACCGTGCGCCGGGCCGCGCCGAGCGCCTGGGCGATCGCCTGACCGCCGAACACCCGGCCGGTGCCTTCGGGATGGCGGCGGCCGATGAAGCGGTCGCCGCCGCGCGGCTCGAGATCGAGCAGCAGGACCAGCTCGGCGACGAGCTGCTCGGGTGTCGGCGCGGTCTGGATGGCCATGCCCGGCGCCTTGCGCGCCGCCATGGCGCCAGTCAACGCACCCCGGGCCACCGCCGCAGCACGCGCCAGGCGAACGCCTTGGCCGTGTTGCGCGCCGGCCACCGGCCGGGCGGCCGCGGATCGAGCCCGCGTTGGCGCAGCCAGCCGTTGAACGCACGCGCGTCGGCCTCGGCGAAACTCCACTCGCTGCGCCAGGTGATCGACAGCGAGATCGACGGCACCGGGCCGTTCTTCACGTGGTGAGGGGCCATCACCGGGACGTAGATCGCCTCGCCCGGCGAGAGGCGGAAGGTGATCCCGCGGCACGCCAGCTCGTCGCGCCAGGCGAGCTCGCGGCCGCCGCCGGTGTGGTAGGTCTCGTGCACCCGGTCGGGCGCGCAGTCCGGATCGCCAGCGGGAAACACCGTCATCGCCTTCTCGCCGACCAGCTGGAGCAGGATGTTGTGCTCCGGATCGAAGTGATACGGCGTCACCGCCTCGGGGCTGGAGACGAACACATAGCCCTGGGTCTTCATCACCCGCCCGGTCTTGGCGACTATATCGGCCTCGATCTCGCCGAGCAGCTCGGCGAGCAGGGCGGCGTAGGCCGGGTGCTTTTCGATGTTCTTGAGCACCGCCCAGCTCGCGGTTCGCTCGATCCGGCGGATCGTCTCGCCGATGGTCAGCCCGTTGCCTTCCGGCTTGCCGTCGACCCCGATGGGGAGGTCGCCGCGGTTGTACTCGACCGAGCGCGCCGGCAGCACCTCGCCGAGCTCGGCTAGCGCATCGAGCTCGAGCAGCGGGTGCGACTCGAGGTTGTGGCGCAGCTTGTGCGGCCCCTCGGGGTAGGACGAGGCGAAATGCGCCCGCGACAGCGTCGGGAACACCGGCCCCGCCATCAGCGCCCGGCCGCGCGGCAGCTTGCCTTCGCGGGTCATGCGATGCCCCGGGCGAAGCCGCGCGTCTCGCACGCGGCGATGGCGCGGAACAGCAGCCGGCGGGCGGGGCCGCCGATGGCGATGCTGTGGCGGGCGATGGCGCGCCGTTCGCGCCAGAAGTGATCGATCATCGGGTGGTCGGCGCCGGCGCAGCTGTCGGCCCACTCGATGCCGGTCCGCGACAGCACCGCGAGGTTTTCGCGCTGGAGCAGGACCCCGGGCGAGAAGCGGGCGAAACGCTCGTCGAACGCGGTCTTGAACGAGAACGCCCCGGGCGGGCAGAGGAACGTCGCGAGCATCGCCAGCGGCCGGCCGTCGAGGCGAATCGCCAGCCGCTCGAGGCGGCCCTGGCGGGCGGCGCCGTCGAGCGCGGTGGCGAACAGCGCCTCGGTCGCCGGGTCGCAGGCCAGCGCCGAGCCGGCCTCGCCTTTCCACCCGCCGCGCTCGAGCTCGAGGAATTCGTCGATCCAGGCGGCGAGGCCGATGCAGCTCATGGTCCGCTCGACCGACAGCTCGCCTTCCTCTTCGAGGCGGCGGTGCTGGCGGCGCAGCTCCTTGCGCTTCTTTCCCGACAGCGACAGCGCGAGGTATTCGTCGGCGCCGAGCCGGGTGCGGAGCATCGCCCGCTCCTCGCGCAGAACCGTGGCGCCGGCCCGCTCGTCGTCGGCCAGGACCCGCGCCAGCGCCGCGTGCAGCGTTCCGTCCGCGGGCATGTGCGTCAGGTGGAGGAACAGCGCGCCGCCGGCCTCCCGGTCCGCCCAAGCGAGCAGCTCGCGCCAGAAGATCGCTTCGAAGCCGGGCGCGACGAGCGGCACGCCGAGGAACACGTTGGCGTGGACCCAGTTGCGCCAGTGCGGCAGCGGGTGGCCGTAGTAGCCGCGCTCGCGGCGCAGCGGCAGCAGCCCCGCCAGTTGCCCGTCGGCCTCGAGGCACAGCAGCGCGACGTCGCCGGCCGCGTCGAACACGCGCAGCGACGGCAGCAGGTACCAGCTTTCGTAGAACGGGTTGGGCTCGACCGCCCATTGCGCCAGCGCGTCCCACCGGGCGATCTCGCCGTGGCGCTCGAACTCCCGCCACGGCCGCTCGACCAGCGCGATCTCGATCGAGCACGGCCGCGCCGCGGGAAGCTCCCATGCGGCTAGCAGTTCGAGCGGCGCGAGACTGGCCAAGCGGCGTTAACCTTGTGCGAGAACGGCGCATCGCGGCCGCCTGGCGAATCTAGGACCGGCACCCCGAAAGAAGGCTTAAGCCGCTAGGTAAAGAAAACCCCACCCGGCGCGGGCCGGGTGGGGCAATTGCTAACCGCGAAGCGTCCCCGCGCCGGCAGGGACCTCGTGCCGCTGAGGTGTCGCCCGCGGCTTGAGGCCCCAGCCTGCGCCGCGGCTCAGCCGGCCGCCAGCGCCGCCAGCAGCAGCAAGGCGACGATGTTGGTGATCTTGATCATCGGGTTGACCGCCGGGCCGGCGGTGTCCTTGTAGGGATCGCCGACCGTGTCGCCGGTCACCGCCGCCTTGTGGGCTTCGGAGCCCTTGCCGCCGTGGTGGCCGTCCTCGATGTACTTCTTGGCGTTGTCCCACGCGCCGCCGCCGGCGGTCATCGAGATCGCGACGAACAGCCCGCCGACGATCACCCCGAGGAGCAGCGCGCCGAGCGCGGCGAAGCCGTTCTGCTGGCCGGCGATCGCGGTGATCACGAAATAGACCACGATCGGCGCCAGCACCGGCAGCAGGCTCGGCACGATCATCTCCTTGATCGCGGCCTTGGTCACCAGGTCGACCGTGCGGGCATAGTTCGGGCGGCTGGTGCCGGCCATGATGCCCGGATCGTTGGCGAACTGGTCGCGGACGTCCTTGACCACGTCGCCGGCCGCGCGGCCGACGGCCGTCATGCCCATCGAGCCGAACAGGAACGGCAGCAGCGCGCCGAGCAGCAGGCCGACGATGACGTACGGGTTCTCGAGGCTGAAATCGACGTCGAGCCCGGGGAAGAACTCGGCGAGGTCGGTGGTGTAGGCGGCGAACAGCACCAGCGCGGCGAGGCCGGCCGAGCCGATGGCGTAGCCCTTGGTCACCGCCTTGGTGGTGTTGCCGACCGCGTCGAGCGCGTCCGTTTTCGACCGGACGGCGTCATCGAGGCCGGCCATCTCGGCGATGCCGCCGGCGTTGTCGGTGACGGGGCCATAGGCGTCGAGCGCCACGACCATCCCGGCCAGCGCCAGCATCGCGGTGGCGGCGTAGGCGATGCCCATCAGCCCGGCGATCTGGAACGTGGCGATGATCCCGGCGACGATCACCAGCGTCGGCAGCGCGGTCGCCTCGAGGCTGATCGCCAGGCCTTGGATGACGTTGGTGCCGTGGCCGGTCTCGCTGGCCTTGGCGATCGAGCGCACCGGGCGGAAGTTGGTCCCGGTGTAGTACTCGGTGATCCAGATGATCAGGCCGGTGATGGCGAGGCCGATCATCGAACACCAGAACAGATCCCAGCCGGTGAACGCCTCGATCTGCGAGGCGGTGCCTTCGGCGGCGATCGGCTCGCCCGGGGCGAGGTTCTGCAGGTTGCTCTCGACCATCGCGCCGCCGATCGTCGCGTCCATGTCGCCGAGCGCGTACTGCATGATCAGCCAGATCGCCGGGATCGACAGCAGCGCGGTCAGCCCGAAGCCCTTGTACATCGCTCCCATGATGTTCTGGCTTTTGCCGAGCCGCACGGCGTAAGTGCCGATGATCGAGGTGACGATGCACACGCCGCCGATCAGCAGCGGCAGGCTCATCATCGGCAGGAGCATGTCGCCGATGCCGGTGAGGAGCAGCGCGGTCAGCACCATCGTCGCGCCGACGGTGACGACGTAGGTCTCGAACAAGTCGGCGGCCATGCCGGCGCAATCGCCGACGTTGTCGCCGACGTTGTCGGCGATCACCGCCGGGTTGCGGGGGTCGTCCTCCGGGATGCCGGCCTCGACCTTGCCGACGAGGTCGGCGCCGACGTCCGCCGCCTTGGTGAAGATGCCGCCGCCGAGACGGGCGAAGATCGAGATCAGCGAAGCGCCGAAGGCGAGCGCGGTCAGCGCCTCGACGACCTCGCGGCTCGCCGGGTCGCGATCCATCGGGCCGATGAGGACGTAGAAGAACACCGCGATGGCGAGCAGCGCAAGGCCGGCGACGAGCATGCCGGTGATGGCGCCCGCGCGGAAGGCGAGGGTCAGGCCCTGCTGCAGCCCGACTTGCGCCGCGGCGGCCGTGCGAAGGTTCGAGCGGACCGAGATGTTCATGCCGATGAACCCGGCGACGCCCGACAGGATCGCGCCGAGCACGAAGCCGGCGGCGCTGATCGGCCCCAGGAAGATCGCCACGATCACCGCCACGACCACGCCGACGATGCCGATCGTGGTGTACTGGCGCTTGAGATACGCTTGAGCGCCTTCCTGGATCGCGCCGGCGATCTGCTGCATCTTCTCGCTACCCGGGCTCGAGCCGAGCACCTGGCGGCTGGTGACGAAACCGTAGACCACGGCCAGCAGCCCCAGCCCGATCGCAATCAATGTCAGGTCCATGACGAGACCAACTCCCCCTGCGTTATGACGAAACGCGGCCCGGTGCTGCACCCCGGGTCCGCGTTGAATGCGGTTCGCTAGAGCGGGGCGCAAGGCGGCGCAACCCCTAAACGCCAGCCCGCCGTGGAGCGTCTTTCCGGTCGTGCCCGCGCGCTGCCGGAAAGCCGCCGGCTGTCCGGAAATGCGACGCGGAATCCCTGATTCTTGCGGCATTGCGTGGTTTATGCGAAGTTAACGCAGTGATCCGTAGCCGCCGCAGGCGGCCAGCCCGGGGCTTCGAAGCGCGATGGACGAACCGTTCGGCGAAACGCATGTGCTCGCGCGCGGCAACGCCGCGGCCGACGCGCTCGCCCCGCAAAGGGACGCGCGGGCGATCCCGCTCGGCGGGCCCGACGGGCTCGACCGCCACGTCCGGCGCGACTTGCGCCGCCAGGAAAGCGCCATCGCGCTGCGGTACGCCGCCCACGCCACGGCGACCTGGCCCTACACCGCGGTGGCGCTCGCCTGCTTCGCCGCCTGGCTGTCGTTCTTCCCGCTGGCCGTCGCCGGGATCCTGCCGCTGTGGCTCGGCTGCGCGCTGGGCTCGGTCTTCGTCGCCGGCGGCTACGTCGTGGCGCACGAGGCGATGCATTCGAACCTCGGCCAGGAAGGCACCCCGCAGCGGTTCTGGAACGAGCTGACCGGCAACCTCTCGACGATCCCGCTGATGCTGCCGTTCAGCATGGTCAAGCTGATGCACCTGCTGCACCACAGGCACCCCAACGATCCCTACCGAGACCCCGATGCGATCCACGCGGCGCCGAATGTCGCGATGGCGGTCGTCCAGTCGTGGCTCAACCGCCAGCCGGGCAAGGGCGGCACCGCGGCCCGCTGGCGCCGCCACTGCGCCGAGCTCGGCACCGCGGAGGCGAAGCGCGCGCTGGCCGAGCTGATGATTGCCCAAGTGCTCAGCCTGGCGTTCCTGTTCGCCATGGCGTGGAGCGGCTACGCCATCGAGGCGGCGCTGCTGTGGTGGCTGCCGCGGCACATCGGCCTGAGTTACATCCACGCCGTGCTCAGCTGGGCGCCGCACCATCCGCACGGCGGCACCGGCCGCTACGACAGCACCGCGATCATTCGCCACAAGCTCGGCCTGTGGGGTTCGATGGGCATCGACTACCACCTGATCCACCATCTCTACCCATTCATCCCGGTGCACGCGACCGGGGCCGCCTACCGCGAGCTCAAGCCGCTCCTCGCCCAGCGCGGAGTGGACGTCTCGGCGCGCTAGCGTCGCGCATGCAAGCCGTGCTCAAGAAGCTGTTCTACGTGATGCCGCTGCTGTTCGGCATCGGCTTCATCGCCCCGCTGATCGCGCAGACGATGGCCTATTGGGACATCGCGGCCCCGTACGGGATGAGCCGCCTGGCGTTCGGCCTGGCGATCGGCGCGCCGTGGGGCCTCTACGCGGTGTGGCGCGGCCGCTGGCTGTAGCTCCGCGGAGGGCGGGCTTTACTCTCCATTGACCATCCGCGGGATAGACCCCGCGGGATGTTCGAAGGCAAGCTCCCGCGGCCGGATTCGGCCGCCCTGCGGCGCGCGCTCGCCCCGGGTGACGCGCCGGCGGCTTGCGGCCGCCCCGAAGCGGCCGGCGACGCCGGCGAGCGCCCCCGCCTGCGCGAGCTGCATCGCCGCGAGCGCGAGATCGCCGCGCGGTACTACGCCATCGGCCAGACGGTGCGCTGGCGCTACGTGGCCGCCACGCTGGCCTGCTTCTCGCTGTGGCTCGCGCTGTTCCCGCTGGCGATCCTCGGCCTCGTGCCGCTGTGGCTCGCCTGCGGGGTGTCGTACCTGATCGCCACCGGCGGCTTCATCACCGCGCACGAGGCGATGCATTCGACGATCGGCCGCAAGGGCAGCAAAGGGTGGTTCTGGAACGAGCTGACCGGGCAGCTGTCGATGATCCCGCTGATGTTTCCGTTCGCCATCGTCCGCATCATCCACCTCCAGCACCACCGCTTCCCCAACGATCCGGTGCGCGACCCCGACTATCCCGACGGCGCCCCCAACTTGCGCGCCGCGCTGTGGAAGGCGTGGCTCAACCGCCAGCCGGGCAAGACCGCGCAGGCGCATCATATCAAGCGCGTGCTGCTGGAGGAGATCGGCACCCCGGAAGCCAAGGCCGCGCTCAAGCAGACCGCGCTGGCGCAGCTCGCCGGGACGCTGTTCTTCATCGGCATGGCGCTGGCCGGCTACGCGCTCGAGGTGGCGATGGTCTGGTGGCTGCCGCGCTGGCTCGCGCTGATTCACACCCATGTGTTCTTCGGCTGGGAAACGCACCACCCGCAGACCGGCACCGGGCGCTATGACAACACCCGCATCTTCAAGAGCAGCGTCGGCAGCGTGCTGTCGATGTGGCTCGAGTATCACCTGGTCCACCACTTGTACCCGAACATCCCGATCCACCTGACCAAGCCGGCGTATTTCGAGATGAAGCCGCTGCTGCAGGCGCGCGGCGTCGATTGCAGCGCGCATTAGCCGTGCTGGTAGCCGAGCCCCGCTGAATTCACGATCGGCTCGCCGTCGAGGAACAGCGGCGCGAAGCCGGACGGCTCGACGCGGCCGATGCGGGTCGCCGGAACCGGCGGCTCGGCCCCGGCCGGCAAGGTGAACAGCAGCTCGTAGTCGTCGCCCCAGCGCAGCGCGTCGAGGCGCCGCTCCGCGGGCGTGGCGAGCGGCACCGCGGCGCCGTCGATCGCCAGCGAGACGCCGCTCGCCTGTGTTAGCCGCCAGGCGTCGAGCAGCAGCCCGTCGGACACGTCCATCATCGCGGTGACCACCGGAGCGAGCGCCCAACCCTCGAACAGCCGGGCCATCGGCCGGCGATAGGCGCTGCTGTCGGCGCCGGTCGCGTCGCGCAGCGCCTCGAAGCCGAGCATCGCGGCGCCGAGCTCGCCGGTGAGCCACAGCCCGTCGCCGGGCCGGGCTCCGCCGCGCGACGGCACCGGCCGGTAGGCCGCCCGGCCGATCGCGGTGAGCCCGAAGGCGCGCGGCGGCCCTCCCGACACCGTGTCGCCGCCGAGCAGCGCCACGCCGAAATGCTCGAGCACCTCTTGCAGGCCCGTTGCGAACGCCGGCTGGTCCTCGCCGAGCATGAACCCGAGCAGCACGCCGAGCGGCTCGGCGCCCTTCGCCGCGAGGTCCGACATGTTCGTCGCGACGAGCTTCCAGGCGACGTCGGCCGGGTCGGCCGAGCTGGGGAAATGCACGCCTTCGACCAGCATGTCATGGGTCAGGACGAGCGCTTCGCCGCCGACCTCGAGCACGGCCGCGTCGTCGAGCAAGCCGCGCGCGGCGGGATGGTGGGCCATGGCCCGCAGCGAATCGATGAAAGCGGACTCGCCGCTCAACGCACCGCCTTCGCCACCGCGTCGAGCACGCCGTTGACGAACTTCGCCTCGCGCTCGTCGAAGAAGGCGTGGGCGACGTCGACGTACTGGCTGATCGCGGTGCCGGTGGGAACGTCGGCGCGGGCGAGCAGCTCGTACGTCCCGGCGCGGAGAATCTGCAGCATGGTCTTGTCGAGCCGCTGCAGGCTCCAGCCTTGCGCCAGCCGCTCGGCCAGCAGCGCATCGATCTCCTCCTCGCGGGCGACCGCCCCGCTGACGAGGTCGTCGAAGAAGTCGACCTCGGCGTCGGCGTACTGGACGTCCTCGATCTCGCGCCCGAGGCGGTGCTGGTGGAATTCGTCGAGCAGGCGGGCGAGATGGGTGCCTTCCATCTGCCGCTGGTACAGCGCCTGGACCGCGGCGAGGCGGGCGGCGGCGCGCGAGCGCGAACGGGCGGGGGTGCTCATTTGAGGCGGAGCTCCACGCTCCTGGCGTGAGCCGGCAGGCCCTCCACTCGCGCCAGCGCGATCGCCGCCGGCCCGATTTCGCGCAAGGCCTCGGGCCCCATCGCGATGAAGCTGGTCCGCTTCATGAAATCGAGCACCGACAGCCCGCTGGCGAAGCGCGCTCGGCGCCCGGTCGGCAGCACGTGGTTGGGTCCGGCAACGTAGTCGCCGACCGCCTCCGGCGTGTGCCGGCCGAGGAACACGCTGCCGGCATGGCGCAGCGCGGAGAACAGCGCCTCGGGCTCGTCGACCGCCAGCTCGACGTGCTCGGCGGCGAGGCGGTTGGCGAGCGCCGGGGCTTCGGCGAGGTCCGAGACGATCAGCAGCACGCCGTTGTCGTCCCAGCTTTGCCGCGCCACCGCTTCGGTCGACAGCATCGCGCATTGCACGTCAATGCGATCAGCGACTTGCTCGGCGAAGTTCGCGTCGTTCGTGATCAGGATCGATTGCGACGACGGATCGTGCTCGGCCTGGCTGAGCAGGTCGGCGGCGATCCAGTCGGGGTCGTTCCCGCCGTCGGCGATGACCAGGATCTCGCTCGGCCCGGCGACCATGTCGATGCCGACGACGCCGAACAGCTGGCGCTTGGCCTCGGCGACCCAGGCGTTGCCCGGGCCGGTGATGACGTCGACCGGGCGGATGCGGCGGGTGCCGTAGGCGAGCGCGGCGATCGCCTGCGCGCCGCCGATGCGCCAGACCTCGTCGACCCCGGCGAGATGGGCGGCGGCGAGGACCAGCGGGTTCGCTTCGCCGCGCGGGGTGGGCGTCGCCACCACCAGCCGCTCGACCCCGGCGACCTTGGCCGGAATGGCGTTCATCAGCAGCGACGAGGGATAAGCCGCGCGGCCGCCGGGGACATAGAGGCCCGCCGCGTCCACCGGCCGCCACTTCGCGCCGAGCCGCACCCCGATCGGGTCGGTGAAGTCGCGGTCGCTGGGAAGCTGGTCCCGGTGGTAGGCGCGGATACGGGCCGCGGCGAGCTCGAGCGCCTCGCGCAGCTCCGGATCGAGCGCGGCGAAGGCGGCTGCGCAAGCCTCGGGAGCGACCCGCCAGTCGTCCTCGGCGCCGAGCGCATGCTTGTCGAACCGCAAGGTGTACTCGGCGAGCGCCTCGTCGCCGCGCTGGCGGACTTCGGAGAGGATGTCCGAGACGACGCGCGAGACGTCCTCGTCGCTCTCGCGCCGGTCGTCGACCAGGCGGGCGAACTTGCGCTCGAAGTCGGGGTCGGTGGTCGCCAGGCGCAGCATCACGCCTCCGCCAGCGCGCGGAACCGCTCGACCAGCGCGGCGACCCGCGGATCGGTCTTGAGCGCGGCGCGGTTGACGATCAGCCGCGCCGAGACCGGCATGATCGTGTCGGTTTCGACCAGCCCGTTGTCGGCCAGCGTGCGCCCGCTCGAGACCAGGTCGACGATGCGCAGCGACAGCCCGAGCGACGGGGCCAGCTCCATGGCCCCGTTCAGCTTCACGCATTCGGCCTGGATGCCCTGGCGCTCGAACCAGCGGCTGGTCACGTTCGGGTACTTGGTCGCGACGCGGAGGTGGCTGGCGTTGCCCGGGGTGCAGGAGCGCGCGTCCTTCGGCTCGGCGACCGACAGACGGCAGTGGCCGATGCCGAGGTCGACCGGCGCGTAAAGCTCGGAATAGTCGAACTCCTCGATCACGTCCGAGCCGACGATCCCGGCCTGCGCGGCGCCGAAGGCGACGAACGTGGCGACGTCGAACGCGCGCACGCGGATGATCCGCATCTCGCCGCCGTCGCAGGCGAAGCTCAGCGCGCGGTTGCCCTTGTCGTGAAACGCGCTTTCCGGCACCACCCCGGCGCGCGCCATCACCGGCAGCGCCTCGTCGAGGATGCGGCCTTTCGGCACGGCGAAGGTCAGCGCGGCGGGCATGGCGCGGGCATCTAGGCACGGGGGCCGGAAAGGGCAACGACATTGGCGGTCATGGCGATCAGCGACTTGCGCGAGGCGATCGCCTGGCAGGCCGACCATGCCGAGAACGCCGCCGCCCCGAACACCGCCCGGGTGATCCGCGCCGAGCGGGCGATCCTCGACACCGACACCGAGCTGGCCCGTCGAATGAAGGCGTGGCCGGGGCTCATGCTCGAGGACGCGCTGCCCTTGCGCATCGCCGGCGGACTGCACTGGCTGTGCCTCACCGGCGCCGACCGGCGGCTCGCGCCGGTCTATGCCGGCGAGGTGACCGACCAGCGGGTGATCGATGCCCTGGTCGCCGCGCTCGCCGGCGAGTGGGATGCGAAGCTGGTCCCGTGGCTCGACGGCCCGCCGCAGACCAACGAGGCGGGCCGCTCGGCGAGCGTGATGGCCGCGCTGCTGTGGCTGTCGCCGCGGCTCGGGCCGCAGTTCGAGATGAACGAGATCGGCGCGAGCGCCGGGGTCAACACGATGATCGAGCGCTACCGCTACGAGCTCGGCGGCGTCGCCGTGGGTCCCGCGGATTCGCCGATGCGGATCGCGCCCGAGTGGCGCGGGCCGCCGCCGCCCGCGTCCCCGGTCGAGATCGTCGCCATTCGCGGCTGCGACGTCGCGCCGATCGACCTGGCTGACCCGGCCGCGGCGCTGCGGCTCAAGGCCTACGTCTGGCCCGACGCGGCCGAGCGGATGGCGCGGATCGACGCCGCGGCGCGGCTCGCCGCCGAACGCCCGCCGCTGCTTGAGCGCGAGGACGCCGGCACGTTCGTCGAGCGGCGGCTGGCCGCGCCGCAAGCGCCCGGGACGACCCGCGTGCTCTACCATTCGGTGATGTGGCAGTACCTGGCGCCGGCGACGCGCGAGGCGATCACCGCGGCGATGGACCGCGCCGGCGCCCGCGCCACCGCCGATCGGCCGCTCGCGTGGATCCGGCTCGAGACCAACCGCGAGACGTTCCGCCACGAGCTGTCGGTGCGCTACTGGCCGGGCGGCGGCGAGCCGGTGGAGCTGGCGGAAGCGCACCCGCACGGCGCGTGGATCGAATGGCTTGCCGCGCCCGCCTAGGATTTCAGCGAAACCTCACGCCTTGCTCATGACGCTCACCGGCGGCCGGTCCACTCGCTGTCGGCATGTTCGAGCATCGAGGAGGCAACCCATGGCAATGACAGCGCAACCCGGCGGCACCTGGCGGGAAAGCCCTTGGCGGCTCGTGCTGTACGCGATCCCCACCGGACTGCTGATCGCGCCCGCCGCGGCGATGCAGCTCACCGCTGAAGTACAGTGGACGGCGTTCGACTTCGTCTTCGCCGCGGTGCTGCTCTACGGCACGACCGGGCTGGTCGACCTGGCATTGCGCAAGGGCGGCAGCGTGGCCTACCGCTTCGGCGCCGCGCTGGCGGTGCTGATCGCCTTCCTGCTGGTGTGGATCAACGGCGCCGTCGGCATGATCGGCGACGAGGACAATCCGGCCAACCTGATGTTCTTGGGGGTGATCCTGGTCGCCGTGGCCGGATCGGCGCTGGCCCGGTTGCGGGCGCGCGGCATGGCGCGGGCGATGCTCGCCGCGGCAGCGGCCCAGGCGGCGATCGCCGCGCTCGTCCCGCTCAACGGCTGGGGCAGCGGGGATCCGCCGGGCACGGTGGGGCTAACGCTGCTGATCGGCACGTTCGCGCTGCTGTGGGGCCTGTCGGCGGCGCTGTTCGCCAAGGCGGCGCACGACGAGCGCGAGATCGGCGAGCCGGGCCGATGAGCCATGCGCAATCGCCGGGCCCGCCGCCTTGCGCGCGCGAGGACCGCTGCCCGAGGCGTAGCGCTCAGGGGTAGCTGACGGTCTTGGGCTGGTCGGGCAGGGGAATGAACTCGGCCTCGTCGCCCGGCACCAGCGGGAAGCGGCCGGCGCGCCAGTCGTCCTTGGCCTGCTCGATGCGCTCGCGGCTCGAGCTGACGAAGTTCCAGTAGACGTAGCGCTTGCTCGGGAACGCCTCGCCGCCGAGCAGCATGACCTTGCCGCCGCGCTCGCTCGACAAGGTCATCGCCTCGCCTGGCTTGAGCACGACGAGCGCATAGAGCTCGAGCGCGTGGCCGTCGACACGGGCCTCTCCGCCCACCAGCATCACCGCGCGCTCGTCGGCCCCGGCGTCGATCGGCAGCGCGCCGGCGGGCCCGAGGTCGATCTCGGCATAGATCGTCGCGGCGTAGCAGGTGGTCGGCGCCCGCCGGCCCCATAGCTCGCCCATGATCACCCGCGCCCTCGCGCCCGTGTCCTCGACCACCGGCAGCTCGCTGACCGCCTCGAACGCGGGGTCGATCTCCTCGCGGCCGTCGGGCAGGGCGAGCCAGGTCTGCATCCCGTACATCGCCGCGCCGCCGTCGCGCTGCTCGCGCGGGCTGCGCTCGGAATGGACGATGCCGCGCCCTGCGGTCATCAGGTTGACCGTGCCCGGTGTGATCGTCGAGCACGTGCCGAGGCTGTCGCGGTGGTCGATCGCGCCTTCGAACAGCCAGGTCACCGTGGCGAGGTTGATGTGCGGGTGCGGGCGCACGTCCATGCCTTGCCCGACCTCGAGCCGCGCCGGGCCGAACTGGTCGACGAACACGAACGGCCCGACCATGCGCAGCTGCGGGCTGGGGATCGCCCGGCGCACCTGGAACCCGCCGAGGTCGTGGGTCACGGGGACGACGGTCTGGAGGATGCTCATGCCGCCGCCTCGCCTTTGCTTTCGCCCGGCGCGAAGGCGCGGATGGCGAGGGCGTGGACGCGATTGCCGGGAATGTCGCCGAGCGCGCGGTTGACCAGCCGCTGGCGCTCGAGCCGGTTCTTGCCGGCGAAGGCGACGCTCTCGATGACCACGGTGAAATGCGATTCGCCGCTGCCGTCGTCGCCGGCGTGGCCGTGGTGGCGGGCACTGTCGTTGATGACCTCGAGCCGCGTCGGCAGGAACGCCTCCTGCAGCAGGATTTCGATCTCGCGTGCGACAGGTCCGCTCATCGGTTGGCTCCGGGGCTTTTCATCGGGCTCGCGTATCACCATCCTAGAGCGAATGCGCCCACAGAAATTCCATGGCCGGCACGAGGACGCCGGGCGCCCCTGCGCGGCGCCGGGATGCGCCGAGCCGGGCGAATTCCGCGCCCCCGGAGCCGTGCGCCCGAGCTCCGACGGGCCGGGCGACTGGCGCTGGCTGTGCCTCGAGCACGTCCGCGAGTTCAACGCCGAGTACGACTGGTTCGCCGGGATGACCGCCGACGAGATCCTCGCCGCGCAGTCGCCGGTCGCCGGCTGGGCCACCGAGACCCGCGCATTCCGCGCCGACCCCGTCGGCGTGCCGCGGTGGGCCGACTTCGACGACCCGCTCGAGGCGATCGGCGCGCGCGCCTCGGACATCCGCCGGCGCGCCGCCGGACACCAGGCCTTCGCCCGCTTCACCGCCCGCGAGCGCGACGCGCTGAACGCGATGGGGCTCGGCCCGCAGACCGACCGGCACGAGCTGCGCAAGCGCTATTCGACGCTCGTCCGCCGCTACCACCCCGACCGCAACGGCGGCGACCGCAGCCACGAGGCCGTGCTGCAGCGGGTCGTCGAGGCCTATCAGCTGCTGCGCAAGGCGGCGGCGTTCGCCTAGATCTCGTATTCGACCTGCCAGGCCGGGTCCTCGTGCGCGAGGCGCGGACCGTTGGGCTGGCGCCTGACGATCTCGGCGTAGAGCCGCTTGATCGTGGCGCTACCGGTGCGCTGGAACAGTCCGGGGACGAGCGCATGGACGAAGCAGGCGAGCGCTCCGCCCAGCATCGCCAGACCGACGCCGGCGGCGACCTCGAAATGCTCGGCGTAGCTCTCGCCGACGCTGCGCGGATGCTCGGTGAACAAGCGGGAAACCGGGTTTGCCATCGGCGCAGGGTAAGCGGCGGCTAGCTGTCGCGCAACGCCCGCCAGCGCTCCGCGCCGTCCGCGCCGAACAGGCTGTCGAGATCGTCGCGGCCGTAGAACGCCTCGAACGCGGGCGTGCCCCCGGACAAGTCCACCCACGGCTGCTTGCTGCGCGTGAAGATATGGACCTGCGGCGGGCAGGCATCGGTATGCTCGAGCGTGCCGACGCGGACGAACGCGGCCTTCCGGCCCATGCCGCCGTAATGGCTCCACAGCGCGACGCGGCACGCCGGGCAGCGCACGATCTGCTGGCCGTTGCCGCTCTCGGAAGGTGTATCGACCGTCTCGGGCTCGCCGGCCAGAAGTTCGACGCGCGGCGTCTCGATCAGGCCGTTGATCACGAACGCCGAGCCGGTCTCGCGCTGGCACGAGCGGCAGTGGCAGCAGTGCACCGCGAACGGCGAGCCGCGCAGCCGATAGCGCACCTCGCCGCAGGCGCAGCGGCCTTCCATCAGTTCGGTTGCGCGGCCTGCATCTCGGCGATCAGCGCGTTGTCGATCGCCTTGCCGGCCTGGTAGGCCGCGCGCGCCCGCACCCGTTCGGCATAGGCGGCGAGGCTGTCGCGCGCGGGGATGGTGCCGAACTGCAGCCCCCAGTCGACCTGCGAGCCGACGTAGACGTCGGCCATCGTGAAGCGCGGCCCGCAGACGTAGTCGCGCCCGGCGAACCATTGGTCGAGCACCGCGATTACCCGGTCGTAGCTGCCCCAGCCGAGGCTCATCTCCTTGCGCGGATCGCCGTCGCTGTCGAACCCGTGATGGCGCGCGGTGATCGCCGCCTCGGCCGGGCCGGCGGCAAAGAACAGCATGCGGAAGTAGTCGGCCTTTTCCTCGTCGCGCGGCAGCAGCGCGGGCGCGGCCATCTCGGCGAGGTAGTGGCACACCGCCGCCGCCTCGCTCACCGGGTGGTCGTGGCCGCCGTGGTGGTGGACGATCGTCGGCAGCTTGCCCATCGGGTTCGCCGCGAGCAGCTCGGGCGGCTTGTTGTCCCACTCGACCCGCACCGGCGCGTAGTCCGCGCCGGCCTCGTGCAGCGCCCAGCGGGCGATCTGCGCGCGGCTCATCGGGTGGAAGAAGAAGGTGTACTCGGCCATCGGCTGTTCCCTTCAGTGCAACCCTTCGCGACACACAAAACGGGGCCATTCGACCATTTTGTGTCACCCCCGAAAGCACCCGAATCCGCGGCTTACGAACCACTATGCGGGGCCAGAAGATGTCACCTCGCGTCGGGCGGTCTTTCTGCGCCTCGTTCCCGTCCGCTCGATGGAACAATAGGGGAACAAAGGCCGTTCGTCAAGCCTCGCACAACGCCTTGAGCTGGTCGGCCATCGCCCCCCAGTCGGCCTCGAAGCCCATCTCGCGGTGCTGCTGCAGCGCCTCGTCGGTCCAGTGGCGCGCGCGGGCGGTGAAGCGCGTGCCGCCGCCGTCGGGCTCGATCTCCCAGGAGCCGATCATGAACGGCCCGTCCGGCGCGAACTCGCCGTCGTCGCCGAGGGTCACGGCATCGGTGGTGACGAAGCGGCGGCCCTCGTCGTAGGCGAGGTAGATGCCGTTCTGCGGCATGACCTCGCCGTCGGGCCCGTGGAAGGTCATCTGGCAGCGCCCGCCCGGGCGGCGGTCCTGGCGGTCGACCTTGGCCCGCCACGGCGCGGGGCAGAACCACTCCTCCTGGCGGTTGGCGAGAACGTCCCACACCGTCTCGGTCGGGGCGTCGATATGGCGGGTCAGGCTGAGCTCGCGGATCTCGGTCATGGTCGGTCCTTTCTCAATCGCGGTCCGGTGCGCCGTACGGGAAGTAGGGGCGATAGGGCCGGGCATCGTCGACGCAGCGCACGACCTCGGGCAAGGCCAGCAGCTCGGCGCGCAGCGCGGCGAGGCGCGGACAATCGGCCGGGATCGGCTCGACCCAGTCGGCGTAGAACAGCGACGGCGCCGCGGCGCAGGTCACGAGGCTGACGTGCGGCGGCAGCGTGTTGGCGCCGAGCCACCGTTCGAGCCAGGCATAGGCCCGCCGCAGCAGCGCCTGGCCGGCGGCGACTTCCGAGGCGAGCGGCGCGTCGCGCAACCCGCCGGCGGCGGGATCGTCCCTGTCGACGAAGTGAGCCGCGATGACCCGCTGCATGTTGCCCATCACGTAGTGGTCAAACACCCGGTCGAGCATCCGCGCCACGACCGCCTCGGCGGGATCGGCCGGGATCAGCGGGGCGGGGCCGGGGTGATGGACCGCGAGGTGCTCGACGATGCTGCTCGTCTCGACGACGATCGCGTCGCCGTCGGTCAGCACCGGGAACTGGCCCGCGGGGTGCGCCTGGCCGGTGAAGCTGTCGTACTTCGGAACCGACTGGTCGATCTCGCGGAACTCGAACGCGGTGCCGTTGGCGTAAAGCGCGATCAGCGCCTTCCACGTGTACGACGAGAACGGGTGGCCGTAGAGCGCGAGCGTCATTCCCCCTCCTTCGACATGGCGAGCCTAGCGAAGCAATGCATCACCAGGAGCCCTCCTTGATCTGCTGGCGGCGGCGCAACTCGCGGTCGCTCGGCTCGTCCGGCCCGAAGCTGCCGGTGGGAACCTCGCCCGCCGGCTCGTAGCTCGCGACGATGACGCCCTGGCTCGACACGAAGTGATCGACCAGCTTCATCGCGCCCGGTGCCTGCGAGCCGTCGAAGATGCGCTTGCCCGGGCCGAGCACGACCGGGAAGGTCAGCAGCACCAGCCGGTCGATCAGCCCGGCCGCCAGCAGCGGGGGGTACAGCGTGCTGCTGCCCTGGATGAGCAGGTCGCGGCCCTCGGAGCGCTTGAGCCCGGCGACCGCGGCGGCCGCCGTGCCACCCGACAGCTTGTGGCTGTTCCGCCATTCGAGCGGCTCCTCGCCATGCGTGAGGACGTACTTGTCGATCCGCTCGAACTTGGCGCCGATCGGGTCGTCCTGGTGGTAAGGCCAGTACGCCGCGAAGATGTCGTAGGTCCGCTTGCCGAGCAGCAGGTCGTAGTCGCCCATGATCAGCTTTTCGAACGCCCCCATGTCCTCGGCCCAGAACGGCGCCACCCAGCCGCCGAAGCGGAAGCCGCCGGTCGGATCCTCCTCGGGCCCGCCGGGAGCCTGCATGACTCCGTCGAGCGAGACGAACACGGCACCCGTGAGCTTGCGTGGCATGGTCCCTCCATTCGCTTCCCCTCCCGCTGGCGGGAGGGATTAGGGGTGGGTGTGTGAGGATGCGACCGGATCACCCCCGGCCCCTCCCGCAAGCGGGAGGGGAGATGTTCAAGCCTGCGCCGGCGCACCGGCCGCGGCGGCCTCGAGCGCGGCGACGTCGATCTTCTTCATCGTCATCATCGCCTCGAACACCCGCCGGGAGGCGGCCTTGTCGGGGTTGTCCATGTTCTCGGCGAGGATGCGCGGGGTGATCTGCCAGCTGACGCCCCACTTGTCCTTGCACCAGCCGCACATCGATTCCTGCCCGCCGTTGCCGACGATCGCGTTCCAGTAGCGGTCGGTCTCGGCCTGGTCCTCGGTCACCACGACGAACGAGAACGCCTCGCTCTGCCGGAAGTGCGGGCCGCCGTTGAGGCCCATCACCCGGATGCCCATCACCGTGAAGTCGACGACGAGCGGATCGCCTTCCTTCGCCGAGGGATTGTCGGCCGGCGAGCGATGCACGGTGCCGACCGAGCTGTTGGGGAACGTCGCGGCATAGAAGCGCGCGGCGGCCTCGGCGTCGTTCTCGAACCACAGGCAGATCTGTCCGGTCGCGTCGGTCATGGTCATGCTCCTCTCGGGCCGCAGAAGCCGACCGGCGCGCCGACCGGGTCGGCCGCGGCGAAGATGAAATCCCCGCCCGGCACTTGGTGTATTTCGTAATGGACGGTGCCGCCGTTGGCTTCGGCGGCCGATTGCGCGGCGTCGATGTCCTCGACCCCGAAATACGGCATCCAGCCGAGCTGCATGTAGTCCGCCATGTACGGGTTGATCGCGCCGATCTGCCGGCCGCCGGACTCGATGAAGCGATACAGGCCGCGGTCGCCCATCGGCATCGCGTTGTCGGCGGTCCAGCCGAGCAGCGCGGTGTAGAACCCGGTCGCGCCGGGCTCGTCGGTCGTCTCGAGCTCGTTCCACCAGCAGTGGCCCGGCGTGCCCGGCTGGAACACGTCGCTCTGCGCGGCGGGCTGGCCGGGCGGAGGAACCGGCGCCATCAGGTAGAACGGCGCGCCCTGCGGGTCGCCGAGCATCGCCATCGTGCCCTGCGGCATCGTCATCGAGGGCAGCCACACGCGCGCGCCGAGGCCGCTGGCCGTCGCCACCGCGGCGCCGACGTCGTCGACGTCGAAGTACGGGATCCACCCGGCGCGCCCGCCGCTCATCTGCATCTCGTCCGTCAGCTGGATCGCCCCGCCGGCGAAGCCGCCGTCGGCGCGGCCGATCATCCAGTACGGATGCCCGCTCGGGGTCTCGGTCGCCTGGTGCTGGATGTCCCAGCCGAGCGTCGCCCGGTAGAACGGGGCGGCCGCCGCCGGGTCCGGCGTCATCAGCTCATACCAGATCGGGCGGCCGGGCACCGTCAGCGGCCCCTGACCACGAGCGGCTCGAACCCGCCGTAGACCATGCGCTTGCCGTCGAACGGCATGTTGTCCATGTCCATCTCCTGCATCCGCGGGTCGGACATCATCTTCTCGTGGCCGGCGTCGCAGGTCGCCTTGTCGGGCCAGATGACCCACGAGAACACCACCTTCTCGCCCTCGGCGAGGTCGACCGAGCGGCGGAAGTCGGTGTGCTTGCCGTCGGGCACGTCGGCTTCCCAGCACTCGACGTGCTCGGTGGCGCCGTAGCTCTGGGCGATCGGCCAGAACTTCTCGGCCACCGCGCGATAGGCGTCCTGCTTGTCGGCGGGGACGGGCACGATGAATCCCTGGACGTACATGGTCTCTCTCCTCAGGCGGGTTCGGGGGTGAAGTCGGCGTGCTGCGCGTCGAGCGCGCGCCGGTAGGCGGGGCGCGCCTCGCCGCGCGCCTTGTAGGCGGCCAGCGCGGGGTACTCGGCGACGACATCGGTGTGGCGCAGGATGTTCAGCACCGTGACCATGGCGATGTCGGCGACCGAGAAGCGGCCGGCGAGCCAGTCCCTTCCGGCAAGCGCGTCGCTCACCCGAGCGAGCCTTTGCCGGCACAGGCCCAGCGCCGCCTCGCGCGCGCCCGGGGTCCACGGCTCGTCCTTGTGGCGAAGGTCGTAGGTGGTGATGCGCTGGACGATCGGCTCGACGCTGTTGAGCGCCGAGAACAGCCACGCGATCGCCGTCCAGCGGTCCTGGCCCGCGGGCGGCAGCAGCCGCTCGTCCTGCTCGCCGAGGTAGAGCAGGATGGCGCCGGTCTCGAAGATCTGCAGGTCGCCGTCGGTGAAGGCCGGGACCTGGTCGAACGGCTGGCGGGCGAGGTACTCCTCGGGCCGCGGCGCGCGCGCGTTAAGCAGCTCCGTGGCGTAAGGCCGGCCGATTTCCTCGAGCGCCCAGCGGACGCGCAAGTCGCGCACCAGGCCGCGGGCGAACTCGGGGACCCACGCGAACGCGGTGACGACGGGGCGGGGCGTTTCGGTCATTGTCGATTCCTCTGCTTGCGCGGCGGTTCAGGCGAGCGGCTGCTCGGCGACGGTTTCGCCTGCCGGCACCGCGGCCATGTTCATCCAGACGTTTTCCCAGATGTGGCCGTCGGGGTCCTCGAAGCTGCGGCCGTACATGAAGCCGAGGTCCTGCTTCGGCGTCGGGTCGGCCGTGCCGCCGGCGGCGACGGCGCGGGCAACGATCGCCTCGACCGTGTCCGCGCTGTCGTGGCCGAGGCACAGCAGCACCTGGGCGCTGGCGTGCGCGTCGGCGATCGCCTTGGAGGTGAAGGTCCGCCAGAACTCGTGGCGCAGCAGCATGACCACGATCGCGTCGGACCACATCATCGCCGCCGCCTGGTCGTTGGTGAACTGCGGTTTGTTGGCGAAGCCGACCGCTTCGTAAAAGCGCATCGACGCCGGAAGGTCGGTCACCGGCAGGTTCACGAAGATCGTCTTGGCCATCCCGGCTCTCCTCCTCGGCGGTCGCTTGTCTCGCGACTCGGCGCTTGCGATTCGTGGACCAATGCGTTACTAAAAGCAACTATGAAGTTACCGAAGGAAACCAAGTCGCTCGCGGATCACGGAAAATGGTACCGCGACGCCTGCGGCACCGCCTTCGCGATGGAGCTGGTCGGCGAGCGCTGGTCGATGCTGATCATACGCGAGCTGATGCTGGGCGGCAGGCGGTTTTCCGACTTGCGCGCCAGCCTGCCCGGGATTTCCGCCAAAGTGCTGACCGAGCGGCTCGCCGGGCTCGAGCAGGCCGGCGTCCTCGTCAGGCGCAAGCTGCCGCCGCCGGCGGCCAGCCAGGTCTACGAGCTGACCGAATGGGGCTACCTCGCCGAGCCGGCGATCCAGGAGCTCGGCCGCTGGGCCGCGCGCTCGCCCGGGCACGACGCCAGGCTGCCGCTGTCGCCGGTCAGCTTCATGCTGTCGATGCGGACGATGATCGACAAGCAGGCGGCCCCGTCGCTGTCCGGCACGATCGGCTTCGAGACCGGCGGCGAGAGCTTCGTCGGCCGCCTCGCCGGCGGCGAGCTGCCGATCGAGCGCGGCCCAACCGCGGGCGCCGACGCGGTGTTCCGCGCCGCCACCCCGATGGAGCTCGCCGCGCTGTTCTACGGCAAGGTGCCGCCCGGCGAATGGGAGCGCGGGGAGGGCCGCCGGATCGACGGCGACCGCGTCCTCGCCCGGCGCTTCCTCGACTTGTTCCGCTTGCCGGAGAAGGTCGGTTAGCCGGCCAGCGCCCTGAACACCCCGTCCTCGATCGCCGCCGCGGCCTGCCAGCCGGGACGCGAGCGGACCCGCCCGAACCATGCGGCGAGCCGCGGATAGGCCTGGCCGTCGAGCTCCCAGCCGGCATAGCCGAGCGTGCGGATGACCGAGGCGACGGAGATGTCCCCGACCGAGAAATCGCCGTCGAGCCAGCCGTCGCCGGCGACACCGTCGAGATAGGCCAGCGGCTTCTTGATCGCTTCCTCGGCGGCCTGCGCCGCCGCCTCGTCGCCCTCGGTGCCGAAGATGCGCGGGCGCAGGAAGCGGTTGAGCACGATCGGCGCTCCGGCGGGCGTCAGCACGGTATCGGCGACTTCCTCGAACCACACCGCCCGGGCGCGCGCTTCGGGCGCCGCGGGCAGCAGCGCCGGCTCGGGATAGCGGGCGTCGAGGTAAGTGACGATGGCGGTCGAGTCCGCGATCGCGAAGTCGCCGTCGCGGAACGCCGGGATCTTCCCGAACGGGCTGATCGCCGCGAACTCCGCGTCGGGCTGCGCCGGATTGCTCGGCACCAGCTCGGCCTCGAGGCCTTTCTCGTGCACCGCCACCAGCACCTTGCGGACGAACGGCGACAGCGGAAATCCGTAGATCTTCATGGGTCCGATTTCTCCCCTGGCGAGCTTGGCCTTTGCTTGTTGCAGCCGTAAAGCGGCGCGTCTAGGCACCCCTTCGCAATGAACGAGATGAGCAGCACCCACGGCGATTCCCGCACCGCGATGACCGCGCCGGACCGCGAGGTCTCGGTGCGCGAGGCGTTCGGGATCGACAGCGACATGATGGTGCCGGCGTTCTCCAAGGCCGACGAGCGCGTGCCCGACGTCGACGAGGCCTACGTGTTCGATCCGGACACCACGCTGGCGATCCTCGCCGGGTTCGCGTTCAACCGCCGGGTGATGGTGCAGGGCTACCACGGCACCGGCAAGTCGACCCACATCGAGCAGGTCGCCGCGCGGCTCAGCTGGCCGTGTATCCGCATCAACCTCGATGCGCACATCAGCCGCATCGACCTGATCGGCCGCGACGCGATCGTGCTGCGCGACGGGCTGCAGGTCACTGAGTTCCGCGAGGGCCTGCTGCCGTGGGCGCTGCAGCACCCGGTCGCGCTGGTGTTCGACGAGTACGACGCCGGCCGGCCGGACGTGATGTTCGTCATCCAGCGCGTGCTCGAGACCGAAGGCAAGCTGACGCTGCTCGACCAGAACCGGGTGATCCGCCCGAACCCGTGGTTCCGCCTGTTCTCGACCGCCAACACGGTCGGGCTCGGCGACACCAGCGGGCTCTATCACGGCACCCAGGCGATCAACCAGGGCCAGATGGACCGCTGGAACATCGTCACCGCGCTCAACTACCTGCCGCAGGAGACCGAGCAGCAGATCGTCGCCGCCAAGTCCGGGATCGAGCCGAAGCTGATCGCCGACATGGTCCGCGTCGCCGACTTGACCCGCCAAGGCTTCATCGGCGGCGACATCTCGACCGTGATGAGCCCGCGCACGGTGATCACCTGGGCCCAGAACGCCGAAATCTTCGGCGACCCCGGCTTCGCCTTCCGCCTCACGTTCCTCAACAAGTGCGACGAGGCCGAGCGGATGCTGGTGGCCGAATACTACCAGCGCGTGTTCGGGGTGGAGCTGCCTGAGAGCGTGGTCGGGAAGGGGTAGCTTCCCTGTTGGAATAGCTGGCCCCGGAACAAGTCCGGGCTGACGAGGGGGCTAGGTCGCCTTCGCCGGCTCGCTCAGCATCTGCAGGCTCAGCCCGGCGGGGATCGCGCTCCGGTCCTCGCCCGCCTCGTTCACCGTCGCGCGGCGCATGTCGCGCTTGTGGCGGCGGTAGTCGTAGGCGGTGCCGCGGTGGAGGGTGCAGCGGTTGTCCCAGATGAGGATGTCGCCCTGGCGCCATTGGTGGGCGTAGATGAAGCGCGGCCGGGTGGCGAAGGCGATCAGCTCCTCGATCAGCGCCTGGCTTTCGGCCTCGTCCATGCCGACGATCCGCTCGGTGTGCGCGCCGACGAACAGCGTCGGCCGGCCCGAGGCGCTGGTCCGCACCAGCGGGTGCTCGGCGCGCATGTACGGGGCCAGCGGGTTGCCGCTCTCGTCGACCTGCGCCCCGGCCTTGCGACGGCTGTGGAAGTAGTTGTGCCGGGCGGTGAGTCCGGCGATGCGGTCCTTCGTCTCCTGCGGCAGCGCGTCGTAGACCGCGCGCATGTCGATCGTCTCGGTCGCGCCGCCTTCGGGGGTGACGATGACACCGCGCAGCATCGACCACTTGCTCGGCAGGTCGTTGAAGCTGCTGTCGGCATGGAACAGCTCGTTGCCCTTGGAAATCTTCGCCCGCGGCGAATCCGGGTCGGCGATTTCGCCGTCGGGGCCGAGGTTGGAGACGTCGTAGAGCCCGTACGCCACCCGCCCGCCGTTGTGCGGCGTGGCGCCCGGCAGCTCGAGCGGGCCGAACGCGCGGGCGAAGGCAAGGTGCTGTTCATCGTCGATATGGCCCTGGTCGCGGATGCACAGCACCGCGTGTTCGCGCATCAGCTTCTCGACCGCATCGACCAGCTCTGCCGTCGGCTCGGCGGCGTCGGCGCCGACCAATTCGGCCGCGAACAACGGGTGCAGCGGGGTGACTTTCACGGTGTGGCCTCGCCTGCCAACTCTTGTTAGCGTGCGAGCCTAGCCGGGGACCGGCGCCATGCAAGAGTTAGGCACTCGTCAAAGCTGTGTTGAGTCACTAATACAGTAGCCATGGGCATCTGGGGCCGATCGAAACTGGCGGAGTCAGCGCCGGCGGCGGAGCCGAAGTATATTTCCTACGGCCCGCTCTACGACGAGGACGGGCCGGGCGATCCCGAGTTCGGCGCCTGGCTCGACGAGAAGCTCGGGCTCCATCCGCGCAGCGGGCCGGCGGAGGACGTCGAGCCGCCGGCGCCGCCCGGGCGCCGGACCCGCTGGTGGTGGATCAAGCGCGGGTTGCTCGCCTTCGCCGCGGCGTTCGTGCTGCTGCTCGGCTGGCTGGCGATCACCGCGCCGCTGTCGAAGTCGCTCCAGCCGATCGCCCCGCCGCAGATCACCCTGCTCGCCGCCGACGGCACGCCGATCGCGCGCAACGGGGCGATCGTCGACCAGCCGGTCAAGGTCGCCGAGCTGCCGCCGCACGTGGCGCAGGCGTTCCTGGCGATCGAGGACCGGCGGTTCTACGACCACTGGGGCGTCGATCCGCGCGGCATCGCCCGCGCGGCGTGGTCGAACCTGACCACCGGGCGCACCCAGGGCGGCAGCACGATCACCCAGCAGCTCGCCAAGTTCACCTTCCTCACCCCCGAGCAGAGCCTCGGCCGCAAGGCGCGCGAGGCGCTGATCGCGTTCTGGCTCGAGGCCTGGCTGACCAAGGACGAGATCCTCGAGCGCTACCTGTCGAACGCCTATTTCGGCGACAACGTCTACGGCCTGCGCGCCGCCTCGCTGCACTATTTCTACCGCAAGCCGGAGAACCTGAAGCCCGAGCAGGCGGCGATGCTCGCCGGGCTGCTGCAGGCGCCAAGCCGCCTCGCTCCGACCAACAATCCCGATCTCGCCGAGAAGCGCATGCGGCTGGTGCTGCGCTCGATGGTCGAGGCGGGGTACCTGACGGCGGCGCAAGCCGAGGCGCTGCCGACGCCGCAGATCGACGTGCGGACCCAGAACGACCTGCCGACCGGCACGTATTTCGCCGACTGGGCGCTGCCCGAGGCGCGGGCGCGCACCGGGGCGAGCTATTCGCGGCAGACCGTGCGCACCACGCTCGATTCGCGGCTGCAGGCGGCGGCGCGCCGCGCGGTCGAGCGGGCGGCGCTGGGCGAGGCGCAAGTCGCGCTGGTGGCGATGCGCCCGACCGGCGAGGTCGTGGCGATGATCGGCGGCACCGACTACGCCGAATCGCCGTTCAACCGCGCCACCCAAGCCCGCCGCCAGCCGGGCTCGACGTTCAAGCTGTTCGTCTACCTCGCCGCGCTCGACGCCGGGTGGGAGCCCGGCGACACGATCTCCAACCTGCCGATCGAGCGCGGCGCCTACCGGCCGCGCAACGCCGGCGGGGCCTATTCCGACAGCATCACCCTGGCCGAAGCCTTCGCCCGCTCGAGCAACGTCGCCGCGGTGCGGCTGTGGAGCGAGGTCGGCGACGAGGCGGTGATCGAGACGGCGCGCGACCTCGGCGTGCGCTCGCCGCTGGCCGAAGGCGACCCGAGCCTCGCGCTCGGCACCTCGACGATGACGCTGATGGAGCTGACCGCCGCTTACGCCGGGGTCGCCGCCAATGCCTTCCCGGTGAAGCCGACCGCCTTCGCGCGCGCGGAGCCGGGCTGGTTCGACAGCTGGTTCGACGGCCGCTCGAGCTTCTCCGACGACGAGCACGAGGCGATCGAGCGGATGCTGCGCCAGGCGATCAACCGCGGCACCGGGCGCGCGGCGATGCTCGACGGGCCGAACTTCGGCAAGACCGGCACCAGCCAGGACAACCGCGACGCGCTGTTCGTCGGCTATGCCGGCAACCTCGTCGTCGGGGTGTGGGTCGGCAACGACGATAACACCCCCCTCGCCGGCATCGCGGGCGGCGGGCTGCCGGCGCGCATCTGGCGCGACTTCATGCAGCAGGCGCTCGGCGAGCGCGCCACCCCGCGGCCGCGGCCGGCGGTCACCGCTGATCCGAGCGGCCCGGTGCAGCCGCAGGACGTGCCCGAGCTCGAGGACATCCCGCTCGGCGACGGCCGCACCACGCTCGGCATCGGCGAGGGCGAGGCGGTGCTGTCGACCGACATCGATGGCGTCCCTTTCGAGGTGACGCTCGACCGCAACGGCGTGAGGGTCGACCCGCGCAATCGCGAGCCTGATGCGGAGCCGGCCGAGCCGGTCGAATAAGCCCTCCCCGGGACGGCGGAGGGTTTCTCAATCGGGGTACCGCGCCTCGACGAAGTAGAGGCCTTCGGCCGGCGCGTTGAGGCCCAGCGCCGCCCGGTCGCGCGCTTCGAGCGCCTCGCCGACCCGCTCCTCGCGCCACTGGCCGAGGCCGACGAGCGCGAGCGTGCCAACGATCGAGCGGACCTGGTGGTGGAGGAAGCTGCGCGCCTCGGCCTCGACCAGCACTCGGTCGCCCTGGCGGCGCACCTCCAGCCGGTCGAGCGTCTTGAGCGGGCTCCGGGCCTGGCAGGCGACCGAGCGGAAGGTCGTGAAGTCGTGGTGGCCGACCAGCGCCTGCGCGGCGCGGTGCATCGCCGCCTCGTCGAGCGGGCGGGCGACGTGCCACGCCCGGCCGCGATCGAGCGTCAGCGGCGCGCGGCGGTTGGCGATGCGGTATTGGTACTTGCGGCCGGTGCACGAGAACCGGGCGTGCCAGTCGTCGGGCCTGGTCTCGCAGGCGATCACCGCGATCGGCGCCGGCCGCAGCCGGGCGTTGAGCGCTTCCATCAGGCGGAACGGCGTCAGCTTCTTGGCCACGTCGACGTGGCTGACCATCGCCAGCGCGTGAACCCCGCTGTCGGTGCGCCCGGCGGCGTGCATCGTCACCGCCTCGCCGGTGATCTCGAGCACCGCGCGCTCGACCGCTTCCTGCACCGACGGGCCGTGGCCCTGCCGCTGCAGCCCCATGAACGGGCCGCCGTCGAACTCGAGCGTGAGCGCGAAACGGGTCATGCTTTCCCCCTAACCGTTCGTGTCGAGCGTAGTCGAGACACGCCGCGCCAACGTGTCTCGACTACGCTCGACACGAACGGGGGTGGTTTCAACGGAGAACAGTCCCCGCCGGCACCGGCTTGCCGCGGAGGAACTCGGCCGCGCTCATCGCCGGCTTGCCGGCGCGCTGGAGGGTCACCGCGCGCAGCGCGGCGTCGCCGCAGGCGATCGTCAGCTCCTCGTCGAGCACCGTTCCCGGCGCGCCGTTGACGCCGATCACGCGCGCCTTCAGCAGCTTGACCCGCTCGCCGTCGAGCTCGAGCCACGAGCCGGGGAACGGCGCGAACGCGCGCACCTCGCGCTCGATCAGCTCCGCGGGCTTCGACCAGTCGATGCGCGCCTCGGCCTTGTCGATCTTCGGCGCGTAAGTCGCGCCCAATTCCGGCTGCGGCTCGGGCTTGAGCTGACCTAGCTGCGCGAGCGTGGCGACCATCAGCCGGGCGCCGATCTCGGCCAGCTCGGCGTGAAGCTCGCCGCTGGTCTTGTCCTCGACGGGAACGCGCGCGGTCGCCAGCATCGGCCCGGTGTCGAGCCCCGCCTCGATGCGCATGATGGTGACGCCGGTGACATGATCGCCGGCGAGGATCGCGCGCTGGATCGGCGCCGCCCCGCGCCAGCGCGGCAGCAGCGAGGCGTGGACATTGAGGCAGCCCATCGGCGGGCCGGCGAGGAGCGGGGCCGGCAGCATCAGCCCGTAGGCCACGACCACCGCGACGTCGGGCGCGAGCGCAAAGAAGTTGGCCTGCGCGTCCATGTCGCGCAGCGTGTCGGGATGACAGACGGCGATGCCGAGCGCCTCGGCGGCCTGGTGGACCGGCGAGTGGCGCAACTGCTTGCCGCGGCCGGCGGGGCGAGGCGGCTGGGTATAGGCGGCGGGGATGTCATGCCCGGCCTCGTGCAGCGCGAGCAGCGTCGGGACGGCGAAGGCCGGCGTGCCCATGAAGACAATCCGCATAGTTCCGGATAAGGGTCGAGGCATGGCATCGCAAGAGATCGAGGCGCTGGCGGGCGCGCTGGCCCGGCTGCCGGGTCTCGGGCCCCGGTCGGCGCGGCGCGCGGTGCTGTGGCTGGTCAAGCGGCGCGAGACCGCGCTGGTCCAGCTGCTCGAGGCGCTGACGATGGTCCGCGGGGCGCTGGTCGAGTGCCGCACGTGCGGCAACGTCGACACCCAGGACCCATGCGGCGTGTGCGCCGATCCGCGCCGCGACGCGCGCCAGCTGTGCGTGGTCGAGGACGTCGCCGACTTGTGGGCGCTCGACCGCGCGCGGCTGTTCTCCGGGCGCTACCACGTGCTCGGCGGGCGGCTGTCGGCGCTCGAAGGGGTGCGGCCCGAGGACCTGGCGATCGGCAAGCTGATCGAGCGGGTCGCGGCCGGCGGGATCGACGAGGTGGTGCTGGCGATGAACGCCACGCTCGAAGGCCAGACCACCGCGCACTACATCGCCGAGCGGCTCGAGGGGTTCCCGGTGCGCCTGACCCAGCTCGCCCATGGCCCGCCGGTCGGCGGCGAGCTCGACTACCTCGACGAAGGGACGCTGGCGCAGGCCTTGCGGGCGCGGCGGCCGGTCGGCTGAATCAGGCGGCCTTGCGCAGCGCCCCGTCCTCGAGGATGGTCTCGGTGTGGAGCGCGCATTTCCACTCGCGTCCGCGTACCCAGGTGGTCGAATCGGCGCAGGTCAGGTCCATCGGGCCATCGCGCATCGTCCCGGTCTAGCGGACCCGGTAGGCGATGACCGCGGTGTCCTCGTTGGGGAAGATCGCGGCGACGTCCGACAGCGCGAAGCTCGCCAGCTCCCACTGCCATCGAGCGTCTCCTCTCGATAGAGCAATGACTCGGCGCGCGGCCCGTTCCGCCTGCTCCCGGCGCGCCGTTCACTTGCCGTTACGGGGCGAAATGCTTATCTGCGCGCCCTATGGCCATCCGTGAAATCCTCGAAGTGCCGGATCCCCGGCTCAAGACGGTGTCCGCGCCGGTCGAGACGTTCGACGACGAGCTCAAGACGCTCGTCGCCGACATGTTCGAGACGATGTACGCCGCGCGCGGCATCGGTCTCGCGGCGATCCAGGTCGGCGTGCCGAGCCGCGTGCTGGTGATCGACCTGCAGCCCGATGATCCCGACGCCGAGCCCGAGGAATGCACGGCGCACGGCGGCCATGCGCACACCCACCAGCCGACGAAGCGCGAGCCGCGGGTGTTCGTGAACCCGCAGATCCTCGACCCGGCGGACGAATTGAACACTTACCAGGAAGGCTGCCTCTCGGTCCCCGAGATCTACGCCGACGTCGACCGCCCCAAGGCGTGCCGCGTGCGCTGGCAGGACCTCGACGGCCACGTCCACGAGGAGGAGATGGAAGGGCTGATGGCCACCTGCATCCAGCACGAGATGGACCACCTCGAGGGCGTGCTGTTCATCGACCACCTGAGCCGCCTCAAGCGGACCATGGCGCTCAAGAAGCTCGAGAAGCTGAGGAAGGCGGCTTAGGCCGCCGCCCTCACAACCCTCCATTCGTCACCCTGAACTTGTTTCAGGGTCCATTTCACCGCCTTCGCCGAGCGCTCGGTTCAGGCACCAGCCCAACCGCACGGTGGCGTTGGCCAGCACGTCCGGGCGTGCGGCACGATGGATGCTGAAACGAGTTCAGCATGACGGGAATGGGCGTGAGCGGCCTATGGCCCCCGCAGCCCTCAGAACAGCCCTTCGATCTGTCCGTCGACCAGCCGGATGTTCTCGGCGCTCGGCACCTTGGGCAGGCCGGGCATGGTCATGATCTCGCCGCAGATGGCGACGATGAACCCCGCGCCGGCCGCCAGCCGCACCTCGCGCACCGGCACCGTGTGGTGGCTCGGCGCGCCGAGCTGGGTCGGGTCGGTGGTGAAGCTGTACTGCGTCTTGGCCATGCAGATCGGCAGGTTGCCGAAGCCGTCCTTCTCCCACTGGTGCAGCTGGTTCCTCACCGAGCTGTCGGCGATCGCCTCGTCGGCGCGGTAGATGCGCGTGGCGATGGTGTTGATCTTGTCGAACAGCGGCATGTCGGCCGGATAGAGCGGGGCGAACTGCGACGAGCCGCTCTCGACGATCGAAACGACCTTGTGGGCGAGCTCCTCGGTGCCGGCGCCGCCGTTGGCCCAGTGGGTGCAGACGATCGCCTCGGAGCCGGCGCCGGCGGCGGCGTCCTTGATCACCTGGATCTCGGCCTCGGAGTCGGTGACGAAGTGGTTGATCGCCACCACCGCCGGCACGCCAAACTGGCGCACGTTCTCGATGTGCCGCAGCAGGTTGACGACGCCCTTCCTGACCGCCTCGACGTTCTCCGCGCCGAGGTCGCCCTTGGCGACGCCGCCGTTCATCTTGAGCGCGCGCACGGTGGCGACGATGACACAGGCGGCGGGCTTGAGGCCGGCCTTGCGGCACTTGATGTCGAAGAACTTCTCCGCCCCGAGGTCGGCGCCGAAGCCGGCTTCGGTGACGACGTAGTCGGCGAGCTTGAGCGCGGTCTGGGTCGCGGTCACCGAGTTGCAGCCGTGGGCGATGTTGGCGAACGGGCCGCCGTGGATGAACGCCGGGTTGTTCTCCAGCGTCTGCACCAGGTTCGGCTGGATCGCCGACTTGAGCAGCACGGTCATGGCGCCGTGGGCGTTGATGTCGCGCGCGCGCACCGCGGTCTTGTCGCGGCGGTAGCCGATGATGATGTTGCCGATCGATTCCTCGAGGTCGTCGAGCGAGGTCGCGAGGCACAGGATGGCCATGATCTCGGACGCGACGGTGATGTCGAACCCGGTCTCGCGCGGGTAGCCGTTTGACACCCCGCCGAGCGAGGTGACGACCTGGCGCAGCGCGCGGTCGTTCATGTCGAGCACGCGGCGCCAGGTGATCCGGCGGGTGTCGAGGTTTTGCGCGTTGCCCCAGTAGACGTGGTTGTCGATCATCGCCGAGAGCAGGTTGTGCGCGCTGGTGATGGCGTGGAAGTCGCCGGTGAAGTGGAGGTTGATGTCCTCCATCGGCACGACCTGGGCGAACCCGCCGCCGGCGGCGCCGCCCTTCATCCCGAACGACGGCCCGAGCGAGGGCTCGCGCAGGCACACCGCGGCCGTCTTGCCGATGCGGTTGAGGCCGTCGGTCAGGCCGACCGAGGTGGTCGTCTTGCCTTCCCCGGCCGGGGTCGGGTTGATCGCGGTGACGAGGATCAGCTTGCCGTCGGGCCGGTCGGCCTGGCCGTTGATCCAGTCCATCGCGATCTTGGCCTTCGTGCGGCCGTAAGGCTCGAGCGCATCGTCCGGAATGCCGAGCCGGGCGGCGATCTCGCCGATCGGCTTCATCTGGGCTTGGCGGGCGATCTCGATGTCGGTGGCCATTGAGGGTCCTCTTCCGGTCAGGGTTTTCGCAAGCGCGAACTTTTCGCGGAGACGAAATTATGGAGCGGCCCTACACCGTTCGGGGCGTGATGCTCAAGGCCGAATCTCGCGGCCCTTGACGTCCCCGTCGGGGGAATGTCGCGGGCGGCGCTTGCAATGTCGGATTGCGCCGCATAGGTTCGCTTTTCGTTCTCCCAGGAGGTTGGGTGGATACCCTTTATAGCGTCATCCTTGTCATCCTCGCCCTGCTGGCCGGCCTCGCCGCCGGCTGGCTGCTCGGCTCGCGTCGCGGCGCGCAGCGCGACGAGGAGTTCAAGCGCGCGATCAAGGAGCTGGCGGACGCGCAGATCGAGAACGCGACGCTCAAGGCCAACGCCGAGAGCTTCGACCGGCAGCTCGAGCTGATGCGCCAGGCGCGCGAGGACATGCTGGCGCAATTCAAGGCGGCCGGCGGCGACATCCTGTCGAAGGCGCAGGAGGCGTTCCTCAAGCGCGCCGAGGAGCGCTTCGGCACGACCGAGAAGGCGAACAAGGAAGCCGTCGCCGCGCTGCTCGAGCCGGTCAACCAGCGGCTCAAGCGCTACGAGGACCAGGTCGAGGCGCTCGAAGCCAAGCGGCAGGACGCGTTCGGCCAGCTGACCGGTCTCATCCAGTCGATGCGCGAGGGGCAGGACGCGGTGCGCACCGCCGCGCTGCAGCTCGGCAACAGCTTGCGCAACGCGCCCAAGGCGCGCGGGCGCTGGGGCGAGCAGCAGCTCAAGAACGTGCTCGAGCAGTGCGGCCTCGCCGAGCACACCGACTTCGTCACCGAGCATTCGGTCGACACCGACGAGGGCCGGCTGCGGCCCGACGCGATCGTTCGCATCCCCGGCAACAAGCTGCTGGTGATCGACGCCAAGGTCTCGCTCAATGCGTACCAGGAGGCGTTCGAGTGCGGCGAGGACGAGAGCCGCGAGGAGTGCCTCAAGCGCCACGCGGCGTCGATGCGCGGCCACATCCAGACGCTCGGCGCCAAGAGCTACCAGAGCCAGTTCGAGGACGCGCCCGACTACGTGCTGATGTTCGTGCCCGGCGAGCACTTCATCGCCGCCGCGCTCGAGCAGGAGCCGGGGCTGTGGGACTATGCCTTCGAGCGCCGGGTGCTGCTGGCCAGCCCGACCAACCTCGTCGCCATCTGCCGCACGATCGCCCAGGTCTGGCGCCAGGACGGCCTCGCCAAGGAAGCGCGCGAGATCGGGCGGATGGGCGCCGAGCTGTACGACCGGTTGCGGGTGGCGGCGGACCACCTGAAGGGCGTCGGCGCCGGGCTCGACCGCGCGGTGCGCAAGTACAACGACTTCGTCGGCAGCTTCGAGCGCAACGTGCTGTCCTCGGGGCGGCGGCTCAGCGAGAAGCACATCGAGATCGGCAAGGCCGAGATCGACGAGGTGCCGATGGTCGAAAGCGCGCCGCGCTACACCGACGGGGACGAACCGCCGAAGCCGCGCTTGGTTGACTCGGCCAACGATGAGGATGCACGAAGCGCCGGATGAACCGGCGTTTCGCCATCACCCTGCTCCTCGCCTGCGCCGCCTGCAGCCAGGAAGACCCGCCGTCCGACCAGCTGGCGGCGGAGGCCGAGGCCATCGTCGCGCCGGCCGCGGCCGAGCCGGCGCCGCTCGCCAAGGGCCGCTACGCGCCGCAGGACACCTGCGCCGAGGTCGAGGGCGCCGACGCCTTCCGGCGCCAGCTCGCCGCCGCCATCGAGGCGCGCGACGCCGACGCGCTGGCCGCGCTGGCGGCGAGCGACGTCAAGCTCGACTTCGGCGGCGGGGCGGGCGCCGCCGAGCTGCGCAAGCGGCTCGACGACAAGTCGTGGGACTTGTGGCCCGAGCTGGACGAGCTGATGCGGCTCGGCTGCTCGGCCAACGACCAGGGCGGGATCACCATCCCGTGGTTCTTCGACCAGGACCTCGGCACCGATCCCTTCTCCGGCATGCTGGTGACCGGGGAGGACGTGCCGGTGCTGGCCGAGCCGGACGCCGCCAGCCGGCCGCTCGCGACAGTCTCCTGGGACGTGGTCGAGATTGCCGCGCTCGATCCGGAGAGCGAGTTCCAGCGGGTCGAGCTGGGCGACAAGACGGTCGGCTTCATCGCCACCGCCAAGCTGCGCAGCCTGCTCGACTACCGTCTGATCGCTTCGAGCCGCAACGGCAAATGGAGCGTGACCAGCTTCATTGCGGGAGATTAGGGCCCCGAAATTCCTCGCCGTTCTGGGGAGGAACTTTTCGCTGTCCTACATCCCGCCGCTTCGCCACAGTCGGGCCGGCTCATTCAAATCGTCTGTCGCTTCCGAGTCGCCCGCGCGCTCTTGCCGGAAAGTGTCGCCCGCTGTTCTTGGGCGGTTTGCCTATTCGAACAGTGCATTAGCGGCTGTTCTTGAGGGCGACAGCGTGTCGCTTTTGTCGCCCGGTTCAGGCCTCAAGCGTCGCCAGCACTTCATAGGCCAGCACCGCCGAGGCCATCGCCGCGTTGAGGCTGTCTGCGCGGCCCTTCATCGGCAAGGTCACGCGCAAGTCGCAGGCGGCCTCGTACTCTGCCGGCAGGCCGCGGGATTCGTTGCCGACGAGGATGAAGCACGGCGCCCGGTACGGCGCCTCGCGATACGGCCGCGCGTCGCGCAGGCTGGCCGCGACCAGCTGGCCCCTTGACCGTTCGGGCCCCGAGCGCAGCCACGGCAGGAACGCGTCCCATCGCGCCATGGCCACGGCTTGCGTGAAGATCGCCCCCATGCTCGCGCGCACCGCCTCGACCGAGAACGGGTCGGCGCTCTCGTCGAGCAGGATCAGCCCGCCGGCGCCGACCGCGTCGCCGGTGCGCAGCATCGTGCCGAGGTTGCCCGGATCGCGCAGCGCCTGCGCGACCAGCCAGATCGGCGCCGCGCCGCGGTCGAGCGCGGCCAGCGAGGTGTCGAGCTCGGCGAACACGCCGGCCACCGCCTGCGGATTGTCCTTGCCGGTGATCTTGGCGAGGATCTCCGCGCTCGTCTCGACGATCTCGCCGCCGGCCTGTTCGACAGCGGCCTCGAGCGCGGCCAGCAGCGGGTGCGGCTCGCGCTCCGCGGCCATGACCAGCATCTCCGGCAGCCGCCCGCTCTCGCGCGCGTCGGTCAGCAGCCGCAGGCCTTCGGCGAGGAACCTGCCTTCGCGCTTGCGGTGCTTCTTGTCGCGCAGCGAGCGCAAGTACTTGACCGTCGGGTTGGAAAAGCCGGTGATCGCGCGTCGCATGACCAAGCTACCTGCCGTTCGGCTCGCGCGAAGTCGAGCACCGTTGTCCGCATGTGTCTCGACATCGCTCGACCCGCGCGGAGTGGGCCCGCGCTAGTCCTCGCCGAAGCCGCCTTCGACCAGCGCGACGAGCTCGGCCAGGCGCTGCTCGGCAGCGTCGCCGCTGACGGTCAGCTCGACCGTGTCGCCGCGCGCCGCGCCGAGCATCATCAGCCCGAGGATCGAGCCGCCCGCGGCACTGTGGCCGTCCTTCGCCACGCGCACCTGGCACGCGGTCATCGCCGCCACCGCGGCCACGAACTTGGCGCTCGCCCGGGCGTGGAGGCCGCGCTTGTTGACGATGGTCACTTCGCGCCGGGCCTCGCCCGCAGCGGGGCCGCCGCGCGCGGCCGTCATGCCTCCTGCCCGAGGAACTCGGAGGCGATGGTGATGTAGTTGCGCCCGGCATCGCGCGCCGCGGCGACCGCCGCTGTCAGCTCGAGATCCTTGCGCGCGCCGGCCAGACGGATCAGCATCGGCAGGTTGATCCCGGCGATCACCTCGGTCTTGCCGCGCTTGAGCAGCGAGATCGCCAGGTTCGAAGGGGTTCCGCCGAACAGGTCGGTGAGGAGCACCGCGCCTTTGCCCGAATCGACCTTCTTGATCGCCTGGGCGATCTCCTTGCGCTTCGCCTCCATGTCGTCGTGGGGGTCGATGCACACGGTGGCGACGTCGGCCTGGACCCCGACGACGTGCTCCATGGCGTGGACGAATTCCTCGGCCAGGCGGCCGTGGGTAACCAGGATCATGCCGATCATGCTGTGCGGAAACTCACGAATCGCGGGCCGGCAATAGGAACGCGAGTGGCGTCCGGTCGAATGGCGAACAGGTCACGGCTGATGCGGCCCCTCGATCATTTCGGCAGCGCGCGACCCCAGATTGCGGTGCAGGACAGTGGGCGAAAACCCGCCCTCGCGCAAGGCCTCGGCGATCCTTTCGGCGACGAACACCGAGCGGTGCCGCCCGCCGGTGCAGCCGAACGCGATGTTGACGTACGTCTTCCCTTGCGCGGCGTAGCGCGGCAGCAGCTCGAGCAGCAGGTCGCGGATGCGCGCGAAGGCCGAGGCGAAGCCGGGGTCACGCTCGATATGCGCGCCGACCGCCGCCTCGATGCCGGTCAGCTCGCGCAGCTCGGGGTCCCAGTGCGGGTTGTCGAGGAAGCGCATGTCGAACACCAGGTCGGCGACCGGCGGCATCCCCCGGGCGAAGCCGAAGCTGGTCACCGTCACGGTCATCTCGCGCGGCGCCTCGGCCGCGAACAGTTCACGGATGCGCGACTGCAGGTCGTTGCTCGAGAAGCCGGTGGTGTCGATCAGCATGTCGGCCCAGCCCCGCAGCGGGCCGAGCAGCTCGCGCTCGGCGGCGATGCCCGAAGCGACCGGCAGGTCCTGGGCGAGGAAATGGCGCCGCCGCGTCTCGTTGAAGCGCCGCTCGAGCTCGTGGCCGGCGCAGTCGAGGAACAGCGTCGTGACCTGCACGTCGTCGCGTTCCTGGAGCCATTTGACGCGCTCGATGATCTCGGTCGGGACGAAGCCGCGGGTGCGGCAGTCGAACCCGATGGCGAGCGAGTGCTCGGCCGGCTCGCCGCCGACCAGCCGGTGGAGCAGGCGGATCGGGAAGTTGTCGATCGCCTCCCAGCCGAGATCCTCGAGCTCGCGCAGCGCGGTCGTCTTGCCGGCCCCGAGCATGCCGGTGACCAGCACGATCCGCTGACGGCTGTCGGATGACTCGCTGGTCATTCGCGGCGGTGTGCCGCTGGGCGCGACAAATGTGAAGAGGGGCCGTCAGCCCGTGCCGTGCAGGGCCAGCGCCCACTCGGCCCGCACGGCGAGACCGGGCGCATCGGGCCACAGCCGCACCAGCGGCACGCTCAGGCCGGCCCGCACGACCCCTTCGGCGCTCTCCAGCTGCCGGGGAGCCGCCGGATCGAGACGCAGCACCACCGCGACCGGAGCCGGCTCCACGGGCAGGGTCGCCAGCCCGACGTTGCGGATCTCGAGCAGCCCGGCGATGTTCGGCGGCGGGAGCGCCCACAGGCGCTCGCCCCGCGGCTCGAGCAGCACGCCGTCGTCGCCGACCAGCCTCGCCCCGCGGTCGATCAGCGCCAGCGCGAGGCTCGACTTGCCGCTCCCGGGCGGTCCTTCGATCAGCACGCCGCGCCCGCCGATGGCGACGCAGCTGGCCTGGTGCGGCACGGCGCTCACGCGGCGGGCAGCTCGAGCACGAGGCACGCGCCGGGGCCGCCGTCGGGCCGGTCGGCCACCGTCAGCGTGCCGTCGTGCCCTTCGGCGATCGTGCGCGCGATCGCCAGGCCGAGCCCGCTGTGGTCGCCGAAGCCCTCTTCCTCGGGCCGCACCGAGTGGAACCGGGCGAACACCTTCTCGCGCTCGCTCTCGGGAATGCCGGGGCCCTCGTCGCAAATGCGCGCCTGCACCCGGTCGCCGTCGCGCCGCACGGAAACGGTGATCGTTCCGCCGGGCGGCGAGAACGACACCGCGTTGTCGAGCAGGTTGTCGATCACCCGCTCGAGCCGGATCGGCACGCCGCTCACCCGCACGGCGCTCCGGTCGCGCTCGATCGCGACCGTGCGGCCGGCGTTGAGCCCGCGATCTTCGCGCGCCCGGGCGACGTTCTCGATCAATCGGGCGAGATCGATCGCCTCGAACGTCGCCCGGCTCAGCTCGGCGTCGATGCGGCTGGCCTCGGCGATCTCGGTCACCAGCCGGTCGATCCGCCGCACGTCGTGGGCGGCGATGTCGATCAACTGCGCGCGCAACGCCGGGTCCTCCACCTTGACCAGCGAATCGACCGCGCTGCGCAAGCTGGCGAACGGGTTCTTGATCTCGTGCGCGACGTCGGCGCCGAAGGCCTCGACCGCATCGATCCGCTGGCGCAGCGCCGCGGTCATGTCCGAGACGGCGCGGGCGAGCACGCCGATCTCGTCGCCGCGCTGCTGCATGCGCGGCACCTCGACTTCGCGTTCGCGCCCCAGCCGCACGCGCACGGCGGCTTTGCCGAGGCGGCGCAGCGGGTCGATGATCGTCCGCGCGAGGTACAGCGAGAGCACGATCGAGACGGCCAGCGCCAGCGCGATGATCAGCAGCAGCGAAGTGCGCGCGTCGCGCACCGCCTGGGTGATGTCGCTGGCGTTGCGGGTGGTCAGCAGCGTGGCCCCGTTGAGCCCGACCGGCGCGGCGGCGGTGATCACCGGGGTGCGGTCGGGCGCGCGGCGCAGCTCGACCTGGGTGCGGCCGAGCTGGCGCGCGAGGACCAGCTCGGGCCAGGCCTCGGCGTCCTCGGCGGCCGGCTCGACGTAGTCCGGCGGGGCCTCCGCGCCGACCAGAAAGTCGACCGCCTCGTCCATCGTCCGGGCGACGTCCTCGCCCCAGGTCGCCTCGGCCGGGTCGCCGAACTCGAACGACGGCTCGGCCAGCGCGAAGCTGTCGGCCCACAGATGGCCCTCGGCGTCGTACATGCGCAGCCGCATGCGCTGCTCCTTGCCGATCTGGATCAGCAGGGCCTCCTGCCGCTCGCGGGTCGCGCCGGCGAGCGCCTCGGCGGTGATCTGCGCCTCGATGCGCGCCAGCGCGAAGCGTTCGGCGAGCAGCTGGCGGCGGTAGGTATCGAGGAAGAACAGGCTTCCGGCGAGAATCAGCAGCGGGATCAGGTTGACCGCGAGGATGCGCGCGGTGAGCGAGGTGTTGCGGGGAGCGAGGCGCTCGAACCGCCCGCCGCGCGCTTCCTCCTCAGCCATCGGAGAAGCTGTAGCCGGCGCCGTAGAGCGTCTCGATGGCGCCGAAGCCGTCGTCGGCGGCGCGGAACTTGCGGCGCAGGCGCTTGATGTGGCTGTCGACGGTGCGGTCGTCGACGAACACGTCGTCCGGGTAGGCCGCATCCATCAGCTGGTTGCGGCTCTTGATCACGCCCGGGCGCTGGGCGAGCGCCTCGAGGATCAGGAACTCGGTGACGGTGAGCGAGACCGGCTTGCCGGCCCACGTCACCCGGTGACGCGAGGGATCCATCCGCAGCCGCCCGCGCTCGATCACCGGGCCGTCGGGCGCCGCCGCCGGCTCGGCATCCGGCCCCGGCTCGCGCTCCGGCGCCGCGCGGCGCAGGATCGCCCGGATGCGCGCCAGCAGCAGCGGCTGGCTGAACGGCTTGGCAATGTAGTCGTCGGCGCCCATCGCCAGGCCGGCTTCCTCGTCTTGCTCCTCGTCCTTGCTGGTGAGGAAGATCACCGGCAGGTCGGATTCGGCCCGCAGGCGACGGAGCAGTTCCATCCCGTCCATCCGCGGCATCTTGATGTCGAACACGGCGAGGTCGGGCGGGTTCTCGGTCAGCGCCCGCAGCGCCGCCTCGCCGTCGGAATAGACCCGCGTGGCGTAGCCTTCGGCCTGCAACGCGATCGACAGCGTGGTGAGGATGTTGCGGTCGTCGTCGACCAGCGCGATGCTGCGCTGGCGCTCGCCGAGCGCGAGCGCGGCCGGTTCGCCGCCCGCCATCAGTTCCGCCCGTCCACGCCGTTGTCCATCGCGCCAGCCGTAACGCGTTCCCCCGGGCGAGACAATTGGAGCCGCGCGGGCCGGCGCGCCGCCCGGGCGCCGATTTGACGGCGGACGGGCGGGCGACTATGCGCACGGCAAAGGCCCGCCGCCCCCCGGCTAAGCGGCTGCTTTTCAAGAAATCGAGAGGGACTCATCGCGTGACCGCTTCGCTTTCCGTGCCGCTTTCCAGCCAGGGCATCCAGACCGGCGCGGCCGTGCTGGCCAACCTCGGCACCTCGGCACTGGTCGAGGAAGCGGTCCGCAATGGCGAAGGCCGGCTGGCGAAGCACGGCCCGCTAGTGGTCGAGACCGGCAAGCACACCGGCCGCTCGGCCAGGGACAAGTTCATCGTCCGCGATGCCGAGACCGAGAACACCGTATGGTGGGGCAAGGTCAACGTGCCGATGACGCCGGCGCACTTCGCCGCGCTCAAGGCCGACTTCCTCGCGGCACTGGCGGACAAGGACAAGCTCTACGTCGCCGACCTGTTCGGCGGCTCGCAAGCCGAGCACCGCGTCAACGTGCGGGTGATCAACGAGCTTGCCTGGCACAACCTGTTCATCCGCACGCTGCTGGTGCGGCCGACCGACGCCGAGCTGACCGGGTTCGCGCCCGAATATACGATCATCGACCTGCCGAGCTTCCGCGCCGACCCCGCACGCCACGGCACCCGCAGCGAGACGGTCATCGCGGTGAGCTTTTCCGAGAAGCTGATCCTCATCGGCGGCACGAAATACGCCGGCGAGATGAAGAAGAGCGTGTTCGGCATCCTCAACTACCGCCTGCCGGCCGAAGGCGTGATGCCGATGCACTGCAGCGCCAACATCGGGCCCGACGGCAAGACCGCGGTGTTCTTCGGCCTGTCCGGCACCGGCAAGACCACGCTGTCGGCCGACGCCAGCCGCACGCTGATCGGCGACGACGAGCACGGCTGGTCGGACACCGCGGTGTTCAACTTCGAAGGCGGCTGCTACGCCAAGATGATCCGCCTCTCGCCCGAGGCCGAGCCCGAAATCTACGCGACGACCCGGATGTTCGGCACCGTGCTCGAGAACGTCGTCATGGACCCCGCGACCCGCGAGCTCGACTTCGACGACAACTCGCTCGCCGAGAACAGCCGCGGCGCCTATCCGATCGAGTTCATCCCCAACACTTCCGAGCACAACCTCGGCCCGGTCCCGGCCAACGTCGTGTTCCTCACCGCCGACGCGTTCGGCGTGCTGCCGCCGGTCGCGCGGCTGACGCCCGACCAGGCGATGTACCATTTCCTCTCGGGCTACACCGCCAAGGTCGCCGGCACCGAGATCGGCGTGACCGAGCCCGAGGCGACCTTCAGCACCTGCTTCGGCGCCCCGTTCATGCCGCGCCACCCGAGCGTTTACGGCAACCTCCTCAAGGAGCGCATCGCGAAGGGCGGGGTGCAGTGCTGGCTCCTCAACACCGGCTGGACCGGCGGCAAGTACGGCACCGGCAGCCGCATGCCGATCAAGGCGACACGCGCCCTCCTCAACGCCGCGCTCGACGGATCGCTGGGGAGCGCCGTGTTCCGCAAGGACCCCAACTTCGGCTTCGACGTGCCGGTGGCGGTGCCGGGCGTCGATGCGGCGATCCTCGATCCGCGCGCGACCTGGGCCGACACGGCCGACTATGACCGCACCGCGCGCAAGCTGGTCCAGCTGTTCGTCGACAACTTCGCCCAGTTCGAGGCGCACGTCGACGAGGGTGTCCGCAGGGCGGCGCCGCAGGCGGCGTAGTAGGCGACAAAGGCGACAAAGGCGACACCCTGTCGCCCTGCTGCCGTCTTCAAAAAGCTTTCTTTAGAGCATCTTACGGCCCACAAGTTGGCAAAAGCGACGGCGACACCTCAGCGCCGTGCGGCGACCTGGTTGATGAAACAGATAAGCACGCCCCCGTTCCAGCGGGCCGCGAAGCATTCTTCCCGAATCCAGCAATTGCAAAGAGCCGATGCGAACATATAGCGAACAGGGTGTGTAGGAAAGCGCATTCTTGCAACGCCAGGGATGCGCTCCTCCTCCTCGCGTCGTTCCCGCGAAGGCGGAAACTTAGCAGCGTCCGTTGGGCCGAGAGCCGACTGGTCCCCGCTTTTGCGGGGATGACGGCCGCGAGGGAACCGATGCCCAACTCGATCGCGGGCTTTCCCTGACCCCGAAATCCAGCCGGCGTTAGGGTTAATTAAACCATCAACGCTCACACCCTCCCAAGGCGAGCGAATGCGCGCTCGAGGGCGTGAACGGCGATGGAAATGCGCAATATCCTGAAAGGCCTGACGGGTGCCGGCTCGGGCGCGGCCGACGGCCCGGACTATGGCGACGTCGCCGTGATCGGCCCCGGGGATTCCGCGCGCCGGCTGCAGGTGCTCGACGATTTCGAGCAGGCCGGGATCGGCTGGATCTGGGCCAGCGACGGCGAGGGCCGGCTGATCTACCTGTCGGACCACGCGTTCGAGAAGCTCGGCCGTTCCGCCGGCGAGCTGCTCGCCCAGCCGCTGACCGCGCTGTTCGAGATCGACCCGGACGATCCCGACGAGAAGAGCGCCCGCCCGCTCAACTTCCAGCTCAACGCGCGCAGCCGGATCCACGACCTGACCGTCCGCCTGGCGATCGGCCCGAAGGAAGGGCGGCAGAACTGGTGGTCGATCTCCGGCCATCCCAAGTTCGACAAGACCGGCAAGTTCCTCGGCTATCGCGGCAGCGCCAAGGACGTCACCGTCGAATACGAGCGCAAGCTGGTCGATTCGCGCATGGCCGAGTACGACGCGCTCACCGGGCTCGCCAACCGCCACCGGATGAACCGCCGGCTCGACGGCATCCTCGCCGCCTACAAGACCGCCAAGCGCAGCTGCGCGCTGATGATGCTCGACCTCGACCGGTTCAAGTACGTCAACGACACGATGGGCCACCAGGCCGGCGACGACCTGCTCCGCCAGGTCGCCGAGCGGCTGCGCAACATCGTCGGCGACCGCGGCGAGATCGGGCGGCTCGGCGGCGACGAGTTCCAGGTCATCCTTCCCGACCTCGACGACCGCGGCAAGCTCGGCGAGCTGGCCGAGAAGGTCATCCAGATCGTCTCGCAGCCGTACCCGATCGACGGCAAGCGGGCGATCATCGGCACCAGCGTCGGCATCGCCATCGCGCCCTACGACGGGCTCGACAAGGAGGAGATCACCCGCGCCTCGGACCTCGCGCTCTATGCCGCCAAGAACGGCGGGCGCGGGCAGTTCCGCTTCTATTCCTCGGACCTCAAGGACGAGGAGGAGGAGCGCCGGCTGCTGCTCGACGACTTGCGCGAGGCGCTGGCGAGCGAGCAGCTCGAGCTGCACTACCAGCCGGTGGTGCGGACGGCGGACCACGTCGTCGTCGGCTTCGAGGGGCTGATGCGCTGGGAGCATCCCGAGCGCGGCTACGTCTCGCCGGGCATCTTCATCCCGGCGGCCGAGGAATCGAACCTGATCAACCAGCTCGGCGAATGGGCGCTGCGCCGCGCGTGCGAGGACGCGGTCCAGTGGCCCGAGACGGTGCGCGTGGCGGTCAACGTCTCGGCGGTGCAGTTCAACAACCAGAGCTTCCTGTCGGTGGTCACCAACGCGCTCGCGCAAGCGGGCCTCGCGCCCGACCGGCTCGAGCTCGAGCTCACCGAGAGCGTGTTCATGGGCGACAGCGAGGCCACCGACCGGACCTTCCAGTCGCTCAAGGAGCTCGGCGTGCGCCTGGCCCTCGACGACTTCGGCACCGGCTACTCGTCGCTGAGCTACTTGCGCTCGGCGCCGTTCGACAAGCTCAAGGTCGACAAGAGCTTCGTCGATTCGTGCACCCAGGCGGACAAGAACAGCGCCAAGATCATCACCGCGATCATCGGCCTGAGCGAAGCGCTCGGGATGGAGACCACCGTCGAGGGGGTCGAGGCGTTCGACCAGTTCAACCTGGTCTGCGAGCGCGGCGCGAAATTCATCCAGGGGTGGATCTACTCGAAGGCCCTGCCGGTCGACGTGATCAACGAGCGGATGAGCAGCGGCGAGATGAAGATCGAGCCGAGCGGCCCCGACAAGCACCGGCCCGAGCGGCGCTCGGTGTTCCGCCGCATCGGCGTGATCCACGACGACCACCGCTACGAGGCGGTGATGCGCGACTTGTCGAAGACCGGGGCCAAGGTCGAGGGCCTGATCGGCGTGCCGGTCGGCACCGGGCTGGTGCTCGATCTCGGCGCCGGGCAGCTCGCCGTGGGCACGGTCAATCGGGTCCAGGACGCGCTGATCGCGATCGAGTTCGAAACGCCGCTGGTCAGCGACGGCGCGGGCGGGCTGTGCACGCGCCACCGCGTCAGCCCTTACGCGCTGGCCGCCGCCGGGATGCCGCTGGCGGCGCTGCCGCCCGGCAACTACCCCCTGGCGCTGGCCGGTGACGGGCCGAAGAGCAAGCCCCAGTTCCTTCAGGTCGCCGTGGCGGGCTCGCGCGGCTAGGGGAAACTACGTGCGCGGAACGCTTTTCCCAAGCGGCGAGTTGAATCCGCGCATGCCGAGATTGGCCGCGCCTTGCCCCAGCCTCACGTTCGGCCCCTAGGATGGGGGTCGAATTCAGCCGCACGACCCGCGCGGCCCCGCGCCGCGCGGCGATGGAGCGCAACGCGCACGGCCTCGCCCACGAGCTCGCCAACTGCATCCAGGTGATCGGCGGCAACCTCGAGCTGATCGCCGCGCGGACGACCGATGCGCAGACGCTGCGCTACCTCGAGAACGCCCGCGCCGCCGCGCAGCAGCTCGCCGAGCTGACGCGCCGGCTGAACGGCGAGGACGGTTAGCCACGAAAAAGGGGCCCGAGCCGTGCGGCCCGGACCCCCGATTTCCCCGAAAGCCTCGCCTAGAAGACGAAGTCGGCCGGCGCGGCGAGCGCCGATCCGGTGTTGATCGTGAAGTCGGCGACCATGTCGCCGTTCACGTCGCCGGCGACGTAGTTGTCGCCGCCGCTGGTGTAGGCGCGCAGCTCGCCACCGGCGCCGCTGAACGCGGCGTTGCCGACATGCGTGAACGCCTGGTTGCCGGCGACGCCGGTGTTGGCATCGATCTCGTTCAGGATGATCTTGTCGGACCCGCTGACGAAGTCGGTGATCTCGTCGTTGCCGCTGTTCTGGAAAAAACGGAACTCGTCCGCGCCGGCGCCGCCCGACAAGATGTCGTCGCCGCCGAGGCCGTTGAGCACGTCGTTGCCACCGTTGCCGCTCAGCCGGTTGGCGACCTCGTTGCCGACCAGGTAGTCGCGCTCCGAGCCGCCGATCGCGTTCTCGATGACCGTGTTGTAGGCGATCGAGATGTTGCGGTGCGAGGTCGCGCCGATGCCCGCGATGCCGGTGTCGTTGAGCACCCGGTTGGCGCCGAACCCGCTGATCGTGTTGACCCAGCTGGCGTAGCCGCCCGCGGTCCACAGCGCGAAGTCGCCTTGCGTCTCGTCGGTGGCCGCGTTGAACACCGCGGTCGCCGCATTGGCCTCGGCGAGGCTCAGCGCGCCCGCGGTGGCCGAGGTGAAGCTGCCCGCGCGCAAGTCGACGAACACGCCCTTGTTGGCGGTCGAGAAGTCGAACGTGTCGTTGCCGCCCGCGTCGTAGACCGACAGATACGGAAACGGATTCTCCTCGAGGTCGTACACCGCGTTGCCGGCGGTCGAGTTGGCGAAATAGACCGTGTCGCCCGCCCGCGTGGTCGGATCGGCGCCGTACTTGTCCTGGATCGCCAGGATGTCGTGCAGCAGCGGGGTCTGCGCGTTGTTGATCAGGCCGAGGCTGACGTCGACCGGCTGCGCCCCGGTCAGCTGCGAGCTGAAGTACGACATGATCGAGAACTGCAGCGTGTCCTGCGCATAGAACGCGTCGCCCGCGTAGGTGATCGGATCCGGATCGGTGTCCGGATCGGGGCCGTCGTCGCCGAAGTTGTAGTCGCCCGGATGGGTGAGGCCGAGCGAGTGGCCGACCTCGTGGATAAGCGTCGTGCGGCCGTAGCCGCTGTAGTCGAGCCACTGATTGGTCCAGTTGACGCTCGGGTCGGCGGTCCACACGTCGCTCTGCAGCTTGGGCCCGTTGCCGGGGTAATAGGCGTGCGCTTGCGCCGGGCCGGTGGTGGTGTTGGCCAGCACGATGTCGGCGCCGACGCCGCGCTTCTCGACGATCGTCGGCGCGATCAGGTCGTCCCACAGCACCATCGACTCGCGCGCCACGACGCGCTCGGCCTCGCTCAGCGGGGTGTAGCCGAAGCCTTCGGTGACCCCCTGGTTCTGGTAATGCGGGTTGTTGTACCAGCCGACCGTGGTCGGGGTGGTCAGGAAGCTGAAGGTGATCTTGCCGTTGCTGGCGGGCACCTCGGCGCCGCTGTCGAGCTGGCCGATGACCTGCTCGTGGTCGTAGATCGGCTTGCCCGACCAGGTGTCGATGCCGGTGTAATCCTCGAGCAGGAACGGCAGGACCGAGCCCGATCCGCTACCCGCGCCGCTGAGCTGGTATCCTGACGCCACGCCCTGGTCGATGTTCGCAAACTTTCCCTTCGGCAGTCCCATATTCCCCACCCCTTTTTGGCTATCGGCCGCGGGACAGGAGCTCCCGCCACCTAGTCACTGATGTAACCATTTGTTGCCTATTTGATGCGCGAGTCAATGGCAGGACAACGGGTTAGGCGGAAAAGTCGCTGCCGCGTCCCTTTGCCGGAACCGCTACCCCCGCGCGGAGGCGATGTAACGGTCGACGTTCCTGGCCAGCACGTCGAGCGGGGAATTGCCGCCCTTGACGACGGCGTCGTCGAACGCCCGCAGGTCGTAAGCGGGGCCGAGCGCCTGTTGCGCGCGCGTCCGCTGACGGACGATCTCGGTGTGGCCGACCTTGTAGCCGCACGCCTGCCCGGGCCACGCGCAGTAGCGGTCGACCTCGCTTTCGACCTCGTTCCGCTCGTTGCCGTTGCGCTCCATGAAGAAGGCGATGCCCTGCTCGCGCGTCCAGCGCTTGGCGTGGAGCCCGGTGTCGACCACCAGCCGGCAGGCGCGGAACGCCTGGTCCTGCAGGTAGCCGAGTCGCCAGGCGGGATTGTCCGCGTAGGCCCCGAGCTCGTCGGCGAGCTGCTCGGCGTAAAGCGCCCAGCCTTCGGAAAAGGCGTTGAAGCCGAGGATCGAGCGGATCAGCGGCAGCGCGTTCGAGAACTCGCCTTCCCACACGTGACCGGGAATCGTCTCGTGGTGGACCAGCGTCGGCAGCGTCCACTGGCGATGCAGGTCGGTGGTCCGCAGGTTGATCCACATCTTGCCCGGGATCGAACCGTCCTTCGAGCCCGAGCCGCCGTAGGCCGTCGGCGCGCCGGGCTCTTCGGCCGGCGGCAGGCGGCGGACCTCGAGGTTGGCGCGCACGAGCGTGTTGAAGGCGCGCGGCATCTGCGCCCGGATCCAGGCGATACGCTCGGTGATGAAGGCCATGATCTCGGCCCGCCCGGGGTCGCCCTCGGCGAACTTGAAGCGGGCGTCCTCGCTCAGCGCGGTCATCCGCGCCCCGACCGAGCCTTGCGTGTAGCCGAGGTCGCGCAGGATCGGGTCCATCCGTCCGTGGATCTCGTCGAGCTGGGTCAGGCCCATCTGGTGAATCTCGTCGGGCGACATGCGGGTGGTGGTGCTGGCGCGCAACGCCCAGGCGTACCATTCGTCGCCGCGCGGCTGGGCCCACATGCCGGGGTCGCCGTCGGCCAACGTGGCCT
>DASPMY010000054.1:0-26063 GCA_035626815.1 Croceibacterium sp.
GCGTTCGGCTGGATCGGCTCGAATGCGTTCAGCGGCGCCGCCGGCGAGCTGCGCGCGTTCGACGCCGGCGGCGGGGTGTGGCAGGTCGAAGGCGACATCGACGGCGGCGGCACCGCCGACCTCGTCATCCTCGTCACCACCGACCACCCGCTGACCGCCACCGACTTCGCCCTGTGACGCCAGCACCGGCGCGGCCCGGGCCGCGCCGGGCGGCTCCGATGAACCCTTGGGTCCTTTCCGAGCCTGTGCTCCATTCGCGGCTGGCAGTTTGGCGGACAGGGTGGGATTCGAACCCACGGTGGGCTTGCACCCACGGCGGTTTTCAAGACCGCTGCCTTAAACCACTCGGCCACCTGTCCGGACGCGCCCGGCTAACCCCGAATTCGCCCCCTGTCACCCCGTGACACTGCCGCGGCGTTGGGGTAGGTTTCGCCCAACGGACCGCCCGGGTCGCAGCCGAGGCGGGTGGAGAGGGAGCCCTTCTATGAAACGTTTCGTCATCGGCGCGCTCGGCGCGCTCGCCGCCGTGGCCGTCGCCAGCCCGGCCGCCGCGCAAGCCGGCTGCAGCCGCGAGCGGCTCAAGGAGATCGCCGACCAGTACCGCGCCGCCCAGGCCAGCGGCCAGGCCATCATGCACATGCGGCCGATGGGCGAGTGGGTGAACTACTACGAGAATTTCGAGCTGTCCTCGATGGCGTTCGGCGGGGTGATCGCCAGCCCGCAGAAGGTCGACTGGGACCGCTCGTTCTACGACGAGGCGGCCTGCGCGGTCTATGTCGAGAGCATCATCACCAATCCCGAGCATCCGTACGTGCTGGCCTCCATGATCCGCGGCACCGGGGCGGTCGGCTCGCCGGTCGGCACCATCGGCGGGTTCGACGTGATCGTGTCCGACCACGACGACTGGCTGTTCGACGCCGGCAAGACGCTCTACTACGCGCAGCGCGAGGACTGGAGCGAGATCCCCGAAGCCCGGCGCAACACCCGCGCCGAGCTCAAGGCCGCGGCCGATGCCTACCTCGACGTCTTCAAGGACAAGACCGTCGAGGTGCCGTGGGGCACGCCGTGCGCCCGCCTCGAAGGCAGCGCCTACACCGGCAAGGGCCAGCCGACCGACAGCTGCAACGTCGGCGTGCCCGACAACATCGACATGGCCGACCGGCGCTACATCATCGATCCGGTGGTCGGCGCGGTCGCGGTGTTCCTCAAGATGGGCCCCAACAAGCGGCCCGACGCGCACGTGTTCCGCATCGAGGACGGCAAGCTCCGCTACGTCCACACGGTGACCAATTGCGGCACCGACGAGAATTGCGGCTTCGGCCCGTTCAAGGACATGCTGGCGAACCGGCCCGATTTCTACCCGAACCTCGACCACGTCGCGGTGGTGACCCGCCCGCAACGTTAAGCGGGCGCAGGGAAGCATCGGTTGGTCGCTCGCGGGGCGGTGGGGGATTCCCTCGCCGAGCGTTGCGTGTCAGGAAGGCGGACGATGCGCGTGCGCCGTTTCCTCTCCGCCCTTTCCGCGCTGGCGCTGCTGTCGCTGGCATCGCTGCCGGCGTGCGCGCAGGATTCGTCGTTCGAGGCCTATCTCCAGCAGGTCGCCGCCAAGGCGCGGGCCGAAGGGGTGAGCCAGGCGACGATCTCGAGCATGCTCGGCGGCCTGACGCCGAACCAGCGAGTGATCGCGCTCGACCGCGACAACGTCTCCTCCGGCGGCAGCGTCAGCGGCTTTCCGCCGCTCGCTCCTTATCTCCGCGATCACAACACTTCCGCGCGGATCGACGGCGGGCGCCGAGCCTTTCAGCGGCTGCGCCCGCTCGCCGCCGACGTCGAGGCCCGCTACGGCGTGCCCGAGGAAATCGTCATCGCCATCTGGGGCCACGAGACCAGCTACGGCGCGGTCAAGGGCAACTTCGACCTCGCCCGCTCGCTGGCGACGCTGGCGTGGGAAGGGCGCCGCCGCGAGCTGTTCGAGCGCGAGCTGATCGACCTGCTCAAGATCGCCGACACCGGCGTTCCGCGCTCGACGCTGGTCGGCAGCTGGGCCGGCGCGTTCGGCAACCCGCAGTTCCTGCCCAGCGTCTATTTGCGCCACGCGGTGGACGGCGACGGCGACGGCGATCGCGACATCTGGAACAGCGAGGTCGACACGTTGCATTCGATCGCCAGCTACTTCCGCGATGCCGGATGGCGCCGCGGCGAGCCGTGGGCGGTGCGCGCCTACACGCCCAACAGCGTCGACCGCGCCGCGATCCAGACCCGCGTGACGGCGCCGGTCTGTCCGCGCGTGCATGTGCGCCACAGCCAGTGGAAGACGGTCCGCGAATGGCGCGAGCTGGGCGTCATTCCGCAAGGCGCGATCGCCGACGGCACGATGGCCGCGCTGTTCGAACCCGACGGGCCGGCCGCGCCGAGCTACCTCTTAACGCAGAATTATAGGGTTATCCTCGAATATAACTGCTCGAACTACTACGCGATGAGTGTGGGGTTGCTGGCAGATGAGATTGCTCGGTGATGGGCTTCCGGCCCGTATCGTACGGATTGGCGCGGCGCTGACGCTGGCGTCGGCGCTCGGCGCCTGCGGCATGGTGGGCGGCGGGCAGCGGATGCCGCTGGCGACCGCGCCGGTCAACGGGCCGCAAGCCGATTACCCGGTCGTCATCGGCGAGCCTTATAGCGTCGCCGGGACGAGCTACACGCCCGAGGACGTGCTCAACTACGACGAGGTCGGCTTCGTCACGGCTGCCGAAGGGGCCGGCGTCTCGGCCGCGCACCACACGCTGCCGCTGCCGAGCTACGTCGAGGTGACCTCGCTCGAGACCGGGCGCACGATCCTCGTTCGCGTCGAGCGGCGCGGCCCGATGGACGGCAGCGAATTGCTCGCGCTGTCGCCGGACGCGCTGACGCAGCTCCAGGCGGCGCCGGGTGCGCCGGTCCGCGTGCGACGCGTCAATCCGCCCGAGGAGCATCGCGCGCTGCTGCGCGCCGGACAGACGGCGCCCGAGCGGATGGACACGCCGATGCCGCTGGTCGAGGTGCTCAAGCGGCGCTTGCCCGCGCAAGGCTCCGCGCCGCCGCGCAGCGCCGAGGCCGCGGGGCTTCCCGCTCCCGAGCACCCGGCACAAGTCGCCGCTGCGCCGGTTCGCCAGCCGGCCGTCACCGTCACGCCGCCGCCGGCCGCCCGCTCCTCCGGCAACACGCCGCCGCCGCTGCCGCCATTGCCAACCCGGGGGACATTCGCGCCGCTCCCCGAACAAGCCGCTGCGCGCGTGCCGTCGCCGGCGTCGCCCGTGAGCACCGCGCCATCGGCCGAGGACGGCTACGTCGTCCAGGCCGCCGCTTTCTCCACCGCCGACCGGGCCCGCCGCGCCGCCAACGTGCTTGGCGGCGAGGTCAGCCAGTCGGGCCGGCTGTACCGCGTCCGCACCGGGCCGTTCGCCACCCGGGGAGAAGCCGAGGCCTCGCTCGCCAAGGTCCGGGCGGCGGGCTATACGGACGCGCGAATCTTCACGAGCGGCTGATCGCGCCGGGTCCTGAGCCTGTCGAAGGGCCGCCGCTCCGGCCGTGGGAGCGGACTTGAACAGCAGGACAATTCGCCGGGTCGCCATTACCGGGCTCGCGCTCGCCGCGCTGCCGGCCGTGCCGCTCGCCGCACCCACCGAGCCGCCGGTACTGCGCTCGTCGCGCGTCGCCCCGGTCGATCCGGCGATCCCGGTCGCCTTGCTGGTCGATCTGTCGAGCGGGCAGACGCTGTTCGCGCGCGAGGCCGACCGACGCTTCGTGCCGGCGTCCGTCACCAAGGTGATGACCGCCTACACCGCGTTCCGGCTGATCGAGGAAGGCAAGCTGTCGCCGAACACCCCGGTGGCGATCTCGGCGGAGGTCGCCGAGCTGTGGTCGGGCGAGGGCTCGTCGATGTTCCTCGAGGCCGGCGACCGGGTGACCGTCGGCGAGCTGCTGCTCGGGATCACCACCGTGTCGGCCAACGATGGCGCGGTCGCGCTCGCCATCGCCGCGACGGGCTCGCAGGAGGCGTGGCTGGCGCTGATGAACGAGCACGCCGCCGAGCTCGGCATGCGCGACACCCATTTCGGCACCCCGAACGGGTGGCCCGACGAAGGCCGGACCTACACCAGCGCGCGCGACCTGGCGATCCTCGCCGAGGCGCTGACGACGCGCTACCCGGGGCTCTACCGCCGTTATTTCGGCCATCGCGGGATGCGCTATCACGACGTCGCGCAGGCCAATCACGATCCGGTGACCGGCGTGGTCGACGGCGCGGATGGCATCAAGACCGGCTTCACCCGGCAATCCGGCTACAACTTCCTCGGCTCGGCGCAGCGCGGCTCGCGGCGCCTGGTGATGGTGGTGGCCGCCGCGCCCTCGGCGGCGATCCGCGACAAGACCGCGCGCGACCTGCTGCGATGGGGCTTCGACGCGTTCGAGAGCCGGGTGGTCCTGCCCGCCGACACGCTCGTCGGCGAGGCCCGCTTGCAGGACGGCGCGGCGTGGAGCGTGCCGTTGCGGACAAAGGAGGAGGTGCTGGCGAGCGTCCCGCACGGGCGAACGGCCGAAGTCGCCCTGTCGGTGCGCTATCGCGGCCCGGTGGAAGCGCCGATCGCCGAGGGGCAGCCGGTCGCGTTCCTGCGCGTCTCGGTCGCCGGGCAGGCGCCGCACGACGTGCCCCTCGTGGCCGCGGCGACGGTGCCGCGCGCCAACCCGCTGCAGCGCCTGGTCAACGGCCTCGTCGGGCTGTTCGCGTGAGCCGCGGCCGATTTATCGCCTTCGAGGGCGGTGAAGGGGCCGGCAAGTCGACCCAGGCGAGGCTGCTGGCCGACGCGCTCGCGGCGCGCGGGATCGAAGTTCTGCTGACGCGCGAGCCGGGCGGGACCCCGGGCGCCGAGGCGATCCGCCGCTTGCTGCTCGACCCTCCGGGCGAGGGGTGGGAGCCGGCCGCCGAAGCGCTGCTGTTCGCCGCCGCCCGGGCCGACCACGTCGCCCGCGCCATCCGCCCGGCGCTCGAGGGGGGGCGCTGGGTGGTGTGCGACCGCTTCGTCGATTCCTCTCGCGCCTACCAGGGCGGAGGCGGGGGCCTCTCCGACGCGGACGTCCTGGCGCTTCACGGTGTCGGTTCGGGCGGGCTGCTGCCCGACCTGACGCTGCTGATCGAAGTGCCGCCGGAGGCCGCCGAAGCACGGCTGGCGCATCGCGACGGCGGCGAGGACGACGCGATCGGCGGGCGCGGCGCCGCCTACCACGCGCAAGTTGCCGCCGCCTTCGCGCGTCTGGCCGACGGCGAACCGGCGCGCTTCGCCCGCGTCGACGGGAGCGGTCCGGTCGAGCGGACCCAGGCCGCGATCATGGCGGCGCTGGCGCCGTTGCTGGGCGCATGAGCTTCGCGGGCCATGACGCGCCGTGGCGTGAATGGCGCTCGGCGCTGGCCGGGCAGCGCCTGCACCACGGCTGGATCCTGACCGGGCCACGCGGCATCGGCAAGGCGAGCTTCGCGCTCGAGGCCGCACGCGAGCTGGTCGCCGAGCCGGGCGTGCCGCAGCCGAAAGGCGCGCATCCGGACGTGATCGTGCTCGAGCCGCTGCCGGCCACAGCCGATGACGAGAAGAAGCGCGACGAAGGCCTGCCGTACCAGGTCAAGCGCAACATCGCCGTCGAGCAGGTCCGGGCGATGCAGCAGCGGCTGACGACGCGGCCGACGCTCGGCAGCCGCCGGGCGATCGTCATCGATCCGGCCGACGCGCTCGAGCCGGCCTCGGCCAACGCGCTGCTCAAGAGCCTCGAGGAGCCACCGGTGGGGACGTTCTTCCTGCTGGTGACGCACCGCCTCGGCCGGCTGCTGCCGACGATCCGCTCGCGCTGCCGCATTCTCCAGTTTCCCCGCCTGCCCGATGACGAGCTCGATGCGATCCTAGGCCGCGAAGCGCCGCAGGCCAGCGATGCGGTGCGCGCGGCCGCGATCGCCGCGGCCGGGGGATCGCCGGGGGCGGCGCTCGAGTTCGTGGCGCTCGACCTCGGCGAGATGCACCGCCTGATGCGCGAGATCGCCGACAACGGCGATGCCGACTTCGCCCGCCGCAGCCGGCTCGCCGAGGCGCTCGGCACGCGGCCGGACCGGCGCCGCCAGCTCGCCGCGGTCGATCTCGCGCGCGCGGTCGTCGCCGCGCGGATGCGCGGGACCCCGCCGGCCGGGCTGCCGGCGTTGAGCGATACCCACGCGCAGCTCGTCCGCCTCGCCGCCCAGGCGCCGACCTACAACTTCGACCCCGGCCTGCTGGTCCTGGAAATCGGCACCTTGCTCGCCTCACTGGCCGCTCCTAGGGAAGCGGCCCATGGCTGAGCCCTTCTACCTCACCACCGCGATCAATTATCCGAACGGCAGGCCGCATATCGGCCATGCCTACGAGGCCGTCGCGGCCGACGCGCTCGCCCGATTCCAGCGGCTCCGGGGCCGTGAGGTTCGTTTCCAGACCGGTACCGACGAGCATGGGCTGAAGATGGCCCAGAAAGCGCGCGAGCTGGGCATCGAGCCGCGCGTGCTTGCGGAAGAAATGACCGCCCATTTCCGCGAGTTGGACGATAAACTCAACATCTCGTACGATCGCTTCATCCGTACCACCGAGGACGCACACCATCGCGCCAGCCAGGCGATCTGGCAGGCGATGGAAGCCAGCGGCGACCTCTACTTGGACCGCTACGAGGGCTGGTACTCGGTGCGCGACGAAGCCTATTACGATGAGAGCGAGCTGGTTGCCGGGGAAGGGGGCGAGAAGCTTTCCCCGCAGGGCACGCCGGTCGAGTGGACGGTCGAGGAAAGCTGGTTCTTCCGCCTGTCGAAGTACCAGGCGCCGCTGCTCGCGGTGTACCGCGACAATCCCGGGTTCGTCCGGCCGGACACGCGCCGCAACGAGGTGATGCGCTTCGTCGAGAGCGGGCTGCGCGACCTGTCGGTGAGCCGGACGAGCTTCGACTGGGGCGTGCGGGTGCCGGGCGCCGAGGATCACGTGATGTACGTGTGGGTCGACGCGCTGACCAATTACTTGACCGGGGTCGGATACCCCGACGATACCGAGGCCTTTCGCAAGTTCTGGCCGGCCGATCTGCACCTGATCGGCAAGGACATCGTCCGCTTCCACGCGGTTTACTGGCCGGCGTTCCTGATGAGCGCCGGGCTGCCGCTGCCGAAGTCCGTTTTCGCGCACGGGTTCCTGCTCAACCGCGGGGTCAAGGAATCGAAGACGCTCGGCAACACCTCGGATCCGGCCGAGCTGGCCGACCGCTACGGGGTCGACACGCTGCGCTATTTCCTGCTGCGCGAGTTCACGTTCGGGCAGGACGGCAGCTGGTCGCACGAGGCCATCGTCAACCGCAACAACGCCGAGCTCGCCAATAGCTTCGGCAACCTGGCGCAACGGACGCTGTCGCTGATCTACAAGAATTGCGAGGGAATCCTCCCGCCGATCCTCAAGCAGACCGACGACGACCTGGCGTTGTTCGCGCTGGTCGACCGCGCGATCGGGCGGGACGTGCCGGCCGCCTACGAGCAGCTGGCCTTCTCGCAAGCGCTCGAAAGCTGGATGTCGGCGGTCTTCGCCTGCAACGCCTATATCGACGCGCAAGCGCCGTGGGCGCTGAGGAAGACCGATTTCGAGCGCATGCGCACAGTGCTGGCGACGCTCTACGTGTGCATCGCCGAGCTCGCCGTCGCGGTCAGCCCGGTGATTCCTTCCGCCGCCGGCAAGCTGCTCGAGGCGATGGGCGTCGGTGAAGGGTTGCGCACTTTCGAGGGCATTCGCAGCACTTGGTACTCGCCCCTCGCCGAGGGCCACCATCGCATCGCGGCGCCGGTCGGGCTGTTCCCGCGGCTCGAGGCGCCGGACGAGGCCGTGGCTTGATGCTGGTCGATAGCCACTGCCATCTCAACTACGAGGGCCTGGTCGAGGACCAGCAGGCCGTGCTCGAGCGGGCGCGCGGGGCCGGGGTGGGGGCGTTCCTCAACATCTCCACCCGCCAGCGCGAATGGGACGCGGTCGTCGGCACCGCCGAGCGCGAGCCTGACGTGTGGGCCAGCATCGGCATCCATCCGCACGAGGCCGAGCAGCACGCCGATCTGGGCGAGGGGGCGTTGCTCGCCGCGGCGGACCATCCCCGCGTCATCGCCATCGGCGAAAGCGGGCTCGATTACTACTACGACAAGTCCGACCGCGCGGTGCAGCGCGAGCTGTTCCGCACGCACATCGCGGTATCGCGCCAGACGGGCCTGCCGCTGATCGTTCATACCCGCGACGCCGAGGACGACACGGCCGGCATCCTCGCCGAGGAGATGGACCAGGGCCCGTTTCCGGCGCTGATCCACTGTTTCACCGCGTCCGCCGATTTCGGGCGCCGCATGCTGGAACTCGGCCTGACGATCTCGCTTTCGGGAATCGTGACCTTCAAGAACGCCCGCGAGCTGCAGGAATTCGCGCCGGAGATTCCGGCGAACCGGCTGCTGGTCGAAACCGACAGCCCGTTCCTCGCCCCGGTGCCCTACCGGGGCAGGACCTGCGAGCCCGCCTTCGTCCGCAGCACCGCCGAATTCGTCGCCGGATTGCGCGGCGAGAGCCTCGACGAGCTCGCCGCGAGCACCACGCGCAATTTCTACGCGTTGTTCGGGAAAGCCGCTCCGTGAAGCTGGTGATGCTCGGCTCCGGCACTTCGACCGGCGTGCCGCGCATCGGCAATGACTGGGGCGAGTGCGATCCGAACGAGCCGAAGAACCGCCGCACGCGCGTCTCGATCCTGGTCGAAAGCGACGCCGGCACGCGGCTGCTGGTCGATACCTCGACCGACTTGCGCCAGCAGCTGCTCGACAACGGCATCGACAAGGTCGACGCGGTGTTCTGGACGCACGACCATGCCGATCACTGCCACGGGATCGACGATCTGCGGCCGATGCGGTTCAACCGCAACGCGCCGCTGCCCGGCTTCGCCTCGGCCGAGACCGCGCGCAGCCTGCGTCAACGTTTCAGCTACGTGTTCGCCGGGCGATACGGCTACCCGACCATCGTCGGGCTCGAGACGCTGGACCTCGTCAAAATCCACGCCGGCTTCGCGATCGATTCGGTGGAGATGCCGCACGGGCCCGGCTTCAGCACCGGGTTTCGCTTCGAAGCGGACGGAAAATCAATCGCTTATGCGACGGACTTCAGCGAGATTACCGATGAGATGGTCGCCCTGTTCAGCGGCGTCGACATCCTCGTCACGGATTGCCTGCGCCGCGAGCCGCACCCGACCCACGCCAGCCTGGCCACGGCGGTTGAGTTGCATCGGCGCTGCAACGCGGGGACAACCGTGCTCAGCCATCTCGACAAGAGCATGGACTATGCCACGCTGTCGGCCGAAGTGCCGGCCGACGTGCTGGTCGGCTACGACGGGATGGAACTGACCGCGTGAGCCAGTACGGCTGGGTTTCGATCATCGCGCTGACCGGATGGCTGGTGCTCGCGCTCGGCGCCTATCGCGCGCAGCGCGTCGGCGGCAAGCGTACGATGGTGATGGGGCTGACCTGGGGAGCGATCTTCCTGCTGGTCACGGCGATCTTCACGGCGATAGGGCGCTGAGCTCGTTTCCACTCCACCCTATTTAACATAATATATATTATCGTCCTGATATGTCCGAGCAGCTAGACCGCCTCCTCCGCCTCATGGCTATCCTCCGCCATCCGCAGAACGGCTGCGAATGGGACCGCGCGCAGCGCTTCGAGACGATCGTCCCGCATACGATCGAGGAAGCCTACGAAGTCGCCGACGCGGTCGCCCGCGGCGACATCGCCGAAATCCGCGACGAGCTCGGCGACCTGCTGTTCCAGGTCGTCTTCCAGTCGCGCATCGCCGAGGAGGACGGCCACTTCGCCTTCGACGACGTCGCCCGGTCGATCTGCGACAAGCTCGAAGCGCGCCACCCGCATATCTTCGCCGGCGCCGACCATCCCGGCGAGGCGCGCGACGAGCGCTGGGAGGCGCTCAAGGCGGCCGAGCGGGCGCACAAGGGCGCAGCAAGCGCGCTCGACGGCGTTGCCCGCGCCTTGCCGGCACTGCTCCGCGCCGAGAAGCTGCAGAAGCGCGCCGCGCGTGAAGGATTCGACTGGCCCGACACGCAGGGACCATCGGACAAGCTGGCCGAGGAAATTCGCGAGCTGGCCGAAGCTTCGCCCGACAAGCGCCTGGAAGAAGCCGGAGATTTGCTGTTCGCGGCGGTCAACCTGGTGCGCGCCTACGGCATCCGCGCCGAGGAAGCGTTGCGCGCCGCCAACGACAAGTTCGAACGCCGTTATCGCGCGATGGAGCAGCTCGCCGGCGGAACCTTCGCCGAGCTGTCGCTCGATGAGCAGGAAGCGTTGTGGCAACGGGTCAAGCGCGATGAAGGCTGACGGCTAGCGCCCGGCGTGGCGGTCGGCCCAGTCGCGGGCGCCCGCTTGCGACTGGCGCTCGATCGCCGGCACGGCGATCGCCGCGGCGGGATCGAGGGCGACGCCGAGGTATGCGGCGACGCTGGCGATCGTCCGTTCCGGCTCGGCGAGCGCATCCTCGTACCATATCACCAGCGGGTCGACGCGCAAGTCGCGACACATCGCCGCCCACGCCGCTTCCTGCTCGGCGATGAGGCGTGCCCCGTGCTCCACCGCCGCGCTTGAATAAGCGGGCTCCGGCCGGTTCGCCGGCTCCTGCTCCTTGCGCCAGATTCCCGACAACAGCGCGCGGGCATAGGAAATGGCGTGAGCCGTCGCGTCGCGCCGGCGCAATTGCACCATCCGCAGCGGCCGGCCGCGCGGGAACAGCGTGCGCATGACTTGCCCGACGAGCATCGGGTTGGCCTCGTTGAGCCACTCGAGCTGCATCGGAAAGGCCTTCAGGCCGAACACGCCGTTGGGCGACGTGCGGCGCTGCAAGACCGAGCGCCAGATCGCGCTCTGCGCCTCGGGAGAGCCGTGCGCCTGGCCGTAGGGCCCGGCCGGCTCGAAGTTGAGGTACTCGAGCGGAGCTCCGAGGCAGCCGGTCGCCCACAGCAAGTGGCTCACGAACGTGCTCCCGCTCCGCGGCACCGAGGCAAACAGGTAGGGCCGCTCCGGCGCCGGCTCACGCAAGGGGAAGTCGAATTCGGCTTCGTAGCCGGTCACAACGTGGTCGATCATCACGCCGCGAGCATCGAAGCCGCGCGCTCGCCGGTCAAGGACCTCACCTTAGCCGTCCAGCGCCTCGAAGCGGCCCAGCTCCTTGTCGGTCAGGCGCACGTCGATCCGCCGTTGCGGGCCGCCCTCGCCGTCGCCCATGTCCTCTTCGGCGACGACTTCGCCGTGCCGGTGCAGCCAGGCGATGCGCGCCCCGTCGCTGGCGGGCACCGTGATGCGGTGCAGCCGGGCGCCGCTGGTCAGCAGGGCCCCGAGCCGCTCGCGCAGCCGCTCGAGGCCGAAGCCGGTGACCGCCGAAACCGCCACCACGTCCGGGTCGCCTTCGGCGAGCGCGGCCAGCTCGGTGCGCCGGTCGTCGTCGAGCAGGTCCCACTTGTTCCACAGCTCGACGATCGGCATCGCCTGTCCGGCGCCCTCGCCTTCGATCACTCCCAGGTCCGCCAGCACTTCGAGCACCTGGCGCTTCTGCGCCGCCGTATCCGGATTGGCGATGTCGCGCACGTGCAGGACCAGGTCGGCCGCGGTCACTTCCTCCAGCGTCGCGCGGAAGGCGGCGACGAGCTGGGTCGGCAGGTCCGAGATGAAGCCGACAGTGTCCGACAGGATGGCCTTGTCGATTCCGGGCAGATCGATGGCGCGCATCGTCGGGTCGAGCGTCGCGAAAAGCAGGTTCTCGGCCATCACCTCGGCGCCGGTCAACCGGTTGAACAGCGTCGACTTGCCGGCGTTGGTGTAGCCGACGAGGGCGATCGTCGGCCACGGCGCCCGCCCGCGCCGCTCGCGATGGAGCGCGCGGGTCTTGCGCACTTGCTCGAGCTCGCGGCGCAACTTGCCCATCCGCGCGCGGATGAGCCGGCGGTCGGCCTCGATCTGGGTCTCGCCGGGGCCGCCGAGGAAGCCGAAGCCGCCGCGCTGGCGCTCGAGGTGGGTCCAGCTGCGCACCAGGCGGCTCTGCTGGTAGTCGAGGTGCGCCAGCTCGACCTGCAGACGGCCTTCGGCGGTGGCCGCGCGCTCGCCGAAGATCTCGAGGATCAGCCCGGTGCGGTCGATCACCTTGCGCTTGAGCTTCTCCTCGAGATTGCGCTGCTGGATCGCCGACAGCGCGCCGTCGACGATGACCAGCTCGGCCTGCTCCTGCTCGCACTCGGTGGCGATCCGCTCGATCTGGCCTTCGCCGAACAGCGTGGCGGCGCGCACCTCGCGCACCGGCACGATGAAGGCTTCGGCGACGACGATGCCGATCGCCTGGGCCAGCCCTCTGGCCTCCTCAAGCCGGGCCTCGGGGTCCTCCGCCTGGCGCTGGCGCCTGACGTCGGGGCACACGACCACGGCCCGCGCGCCGCGGGTGACTTCGCCTTCGATGTCGTCGTCGACTATCAGGCTTCGTCGCCTTCCTCGTCGTCGAAGTCGGTCGTCAGGTCCACCGCCGTGGCCGGCTGGATGGTCGAGACCGCGTGCTTATAGGCCAGCTGCACGAAGCCCTCGCGCTCGAGCAGCATGCAGAACAGATCGTAAGCGGCGATCCGCCCCTGCAGCATGACCCCGTTGACCAGGAACATCGTCACCTGGACCTTGGCGTCGCGCACGCGCGAGAGGAACACATCCTGCAGCAGCCGCTGCTTCTTGCCGCCCTCCCCGCCCGGGCCGAATTGCGCCGCATCGACCGGCTGGCTGGGCATGATGGTCGAGATGGCGTGCTTGTAGACCAATTGGGACTGGCCGTCGCGCCGCAGCAGGATCGAGAAGTTATCGAACCAGGTGACGATCCCCTGGAGCTTGACGCCCTTGACGAGGAACATCGTCACCGGAGTCTTGTCGCGCCGCAGGTGGTTGAGGAACAGGTCCTGCAAGTTGGCGGTGCGCGCCGCGCCTCCGCCGGCGGCCGGCACAGGCGCGGCTTCGGGGGTGGCTCGCGGGCGCGCGGACAACGTCGCCTTGGTCATTCAACTGACTCCTCTTGTTGGCGGCCGCTGGGCGCGGACCGCATTCTGGCGGCCGCTTGCGTGAGCAAGCGAACTGCCGAATCCTCCTCCGGAACCTACGGATTGCCCCATGCTTGCGCAAATCCCGTTTGCGCAGCGAGGTTCCCGGGAGCTTATTCCTCAGCCACTTCGGCGCGGTCGCTCATGCCGAGCAGCTTGAGCTTGCGGTGCAGCGCCGAGCGTTCCATGCCGATGAACCCGGCGGTCTTGGAGATGTTGCCCGAGAAGCGGCGAATCTGGATGCGCAAGTATTCGCGCTCGAAGCTCTCGCGCGCCTCGCGCAGCGGCACCCCCATCAGCGCCGAGATTCCCGCCCCGCTCTCGCTGGTCCCGCCGGTTATCTCCTCGGGCAGCATGTCGGGCTCGATCCGCGCGATGCGCTCGCGCGGGGCCAGGATGACCGTGCGCTCGACCACGTTGCGCAGCTGGCGGACGTTGCCGGGCCAGTCGTAAGTCTGCAGCGCCGCGATCGCCTCGGACGAGACTTCCGGCGCGGGCAGCCCCTGCTCGCGGGCGTAGCGGGTGAAGAAATGGTCCGCCAGCACCGGGATGTCGTCGCGCCGCGCGGCGAGCGAGGGCACTGTCACCGGAACCACGTTGAGTCGGTAGAACAAGTCCTCGCGGAAGCGCTTCTCGGCGATCTCCTTCTCGAGATCGCGCGCGGTCGACGAGACCACCCGCACGTCGACGCCGATCTGGCGGTTGCCGCCGGCGCGCACGAAATGCTGCTCGGTCAGCACGCGCAGGATGCGCGCCTGGGTGCTCGGCGGCATGTCGGCCACTTCGTCGAAGTACAGCGTGCCGCCGTCGGCCAGCTCGAGCAGGCCGGCGCGGACCAGCTTGCCATCGGCCTCCTCGCCGAACAGCTCCTGCTCGAACCGCTCGGGCGTGATGCGCGCCGAATTGACCGTGACGAACGCCTTGTCGGCGCGCGGGCTCCAGGTGTGCAGCAGCCGCGCCGCGACTTCCTTGCCCGCGCCCGCCGGGCCGGTGATGAGCACTCGGCTGCCGGTGTTGGCGACCCGCTTCAGCGTTGCGCGGACCTGATTGATCGCGCTCGAGTTGCCGGTGAACTCGTCGGCCTGGGCGATGCCTTCGCGCAGCCGGGCGTTCTCCCGCCGCAGCCGCTCGGTCTCGGTTGCCCGCGACACCAGCAGCAGCAGCCGCTCGGCCTCGAACGGCTTCTCGATGAAGTCGACCGCCCCGCGGCTGACCGCGGAGACCGCGGTGTCGATGTTGCCGTGGCCGGAGAAGATGATCACCGGCAGCTGCGGCTCGCGCGCCTTGATCGCGTCGAGCACCTCGAGCCCGTCCATCGGGCTGCCGTGGAGCCAGACGTCGAGCAGCACGAGGCTCGGGCGGCGCTCGTCGACCATCCGCAAGGCGCCGGTGCTGTCGCCCGCCGTGCGGCAATCGTAGCCTTCGTCGGCGAGCACGCCGGCGACCAGCTCGCGAATGTCCTGCTCGTCGTCCACGACGAGGATATCGAGCGCCATCAATCCATCTCCAGAGGTGTCATTCCGCGGCCTCGCTGCCGGCTCCGGCCGCGACCGGGTCGCGCGCGAAACGCAGCGTCGCCCGGGTGCCGCTGCCCGGCCCCGGGGCGAAGCTCAGCTCGCCGCCGTGCTCCTCGACGATCTTCTTGACGATCGCCAGGCCGAGCCCGGTGCCTTTCTCGCGCGTCGTCACGTAAGGCTCCATGATGCGCAGACCGCCTTGCGGCAGGCCCACGCCGTTGTCGCCGACGCAGACGGTCAGATGGGTCCCATCGGCTTCGACCGCGACCTCGATCCGGCCGCGGAAATCGGCCTCGGCTTCGCGCCGCCGGGCGTCGATCGCCTCGGCCGCGTTCTTGAGGACGTTGGTCATCGCCTGGCCGAACTGGTGCCGGTCGCAATCGATATGGGGCACGTCGTCCGCGGCCGAGAACGCGTAGTCGATCTCCGGACGAGCGACTTCCTGCAGGAACAGCGCCTGGCGCACCAGGTCGACCGCGTCCTCGTGCCGGAACACCGGCTTGGGCAGCCGCGCGAACGAGGAGAACTCGTCGACCATCTTCCTGAGGTCGCCGACCTGCCGGATGATCGTGCCGGTCAGCTCTTCGAACAGCTCGGGGTCCTGCAGGATCTGCTTGCGGTAGCGCCGGTTGAGGCGCTCGGTCGCGAGCTGGATCGGCGTCAGCGGGTTCTTGATCTCGTGGGCGATGCGGCGGGCGACATCCGACCACGCCGCCTGCCGCTGGTCGAGCAGCTGGCGGGTGATGTCCTCGAAGGTGATGACGTGGCCATCGGCCGCGGGCGCGACCTTGACGGCGAGCGTCAGCAGCTCGCCGCCCTTGTTGTACTGGACGATGCCGCTGCTGGCGCCGCTCCTGAGCAAGGCGGCGAGCGGCGCCGCGAGATCGGCCAGCGCGAGGCCGAGCGGCGCCGGCCCGGCGCGGTCGAGCAGCAGATGCTGGGCCGAATTGTTCATCAACACGATGCGGCCCTCGAGGTCGATCGAGACGATCCCCGCGGTGATCGACTGCAGCACCGTCTCGATGAACGTCCGGCGCTCGGCCAGCTGGCGGTTGGCGCCGATCAGCGCGTCGGTCTGCCGCTCGATCTGCTCGGTCATGCGGTTGAACGCCCGGTTGAGCAACCCGATCTCGTCGGGGCCGGTGCGGCCGGTTACGCGCAGCGAATAATTGCCGCTGCCGACCTCGCGCGCGGCGGTCACCAGCTCGCCCAGCGGCTTGACCTGGCGATCGGCGAAACGCAGCGCAAACCACACCGCGAGGCCGACCAGCGCCAGCGACATGCCGAACAGCGCGAGGTTGAACTGGAGCTGCTTGGCGCGCGCCCGGCTCGTCAGCAGGTCGTAGGATTGCAGCACGCGCTGCGCCCGCTCCCACTGGCTGAAGGCCAGCTGGTCCGACTGGCGCACGTTGTAGAGATAGACCCCGGCATCGCGGTCGATCGGCGTGACCGCTTCCATCCGGTCCTGCGTCGCGGTGACGACGACGTCCTCGCCGCCCCGCAGGCGATCGAGCGTGTCGCGCGAGATACGTTCGCGCGCGGTGTCTTCGCTCGGGTCGACGATCGCGGCGACGCGCAGGCCGCCGTCGGGCGCCAGCTGCAGGATCGCGCTTTCGTTCAGCTCGCGGGCGAGCACCTGGAGGCCGTACTGTTCCTGGAACTCCGGGCTGGCCATCGCCATGTCGCGCAGGAAGAAGCGCAAGTCGCCGGCCATCGCGACGGTGGCGGCGGCAACCTGGCGCTGGTTCTCGTCGTAATACCCGCGGGCCAGCTCGTTGGCGTTCTCGAGCATCCCGCGATTGCTGGTCGAGAACCAGAACTGCACTCCCGACTGGAACAGGATGCTGGCGAATACCGCCACCAGCAGCGTCGGGATCGCCGCGACCAGCGAGAAGAAGAACACCAGGTTGACGTGCAGCCGCGCGGTCGTGCCGCCGGCGCGGCGGATGGCGATCCGCCGGCCGGCCAGCACGATCAGGCTCAGCGCGGGTATCAGCGTGCCGACGAGCATCGCCGCGGCCTGGCGCGAGGGGACCGGCTTGTCCGGGTCCGGCGCGCCGCTGAGCAAGAGGTACGAGCTGGCGAGCATGACCACCAGCGCGATGGCGGCGGCTATCTCGAGCCACAGGTAGAGGTTGCCGCGCCGCGCGACGACCATCCCCCTGCGCCACCAGCGCGGCAGGCGGAGGCGCTTGTCGGAATGGGCGTCTGGTCCGGGGGGGGAGGCCATCGTTGCAGAGTTACAACGGCGCTGTTGCCCGATTGCAAGGGCTTTTTCGGCGAAGCGAGGAGCTATCCCCGCCGGGCGAACGATTCCGGATCGATCCGCAAGTCGTCGAGCCGTTTGCGGAGCGTGTTGCGGTTGATGCCGAGCAGTTGCGCGGCGCGCAGCTGGTTGCCGCCCGTTTCGCGCAAGGCGTGCTCGAACAGCGGCTTCTCGAATGCAGCCAGCGCGGCATCATAGAGCCGTCCCGGCGCCGGCGGGTCCTGGCCGAGCCAGCCCGCCAGCGCGCCCGCGAAGTCGCCACCTCCGGTGGAGATCTCGGCCGCCGGCCGGTCGACGAGCAGCTGGCGCACGACCGGCGCCTCGATGCGGTCCTCCCGCGACAGCAGCGCGGCGCGGAACACGAAATTGCGCAGCTCGCGCACGTTGCCGCGCCACGGCTGCGCCTCGAGCAGCGCCGCCGCCTCGCGCGACAGGCTGCGCGCCGGCAGGCCCTCCTCGGCCGCCTGGCGCAGGAAGTGGCGCGCCAGAGGCTCGACGTCGCCGGCGCGCTCGCGCAGCGGCGGCAAGTGGATCGGCACGACGTTGAGGCGGTAATAGAGGTCCTCGCGGAAGGCGCCGGCGGCGATCATCGGCGCGAGGTCGCGGTTGGTGGCGGCGATGATGCGAACGTCGATGGCGATCTCCTCGCGCCCGCCGACGCGGCGGATGCGGCCCGATTGCAGCGCGCGCAGCAGCCGCGTCTGCGCCTCGGCCGGCATGTCGCCGATCTCGTCGAGGAACAGCGTGCCGCCGTTCGCCTGCTCGAACTTGCCGATGGTGCGGCCCACCGCGCCGGTGAAGGCGCCCTTCTCGTGGCCGAACAACTCGCTCTCGATCAGCTCGCGCGGGATCGCGGCGGTGTTGACCGCGACGAACGGTCCGCCCTTGCGCGCGCCGAGCTGGTGGATCGCCTCGGCGACCAGCTCCTTGCCGGTGCCGGATTCGCCGAGCACCAGAACCGTCAGGTCGTTGCGCAGGACGCGGGTGATCATCCGGTAGACGTCCTGCATCGCCCGGCTGCGGCCGATCAGCGGCAAGCCCTCCCCGGGATCGGCATCGTCCGGGCGAGCGCCCCCGCGCGCGTCAGCCGCCTGGCACGCCGCGCGGACCAGCTCCTCGAGGTCGAACGGCTTGGGGAAGTACTCGAACGCGCCGGTGTCGGTCGCCCGCACCGCTGTATCGAGCGTGTTCTGCGCCGAGAGGATGATGACCGGCATCCCCGGATAGGCGCGATGCACCTCGCCGAGCGAAGCGATGCCGTCGCCGTCGGTGAGGAGGACGTCGGTCAGCATGACGTCATAGCCGCCCTCGGTCAGCAACCGGTCGCGCCCCGCGATGCTGTCGGTGCGGTCCACCGCGAACGCCTCGGCCTCGAGCGCGGCGGTGATGACCGTCGCGATTGAGGCGTCGTCCTCGACCAGCAATGCGCGCCTCGCCATGTCCCTTTCCCCCTACTTCGCCAGCGGCAGGTGCACGCGGAAATGCGTCCACCCGCCGGCCTCGTCGCGCTCGTGGCTGATCCGCCCGTCCATGTCGCGCACCAGCTTGTTGACCAGCGCCAGCCCGAGGCCCTGGCCGTTCTTCTTGCTCGACACGAACGGCTCGAAGATGTGGTCGCGCAGCGTCGGGTCGACGCCCGGGCCGTTGTCGCTGACCTGGACCTCGATCGGCAGCTTGACGGGCCGCCCGAGGCGCATGACGTTCATCACCAGGCCGGCGACGAAGCGCGTGCGGATGACGATTTGCGGCGCTTCGGCCTCGGCGCAGGCGTCGCGGGCGTTGCCGATCAGGTTGATCAAAACCTGTACGAGCGCGCCCTCGTTGGCGAGCACCGGCGGCAGCGAGGGGTCGAATTCCTCGACCAGAGGCAGCGGCGCATCCGAGGCGGCGCTGACGGTCTCGCACGCGCGGCGGACGGCGGCGTGGAGGTTGAACGGCGCCGCCGGCTCCGCCCGCTCGCGGCCGAGCCGCTGCATCCGGTCGATCAGCTGGGCGATGCGGTCGACCTCGTCGGTAATCAGGTCCGTGAGCTTCCGGTCGCCCTCCCCGAGCTTGCGGGCGACCAGCTGCGCGGCCCCGCGGATCGCCGCGAGCGGGTTCTTGATCTCGTGCGCCAGCACGGCGGGGCCGCGCAGCGCCCCCGCGCGGTCCTCGTCGCTGAAGCGCTCGCCCTGACGCGCGTCGGACAGCGTAACCACGCGCCACCCCGGATGCGCCGGCAGCGAGGAGATGGTCATGTTGACCAGCCACGTGCGCCCCTCGACCTGGATCGCCAGCCCGCGTGCGACGAGCTGCTCCTCGTCGCCGGCCAGCCGGTCGAGCATCCGGCCGTCGGCGAAGCGGACGACATCGAGGAACCGGCGCCCCACCAGCCGGCCGGCGCTGCGGCCGATCAGGTTCTCCGCCGCCGGATTGACTTGCGCGATCGTCAGCTCGGGCGTGAGCAGCAGCAGCGCGAAGGTGAGGCCGGCCACCTGCTCGCGGAAATCGGGTATGCCCGCGACCGCCTCGCTCACGCGGCGCGGCGCCGCAGGAACGGCTCGTAGAAGCGCTCGATCTCGCCGAGGACCTGAACGGGATCGTCGATGAAGTTGGCGCGGTTGCGGAACTCGGCCGAGCCGTGCATCCCCTTGGTGTACCAGCCGAGATGCTTGCGGGCGATCTTGGCCCCGGCATCGGTGCCGTAATGCTCGAGCATCGCCCGGTAGTGCTCGACGAGCACGGCGAACTGCTCGTCGATGTCGGGATCGGGCCGGCTCTCCCCGGTGCGCCACCAGTGCATGACTTGCCCGAGCAGCCACGGCTTGCCGTAGGCGCCGCGGCCGATCATCACCCCGTCCGCGCCGGACTGCGCGAGCGCCGCGGCGCTATCCCCAATGCCACAGATGTCGCCGTTGACGATCACCGGGATCGACACCGCATCCTTGACCTGGCTGACGAACGCCCAGTCGGCCTCGCCCTTGTACATCTGGTTGCGGGTGCGGCCGTGGACGGTGATCATCCTGACCCCGAGATCCTCGGCGATGCGGGCGAGCTCGGGCGCGTTGAGGCTGGCATGGTCCCAGCCCATGCGCATCTTGACCGTCACCGGCACCGAGACGGCCTTGACCGTCGCTTCCATCAGCTTCCGCGCCAGCGGCACCTCGCGCATCAGCGCGGAGCCGGCGTACTGGCCGACGACCTTGCGCACCGGGCAGCCGAAGTTGATGTCGATGATCGCCGCGCCGTTGCCTTCCTGCAGCTTCGCGGCCTCGGCCATCGAGCCCGGATCGCAGCCGACGAGCTGCATCGAGACCGGCTCCTCGATCGCGTCCCACGCCGCCTTCTGGAGGCTCTGGCGCGTCTCGCGGATGGCCGCCTCGCTGGCGATCATCTCGGTGACGTTGAGCCCCGAGCCGTAGCGGCGCACGAGCGTGCGGAACGGCCGGTCGGTGACGCCGGTCATCGGCGCGAGGATCACCGGGCAGTCGATCCGCACGGGACCGATCTCGATCGGCTCGAGCGCCGGAGGGATGGGAAGCGACGTCATGGGGGAGAGTTTGCCTAAAAATCGGGCAGCCGCATAGTGGATTGCGGGGGGTGCCGCAAGGCGCTAGCGCCGCGCCCTGCCATGGCTCCCTCCCCCCCGCCCTCTTTCGCAGCGGTGATCGTCGCCGCCGGCCAGGGGCTGCGCGCGGGGCAGCCGGTGCCCAAGCAGTTCGCCCGCTGGCGCGGCCGCCCGCTGGTGCGGCACTCGGCCGAGGCGCTGGTCGCGGCCGGCGCCGCGCCGGTAATCGTGGCGATCCCGGCAGGCGCCGACGACCTCGCGACCGAAGCGCTGCAAGGTCTTTCCGGCATTCGCCTGGCCGCCGGCGGGGCGACCCGCCAGGCCTCGGTCCGCGCGGCGCTCGAGGCCTTGGCCGGGGATGCGCCGGAGCGGGTGCTCATCCACGACGCCGCACGGCCCCGCTGCCCGCGCGAGGTCATCGACCGGCTGCTCGACGCCTTGCGGATCCATCCCGGCGCCATTCCCGTGCTGCCGGTGGTCGACAGCCTCGCGCTGAGCGAGGGCGGACTGATGGCCGGCAGCGCCGAACGCGAGACGCTGCGCCGGGTGCAGACTCCGCAGGCGTTCCGCTACGCCGCGATCCGTGCCGCGCACCGCGCCTGGGCCGGCGAGCCCGACGCGGGCGACGACGCCCAGGTGGCGCGCGCGGCCGGGCTTGCCGTGGCGCTCGTCGACGGCGACGAGCGCTTGCGCAAGCTGACCTTCGCCGAGGATTTCATGGACTCCGCGCCCGCGCCCCGCATCGGCACCGGCTTCGACGTCCACCGCCTGGCGGAAGGCGAAGAGCTGTGGCTGTGCGGAATCCGCCTCGCTCACGACCGCGGCCTGGCCGGGCACAGCGATGCCGACGTCGCGCTTCATGCGGTCGTCGACGCGCTGCTCGGCGCAGCCGGCGCGGGCGATATCGGCGAGCATTTCCCGCCGGGCGACCCGCAGTGGCGCGGCGCGCCGTCGAGCCGGTTCGTCGAGCACGCCGTTCGCCTGGCGAACGAAGCCGGCTTCGCGGTCGGCAACGTCGACCTGACGATCATCTGCGAGGCGCCGCAGATCGGGCCCCATCGCGCGGCGATGCGCGCGCGGCTTGCCGAGCTGCTCGGCGTCGGGATAGAGGCGGTTAATGTGAAGGCCACTACCACCGAGCGGCTCGGCTTCACCGGCCGGGGCGAAGGTATCGCGGCCCAGGCGGTGGCAACGCTGGTCCCGCTGGAAAGGACATGACCATCATGGATTCACGCAAAGGGCTGGCGGCGGCGGCCGCGGCCGCGCTCGCGCTGCAACCGGCGGTGGCCGCCGCGCAGCAGACCTGCATCACCGAGGCCGAAGTGAGCGCGATGGCCATCTACAGCGTGCCCAGCCTGGTGCAGAGCGTGCGGCTGCGCTGCGCCGGCGAGCTGTTGTCGAGCGGCTTCCTCGCCCGCCGCGGCGATGCGTTCATTGCGCGCTACACCGGGCTGCAGGACGCCGTGTGGCCGCGCGCGAAGTCGGGATTGCTCAAGTTCGGCGCCCGCCGGGCCGGCAGCTCGGGGCCGGGCATCGACACGTTCGCCAACCTGCCGGACAATGCCGTGCGGCCGTTGATCGACGCGCTGATCGCGCAGGAGGTCTCGGGCAAGATCCAGCCCAGGCATTGCGGCCGGATCGAGCGCGTGCTCGAGGCCGCGGCGCCGATCGATCCCGAAGTCGCCGGAACGCTGATCGGCGTCATCATCGGGCTCGTCGCGCCGGAAGACCCGCCGATCTGCCCTGCCCGCCGCTCATGACCGCTGCTTTGCTGCCGAGGAAAGTCGTCGCCCTCGCCCGCCGCGTGGTCGAGGAGAACAAGGCCGCCGGACGCACGGTCGCCGTCGCCGAAAGCTGCACCGGCGGCCTGGTCGTCGCGGCGTTGACCGAGATCCCCGGCTCCTCCGCGGTGCTCGATCGCGGGTTCGTCACGTATTCGAACGAAGCCAAGCGGGAATCGCTCGGCGTCGCCGGCGACATCATCGACGCCTTCGGCGCGGTCTCGGTCGCCTGCGTCTACGCCATGGCCCGGGGCGCGCTCGAGCGCAGCAAGGCCGACGTGGCGGTGGCCATCAGCGGCATCGCCGGGCCCGACGGCGGCAGCGAAGCCAAGCCGGTCGGGACGGTAGTGTTCGCCCGCGCCATCCGCGGCGAGGACAAGCCGGAGGCGGAATCGCGGCTGTTCGACGGCGAGGATCGCTCGGGCGTGCGGCTTCAGGCGACGCTCTGCGCGCTCGAGCTGCTGCTGCCGTAGAGCGCGTCCGCGCGAGTTTCGAACGCGGCCACCATCTTGCGGAACGCGCGGTCGAAATACTGCCCGGCGAGCATCTCGAACATCTTGTTCTTGAACGCGAAATCGACGCAGAAATCGAGGTCGCAGCCGCCGTCGGCGCGCGGGATGAAGCGCCAGATGTTGTCGAGATCCTTCATCGGCCCGTCGATGTAGATCACCTCGAGACGGTTGGGCCGGTCCTTGATCACCCGCGAGGTGAACTTCTCGCGCAGCGCCTTGAACCCGACCAGCATGTCGGCGACCATTTCGGTGTCGCTGTCCGAGCGCACGCGGGTGGCGATGACCCAGGGCAGGAACTCGGGGTAACGGGCGACGTCGGCCACCAGGTCGAACATCTGCGCGCAGCTGTAAGGCAGCGTCCGGGTTTCGCGGATGCCCGGCATCAGGCGCGCCCGGCGGCCAGTTGCGCCTCGCGCGCGGCCTTCATCTGCGCGAAGTCGTCGCCGGCGTGATAGCTCGACCGGGTCAGCGGGCTCGAGGCCACCTGCAGGAAGCCCTTGGCCCGGGCGATGGCGCCGTAGGCCGCGAACACTGCCGGGGTGACGAACTCGGCGACCCGGGCATGCTTCGGCGTCGGCTGCAGGTACTGCCCCATGGTCAGGAAGTCGACGTCGGCGCAGCGCATGTCGTCCATCACCTGGTGGACCTCGAGCCGCTCCTCGCCGAGTCCGAGCATGATCCCCGACTTCGTGAAGATCGCCGGATCGTGGCGCTTCACTTCCTCCAGCAGCCGCAGCGAGGCGTAATACCGCGCGCCGGGGCGGATGGTCGGGTACAACCTCGGAACGGTTTCGAGGTTGTGATTGTAGACATCGGGCGAAGCGGCACAAATCGCCTCGACCGCCGGGCGCATCTTGCCGCGGAAATCGGGGGTGAGGATCTCGATCGTGGTCGCCGGCGCGGTCCGCCGCAGCGCCTCGATGACCTTGACGAACTGCCCTGCGCCGCCGTCGGGCAGGTCGTCGCGGTCGACCGAGGTGACGACGATGTGCTCCAGCCCCAGCTGGGCGGCCGCGACGGCGACGTGCTCGGGCTCGAGCGGGTCGACCGCTCGCGGCATCCCGGTCTTGACGTTGCAGAACGCGCAGGCCCGGGTGCACACGTCGCCGAGGATCATCACCGTGGCGTGCTTCCGGGTCCAGCATTCGCCGATGTTCGGGCAGGCCGCTTCCTCGCACACCGTGTTGAGATCGAGTTCGCGCATCAGCGCGCGGGTTTCCTGGAAGCCGTTGCTGACCGGTGCCTTGACCCGGATCCAGTCCGGCTTGCGCTGGCGCTCCGGCCGCGGGGCTGAGGCGAGGTCGTTCATCACGCGCCACTTAGGCATGTGCCTTGCCAGTGGCAATGCCGCGCGCCATGAGGCGGGCGATGAGCGTGCCGAGCACCGAACTGGCCGAGCTGCTGCAGGGCTATCGCCGCTTCCGCGAGCGGGGCTGGAAGCCCGAGCGCGAGCGCTGGGCGAGCTTGCGCGAAGGCCAGCAGCCGCGGGTGATGGTGATCGCCTGCGCCGACAGCCGGGTCGACCCGGCGCATATCTTCGACGTCCGCCCGGGCGAGATATTCGTCGTCCGCAACATCGCTGCGCTGGTCCCGCCGTTCGAGACCACGCCCGGCCGTCACGGCGTCTCGGCCGCGCTCGAGTTCGCCGTCCAGGTGCTGCAGGTGCGCGAGATCGTGGTCATGGGCCACGGGATGTGCGGCGGCTGCCAGGCCGCCCTCACGCAGGAGCTGCACGGCACCGAGCCCGGCCGGGGCGGCTTCATCGCCCACTGGATCGACATGCTCGACGACGTGCGCGAGCCGATCGCCCGCGAGCTCGGCACCACGGGCCGCGCCGCCGAGCGGGCGATGGAGCACGCCGCGGTCAAGGTCAGCCTCGCCCACTTGCGCACCTTCCCCTGCATCAGGGACAAGGAGAAGCGCGGCGACCTGACGTTGCGCGGCGCGTATTTCGCCATCGCCGACGGCGAGCTGTGCCTGCTCGACGAGAGGACCGGAAAATTCACCCCGGCATGAGGGATCCGATGACCGACGACCAGCTCAAGAACATCGCCCTGCTGATCGATGCCGACAACGCCAGCCACGCGGGCATCGACCCGGTGCTGACCGTGCTCGCGGAGCTCGGCCAGGTGAACATCCGCCGGGCTTACGGCAACTGGGCCAAGCCCGCGCTGAGCAAGTGGAACCAGATAACGCACCGCTACGGCTTGCAGCCGATGCAGCAGTTCGACCTGACCAAGGGCAAGAACGCCACCGACATGGCGATGACGATCGACGCCATCGACCTGCTCTACCGCGGCAAGGTCGACGGCTTCGGGATCATGAGCTCGGACAGCGATTTCACCCCGCTGGTCACGCGGCTGCGGCAGGACGGCCTGCTGGTCTACGGCTTCGGCAGCGCCAAGGCGCCCGAGGCGTTCAAGACCGCCTGCACCCGTTACATCGATGTCGACCAGCTGATCCGCACCGAGGCGGCCGAGGAGGAGGATGCGCCGCCGGCCACGACCACCCCGATCGACCGCGACATCATCGAGCTGCTCGGCGCCGCGTGGAAAGCCGCCAAGCGCGACGAGGACGGTTTCGCGCGGCTGCAGGAAGTCGGCCAGATCGCCGGCAACCGCTCCAGCTTCGACGTCCGCAACCACGGCTTCAAACGGTTGTCGGACCTGATGCGGGCGACCGGCGACAACTTCAAGCTCGAGCGCCGCGACAACCAGCTGATGGTCAAGCGCGTGCGCTGACCCGGGCACGATTTCCAGCCAGGTCCGTTTGCCTCCCGATCCGGCCGAGGGAGCAGCGATGGTCGACAAATCCGAGAAATTCCGGTGGCTTGTCCGCCTCGGCTATGCCGCGCGCGGGCTCGTCTACGTGCTGATCGGCTACCTGGCGCTGTCGGCCAGCCGCGGCGATCGCGGGCCCGAAGGCGCGTTCGCCTGGCTCCAGGACGTGCCGCTCGGCGTGCCGCTGCTCTATCTCGCGGCGGTGGGGCTCGTCGGCTACGCGCTCTACCGGTTCTGCTCGGTGCTGCTCGACGTCGAGAACCACGGCTCGGGCACCAGCGGCATCCTCTTTCGCATCGGCCACGGGGCGAGCGGCCTGGCGCACCTGGCGCTGGCCTACACCGCCTTCGAGTTCGCCGACGGCCACAAGCGAGCGGCGTCGGACGGCGGCGCCGAGGCGGCGGCGGGCACCATGCTGTCGGTTTCGTTCGGCTCGCTGGTGCTCGGCGCGATCGGGCTGGGCTTCCTGCTCGGCGCAGCGATGCAGGCGAAGTCG
>DASPMY010000055.1:0-9029 GCA_035626815.1 Croceibacterium sp.
CGACTTCCTCGCGCCGGTCGCGAGCTTCGCGCCCAACGGCTTCGGCCTCTACGACATGGCCGGCAATGCCTGGGAATGGACCGCCGACTGCTTCGTGCCCGGCTACGCGGTCCAGCCGCGCGACGGCTCCGCCCATGAGGACGCCGAGCGGTGCGGGAGGCGCACGACGCGCGGCGGTTCGATGGGCTATGCGATCTTCGACTTCCGCTCGGCCCAGCGCAACTCGGCGATCGTCTCGAACTTGCGCGGCGGCGACGTCGGCTTCCGCGTCGCCCGCGACCTGCCGGCGGCCGGCGCGGAAGGCGGGGGCTGATGGCGGCGCTCGCCTGGATCGAGCAGACGCGGCTCTCGCTGTTCGTGCGGGAGGATTTCTACGCCTATTTCGTGCTGCTGATCTTCCACGCCTGGGGGATGGCGCTGCTGGTCGGCGGGGGGGTGGCGGTGTCGCTGCGGGTGCTCGGAATAGCATCCGGGGCGCGGCTGGAGCGGTTCCGCGGGTTCCTGCCGGCGATGTGGCTCGGCGCGGGCCTGGCGGTGGTCTCGGGCCTCGGGCTGCTCGCCGGCTATCCGGCCAAGGCGCTGACCAACTGGGTGTTCGCGCTCAAGTTCGCCTGCCTGATCGGCGCCGCCGTGCTGGTGGCGCGGATCGCCCGCGAGGTGCTGGCGCGCGGCGAGCCGGTCCCGCCGCGCGGGCGGCTGATGGCCGCGGCCGCGCTGGCGCTGTGGCTCGGCGGCGTCGCCTGCGGCAAGCTGCTGCTCTATACCAACTCGATCCTGCTGACGACCGACTGATGGTGCAGGACCCGATCTTCGACCCGGTCGCGATCCTGGTGTGGGGCATCGACGCCGGGGTGTTCGATTTCATGAACTCGCGGTGGGGCTGGCCGATTGCCGAGATCGTCCATTTCACCGGAATCTGCCTGCTGATCGGCGCGGTCGGGATGTTCGACCTGAGGATGGTCGGCCTCGTGCGCGGGCTCTCGCTCAAGGCGCTGCACAGGCTGGTGCCGTTCGGCGTGCTCGGGTTCGGGCTCAGCGCCGCCAGCGGGCTCATGTTCGTCGTCGCCGCGCCCGACCAGTACCTCTACAACCCGGCGTGGCAGGTGAAGATGGCGTTGCTGGCGGTCGCCGGGCTCAACATGGCGCTGTTCTACCTCGTCGCCTCGCGGCGGGTCGCGTTGCTCGGGCCCGACGACAGTCCGCCCGTCGCCGCCCGGCTGTTCGCCGCCGTCTCGCTCGCCAGCTGGTTCGGGGTCATCGCCGCCGGGCGGGTGATCACCGCGTTCCGCCCACCGAGCTGGTTCTGGTGCGCGTGGTGCGCCTAGCCGCCTAACCCGCCGCTCGACAGGTCGAGCTCGGCCGCCGGGATCACCGTCACGTCGGGCCGGATCCGGCGCAAGTCGTCGAGGAACTGCGCGGCGTCGCCGACAACGATCAGCGAGGCCTGCGCCGGCGATACGTAACGTCGCGCGACTTCCGCCGCCGCTTCGGGCGAGACCTCCGCGAGCCGCTCGGCGTAGCGCGCCGCCTCGCCCGGCTCGAGGCCTTGCAGCAGCAGCCCGGCGACGAGCGTGTTGAACCCGCTGCCGGTCTCGAGCTGGCGCGTCACCGACCCGCCGAGGTAGAGCCGCCGCTTGTGCAGCGCGTCGGCCGCCGCCGGCTGGCTGGCGAGCGCGGCGAACTGGTCGAGGATCACTTGGGCGACCTCGTCGGCGCTCTCGTTCTTGGTCTGCGCGGTGGCCGCGAGCACCGCTTCGTCGGCGCGCGAGGGGAACGAGCTGTAGGCGCCGTAGCTGAGCCCTCGCTTGGTCCGCACTTCCTCGAACAGGCGCCCGTTCGAGCCGACCCCGAGGACGCTGTTGGCGAGCAGCAGCGGGTAGTAGTCGGGGCTGGCGCGCGGCCCGACGCGGACGCCCGCGAGGACCGCCGCCTGGCCCGCCTCGGGCATGTCGATGACGATCGTGCGCGGCGCGGGGGCTTGCCCCGCTGGGTGCTCAACCGGGCGCGGCGCGGGCGCGGCCGAGCGCCATTGGCCGAACAGCGCCTCGGCGATCCGCGCCGCTTCCGCCGGGGCAATGCCGCCGCTGACGACGATCTGCGCCGTCGCCGGGTGCCAGCGCGCCTCGCGCCAGGCGACGAGGTCCGCCCGGCCGATCTGCGGCAGGCTGGCGACGGTGGCGACCGAGCCGTACGGCGCGGCGCCGTAGAACAGCCGCGGAGCGATCATCGTCGCCAGCGCGCCGGGGTCCTTGAGCGCGACCTTGAGGCTGTCGATCGTCCGCGCCCGCTCGCGCTCGAGCTCGTCTTCGGGATAATCGGCGTGGCGGATGACGTCGGCCATCACCGCGCCGGCGGCCGCGAGATTGGCGGCCGGCGCGGTCAGGCTGAAGATCACGCCGTCGGGGCTGGCGCTGGCCCCCATCGTCGCGCCGAGGCTTTCGAGCGCGGCGGCGATCTGCTCGGCCGAGCGGGTCGGGGTGCCCTTGTCGGCGACCAGCGCGGCCAACTCGGCGAGCCCCACCTTGCCCGCGGGATCGGTCGCCGTGCCGCCCGGCAGGACCACGGTCATCGTCGCCAGCGGCACCTCGCCGGTCTGCGCGCTGACCAGGCGGATGCCGTTGGCGAGCCGGCTCTCGACGATCTCGGCGCGGGCGACTTGCGGCGCGGCGATGGGCGGCGGGGGCGCCTCCCGGCCGGCCTCGTCGCGCAGCAGCGCCGGCTCGCCGACCGGCGGCGGGACGGTGGCGAACGCCGGCATCGGCGCCGGGTTGGCGTATGTCGCGGGCTCGCCGCTGCCCTGGTTGTAGGTGAAGGTGACCGCGCTCTCGGGCTTCAGCCATTCGCGGGCGACGCGCTGGACGTCGGCGACGGTCACCGCGGCGATCTGCTGCAGCCGCCGGTCGGCCGCGTGCGGATCGCCGATCGTCACCAGCGCCTCGCCGAGCGCGAAGGCGCGGCCCGAGGCGGTCTCCCGGCTGCTCAGCTCGGCGGCGAACAGCTCGTTCTTGGCCTCGCGCAGCTCGGCCTCGGTGACCGGCTCTGCACGCACGCGCTCGAGCTCTGCGGCGATCAGCCCGGCCACTTCGCCCTGGTCGGTCGCCGGGTTGATGATCGCGAACGGCGCGAGGAAGCCGCCTTCCTGCGTGCTGTCGAGGTATTCGGCGACCTCGACGGCCTTGCCGGTGCGGACCAGCGCCTTGTGCAGCCGGCTGTTCTCGCCGGCGGACAGGATCATGTCGAGCACGGTCAGCGCCGGCAGATCCGGATGCGCCGCCTCGGGTAGCTGGTAGATCGCGCCGACCGCGGGCAGCGGCACGTTGGGCCCCGTCCCGGCGACGCTGCGCGGGCGCGTCCGGCCCGGCTCGCGCGCCGCCACCTCGATCGACTGCGGCCGGGCGCGGGGCGGGATCGCGGCGAAGTAGCGCTCGACCAGCGCGCGCAGGCCGGCAGGGTCGAAGTTGCCGGCGACGATCAGCGTCGCGGTGTCGGGCCCGTAATAGGCCTGGTGAAACGCCCGCGCGTCGGCCAGCGTCGCCGAATCGAGCTGCTCGATCGAGCCGATGCCCGGGCGCCGCTGGGGCAGGACGTCGTAGGCGTTCTCGGCCAGCAGGAAGCGCTGCATGATGCCATACGGCGGCGCCAGCACGCGCTGGCGCAGCTCCTCCTTGACGATCGACCGCTCGCGCTCGAACACCTCGTCGTCGACGACCGGGCGGGCCATGCGCTCGGCATGGGTCCACAGCATCGTCTCGAGGTACTCCGCCGGGACGATCTCGAAGTAGTTGGTGCGGTCGTCGCCGGTCGAGGCGTTGCGCTGCCCGCCGACGTCCTCGGTCAGGCGGTTGATCATGTTGTACGGCATGTTCTCGGTCTTGCGGCTGAGAATATGCTCGAACAGGTGGGCGAAGCCCGAGCGCCCCTCGGGATCGTTCTTCGAGCCGACCTCGTACCACATCGAGGTCATCACGTTGGCGGTGGTCGGGTCGGGAATGGCGATGACCCTCAGGCCGTTGCCGAGCTTCCATTCGGTGAACTCGATCGGCGGGGCGGTGACCATTGCCGGCGCGGCCTCCTGCGCGGCCATCGGCGCGGCGGCGAGAATGGCGGCCGACGCGCAGCCGGCGAGCCAGAGTTCACGAAGCATGCAGTCCCCCGGATTCGGTTTCCCAGGCGCCCAGCCAAGCGCGGGTCGGCGCGCCGATCCGCCGCCAATCGACCAAGCGGCGATTCGGCTCGGCGATCGTCGGCGGTTGACAGGTTGACACAGTCCAGGGCGGACAATCGCCCGCGCCCCGAAACCGCCCATTCGCGTCGCGAAGCGGCTTGGGAGATCGATTGACGCGGGCCATGCGCCATGGCTGGCAAATTCCGCCGGTGTAGGACAGCGAAATCGCCACCGCCGGCGCCGGTAGCCGCGGTGGTTGGCAACCCCGGCGTCGCGGCTTGAACTCGCGCCCCGCTTTCGGGCACGAAGACGATGGGGCCGCGACAGAGGCGCCCGAGGGGAGACACGTGGCGCGGCGCATCAAGATCGTTCTCTACAACCCGCGCGCGGTGTTCTTCCAGATGCCGCTGGCGCTGCTGGCGGTCGGCTCGCACCTCGATCCGGAACGCTACGAGGTGGTGATCGTCGATGGTCGGCTCGAGGCCGACGCGGCGGCGGCGGTGCTGGCGCAGCTCGACGGGGCGGCCTGCCTCGGCGTCACCGTGCTGACCGGGGCGCCGATCCTCGACGCGGTGGCGATCTCGCGCGCGGCCAAGGCGGCGCGGCCCGAGCTGCCGGTGGTGTGGGGTGGTTGGCACCCGTCTATGTTTGCCCGCGAATGTCTCGCCGAGCCGTCGGTCGACGTGACCGTGCAAGGCCAAGGCGAGGAGACATTCGCCGAGATCGTCGAGCGGCTGCTCGACGGGCGCTCGCTCGACGGCTGCGCCGGCTGCGCGTTCCGCCGCGAGGACGGCACGATCCAGGTCAATCCGCCGCGCGCGCTACGCGCGGTCAACGCCTTCCGCGAGCACGATTACTCGCTGATCCCGGTCGAGCGCTATTTCGCGCTCAAGGGCAAGCGCCAGCTCGACTTCATCTCCTCGCAAGGGTGCAACTTCCGCTGCGCGTTCTGCTCGGACCCGTTCGTCTACGGGCGCCGGTGGGTCGGGCTCGACCCGGTGAGGATGGGCACGCGGCTCAAGCAGCTGTGGGACCGCTACCGCTTCGACGACGTCAACTTCCAGGACGAGACCTTCTTCACCAAGCGCGAGCGGGTGAAGGGCTTCGCCGAGCAGGTCATCGCCGCCGGCATGAAGATCACCTGGGCCGGGACGATGCGCGCCGACCAGGGCGTGCGGCTGCCCGACGAGGTGTGGCGGCTGTGCAAGCGCTCGGGCTTGCGGCGGCTGCTGGTCGGCGTCGAATCGGGCTCCGACGAGATGCTGCTGCGCATCCGCAAGGACGTCACGCTCGACCAGGTGTTCCACACCGCCGGGAAGATGGTCGAGCACGGCCTTGCCGGGCATTTCCCGTTCATCGTCGGCTTCCCCGACGAGAGCGACGACAGCATCGCGGCGACGATCGCGGTGGCGCGGCGGTTGCGGGCGATGAGCCCCGAGTTCCTGACGCCGATCTACTACTTCAAGCCCTACCCCGGCAGCGCCATCGTCACCGAGGCCGTCGCCAAAGGGTTCAAGCTGCCCGAGACGCTCGAGGAGTGGGCCGGGTTCGACTACGTCCAGGGCGATCCGGGCCCGTGGGTCTCGCCCGAAAAATTCCGCCTGATCGAGCGCTTCAAGTTCTTCCACGACCTCGCCTGGCGCCCGGTGCACCCGGCCGAGAAGCCGCTGCAGCAGCTCGCCCGCTACCGCTGCCGCCGCAACGACTACCGCTGGCCGCTCGAGATGGCGATCGTCCGCGCCTACCGCTCGGAGCCCGTGCTGTCCTGAGCGCTACAGCACGTACTTGCTGAGGTCGGCGTCCTGCGCGAGGTCGGCGAGGCGCTCGCGGACGTAGGCGGCGTCGATCGTCACGGTCTCGCCCTGGCGGTCCTCGGCCTCGAAGCTCAGCTCCTCGAGCAGCTTCTCCATCACCGTCTGCAGCCGGCGCGCGCCGATGTTCTCGACGCTCTCGTTGACCTGCGCGGCGATCCTGGCGACCTCGCGGATCGCCTCCGGGGTGATCTCGAGCGCGACCTGCTCGGTGCCGATCAGCGCCTTGTACTGCTCGACCAGGTTGGCGCGGGTGTCGCTGAGGATGGCGACGAAATCCTCCTCGGTCAGCGCCTTGAGCTCGACGCGAATCGGCAGGCGACCCTGCAGCTCGGGCAGCATGTCGGAGGGCTTGGCGAGATGGAACGCGCCGCTGGCGATGAACAGCACGTGGTCAGTTTTCATCGGGCCGTACTTGGTGGCGACCGTCGTCCCTTCGATCAGCGGCAGCAAGTCGCGCTGCACCCCCTCGCGGCTGACCGAGCCGCCGCGCACGTCGCTGACGGCGATCTTGTCAATCTCGTCGAGGAACACGATGCCGTTGGCCTCGGCGTTGGCGAGCGCGGTGCGGGCGACGTCGTCCTGGTCCATGCGCTTGTCGGCTTCCTCGTCGACCAGCTTGTCCCACGCGTCGGGCACCTTGAGCTTGCGCCGCTTGAGGTTCTGGCGGCCCATCGCCTTGTTCATCATCTCGGACAGGTTGATCATCCCGACGTTGCCGCCGCCGGGGATGTCGAACGGCATCGACGGGTTGTCCTCGACCTCGATCTCGACCTCGACGTCGTTCATCGCGTTCTCGACCACCCGCAGGCGGAAGCTCTCGCGGGTCGCCTCGCTGGCGTTCTCCCCGACGAGCGCTTTCAGCAGCCGGTCCATCGCCGCCTTCGACGCGGCTTCGCGCACCGCCTCGCGGCGGCGGTCCTTCTCGAGGCGGATGGCCTCTTCCGCGAGGTCGCGGGCGATCTGCTCGACGTCGCGGCCGACGTAGCCGACCTCGGTGAACTTGGTCGCCTCGACCTTGACGAACGGCGCCTCGGCGAGCTTGGCGAGCCGCCGGCTGATCTCGGTCTTGCCGCAGCCGGTGGGGCCGATCATCAGGATGTTCTTGGGCGTGACCTCGTCGCGCAGCTCGGGGCTGAGCCGCTGGCGGCGCCAGCGGTTGCGCAGCGCCACGGCGACCGCGCGCTTGGCCTCGGCCTGGCCGATGATGTGCTCGTCGAGCGCGCGAACGATGGCTTTGGGGGTGAGGCTGTCCGATTGTCCCGTCATGGCGGGGAAATTGGGAGCGGCGGCGGCGTCAATCAAGGCGTGCATCCAGCCTGGGCGATCTCGGCGTGCGCGGCGAGGATCCGGGCGATGGCCTCGGGCGTGGTTTCCGCGAGCTCCTCGCCGCGCTCGTAGGTGCCGCCGAGGAGGATGCCGTCGGGGCGCGCGAACATGTAGCCGCCCGCAAGCTCGTAGGCGTAAGCGATCTCGGGCTGCGGCAGCAGCACGGCCAGCTGGCCGCGCATCGGAACGAGCTGGTCGTCGCCGAACAGCGCGCGCGCGCCGAGCCCGGTGCAGTTGAACACCGTGCGCTCGGGCAGCGCCGCGATCTCGGCCGGCGAAGCGAACGCGCGCACTTCGATGCGCCCGCCGGCGGTCAGCACGTCCTCGGTTATCTGCCGCAGGTAGCGGCCCATCTCGACGTACATCGTCTGGTAGCGCTCGACCGCGCGCCCGGCCCACGGGCTCCGATCGGCCGCGAGGTCGACCGCACCGGCGTGAAGCGGGCCTTCCGGCCAGCGCGCAGGCCCACCGCTTTCCTCGTAGGTCGGCAGCCAGCGCACGCCGTAATCCTCGCCGACCATGATCTGGAAGCGCCGCCAGCTGTAATCGAGCGCCGCGGCGAGCTGCGCCCGCCAGGCATCGTCGACCGAATCGTCGCGGTACAGCAGCGCCGGCATGATCTGGCCGCCGGCGAGGTTCGAGGTGGTGTCGGGCGGCAAGGCGGCGGTGTAGATCGTCACCGCCCGCCCGCGTTCCTGCGCCAGCCGCGCGGTCGTGAGTCCCATCACGCCGGCGCCGATCACCGCGACCGGGCCGCTCGTGTCGACCAGCCCGAGATCGACCGCGAGCTTCGACGAGCCCCAGCTCAGCGTAATGCCCGAGCCGCCATGGCCGTAATTATGCACCAGGCGCTTGTCGCCGAACGGTTCGGCCCGCACCACGAAGCCCGAGCGGCGATACGGGCGTAGGCCGGCGACGAGGCGGATCACGCGCGACGGCGAAACGTCGACCCGCGGCAGGCACAGGCGGCCGGGACCTGCGGCGCCGCGCGGCAACGTGGTGCAGCCGGCGAGCAGCGCGGCCGAGGCCGAAGAGGCGAGAAAGCCGCGCCGATCCATGCGGCTCAGCTAAGCGGCAAAAGCTTCGCGCTTCAAATCGTTTCGACGACCACGCGGTCGTTGGTGAACACGCACACCTCGCTCGCCACTTGCATCGCGCGGCGGGCGATCTTCTCGGGGTCGTCCTCGTAGTCCGACAGCGCCTTGGCAGCCGACAGCGCATAGTTGCCGCCACTGCCGATCGCCGCGATGCCGCCCTCGGGCTCGAGCACGTCGCCGTTGCCGGTCAGCACCAGCAGGGTGTCCTTGTCGGCGACGATCATCAGCGCCTCGAGGTTGCGCAAGTACTTGTCGGTGCGCCAGTCCTTGGCCAGCTCGACCGCGGCGCGCAGCAGTTGCCCCGAATGCTGCTCGAGCTTCTTCTCGAGCCGCTCGAACAGCGCGAAGGCATCGGCGGTGGCGCCGGCGAACCCGGCGATGACCTTGCCGCCCTCGCCGAGGCGGCGGACCTTGCGGGCGTTGGGCTTCATCACCGTGTTGCCCATCGAGACCTGGCCGTCGCCGGCGATGACCGTCTTGCCGCCGCGCTGCACGCCGATGATGGTGGTGCCGTGCCACTGGATCAGGCCGTGGCGGGCCTCTCGCTCGTCCATGAGCCGGATATGGGCCAGCGCGACGCGCGCTTCAAGCGACGGTTCGGCTAAGGGCCGCTACCCCCGCCCCCTT
>DASPMY010000056.1:0-12234 GCA_035626815.1 Croceibacterium sp.
GGATCTCGAGCCAGGCGTTCGGCGAGAGCATGCCGCGGGTGCCGACCGCCGACGGCGTGCGCGAGCTGCAGAACCGCCGCGTCGAGATCACTTACGGTCCGGGCTCGGGCCGCTAGGCGACGCTCGCCTCACGGCAGCACAAAAAAAGGGGCCGGGAGAGCAATCTCCCGGCCCTTTTTCTGTGCTAGCGCCCCGCGGGTCGGCCGGCCGTCGCCCGGCGGCCTAGTCCATCATCAGGAACAGGCCGAACGCCAGCGCGGTGCCGATCACGAACAGCGGCCACGACCAGTAGAAGTGGACGTCCGCGATCGCCATCTGGTGGACGTTGAGCAGGCCGCCGCTCGATCCTCCCGAGCCGATGAACAGCGAGACCAGCCCGGCGAGGACCAGCCCGAGCACGATCGCCTTCAGGAATGCGAACATCGTTCCTCCCTCTCTGCCCGGCGCTATATCATGCGACCAGCCGCAAGTGCGAGGGGCCGCGGCGGGCGGTCAGCGAGACGTTGGCCAGCCCGGGCACTTGCGCCAGCCGTTCGGCCAGCTCGCCGTCGAGCTCGAAATCGCGGCCCAGGCGCACTTGCGGATCGTTCGCCGTTCCGAGGCACAGCCGGGCGAGCACCTCGCCGCGCCCGGGTTCGCCATCGGCCAGCGCCAGGCGCAGCTCGTGCAGCGCCTCGGGCCGGTGCACGTCGAGCGTCAGCAGCATCCGCGCCGCGTTGCGCACTTCGGCGAGCGGGCGCGCGCCGCGCACGGTCACGCGCGGCGGCTCGTCCGGGCTCGGCGCGTCGAGCTCGACGTTGAGCAGCACGCACGTGCCCTCGGCCGCCCAGCGCTGGAAGCTTTCGACCAGGCCTTCCTCGAAGCAGGCGGCGCTGAACTGGCCCGAGCTGTCGGAGAAGTCGGCGCGGATGAACTCCGAGCCGCGCCGCGTGCGACCCTTGCTGACTCCTTCGACCATCGCCGCCATGACCGCCTGCTGCCGGCCGCCGGCGACGCCCGATTCCATCAGCCCGGCATAGCTGCGCGCGCCGTTGGCCGAGGCGATCGCGCGGAACTGCTCGACCGGATGCGCGGCGAAGTAGAAGCCGAAGGTCTCGCGCTCGGCGGCCATCTGCTCGGCGCGGTTCCACGGCTCGGCCTCGGCCAGGCGCAGCGACGGCTCGGCGTGGTCGTCCCCGCCGAACAGCCCCGCCTGCCCGCTCTCGCGCTCGCGCAGCGCGGCCTCGGTCACCGCCAGCAGCATGTCGCCGTTGGCGAGGACCTTGGCGCGATTGGGCTCGAGGCTGTCGAACGCGCCGGCCGCGGCCAGGCTGTCGAGCTGGCGGCGGCTCATCGCGCCCGGCGGCATGCGGCGGAACAAGTCTTCGAGGCTGTCGAAGCTCCCGCGCGCCGCGCGCTCGGCGACGACCTGGTCCATCGCCTTCTCGCCGACGTTGCGGATCCCGGCGAGGGCATAGCGCACCGCGTGGCCGAGCTCGGTCTGCTCGACGGTGAACTCGGCCTCCGAGCGGTTCATGTCGGGACCGAGCAGCGTCAGCCCGTTGCGCCTGAGGTCGTCGACGAACACCGCCAGCTTCTCCGACTGATGCATGTCGAAGCACATCGAGGCGGCGTAGAACTCGTGCGGATAATGCGTCTTGAGCCAGGCGGTCTGGTAGGCGAGCAGCGCGTAGGCCGCGGCGTGGCTCTTGTTGAAGCCGTAGCCGGCGAACTTGTCGATCAGGTCGAACAGCTCGTTGGCCTTGGCCGCGGGGATGCCGGAAACCTCGAGGCAGCCGTCGACGAAGCGCTGGCGCTGCGCGTCCATCTCGGCCTGGACCTTCTTGCCCATCGCCCGGCGCAGCAGGTCGGCGTCGCCGAGCGAGTAGCCGGCGAGGATCTGCGCCGCCTGCATGACCTGCTCCTGGTAGACGAAGATGCCGTAGGTCTCGGCCAGGATGCCTTCGAGCTTGGGGTGCGGGTACTCGATCGCGACCTCGCGGTTCTTGCGCTTGCCGAACAGCGGGATGTTGTCCATCGGCCCCGGCCGGTAGAGCGAGACGAGCGCGATGATGTCCTCGAACTTGTCGGGCTTCACCGCCGACAGCGTGCGCCGCATGCCTTCGGACTCGAGCTGGAACACGCCGACCGTGTCGCCGCGCTTGAGCAGCTCGTAGACCTGGCCGTCGTCCCAGGGCAGCGCGCCCAAGTCGACCGCGATCCCGCGCCGGGCGAGCAGGTCGACCGCCTTGCGCAGCACCGACAGCGTCTTGAGGCCGAGGAAGTCGAACTTCACCAGCCCGGAGTCCTCGACGTATTTCATGTCGAACTGGGTGACCGGCATGTCCGAGCGAGGGTCGCGGTAAAGCGGGACCAGCTGCGACAGCGGCCGGTCGCCGATCACCACGCCGGCCGCGTGGGTCGAGGAGTTGCGCGGGAAGCCTTCGAGCTGCATCGCCAGGTCGACCAGCCGCTTGACCTCGCCGTCGTTGTCGTACTCGCGGCGGAAATCGGCCGTGCCGTTGAGCGCGCGCGGCAGCGTCCACGGGTCGGTCGGGTGGTTCGGCACCATCTTGCACAGCCGGTCGACGTGGCCGTAGCTCATCTGCAGGATGCGCCCGGTGTCGCGCAGCACCGCGCGGGCCTTGAGCTTGCCGAAGGTGATGATCTGGGCGACCTTGTCCTGCCCGTAGCGTTCCTGGACGTAGCGGATCACCTCGCCGCGGCGGGTTTCGCAGAAGTCGATGTCGAAGTCGGGCATCGACACGCGCTCGGGGTTGAGGAAGCGCTCGAACAGCAGCCCGAGGCGGATCGGGTCGAGGTCGGTGATTGTCAGCGACCAGGCCACCAGCGAGCCGGCGCCCGAGCCGCGGCCCGGCCCCACCGGGATGCCCTGCGCCTTGGCCCACTTGATGAAGTCGGCGACGATCAGGAAATAGCCCGGGAAGCCCATCCGGGCGATGACGTCGATCTCGAACGCGAGCCGGTCGGCATAGACCCGGCGCTCGTCGTCCGACAGGTCGGCGTAGGCCGCCAGCCGCGCGGCGAGGCCGGCCTGGGCATCGTCCTGCAGCAGCCGCGCCTCGCCCTCGATGTCGCCGGCCAGGCTCGGCAGGATCGGCTTGCGCTTCGGCGGGGCGAACGCGCAGCGCTGGGCGACGACGAGCGTGTTGGCGGTCGCCTCGGGCAAGTCGGCGAACAGCTCCGCCATCATCGGCGCCGACTTGACGAACGCCTCCGGGCTCGAGCGGACGCGCTCGGCGCTGTCGAGGTGCGTCGAGTGGGCAATGCACAGCATCGCATCGTGGGCCGCGTGCATGTGCGGATCGGCGAAGTTGGCCGGATTGGTCGCGACCAGCGGCAGGTCGAGCGCGTATGCGAGGTCGACCAGCGCATCCTCGGCGGCATCCTCCACCGGATCGCCGCGGCGGGCGATCTCGACGTAGAGCCGCTCCGGAAACAGCCCGGCGAGCTGCTCGAGCATGTCGCGCGCGCGCCCGGCCTTGCCGTCGGCGAGCAGGCGGGCGACCGCCCCTTCCCCGGCGCCGGTCAGCGCGATCAGCCCGTCGGTGCGGCCGGCGAGGTCGTCGAGCGCGACGTGCGGCTCGAGCTCGACCGGGCGATTGAGGTGCGCCCGGCTGACGAGGTCGCACAGGTTCTGCCAGCCGGCCTCGTCCTGGACGTACAGCGGCAGGTAGTCGATCGGTCCCTCGGCGCCGCGCGCCACGCCGAGCAGCGCGCCGACGATTGGCTGCACCGCCTCGCCCTTGCACGCGGCGGCGAACGCGGGCGTGCCGTACAGCCCGTTGCGGTCGCAGATGGCGATGGCCGGGAAGCCGCGCTCCCTGGCCAGCTTGGCGATCGCCTTGGGATCGATCGCCCCCTCGAGCATCGAGTAGCTCGACAGCACGCGCAGCGGGACGAACGGGGCGTAAGGCATCGCCGCCAAGCTAGGCGGCTGCAGCGGATTCGGTAAGGCCACGGCGGGCGATTTTGCCCAGCTCAGTCACTCTGGTGCCGGCGGTAGAGGAAGTCGAAGCTGGTCTGCCAGGTCAGGCCATGGTCGGCCGAGAATTCCCCGTGCTGGCGGACCGCGCCGCCGTCCACTGCCGAGTAGGTCATCCGCGTCAGGCCGTCGGCGCCGTTCGGCCCGGATCCCGGCCACCAGCCGGTCAGCACCATCTTGCCGTCCACCGGACCGCCCTCGAACCGGACGACCCCCGGGGCCGAGCCGATCCAGGTCTGGTGCCATCGTTGCGTCGTCGGGTCGAAGCCGGTTAGACTGCCGCCGCCATTGCCTCTCAACGGCATCCAGTTCTCGCGGATGGCGCAGCCGTTGTAGAGCTTCTCGATCCGGCTGCGGGCGACCATCGTGTCGCGCCCGCTGGGATAGACGTCCCAGTCGCCGACCCAGAAGTCGAGCGCGGCGTGCTCTTCTCCGGTGCAAGCCGGCGGGGGCGGCGGCGCGGGCGCGGGCGTGGCCCCGGCGCCCGCCTGGGCGAGCAGGAACGATGCGGCGGACACGATCATCCGATTGTCCCCTTTCGGCCTATTCCAGCACCCCTTCGTGGATGCGGACCACGCGGTCCATCCGCTGCGCGAGGCGCTCGTTGTGCGTGGCGACGAGCGCCGCGCTGCCCTGCCCGCGGACGAGCTCGAGGAACTGGGCGAGGACCTTGTCCGAGGTGACCTCGTCGAGGTTGCCGGTCGGCTCGTCGGCCAGCACCAGCTGCGGCCGGTTGGCCAGCGCGCGGGCGACCGCGACGCGCTGCTGCTCGCCGCCCGACAGCTGGCTCGGCCGGTGCGTCAGGCGGTGGTCGAGGCCGAGCGCGCCGAGCAGCTCGCGGGCGCGGACGAGCGCCTGCGGCCGGGCCACGCCGAGCACCAGCTGCGGCAGCATGACGTTCTCCTCGGCCGAGAAGTCCGGCAGCAGGTGATGGAACTGATAGACGAACCCGAGGTGGTTGCGGCGGATCGCGGTCCGCTCGCTCGACGGGAGGTGGCTGGCGTCGGTCCCGGCGATCTCGATCTTGCCGCCGAAGCCGCCTTCGAGCAGCCCGACGGCCTGCAGCATGGTCGACTTGCCCGTGCCCGAAGGGCCAAGCAAAGCGACGATCTCGCCCGGCACCACGGTCAGGTCGACGCCGCGCAGGACGTCGATGCGCTCGCCGCCCTGCTCGAAGCTGCGCGTCAGGCCGGTCAGGCGGACCACCGGCTCACTCATAGCGCAGCACCTGCACCGGATCGGTCCCGGCCGCCCGATAGGCCGGGTAAAGCGTGGCGAGGAAGCTCAGCCCCATCGCCATCAGGCAGATCAGCAGCACCTCGAAGGGATCGGTCTTGGCCGGCAGCTCGGTGAGGAAGCGGATCTGCGGGTCCCACAGGTTCTGCCCGGTGATGATCTCGATCCCGCGCACGATCGGCTGGCGGAACAGCAGCACGAGGAAACCGAGCAGCAGGCCGGCCAGCGTGCCGATCGCGCCGATCACCGAGCCGGTGGTGACGAAGATCTTGAGCAGGCTCTTCCGCGTCGCCCCCATCGTCCGCAGGATGGCGATGTCGCGCGTCTTCGAGCGCACCAGCATGACCAGCGACGAGAGGATGTTGAACGCGGCGACGAGGACGATGATCGACAGCGCGAAGAACATCGCCACGCGCTCGACCTGCAACGCCTCGAACAGCTGCGAGTTGATCGTCTTCCAGTCGGTCACCACCGCGTGGCCCTGCAGCTTCCGGGCCAGCGGGCCGAGAATCTCGCCGACGCGGTCGGCATCGGTCGTCTTGACCTCGATCATCCCGATCGCGTCGCCGGTCAGCAGCAGGGTCTGCGCGTTGGGGATCGGCATGACGACGAACGCCTGGTCGTAGTCGTACACGCCGATCTCGAAGATCGCGGTGATCGTGTAGCCGACCTGGCGCGGCACCGTGCCGAACGGCGTCGCGCGGCCTTGCGGGTTGATGACGGTGATCGAATCGCCGATCCGCGCCCCGAGGTTGGCCGCGAGGCGCGAGCCGATGGCGACGTTGTTCTCGCCCGGCCGCAGCGTCGACAGGTCGCCGACGAGCACGTTGGGGGAAAGCTTGCCGATGTCCTCGGGCGTGTTGCCGCGCACCAGCACCGCCTCGACTCGGCCGTTGAAGGTCGCCAGCAGCGGCTGCTCGATCAGCGGCGAGGCGTCGGTCACCTCGGGCGTCTGGCGCACTTCCTCGAGCACTTGCTCCCAGTTGTCGAGCCGGCCGCCGTAGGCCTGGACGATCGCGTGCCCGTTCAGCCCGACGATCTTGTCGAGCAGCTCGGCGCGGAAGCCGTTCATCACGCTCATCACGATGACCAGCATCGCCACGCTCAGCATCACCACGCCGATCGAGATCGACGCCACCAGCGCGATCACCGCCTCGCCGCGCCCGGGCAGCATGTAGCGCTTGGCGATGGTCCATTCGAACGGGGAGAGGATCAAGCCGGCTCGCTTTGCTGGGGGAGGACGCTGGCGGCGGTTTAGGCAGGGGCGGCGGGCGGCGCAAGGGCCGCCCCCCTCGCCCGGTCAGGCGGCTTCGCGGTGCATGTACACGGCGCGCTCGTGGCTGAACGCCTTGAACCCGAAGTGGCCGTGGTAACTGCCCATGCCGCTGCCGTTGACGCCGCCGAACGGCAGCCGGTTCTCGAGATAGTGCGAGAACACGCCGTTGACGGTGACGCCGCCGGAGGAGGTGCGGTCGAGCACCCGCTGAACGTTGGCCTCGTTGTTGCTGAACACATAGAGCGCCAGCGGCTTGTCGCGCTGCTCGATATACTCGATGACCTGGTCGAGGCTCTCGTAGGTCATCACCGGCAGCATCGGCGCGAAAATCTCCTCCTGGAGGATCTTCATCTGGGGCGTGACGCCGGTCAGCATGGTCGGGTGGACCGTGAGATCGTCCTCCTCGAGGTCGCCGCCGGCCACCACGGTAGCGCCCTGCGCGACGGCATCGTCGAACAGCCCTTTGACCCGCGCGAAGTTGCCCTGGTTGACGATCTGCGCGATCGAGTCCTTCTTGATCTGGCCGTCCTCATAGAGATTGGCCTCGACGTTCCTCCGGAAAGCCTCGACCAGGCGGTCCTTCTGCTCCTCGCGGACGAACACGTAGTCGGGGCAGATGCACGCCTGGCCGCCGTTGAACTGCTTGGCCCCGGCGAGCGCCGCGCCGATCTGCTCGATGTCCGCGCCCTCGTCGACGATCACCGGCGACTTGCCGCCGAGCTCGAGCGTGACGGTGGCGAGATGCTGCGCCGCCGCGGCCATGACGATCTTGCCGACCCGCGTGCTGCCGGTGAAGAAGATGTGGTTGAACGGCAGCTCGAGCAGCGCCTGAGCGACCTCGACCCCGCCCTCGAACAGCGCGACCTCGTTCTCGTCGAACACCTCGCGGACGATCTCGCCGGCGATGCGCGCGGTGTTGGGGCACAAGTCGGTCAGCTTGACCATGCAGCAGTTGCCGGCCGCCACCGCGGCGGCAAGCGGGCCGAAGGTGAGCCCGAGCGGGAAGTTCCACGGCCCGAGGATCAGGCACACCCCGCGCGCCTCGGGCACGATCATCGCCTTGTCGTGGGGGTTCTTCGACGGGGTCACCTCGGTCGGCTGCATCCACTCCTCGACGCTGTCGATGTTGAGCTGGATGTTGCCGACGACGTTGAGCACCTCGGTGACGCGGATCTCGCCTTCGGGCTTGCGGGTGTCCTGCCGCACCGCCGCGACGATCGCGTCGGCGCGCGCCTCGACCGCCGCCTTGAGGCGGGCGAGCTTGGCCTTGCGTTCGGCGGCGGTGGACGCCTTGACGTCCCACTGGTGCGCCCGCTGCAGCTCGAAGACGCGCGCGAGTTGGCGGTTGATCTCAGGGGTGGTTGGGGCGCTGCTCGACATCGGGGATTCCTGTTCCGGATCGGAGGGGACGGCGGGAGCCGATTACGGCCGGAACGCCACGCTGTCGAGGCGCCAGCGGCATTCGAGGCCTTCGATCTCCAGCTCGGCGACGGCGAAGTCCTTCGGCGCCGCGGCACCGAGCACCTCGGCGCGGATGTAGCGGCCGGTCTCGCGCAGCAGGACCTTGGCCCCGGGGAACTGCGCCTTGAGCGCCCGCTCGATCGCCTTGGCGTCCTGCGCCCGATGCCCGCCGTCGAGCTCGTGCGGCACGCCGTCGACCAGCTCGGCGGTGGCGACCTTGAGCGCGCGCCAGCCGTCCCAGATGATCCCCATCGAGATCAGCGCCGCGGCCACCGAATCCGCCCACCACAAGCCGAAGCCGAGCAGGGCGACGCCGACGAAGCCGGCGACGCCGGTCTGCCAGTTGGCCTTGTTCATCAGCGCGTCGGTGTGGAGCAGCTTGTCGCGCAGCCGCTCGGCCAGCGGCAGCTCCTTGCGGCCGATGATGAACGGCGGGATGCAGGCATAAGCCTGCGCCGCGAGCATGAACCAGCCGAGCCACACGTCGTGGCCCATGATCCGCGTGGTGCCGACGGTGACGTGCTCTTGCGCGATGAGCGCGGTCGCCGCGTCCTTCAGCAGCAGCAGCCCGACCGCGGTCAGCGCGACCGCGGCGATCAGGAAGCCGAGCCCGTTGACCCGGTCGTAGCCGTAATGGAACCGGGCGTTCGACGCGCGCCGCTCGTAGCGCTCGGAGATGAGGAACACGATGGGCGGGATCAGCCCGAGGATGTCCTCGATCCACGCGGTGCGCATCGCCTGGCTCGAGCCCATCGCGAAGCCGAGCGCGGCGACGTAAGTGATCGTCCAGCCGATGTTCCACCACTCGAGGTTCCGCGCGGCCTTCATGTCGGCGCGGATCTCCTTCGGGTGGCCCTTGCCCTCGCTCATGCGCCGCGTCCCGCGCGGTCACGGACCTCGCGCTCGACCAGCGCGATCCAGCGGTTCTCGCCGTTCATGGCAACCGGCGACAGGCCGAGCCGGCGCCGGCCTTCGCGCCGGCGGCTGAGCGGCTCGATCACGGCAACCGCGGCGAGCCACGGCGAATCCTCGGCGATCTCGCCGATCACCAGGTCGAGGTCCCCGTGCTCGAGCCGCGCCAGCTGGGCTTCGAGCGGGGCGTCGTCGATGGTGGCCGTGGCCCCGGTGGCCTGCTCGAGCCCGCCGATGAAGGCGCGCGCGGCCTGCTCGTCCGCGGGGCGCAAGCCGGCGAGCCCGACGGCGAACCGATCGCTGCGCTCGATCCGCTCGAGCGTGCCCGAGATGTCGTCGGGATAAGGGCCGCATGCGGCCAGCGCGAGGGAGGCGAGGATCGGCCAGCAGCGCAGGGGGAGTGCCTTTCGGGTTGTTCCGACTAACAAACGTCAAGCTTGGAGCGCCGGTTCCTTACCCGCCGCGCAGCAGCTGCACGCCCCAGTCGCGCTCGAACAGGTAGAGCAGCGTCCGCGCGGCCGCGCCCCGGGTGGAGGCGAGGCCGCCGTCGCGCTCGACCAGCAGGCGCGCGTCGTCGCTGGCCACCGGCAGCAGCCGCTGGATCTGCTCGAGCTCGGCGATGCGGAACGGAGTCTCGCCCGACTGGCGCGTGCCGAGCAGCTCGCCGCCGCCGCGCAGCTCGAGGTCCGCCTCGGCCAGGCGGAAGCCGTCCTGCGTCTCGCGCATCAGGGCCAACCGTTGCTTGCCGACTTCGCTAAGCTCGTTGCCGCGCAGCAGCAGGCAGACGGACTTCGCGCTCCCGCGCCCGACGCGGCCGCGCAGCTGGTGGAGCTGGGCGAGGCCGAAGCGCTCGGCCTGCTCGATCACCATCAGCGTGGCGTCGGGCACGTCGACGCCGACCTCGATCACGGTCGTGGCCACCAGCAGCCTGGCATCGCCGCGCGCGAACCGCTCCATCGCCGCGTCCTTGAGCTCGGGCTTGAGCTGGCCGTGGACCAGCACGGCCGCGTCGCCGAAGCGCGCCTTGAGCGAGGCGAAGCGCGCCTCGGCGGCGGCGAGATCGTCGGTCTCGTGCTCGCTGCCGCGGACCATCGGGCAGACCCAATAGGCTTGCGCGCCTGCTTGCAGATGCCGCGCGACGCCGTCGACGACGTCGGCCAGCCGGTCGAGCGCCACCACCCGCGTGTCGATCGCCTGGCGCCCGGGCGGCATCTCGTCCAGCTGGGACACGTCCATCTCGCCGAACTCGGCCAGCCTGAGCGTGCGCGGGATCGGCGTCGCGGTCATCGCCAGGACGTGCGGCGTCACCCGCCCCTTGCGGGTCAGCAGCAGCCGCTGCGAGACGCCGAAGCGGTGCTGCTCGTCGATCACCACCAGGCCGAGGTTCCTGTAGGCGACCGTGTCCTGGAAGATCGCGTGCGTGCCGACGACCAGGTCGATCGAGCCGTCGACCAGCCCCATCAGGATCGATTCGCGCGCGCGGCCCTTGTCGCGGCCGGTGAGCAGCGCGATGCTGACGCCGGTCGGCCCGGCCATCGCGCGCAGCGTGTCGAAGTGCTGGCGCGCGAGGATCTCGGTCGGGGCGAGCATCGCCGCCTGCGCGCCGGCCTCGACCGCGATCAGCATCGCCTCGAGCGCGACCACGGTCTTGCCCGAGCCGACGTCGCCCTGCAGCAGCCGCAGCATCGGCGAATCCTGCGCCAGGTCGCCTTCGATCTCGCCGATCGAGCGCCGCTGCGCGCCGGTCAGCGGAAACGGCAGCGCGAGCCGGCCGCGCAGGCGGCCGTCGCCCTGGAGGGGCTGGCCGCGGCGCTTGCGGTTGTCGGCCCGGACCAGCATCAGCGCGAGGCTGTTGGCGAGCAGCTCGTCATACGCCAGCCGGTCGCGCGCCGCCGGGTGCTCGGCGCGGTGGGCGAGCGCCAGCGCATCCTTCCACGCCGGCCACTGGTGGCGGTCGAGCAAGCCGGGCTCGATCCACTCGGGCAGCGCGGGCGAGCGCTCGATCGCCTGGTGGGCCAGATGGGCCACTTTGGGCTGCGTCAGCCCTTCGGCGAGCGGATAGACCGGCTCGACCAGGTGCCCCATCAGCCCGGCGCTGTCCTCGGCGACGTGGTCGGGATGGACGATCTGCAGCCACTGCTCGTACTGCTCGAGCTTGCCCGCAATCCACCGCTTCGCGCCTTGCGGGAGCAGCTTCCTGGCCGTGTACGATGCCTTGCCGAAGTACACGAGCGCGCAGACGTTGCCTTTGGCGTCCTGCGCCAGCACGCGGTGCGGGGCGCGGTTGTTCGGGCTCGCCCGATGCTCGACCACCGTCAGCGCGACGACGATCTGCTCGCCGACATCGGCCTCGTCGAGGTCCGGCACCGCGCGCCGCTGCACGAAGCGGTCGGGCAGGTGGTAAGCGACGTCCTTCACGCGCGTCAGGCCGAGCTTCTCGAGCGGCTTGCGCAACTTCGGCCCGACCCCCTCGAGGCTCTCGGTCTCGGCGAACAGCGGGTTGAGCGTCTCCGGGCGCATGGGGCTGGTTAAACACAGGTTGCGATTTGTGAAGGAGGGAACTTCGCCCGCCGTCGGGCTTTGGGCTGGCGAGGGCATGGTACGGCCCGGGACCAGGAGACATAAGTCATGGCGCAACAGGAATTCACCGACGCGATCGCGTTGCTCAAGGCCGACCACCGCAAGGTCGAGGAGCTGTTCAGCAGCTTCGAGAGCGCCCGCGGGCGCAAGCAGGCGATCGCCGAGCAGATCTGCAACGAGCTCAAGATCCACTCGATGATCGAGGAGGAGATCTTCTACCCGGCGTTCCGCGGCAAGATCGAGGACGACACGCTCGACGAGGCCTATGTCGAGCACGACGGCGCCAAGGTGCTGATCAACGACATCATGGCGGGCGGACCCGACGAGGAGTTCTACGACGCCAAGGTCAAGGTGCTGCAGGAGCAGATCGAGCACCACGTCCAGGAAGAAGAGATGCGCGAGAAGGGCATGTTCGCCCAGTGCCGCGACACCGACGTCGACCTCGTCGCGCTGCGCGACCAGATGCTGCCGCGCAAGCAGGAGCTGATGCAGCAGGCCGAGAGCGGCGGGCTGCCGCCGGCGCAGCCGACGGTGGTCGACACGCAGCTGGCTTGACCGTTCCTTCCCGAACGCGAAAGGGGGCGGCGTGAGTGCCGCCCCCTTTTCGTCGAGGCTGTTGCGCGCCCGCTTTCGCGCGTGGCATCGCGGCACGCGCGAGGCCGACCTGATGATCGGCGGCTTCTTCGACCGGCACCACGCCGCGTGGGGCGAGGCCGAGCTGGCGTGGTTCGAGGCGCTGCTCGACGCGGACGACGTCGACGTGATGGCCTGGGCGCTGTCGGCC
>DASPMY010000057.1:0-64621 GCA_035626815.1 Croceibacterium sp.
ACGTCGTAGCCGAGCGGCAGCGGCTGGCCGATGGCGAAGTCGTCGCCGGTCAGCAGCGCCGCGATCGAGGTGATCGCCGCGGTCTCGGGGTCGATGCGGTAGATCACGTTGTCGGCGTAGCGGTACGAATCGTACGGCCCGAGGTCGTAGTAGTCCGAATAGTACGTCGGCAGCATGACCGGCTCGTAGAAGCCCGGCCAGGCGTTGCCGATCGCCAGCGCCCCGCCGAGCAGCGGGACGTAGCCGCCAATCCGCCCGTCGGGGCCGAAGCGCATCAGATAGCCGTCGTCGTAGACATAGCGCCCGTCGTCGAGCCCGCTCAGGCCCCACCAGTCGGGCTGGTCGAAGGCGAACAGGCGCCGGTCGTCGGCGCGGGCCTGGCCCGGCGGAACGCACGGCGGATTCTTCGTGGCCAGGCCCGGCGGGCAGCCGTCGATGAGCCCGCGGCTGCCGATGCGGATGAACTCGCGGTCGCGGTCGTCGCGCTCGACCACCACGACATCGCGCCGCTCGACCGCGACCGAGCGATCGTTGCCGCGGCCACCATCGCCCGTGTCCGCGCTCTGCGAGGCGCGCTCGGCCTGATTGCCGTTGCCGCGGTTGCCGCGATCGGCGCGGGCTTCCCCGGACCCGCCGCGGTCGTCGCGTATGGCGTTGCCCTGGCCGCGGTCGTCGCGCTGGGCATTGGCGTTGCCGCGATTGTCGCGCTGCGCATTGCCGTTGCCGCGCGCGTCGGACCCGCGCATCGAAGCGGCCATCGACGATCCGTCGCCGCCGTTGCCGCGCGCCCCCTGGTCGCGGCCGTTGCCCTGGCCGCCGCCTTGCGCGGCCGCGGCGGCCGGCCTGCCGCGGTCGCCCTTGCCGTTGCCCTGGGCGAATCCGGGCGCGTGCGCCGCGCCCACCATGAGCACGATCGCCGCGATCGCGGTAGCCAAGCGTCGCATGTCCGGAGCTCCTTCGGTTGCGGCAACGGGACGCGGCCGCCGAGGGTTCCCAACTTGCGTTAAGGTGCGAAGGGCGCCGGAGCGGGCTCCGGCGGCTAGCGGCTGATCCCGTATTGCTCGAGCAACGCCTTTTGCGACGGGTACCAGAACTCGAGGTGGCAATCCTCGCAGACCGCGTCGAGCTGGTCGATCAACAGCCCGGCGCGCGCGACGTCATGCGCCGTCGACGCGGTGGCGAGATCGCCCGCGTGGACCGCTAGCGCGTTGGCGAAGTCGCGCAGCTTCTGCGGGTCTTTGTCGATGTTGGCCTGGACTTGCGCGCCAGTGTCGCCGCCGGGCACGCCTTCGTCGGCGATCCTGACGCCCGGCCGGACGACGACGAGCGGGTCCATGCGGGCGATCTCGAGCGCCCCCTGCCGCACCGCCGCGGCCTTCTCGGCGATTTGGTCCCAGCGCGCGTCGGTCATCCTGGCCGGATCGAGCCCGGCGGCCTCGCCGATCGCCACGTTGCTGATGTCCCACAGCTGGTCGGCGTTGGCGTCGATCGCGGTCTTCATCACTTCGTTGACGGTTGGCGCCGGCTCGTCTGCCTGCCGAGAACACGCGGCGACCACGGCCAGCGAGGCCGCGAGCATCATCCAAGAAATCCGGGGCTTCATCGGCCTCTCCGTCGGCGGTCGGGCGGGAGGTGCCCCGGCGCGGGCCGCGGGCAAAGTAAATTACCGTAACGCAGGCGTTACCGGCGCGTTACAGGCTCGCAATTCCCGCATGCGCACACCATGTGGCGGCCCACTTCATGCAGGAGACGACAGTGACCGAAAGGCCGACCGGCGGCGACAGGTTCCGCTGGATCGTCAAGTCCGGCTGGCTGGGGCTGTGCCCGCGCTGCGGCGAGGGCAAGATGTTCAAGTCGTGGCTCAAGCTGGCCGATCGGTGCGACGCGTGCCAACTCGACTACCGCTTCGCCGCGCCCGACGACGGGCCGGCGTTCTTCTCGCTGTGCATCGTCGCCTTCCCGCTTATCTTCTTCGTCGTGTGGCTGCAGGTGGCGCATTCGCCGCCGTGGTGGGTCCACCTGCTGACCTCGTTCCCGTTGCTGGTGCTCGGCTGCGTGCTGCCGCTGCATCCGATCAAGGGCTGGCTGGTCGCCTCGCAATACGTCAACAAGGCCCAGGAAGCGGGCACCAAAGGGCTGTGGGATAAGTTGCACGAACGGGACTGAAGCAGGAGGACCCGATGGCCATAGAAATCGTCGCCACCCGGAACGGCCCCTATCTCGTCACCGGCGACCTTGCCGCGCTCGACTTGCGCGACGGCGACGGCAACCTCTACGACCTCGCCGGCAAGAAGCGCGTGTTCTTGTGCCGCTGCGGCGCCTCGACCACCAAGCCGTTCTGCGACGGGCAGCATACGAAGATCGGCTTCGAGGCGGCGGAAGCGGCGGTGCAATCCGAGGGCTGACACGAAAAGGGCGCCCGGATCGCACCGGACGCCCCTTCCTGGCCATGCCTGTCCCGCGGGATCAGGCGCTGTAGTACATGTCGAACTCGACCGGGCTCGGGCTGGTTTCCCAGCGCATCACCTCTTCCCACTTGAGCTCGCAGTAGGCGTCGATCTGGTCCTTCGAGAACACGTCGCCCTTGAGCAGGAACTCGTGATCGGCCTGGAGCGCCTCGAGCGCCTCGCGCAAGCTGCCGCACACGGTCGGCACCTCGGCCAGCTCGGCCGGCGGCAGGTCGTAGAGGTTCTTGTCCATCGCCTCGCCCGGGTGGAGCTTGTTCTGGATCCCGTCGAGGCCGGCCATCAGGATCGAGGCGTAGGCGAGGTAGGGGTTGGCCATCGCGTCGGGGAAGCGGATCTCGACGCGCTTGGACTTCTCGCCCGAGCCGTAGGGGATGCGGCACGAGGCCGAGCGGTTGCGCGCCGAGTAGGCCAGCAGCACCGGCGCCTCGAACCCCGGCACCAGCCGCTTGTAGCTGTTGGTGGTCGGGTTGGTGAACGCGTTCAATGCCTTGGCGTGCTTGATCACCCCGCCGATGAAGTACAGGCAGGTGTCGCTGAGGCCGGCGTAGCCGTTGCCGGCGAACGTCGGCTTGCCGCCGGTCCAGATCGACATGTGGGTGTGCATGCCGGAGCCATTGTCGTCCTTGATCGGCTTGGGCATGAACGTCGCCGTCTTGCCGTAGGCGTGCGCGACCATGTGCACGACGTACTTGTAGATCTGCATCCGGTCGGCGGTCTGCACCAGCGTGCCGAAGGTCAGGCCGAGCTCGTGCTGCGCAGCGGCGACCTCGTGGTGGTGCTTGTCGCACGGCAGGCCCATCTCGAGCATCGTCGAGACCATCTCGGCGCGGATGTCCATCGCGCTGTCGACCGGCGCGACCGGGAAGTAGCCCCCCTTGGCGCGCGGCCGGTGGGCGAGGTTGCCGCCGTCGAGCTCGGCGCCGGTGTTGGTCGGCAGCTCGATGTCGTCGATCTGGAAGCCCGAGCCGGCGTAGCCGTCCTCAAAGCGGACGTCGTCGAACATGAAGAACTCCGCCTCGGGGCCGACGTAGACGGTGTCGCCGATGCCGGTGGTCTTGAGATAGGCCTCGGCGCGCTTGGCGGTCGAGCGCGGGTCGCGCGAATAGAGCTCGCCGGTCGACGGCTCGACGATGTCGCAGAACACGATCATCATCGGCGTGGCGCTGAACGGATCGACGTAGACTTCGTCGAGGTCCGGCTTGAGGATCATGTCGGACTCGTTGATCGTCTTCCACCCGGCGATCGACGAGCCGTCGAACATCAGGCCTTCCTCCAGCGCGTCCTCGTCGATCACGCCCGCGACCATCGACAGGTGCTGCCACTTGCCCTTGGGATCGGTGAAGCGGAGATCGACCCATTCGATCTCCTCGTCCTTGATCCGCTTCACGATATCCGATGCACTGGCCATTTGAATTCAACCTTTCGTTCTGATCCCCGCCCCGCAAGTGGGACGAAAGAAACTGCCTAAATCGCCGACTCGTCGCGTTCGCCGGTGCGGATGCGCAGCGCGGATTCGATCGCCGAGACGAAAATCTTGCCGTCGCCGATGCGGCCGGTCTGGGCGGCGGCGGCGATCGCCTCGACCACCTGCTCCGCCTGCGCGTCGGGCACGACCACCTCGAGCTTCACCTTGGGCAGGAAGTCGACCACGTACTCGGCGCCGCGATAGAGCTCGGTGTGGCCCTTCTGCCGGCCAAAGCCCTTGGCCTCGGTCACGGTGATGCCGCTGACGCCGACTTCGTGGAGCGCTTCCTTGACCTCGTCGAGCTTGAACGGCTTGATGATGGCTTCGATCTTTTTCACGTGACCCCCTGGGGCAAAGTCCGGGCGCGCGGGCGCCGGACGGCTCTCACCATCCCCCGGCACGGGTTCTTCAAGAATCGTGCCAAGGCGCTCCGCGGTGGCCTAGACAATCGCATTGCGGCGCGAAAGGGCGGATTCGCTGCGCTGGAAAGCGCACGCGCTGCCCGGCGCAACGAAGGCCCGGCGCGGGTGCGCGCAGCGATGGCTAAATTTCAGGCAGATGCTGCCCGCCAATCGGGCAGCTACAGCCGCAGGCCGGCGGTTTCCTCGACCCCCGCCATCAGGTTGAGCGACTGCACCGCCGCGCCGCTGGCCCCCTTGCCGAGGTTGTCGAGCACCGCCACCAGCCGCGCCTGGGCGCCATCGGGCGAGGCGAACACGTGGAGCTCGAGCGCGTCGCTCGGCGGGGCGGACGCGCGCAGCAGCAGCTCGCCGTCGGGCTGCGCGCCCATCCGCACCACCCGGCCGGCGCCGTAGAACGCGGCGAGCCATTCGCGCATCGCCTCGGGCGTGCCGGCGCCGGGGATCGCCGCCAGCGGCAGCGGCACCTCGACGACCATCCCGCGATGCGCGGGGATGACCGCGGGGCTGAACAGCGGCGCGATCGCGAGGCCACAGCGCAACTGCATCTCCGGCACGTGCTTATGGCCGAGCTCGAGCGCGTAGCCGCGCCAGGCGATGTCGCGGTCGTCCTCGAACCGGGCGATCAGCGCCTTGCCCCCGCCCGAATATCCCGAGACGGCGTGGCAGATGTACGGCCAATCCGCCGGTAACAGCCCGGCCCGCACCAGCGGCGCGAGGAGGGCGATGAACCCGGTCGAATAGCACCCGGGATTGGATACCCGCCGGGCCTGCGCGACGACGTCGTGGCCGGAGATCTCGGGAAAGCCGTAGACCCAGCCCGGCGCCACCCGGTGCGCGGTCGAGGCGTCGATGACCCGCGTCCCGCTGGCCGGGTCGATCATCGCCACCGCCTCGCGCGCGGCATCATCGGGCAGGCACAGGATCGCGAAGTCGGCCTCGTTGAGCGCTTCGCGCCGCGCCGCCGGGTCTTTGCGCCGGGCCTCGTCGAGCGTCACCAGCGCGAACTCGTCGCGGCCCGCAAGCCGCTCGGCAATCTCGAGGCCGGTGGTCCCGGCGGCGCCGTCGATGAACACCGTCGGCGCGCTCACGGCAGCTGCTCCAGCCGGTCGACGCGGATGTAGCCGACCGGCCCCTCGAGCGACAGGCAACCCCAGGCCCAGCCGCCGCTCACCTCGAGCACCTCGAAGCTTTCCCCCTCGATCAGCGTGCACAGCTCGTCGGCGCCTTCGCCGGTGCCGGCCATCAGCCGGGCCCCGCCGGGCATCACGGTGCGCGGCTGCGGCACCGCGTAGTGCGGCACGAAGTAGCGGCCGGCGAGAGCGATGTGCGCGAGATCCCCGCGCAGCGGCGTGCGGCCGGGCTCGGGCCGCGGCTGGGGACCGGTCAGGGCGTAAAGGCCGCGCGCGTTCATCGGCCGCCGCGCGGCGCCCGTGTCCGCCGCTTGCGTCGTGTCGCCGGTGCCTTGCATGGTGGGCGCGTTAGACGCGCGTGTCACCGGGAGCAAGCATCGCTCAGCCGTAGCGTTCGTGCAGCATGTGCCACGCGGCGCGCAGGCCGAGCGCGTCGCCGCCCTTGGGCCGGCCGGGCTTGGCGCTCGGGCGCCAGGCGAACGTATCGAAGTGCGCCCAGTCGATGGGTGTCCCGTCTTCTTTGGCGCCGACGAACTTGTCGAGGAACAGCGCGGCGACGCTGGCCCCGGCGAAGGCGTTGGCATGGGCGTTGCCGGTGTCGGCGATGTCGGACTTGAGCCATTCGGCGTAGGCTTCGTGCAGCGGCAGGCGCCAGCACGGGTCGTCGTGCGCCTCGCCCGCGGCGAGCAGCGCCTCGGCGGTCTCGTCGCGCCGGGCGAACAGCGCCGGCAGGTCCGGACCCACGGCGACGCGGGCCGCGCCGGTCAACGTGGCGAAGTCGAGCACCAGCGCGGGCTGTTCCTCGCTCGCCCGCGCCAGCGCGTCGGCCAGGATCAACCGCCCTTCGGCGTCGGTGTTGCCGATCTCGACCGTCAGCCCCTTGCGGCTGCCGAGCACGTCGCCTGGGCGGAAGGCGTTGCCGGCGATGGCGTTCTCGACCGCCGGCACGAGGCAGTGCAGCCGCAGCTTCAGGCCCGCGCCCATGACCAGCCCGGCAAGGGCGAGCGCGTGCGCCGCGCCGCCCATGTCCTTCTTCATCAGCAGCATGCCGGCGGCGGGCTTGATGTCGAGCCCGCCCGAATCGAAGCACACGCCCTTGCCGACGATCGCCACGGCCGGCGCCTTCGCGTCCCCCCAGGTGAGGTGCAGCATCCGCGGCGCATGGCTGCGCGCGGCGGCCCGGCCGACCGCGTGGACCATCGGATACTCGCGCTCGAGCGCCTCGCCTTTGGTCACCGCGAGCTGGGCGCCGTGCGCCTTGGCGAGCTTCTCCGCTTCGGCCTCGAGCGCGGCCGGGCCCATGTCCTCGGCCGGGGTGTTGACGAGGTCGCGCACCAGCGCGACCGCGCGCGCCTCGGCCAGCGCCGGCTCGATCGCCTTGGCATCCTTCGTGAGCAGCACGCGCGGGCCGGTGGCGTCCTTGTCCTCGCGGTAGCGGGTGAAGCGGTACTGCGCGGTCTGCCAGCCATGCACCGCCGCGGCCGGCTCGCCGTCGGCGCGGCGATAGATACCTGCCGGGAGCTCCTCGGCCAGCTTGGCCATGCACCAGCTCGACAGCTCGGCCGGGTCCTTGACCCCCCCGACCGCGAACCACGCATCGCCGTCGGGCACGATGGCGACCTGGTAGCCGGCGCCGGTGAATTTCTGCGCCGCCAGCGCGGCGCGCTGCGGCCCGCTCAGCGTCTGGGCGAAGGCGGCGAAGCCGTCCTTGTTGACGAGGTGGATCGCGGTTGCCGATTGCCCTTTGTCGGGCCGAAGCAGTTCCTCTTTCATAGATTGCCGCTTGCCCGTTCGCGCGGGTTTTGGGAAGGCAGCGCACGATGAGGCGGCTGATTACGCTGATAGCGCTGGCGGCAGCGGTGGCCGCGTGCCGGCAAGGCGGCGACGACGGCGCGCCGCCGGACCCGAGCGGGAGCGCCACTCCCGCGCCGACCGCCAGCCCGACGGCCACGGCGAGCGCCGAAGCGACCAGCAACGGCGCGCGCTCGGTGGCCGAGGAAACCGACGACTTCCTGTTCGAGTACTCCTACCCGGTCGAGGCCGGGCGCATTCCCGAGTTGGCCACGGTGCTCGACTTGTGGCTGGCCCAGCGGCGCGAGGCGCTGGCCGAGGAATCGGCGGAGGCCCGGCGTGAGGCGCGGGGCGACGGGTTCCCGTACAACAAGCACAGCTACACCGCCGAATGGAAGGTCATCGCCGAGCTCCCCGGATGGCTCAGCCTGTCGGCCGACGTCGCCACTTACGGCGGCGGGGCGCACGGCGACGCGGCCATCGAATCGCTGGTGTGGGACAAGGAGAACGAGCAGGCGTTCGACGCCCGGAAGCTGTTCACCTCGTCGCGCGCGCTGGAGCAAGCGCTCGGCGACCGGTTCTGCGACGCGCTCAACCGCCAGCGCGCCGAACGGCGCGAGGAGCCGGTCGACGCGGCTTCGGACTACGAGTTCGACCAGTGCCCGGGCGTCGGCGAGCTCGAAGTGGTGGTCGGCTCGTCCAACCGGCGCGTGTTCGACCGCCTGACGCTGTATGCCGGGCCCTCGGTCGCCGGGCCGTATGCCGAAGGGGCCTATCAGGTCGACCTGCCGGTCGACCGCGCGATCCTCGATGCGGTGAAGCCCGAGTACCGCGCGGCCTTCGGCGCTCGCAATTGACCGCGCGCATCGCTACATCCGCGCGATGACCGAATACCAGCACGTCACCGCCGACAAGACCGTCTACCGCGACGGCACGATCAAGCTCCACGGACCCGAGGGCTTCGAGGGCATGCGCAAGGCCGGGCGGCTGGCGGCCGAGATCCTCGACGCGATGCCGCCGCTGGTGCGCCCCGGCGTGTCGACCGAGGAGATCGACCGCGCGGTGCGCGAGATGACGCTCGACGGCGGCGCGGTGCCGGCGACGCTCGGCTACCGCGGCTACACCCATTCGTGCTGCATCTCGGTCAACCACGTGGTGTGCCACGGCATTCCGTCGGCCAAGACGCTCAAGGACGGCGACATCGTCAACATCGACGTCACCCCGCTGCTCGACGGGTGGCACGGCGACACCAGCCGGATGTACATCGCCGGCGAAGCCTCGCTGAAGGCGCGGCGGCTGATCGAGGTGACCCACGAGTGCCTGATGATCGGCATCGCCAAGGCGCGGCCCGGCGCGCGGCTGGGCGACATCGGCGCGGCGATCCAGGCGCACGCCGAGCGCCACCGCTTCGGCGTGGTGCGCGATTTCTGCGGCCACGGCCTCGGCCGCCTGTTCCACGACGCGCCCGAGGTGGTCCACGCCGCCCGCGCCGGCACCGGCCCCGAGCTGCGCGCCGGCATGTTCATGACCATCGAGCCGATGATTAACCTCGGCAAGCCGGCGGTGAAGCTGCTCAGCGACGGGTGGACCGCGGTGACCCGCGACAAGAGCCTGAGCGCCCAGTTCGAGCATTCGATCGGCATCACCGAGGATGGCGCCGAGATCTTCACGCTGAGCCCGAAGGGGCTGCACAAGCCGCCATACGACTAAGATCCCTCCCTGGCGCGGAACGGAATTAGCCATCCCGCGCGGCCCTGATTGCCGCTCCTCCCGCGAACGGCGCGAGCGCCACCAGCAGCAGGCTGATCGCGCCGGTCAACGCAATGCCGCCATCGCCGCCGGTCGCGAGCGCGCCGGCGCCGAACACCAGCAGCGGCACCGCCAGCGGCACCAGCAACAGCCCCGACAGCGCCGCCCCGCCGCGCAGGCCGAGGGTGACCGCGGCGATGATCACCCCGATCGCGGCGAGGCCGGGGGTGCCGGCGAGGAGGCCGAGCTCGACCGTGCGCAGCGTCGCCCCGTCGATCCCGAGCAGCGCCGCGGCCGGGACCGCCGCCAGCATCAGCGGCGGGCCGAAGCTGAGCCAGTGAGCGAGCACGCGCACCGCCACCACCAGCTCCTCGGCGATGCCGCGCAGCGCGAGCTGGTCGAAGAAGCCGTGCTCGAGGTCGGGCGCCAGCAGCCGGTCGAGCGGAAGGATCGCGGCGAGCAGCGCGGCGACCCAGATCACCCCGCCGCCGGTGCGCGCCAGCAGCGCGGGGTCGGGGCCGACCGCGAACGGGAACAGCATCGCCACCGCGAGGAAGAACAGCACCGGCAGCAGCGCGCCGCCGCGCCGCCCGCCGCCGAAGGCCTGCGCCAGGTCGCGCCGCAGCAGCGCCGCCACCACCCTCACGGCGCGAAGTCCCGCAAGTCGAGCCGCCGCAGCCCGGGCACGGCGAACGGCTGGTGCGAGGCGATCACCGCGACCGTGCCGTGCACCAGGCTCGCCGCCACCTCTTGCTGGACGAACGCCGCCGCGTCGGCGTCGAGCCCGTTGAGCGGCTCGTCGAGCAGCCAGACGGGGGTCACCCAGGGGTTCGACTGCAGGAACGCCACCCGCTTGCGCTGGCCGGTCGACAAGAACCGGACCGGAACGTCGGCCAGGCGGTCCAGCCCGAGCCCGGCGAGCTGCGCGGGGCCGTAACCGCCCACGTCGATGCGGTGCCAGAACGCCAGCGCGCGGCCGAGCGGCAAGTGCTCGTCGAGCGGCAGCCGGTCGTCGAGCAGCGCGACGCCGCCCTGGCGGTCGACGGTGCCCGCCGCGGGCCGCAGCAGCCCGGCGAGGATGCGCAGCAGGCTCGACTTGCCGGTGCCGTTGGGCCCGACCACCTGCAGCGCCTCGCCCGGGCCGAGCGCGAACGACAGGTCGCGGAACAGCAGCCGCTCGCCGCGGCGGCAGGCGAGGTCCGTCGCGGAAAGGCGGGCGGGTTCCATGGCGCCCCCGGTTAGGGCATGACTGGAAGGCCGACAATCCTTCGACCCGCGGGCACGCCCGGGGTCGCGACGGGACGAGGAGACCGCCATGGCCGTGCCCCAGCTGACCGAGGCCGAGCGCGCCGCGGCGCTCGCCGCGCTGCCCGACTGGAGCGTGCGCGGCGACGGCCTGGCCATCGCCCGCGAGTTCCGATTCAAGACCTTCAGCGAGGCGTGGGCGTTCATGAGCCGCGTCGCCCTTCTCGCCGAGCAGCTCGACCACCATCCCGAATGGTCGAACGTCTACAACCGCGTCGCGATCGCCCTGACCACCCACGATGCCGGCGGCCTCAGCGAGCGCGACGCGAAGATGGCGCGGGCGATCGACCAGCTGCTCGGCTGAGCCCGCGGGCGCGGCCAGGCGTCACCTTTCGCGTCACGCGATTCGCGGGTGAGGACGCTGAGTCGGCGTGCCCGCGCAGCCAGGATTTCCGCGGCCTTGCGCGGTTCCGCGGCGCCGCGGCGTGTCACCTTCCGACCCGCCCAGAATGGGCCCGATCTGTAACCCTTCGGCGGGCGACGAAAGCGACACCGTGTCGCCCACCCCCCGAGGCCTCGAATCCCAGGATTTCCGCGGCCTTGCGGCCCGAAACGACAGGGCGACACTTTTCCTACACAGCGCGTCGACCAGGCCCGCCGGGGATGTCGTTGCGGCGCGGTGCGAGGGGCGGGTCATCCGGCGAATGGTAGGCAGAATGCCGGCGTGTAGGACAGCGGTTTTTTGTCGACGAGGCCGGCGTTGCTCTATGGCGGCACGATGAGCGACGACTTCACCGACACGCCGGCCTTGCTCGAAGCCATCGGCGAGGCCGCGCTGATCGCTCGCGAGGGACGGCTGCTGGCAGCGAACGCGGCTGCGCGTGCGCTGCTCGGCGACGACATTGAAGGGCGCCACGTCGCCGAGGCGATTCGCCATCCGGTGGCGCTGGAGGTGCTCGAACGCCCGACACTCGAGCACGCCGAAGACATCGAGCTGACCGGGCTCGGCCATTCCAGGCGTCACTGGCTGATGCGCGTGGCCGAGGTTGCGCAGGGGGCGCGGCTGATCCGCTTCGTCGATCGCAGCGAGGCCCGGGCGGCGGAGCAGATGCGGGTCGATTTCGTCGCCAACGCCAGCCACGAGCTGCGCACACCGCTCGCCACGCTGGTCGGCTATACCGAGACCTTGCGCGAGCGGGCGGCGGAGATCGACCCGGCGACCAGCGAGCGGTTCCTGTCGATCGTGCATGACGAGGCGCTGAGGATGCAGCGCATCGTCGAGGACCTGATCTCGTTGTCCCGCATCGAGGCCGAGCGCTTCGTCACTCCGACCGATGCCGTCGAGCTGCCGCCGCTGGTGGGCCAGGTGCTGGCGGGAGTGTCGCGGGCGGCGGAAGAACGGCGCTCCGCGCTGAGCAGCCGGATGGCCGAGGACCTGCCGCCGATTGCCGGCGACAGCGGCCAGGTCCTGCAGCTGCTCGACAACCTGCTGACCAACGCGCTGCGCTATGGCGAGCCCGGCACGCCGGTGACGGTGACGGCCGAGCGCGAGGGCGCCATGGTGCACCTGAAGATTGCCGACCAGGGCGAGGGCATCCCGCCCGAGCACATCGAGCGGGTCACCGAGCGGTTCTATCGCGTCGACACCGGCCGCAGCCGCTCGATCGGCGGAACCGGCCTCGGCCTGTCGATCGTCAAGCACATCGTCGAGCGGCATCGTGGGCGGCTGACCATCGAGAGCCGCCAGGGCGAAGGCACGACCGTGCACGTCCGCCTGCCGATAGCCGAACCGGTGTCATGAAGCTGTCACGCGCGATCGCTAGCGCGCGGCAGATGGGATGCACCCGATGACCAAGCCGAGAATGCTGCTGGTCGAGGACGACCGCGCGCTGGCCGAGCTGCTGATCTGGCATTTCGAGCGCGAGGAGTTCGAGGTCGTCCGCACGGCCGACGGCGACGAAGCGCTGCTGCTGTCCGAGGAGCGGCCGCCCGACGTCGTCATCCTCGACTGGATGATCGAGGGCGTCACCGGGATCGAGGTGTGCCGCCGGCTGCGCCGCCGGAACGCCACCGCGAACGTGCCGATCATCATGCTCACCGCGCGGGGGGAAGAGGCCGACCGCATCCGCGGCCTCGACACCGGCGCCGACGATTACGTGACCAAGCCGTTCAGCCCGCGCGAGCTGATCGCCCGCGTCGGCGCGGTGCTGCGCCGGGTGCGGCCGGCGCTCGCCGCCGAGCAGCTCAGTTGCGGCGACATCGTGATGGACCTGACCGCCCACCGCGTGAGCCGCGCCGGGGAGCCAGTCGCGCTCGGGCCGACCGAGTTCCGGCTGCTGCGCCATTTCCTCGAGCATCCGGCGCGGGTGTTCTCGCGCGCGCGCCTGCTCGACGCGGTGTGGTCGCACGACAGCGACATCGACGAGCGCACCGTCGACGTGCACATCCGCCGGCTGCGCAAGGCGCTCAACGCCGGCGGACGACCCGATCCGATCCGCACCGTGCGCGCCGAGGGCTACGCACTCGACCCGCGCTAGCGCTGTCACAAATCCGCCATTCGCCTGTCACGCGCGAGTCACGCGCGCCGCCTAGCGCCCGCTCCAGCTTCAACAGACCGCGGCATGATGCCGCAGCGGGGACAGACGATGGCCGGACTGATCAGCAAGATAATGCCGCACGAAGACAGCTACTTCGACATGTTCGCGCGCCAGGCGGGACTGCTGGTCGAGGCGTCGGACGCGCTCGCCGAGCTGCTCGCCGGCGGCGACACCGCGGCGGCGCAGGACCGCATTCGCCAGCTCGAGACCGCCGCCGACGACGTCACCCGCGAGGTCATGCACGCGGTCAGGCGCTCGTTCATCACGCCGTTCGACCGCAGCGCGATCACCGCGCTGATCTCGTCGATGGACGATGCGGTCGACGAGATCTGGCACACCGCCAAGACCATCCGGACCTACCGCGCCACGCGCTTCGAGCCGCAGATGGTCCAGGCCGCCCAGCTCGCCGGGCAAGCGGCGCGGCTCGTCGCCGAGGCCATTCCGCTGATGCGCAACATCGGCCGCAACGGGGCCCGGCTGCACGAGATCACCGAGGCGATCGTCCATCTCGAGGCGCGCGCCGACAATCTCCACGACGAGGGCCTGACCGCGCTGTTCGACGCGCACGGGGAGAGCGAGCCGATCGTCTTCTTCGTCGGCCGCGAGGTCTACCGCTACGTCGAACGGGTGCTCGACCGGATGCAGGACATCGCGGACGAGATCCAGGGCATCGTGATCGATCACGCCTGAGCGGGAGAAGGCCTCATGGAACCGACCCTCGCCCTGCCGATGCTGGTCCTGCTGATCGGCGTCGCGCTCGCGTTCGACTTCATCAACGGGCTGCACGACGCGGCCAACTCGATTGCCACCGTGGTGTCGACGCGCGTGCTGTCGCCGCAGCTGGCGGTGCTGTGGGCGGCCTTCTTCAATTTCGTCGCGTTCCTGTTCATCGGCCTGCACGTCGCCGAGACGATCGGCAAGGGCATCATCGACCCGGCCATCGTCGACCCGGCGGTGGTGTTCGGCGCGCTGAGCGGCGCGATCCTGTGGAACGTGCTGACCTGGTACCTGGGGCTGCCCTCGAGCAGCAGCCACGCGCTGGTCGGCGGGCTGGTCGGCGCCGGCACGGCCAAGGCCGGCTTCGGCGCGATCCTCTCCTCCGGCGTGATCAAGACCGCGGTGTTCATCTTCGCCGCCCCGGTGCTGGGCATGATCATGGCGATCGCGATGGTCGTGCTGACCTCGTGGCTGTTCAAGCCGGTGGCGGCCAAAAGCGCCGACACCGTGTTCCGGCGCATGCAGCTGGTCTCGTCGGCGGCCTACTCGATCGGCCACGGCGCCAACGACGCGCAGAAGACGATGGGCATCATCACCGTGCTGCTGTTCAGCACCGGCTACCTGCAGGGCGAGTTCCACGTGCCGTTCTGGGTGGTCATTTCCGCGCAGATCGCGATGGGCCTCGGCACGCTGATGGGCGGCTGGCGCATCGTCCACACGATGGGCTCGAAGATCACCCGGCTGACCCCGCACCAGGGGTTCTCGGCCGAAACCGGAGGCGCGATCATGCTGTTCGGCGCGACCGCGTTCGGCATCCCCGTCTCGACCACGCACACGATCACCGGGTGCATCATGGGCGTGGGCGCGGCGCGGCGGCTGTCCGCGGTCCGCTGGGGCGTGGCGGGCAACATCATGATCGCGTGGATCGTGACGATCCCCGCCGCCGCGGGGATCGCCGCCGCCTCGTACGCGCTGGTGAGCGCGCTCTAGAGCAGCTCCGCCCCCGCGAGAATCTGCGCGCTGCTCGCTTCGACCTCGCCGGCGATCGGCTCGGCCCGCCCGCCCAGCACCGTCGCCAGGAAGTTCTCGGCGATCGCGTTGAAGGCTATCCGGTTGGTCGGCTTGGCGAAGCCGTGGCCTTCGTCGGGGAACACCACGTACGTCACCGGGATGCCGGCGGCCTTCATCGCGTCGACGATCTGGTCGCTCTCGGACTGCTTGACGCGCGGGTCGTTGGCGCCCTGGCCGATCAGCAGCGGGCGGCAGATGCGGTCGGCCTTGTGCAGCGGGCTGCGCTCGACCAGCAGCGCCTTGCCTTCGGGCGTCTCGGGGTTGCCCATGCGCTGGTGGAACTGCTTGACCATCGGCTCCCAATACGGCGGGATCGTCTCGAGCAGGGTCTCGAGGTTGCTCGGCCCGACGATGTCGACGCCGCAGGCGAAGACCTCCGGCGTGAAGGCGAGCCCGGCGAGCGTCGCGTACCCGCCGTAGCTGCCGCCCATGATGGCGATGCGCTCGCGCTCGGCGATGCCTTGCGCCACCGCCCATTCGACCGCGTCGATCAGGTCGTCGTGCATCGCCGCGCCCCATTCGAGGTTGGCGGCGTTGACGAACGCCTTGCCGAACCCGGTTGAGCCGCGGAAGTTGACCGAGAGCACCGCGTAGCCGCGATTGGCGAGCCACTGGTGGGCCGGGTTGAAATGGTAGCCGTCGCGCGCCCACGGGCCGCCGTGGACGAACAGCACCAGCGGCACCGGCGCCTCCGGCACGCCGCGCCCTTGCGGGTCGCTGGCGGGCGGCAGCGTCAGGTAGCTGACCAGGGTGAGGCCGTCGCGCGCCGGGATCTCGCGCGGGTGCATCGGCTGCAGCGGCGCGCCTTCGAGCTCCGGGCGAGTGACGTAGAGCTCGGTCAGCGTGCGCGACGGACGGTCGTAGAGGTAGGCGCGCGCCGGCGCGACCAGCGGGTCGTTGCCGATCACCCAGCGGGTGTCGTCGTCGGTCCGCGAGACGACGAAGAACTCGCCCGGCAGCTGGCTGCCGAGCCAGTCGAGCGAGGACTTGATGCCGGGGTCGAGCGCGACCCACTCGGTCTTGAGGTAGTTGACCGACCAGGCCTCGACCACGCCGGTCAGCGGATGGCGCATCGTGCCGCCGATGTCGGCCTGGGCGTCCTCGGCGATCAGCCGCTTCTCGCCGGTCGCGGTGTCCTGCGCCAGCAGCGCGGCGGTGTCGCGCCCGCGGCTGTCGTACCAGTACAGCGTGCGCCCGTCGGCGGTGAACCCGGCGACGTGGGTGGTCAGCGAATCCTCGAGCCCGGTGCTCTCGCTCGGCGTCCCGGCGACCTGGCCGTCCTCGATGGCGAACATGTCGGTGCCGCCGTCGGCGTTCTGCCGCAGCGCGTAGCGCAGCGTCAGGCTGTCGTCGGGCAGGTAGCCGACGTAGCCTGCGTCGTTCTGCATCACCAGCGTCAGCTCGCCGGTGACGAGGTCGAGCAGGTGGACGTCGTGGTGGCGCGGGTCGCGGTGGTTGAGGCCGACGAGGATCTTGTCCCTGACCTGGTGCGAGCTGCCCATCAGCCGCACGCGGGTGTTCTCGAACGGGGTCAGGCAGCGCTCCGCGCCGCTGGCGAGCTGGACCTGGTAGGCGAGGTAGTTCTCGTCGCCGGCCTTGTCCTGGATGTACAGCAGGCTCCGCGAGTCCGGGGCGAAGAAGTACGCCGGGATCGGGCGGTCGGTCGAATGGGTCATCTGCCGCGCGGCGGCGGGATCGCTCGCCGGGGCGAGCCACACGTTCATCACCCCGTCGTGCGGCGCCAGCCACGCGAGCCACTGGCCGTCGGGGCTGATCTGCCCGCCCGAGCGGGTCGGGTTGCCGAACAGCGCCTCGCGCGGGATCAGCGGAATCCCGGCGGTGCGCTCGGCGGCGGTCGGCAGGGTGGCGAGGTCGGTCATCGGGGAATCCTTCGAGCTGTATTAGAGATATAATACACCAACCGGCGGCCAGACGCAATCCGGCTGTCCTTCGCGGCCGCGGTCACAGCGCCGGGTTGTTGTAGCAATGCCAGGTCAGGATCGCGACCGAGCCGCGGTGCGGGCGCCACGCCTCGGCGAGCGCGCGGGTGGCCTTCTCGCTCGGGCGCTCGGGCAGCGCGAGGATCTTGGCCAGGCCGGCCTGGACGGCGAGGTCGCCCGCCGGGAACACGTCGGCCCGTCCTTCGGCGAACAGCAGGTAGATCTCCGCCGACCAGCGGCCGATGCCCTTGATGCGGGTCAGCTGGGCGATCGCTTCCTCGTCGTCGGCGGGGAGGTTCATCAGGTCGAGCTCGCCGTTGACCTCGAGCTCGCACAGCGAGCGAGCGTAGCCCTGCTTCTGCCGCGACAGGCCGCACGCGCGCAGCGTGTCGAAGTCGGCGGCGAGCAGGGCCTCGGGGGCCATGTCCTCGCCGAGCGCCGCCTCGAGCTTGCGCCACACGCTCGCCGCGGCGGCGACGCTGACCTGCTGGCCGACGATCGTGCGCAGCAACGTGCGATGGCCGCGCTCGCGCAGCCGCGGCCCGGGATAGCCGGCCCGCTGCAATGCCGCCGCGATCCTCGCATCGAGCCGGGCGACGGCATCGAGCCCGGCAACAATATCTTCACTGCGCAAAACCCGCATCCCCTCCGCTTGACCAGACTGGGCCCCGGCCAGTAGCAGCCCGGCGGCGGAAAGGAACACCATGCCCAAGCTGATCGTCACAACCCGCTCCGGCGAGACCCGCGAGGTCGAGGCGCAGCCCGGCCTGACGGTGATGGAGGCGATCCGCGACAACGGCTTCGACGAGCTGCTGGCGCTGTGCGGCGGGTGCTGCAGCTGCGCGACCTGCCACGTCCACGTCGACCCCGAGTTCGCCGCGCTGCTGCCGGCGATGACCGGCGACGAGGACGACCTGCTCGATTCGAGCGACGACCGCGACGCCGACTCGCGGCTGTCGTGCCAGATCCCGTTCACCGCCGATCTCGACGGCCTCAGGGTGCGGATCGCCGAGGAAGACTGATTTCATCCGCAACAAGCGCATTTGCATTGCCTCGCGCCCGCGACCTCGCTTTAACCCGGCGCCTATGACGGCCCCCAACGCCCTTCCCGGCACGCTCGACCTGATCGGCAACACCCCGCTGGTGCTGCTCCAGGGCCCGAGCGAGGCGGCCGGCTGCGAGATCTGGGGCAAGTGCGAGTTCGCCAATCCCGGCGCCTCGGTGAAGGACCGGGCGGCGCTGTGGATCATCCGCGACGCCGAGGCGAAAGGCGAGCTCAGGCCCGGCGGCACGATCGTCGAGGGCACCGCCGGCAACACCGGCATCGGCCTGGCGCTGGTCGCCAACGCGCTCGGCTACCACACCATCATCGTCATGCCCGACAACCAGTCGCACGAGAAGATGGACACGCTGCGCGCGCTCGGCGCCGAGCTGGTGCTGGTGCCGCCGACCAAGTTCTCCAACCCGGGCCATTTCGTCCACACCTCGCGCCGGCTGGCCGAAGAGACCGAGGGCGCGGTGTGGGCCAACCAGTTCGACAACATCGCCAACCGCCGCGCGCACATCGAGGGCACCGCGCCCGAGATCTGGCGGCAGATGGACGGGCGGATCGACGGCTTCACTTGCGCGGTCGGCACCGGCGGCACGCTCGCCGGCGTCGGCCTCGGCCTCAAGGAATTCGACGACGACGTGTGCATCGCGCTGACCGACCCTTACGGCGCGGCGCTGTACAACTACTACGCCCACGGCGAGCTGCGCGCCGAGGGCAGCTCGGTCGCCGAGGGCATCGGCCAGGGGCGGATCACCGCCAATCTCGAAGGCGCGCCGATCGACACCCAGTTCCGCATCTCCGACGAGGAAGGGCTCGAGTGGGTCGCGCGCCTGCTCAAGGAGGAAGGGCTGTGCCTCGGCCTGTCGTCGGGCATCAACGTCGCCGGCGCGGTGGCGCTGGGCCGGCAGCTCGGGCCGGACAAGCGGATCGCGACGATCCTCGCCGACACCGGCTTTCGCTACCTCTCCTCGCTGTTCGACCGCGGCTGGCTCGAAGCCAAGGGGCTGCCGGTTTTCGACTGGCTGCGTTAATCGAGCGCCGCTAGAGTGCCGGCGATGGCACTCAATCCGGTCGATCTCCTGCGCAAGGCGCCGCGCGAGCCTGAGGACGAGCCGCCGCGCGCCCCGCTCGCCGGCACCCGCAGCCAGTCGATGCAGCGGCTGCAGGTCGGGCTGTTCGGGCTCGGGGCGATGATCCTGCTGGTCGGCCTGGCCAACGTGATCATGACCAACGCCCAGCAGAACCAGGCGCGCGTGGTGCCCGAGGCGGCGCCGACGGTGGCGACCGAGGCGGCCGAGGGTCCGCCGAGCGATCCGCTGGCCGACGCCGGGGTGGTCCCCGACCTGCCGGCCGCCGAGCCGCAAGCCGCGGCGTCGCCGCCGCCGGCGACCGGCGATGCGCCCTAGCCTGTGGCTCGCCGCGGCGCTGCTGCCGCTGGCGAGCGCGTGCCAGGCGCGCGAGGCCGAGGCGCCCCAGCGGCCGGAGCTGCCGGCCCTCGGGCTGATGGGCACGATCCCGATCTACTGGGGCGAGGCCGACGCGTTCGGCGACGTGCTCAACGGCCGCAACAGCGTGCACTGGGCGCGCGCGCAGCTCGAGCGCAGCTACCGCCTCGAGCCGCTCGACACGCTGGACGCGGCCAGCCTGGCCCCGCTCGATTTCCTGCTGCTGGCGCAGCCGCGCGCGCTCACCCCGGCCGAGAACGTCGCGCTCGACGAGTGGGTCCGCCAGGGGGGCCGCGTGCTGCTGTTCGCCGACCCGATGCTCACCGGCAACTCGCGCTTCGCCATCGGCGACCGGCGGCGGCCGCAGGACGTGGTCCTGCTGTCGCCGATCCTGAGCCACTGGGGCCTGCGGCTCGAGTTCGACGTCGAGCGGCCCGAAGGCGTGGCGCTGCTCGATGCGGGCGGCGCCCGGCTTCCGGTCAACCGGCCCGGGCGGCTGGCGGCGGATTCCGCAGCGGACGATTGCGCGATCGACGCCGAGGCGGTGCTGGCGCGGTGCCGGATCGGCGAGGGCGAGGCGCTGGTCATCGCCGACGCCGCGCTGCTCGACTTGTACCAGCCGCACCCCGGGTCGGCAGCGGCGCTGGCGTGGCTGACGCGGGAAGGATTCGCCGAAAGTGGGGAAATCGCGGGAAGGGCACCCGCCGGCGGCACCGTGCGGCATTGATTCAAGGGGTTGGGCAGCGACTCATCGGCCTTGGGGCTCGAAGCGGACCGAACTGGACTGGCTAACGCGTCTGCAAATACAGCGAAAAAAATCGCTCCTGCCCACAAAATCCCGCACTTTCCCCTTTCCTCCCGCACAAGCCCGCGTTAGATAGCGAGTCCATCGGACAAGCCGCCCGTTTCGCATCCCGTGATGGGATGACGGTCCGCGCCATCGCGCGCGCCCGAACGGAGAAGGCGTGCTGGCCGCGAGGTTGGGATCGAGCGTCGGGGGTTGAGGGGCAAGTGGCAGGGCCGGGGGCATCGGGTTACAGCGGACAGGGCTTTTCGCCCCGCGGCGAGAAGGGCCGCTATGTCCTGCCGCCCGCCTTCCGCAACGCCATCGCCCCCACCTCCGCCGACGAGCGCGTGCTGTGCGTCGCCAAGCATGACCGGTGGAACTGCCTGACCGGCTTCGGCCTCGGCCGCAAGGCCACCTTCGAAGCCCAGCTCGATCGCGAGCAGGAGAGCGCGCTGCGTCTCGGTCGCGAGTTCGACCGCGAGCTGCGCTCGATCCAGCTGTGGTCGTTCAGCGAGCTGTCGTTCGATGCCAGCGGCCGGTTCAGCCTGCCCGACCACCTGGCCGAGCTGGCCTCGATCGACGAGGGCATCTGCTTCCTCGGCGGCGGCCAGTTCTTCACCCTGTGGGCGCCGAAGCAGCTCTACGCGATGGACCAGGCGTGGGCCGGCCAGCAGGCGCTGTGCCGCAAGCTCGAGGCCGACGCGAAGGGCAAGCGCAAGTGACGCCGCGGCACGATCCCGTCCTGCTCGACGAAGTGATCGAGGCGCTCGCGCCGCAGCCCGGCGACGTCATCGTCGACGCGACCTTCGGCGCGGGCGGCTACACCCGCGCGCTGCTCGACGCCGGCGCCACCGTCCACGCCTTCGACCGCGACCCCGACGCGATCGCCGCGGGCGCCGGCTTCCCCGAAGCCGGCGAGCAGCCGCCGCGTCTCGTGCTCCACCCGCGACGCTTTTCGGAAATGGTCGCGGCGCTCGCCGAAGCCGGGGTCGCGCAAGTCGATGGCGTGGCCATGGACATCGGCGTCTCGTCGATGCAGCTCGACCAGGCCGAGCGCGGCTTCGCGTTCTCGGCCGACGGCCCGCTCGACATGACGATGAGCCGCTCGGGCCCGACGGCGGCCGATTTCCTCAACGACGCGCCCGAGACGGAGATCGCCGACGTACTGTGGCGCTACGGCGAGGAGCGGCAGAGCCGCCGCGTCGCCCGCGCGATCGTCGCCGCGCGGCCCCTGGCGACGACCGGCGAGCTGGCCCGGGTCGTGCGCAAGGCGCTCGGCTACCGCCCCGGCGCGCCGAAGGACCCGGCGACGCGCAGCTTCCAGGCGATCCGCATCCACGTGAACGGCGAGCTCGACGAGCTCGAGGCCGGCTTGCGCGCCGCCGAGCGGGTGCTGCGCTCGGGCGGGCGGCTGGCGGTGGTCAGCTTCCACAGCCTCGAGGACCGCATCGTCAAACGTTTCCTACGCGAGGCCGCCGGGGCAAACACCGGGACCTCGCGCCACCTTCCGGCCACGGCCGCGGGCCCGGCGCCGGCGTTCGAGCGGCTGTCGAAGGCCATCCGCCCGTCGGACGCCGAGACTTCGCGCAATCCGCGCGCGCGCTCGGCCACGCTGCGCGCCGCCGTGCGCACCTCGGCGCCGGCGAGGGAGGCCGCATGATGCCGCACAGCCGCATTCGCCGCATCGGCTGGATCGCCGCGCTGGCGACGTGCACCGCGCTCTACCTGATGCTGCACCTGAAAGTGCACGCGGTGACCAGCGAAGTGGTCCGCGCCGAGCGCCAGATCGTCGCGCTCGAGCAGCAGAAGCTGCTGCTCGAGACCGAGTTCGAGACCCGCGCCAACCAGCTTCAGCTGGCGGCGTGGAACAACGTCGATTTCGGCTACACCGCGCCGAGCGCGGCGCAGTTCCTCGAGAACGAGCGCCAGCTCGCCAGCTTCGGCACCGCGCGCGCTCCGGGCGCGCCGGAGCCGATCCGCGTGGCCGGCGGCGCGGGCGAGGCGCCCGAATATCCGCGGCTCGTCTCCCCGCTGACCGGCAAGCCGGTCGACCAGGCGCTGCTCGAGCCCGAGCGCGCGAGCGGCTTCGTCGCGCCCCGGCTGGCCGGCGGCGCCACGCGCATCCCGCTCGGCGCGGTCGTCGCGAGCGCCGCCCGGTGAACGCGCTGGCGGTCCCCGCGCAGGCCTCCTCGGGCCGCATCCAGCTGGTCGACGTGCGCCGCCGCGCGCTGCTCGTCGCGCAGCTGCGCGTGCTGCTGATCGTCGCGGTGTTCCTCGCCATCGCCGCCGCCGCGCTGCTGCGGATCGCCTATCTCGGCGTGGTCCAGCCGGCGCGGAGCCAGCATTCGATGGCCGACGCGCTGCTGCCGCCGCGCGGCGAGATCACCGACCGCAACGGCGTGCCGCTGGCGCGCGCGTTCCCGGCCTATGCGCTGTGGTTCAACCCCGAGGCGATGGGCGACGACGGCACTCCGCTGGTGCGCCCGGCGCGCGCCGTGGCGGCCGAGCTCAAGGCGATCTTCCCCGACCTCGACGCGGCCGCGGTCGCCGGCCAGCTCGCCTCGGGCAAGGCCGGCTACTTGCGCCGCCGGGTGCTGCCGGAAGACGCCAACCGCGTGCTGGCGATCGGCGAGCTGGCGCTCGAGCTGCCGCGCGAGAGCGACCGCCACTATCCGCAAGGCTCGATGGCGGCGCACGTGCTCGGCTATGTCGAGGACGGCCAGGGCCATGTCGGCATGGAGGCCGCGCTGAACGAGCGGCTCAACGATCCGGCGCTGCGCAGCGAGCCGGTCGCGCTGTCGATCGACGCGCGCGTCCAGGGCGCGCTCGAGGACGAGCTCAGGCGCGGGATGCTCTCGGTCGACGCGGTCGGCGCCGCGGGCATCGTGCTCGACGTCGACACCGGCGAGGTCATGGCGCTCGCCTCGCTGCCCGAGTTCGACCCCAACAAGGTCGACGCCGACGGGCAGAAGCTGGTCTTCAACAAGGTCACCAACCAGGTCTACGAGCTCGGCTCGACGTTCAAGCCGCTGACCGTGGCCGCGGCGATCGACGCCGGCGTGATCACCGACTTGTCGCGCCGCTATCCGGCGACGCCGTTCCCGATCGGCGGGTTCACGATCAGCGACAGCCACCCGCTCGGCGCGTCGCTCAACGCTCCCGAAATCCTGATCCACTCGTCGAACGTCGGCACCGCGCATATCGTCGACGACATCGGCCCGGCGCGGATGAAGCGGGTGATGGCCGACCTCGGGTTCAACGAGCGGCCGTATATCGAGCTGCCGGCGCGCGGCTTCCCGATCTGGGCGAGCGGCGACTGGCCGCGGCTGCGGGCGATGACGGTCGGCTACGGCCACGGCATCGCGGTGACCCCGCTGCATCTCGCCAGCGCCTATGCGGCGATGGTCAACGGCGGCATCTGGCGCCCGGCGACGCTGCACAAGGTCGCGCCCGGCCATGCCAACCGCGGCCGGCGGGTGTTCAAGGCCAGCACCAGCGCGCGGATGAACCAGCTGCTGCGGATGATCGCCGTCTACGGCACCGGGCGCAACGCCAACGCGCCGGGCTTCCGCGTCGGCGGCAAGACCGGCAGCGCCGAGAAGCCGGGCTCGGGCGGCTACAACAAGACGTCGCTGGTCTCGACCTTCGCCGCCGCCTTCCCGATGGACCGGCCGCGCTATGTCGTGATCGTCATGTTCGACGAGCCCAAGGGCACGACGGCCAGCTCGTTCCAGCGCACCGCGGCGTGGAATGCGGCGCCGACGGTCGGCCGGCTGGTGCCGCGCATCGGGCCGCTGCTCGGGGTCTATCCCGACGAGACCCGCGACGTCGACCTGACCGACCTCAAGCCGCTCGTCGGGGACGACGGATGAAGCTCGCCCGCCTGGCCGAGGCGGCGGGGATGGACGCGGGGCGCTTCGGCGAGGAGACCGTCACCGGGTTCGCCATCGATCACCGCAAGGTCGCCCCCGGCACGGTGTTCGGCGCGTTCCAGGGCACCGTCGCCAACGGCGAGGACTTCATCCCCGCGGCGGTGGCGGCCGGCGCGGTCGCCGTGGTCGCCCGTCCGCAGGCCGCGGTCGCCGGCGCGGCGCACCTCGCCGATCCGCAGCCGCGCCGGGCGTTCGCGCGGCTGGCGGCGCAGTTCTTCCGCCCGGTGCCGGAAACGGTCGTCGCGGTCACCGGGACCAACGGCAAGACCTCGACCGTCGAGATGACCCGGCAGCTCTGGCGGATGTGCGGCCAGCGCGCCGCGTCGATCGGCACCCTCGGGGTGACCACGCCCGACGAGAGCGTCTCGACCGGGCTGACGACGCCCGACATCGTCACCTTCCTCGCCAACATGACCGGGCTCGCGCGCGAGGGCGTGACCCACGTCGCCTACGAGGCGTCGAGCCACGGGCTGTCGCAGTACCGCAACGAGGGGCTGCCGGTCGCCGCGGGCGCGTTCACCAACCTGAGCCGCGACCACCTCGATTACCATGCCGACATGGAGGACTACTTCGCCGCCAAGATGCGGCTGTTCGCGGAAGTCGTCGATGCGGGCGGCGCGGCGGTGATCTGGGCCGACGACGCCTGGAGCGAGCGGGCCATGGCAGCGGCGCGGGCCCGCTCGCTTTCCGTCTTCAGCGTGGGCGAGGCGGGCGAGGCGATCCGGCTGGTCTCGCGCACGCCCGGGCAACTGGGGCAGGAGCTCGAGGTCGAATATCATGGACGGCGGCACACGGTCATGCTGCCGCTGATCGGCGCCTACCAGGCGGCCAACGCGCTGCTCGCCGCGGGGCTGGTCCTCGCCACCGGCGGCGAGGCGGAGCCGGTGTTCGACGCGCTCGCGCGGCTGCAGCCGGTCCGCGGACGGCTCGAGCGCGCGGTCATCACCGCGGCCGGCGCGCCGGTCTACGTCGACTACGCGCACACGCCCGACGCGCTCGCCGCGGCCATCGCCGCCTTGCGCCCGCACGTCGGCAACCGGCTGATCACGGGGTTCGGCGCCGGCGGCGACCGCGACGTCGGCAAGCGCGCGCCGATGGGCGAGGCGGCCGAGGCCCATTCCGAGCTGGTCATCGTCACCGACGACAACCCGCGCGGCGAGGATCCGGCGGCGATCCGCCTGCAGATCCTCGCCGGCGCGCCGCACGCGCGCGAGGTCGGCGACCGCCGCGCGGCGATCCGCGCGGCGATCGACGAAGCCGGCCGCGGCGACATCGTGCTCATCGCCGGCAAGGGCCACGAGCAGGGCCAGATCGTGGGCACCGGCGAGGCGATGCGCGTTCTACCTTTCGACGACGTGGCGGTGGCGCGCGAATGCGCCGCCGAGCTGGCAGGAGCCCAATGATGCGCGCGGTGCAGACGATCCTTCGCTGGCCGGCGGGCGACCGCGATGCCCGGCGCCTGGCGCTGTGGACCGCCGACGAGGTCGCCGCGGCCACGGGCGGCACGGCCAGCGGCGCGTTCCAGGCCGCCGGCGTCGAGATGGACTCGCGCGACGTGCGCGCGGGCGACTTGTTCTTCGCGCTCAAGGGCGAGAGCAGCGACGGCCACGGCTATCTCGGCAAGGCCTTCGCCAACGGCGCCGCCGCGGCGGTGGTCGAGCGCCCGATCGCCCAGCCGCACGTGCTCGTCGCGGATACCTCGAGGGCGCTCGAGCTGCTCGCCGCGGCCGCCCGCAACCGCGCTTCGGCGCAGATCGTCGGCGTCACCGGCTCGGTCGGCAAGACCGGGGTCAAGGAAGCGATCTTCGCTGCGCTCGACCGCGGCAGCAAGGGCGCCGCCCATCGTTCGGTGCGCAGCTACAACAACCATGTCGGCGTGCCGCTGAGCCTGTCGCGGATGCCGTCGCGCAGCCGCTTCGGCGTGTTCGAGATGGGCATGAACCACGCGGGCGAGATCGCCGGATTGACCGCGCAAGTGCGGCCGCATGTGGCGGTGATCACGACGATCGCCCCGGCGCACATCGAGAACCTCGGCAGCGAGGAAGCGATCGCCGACGCCAAGGCGGAGATCTTCGCCGGGCTCGAGCCGGGCGGCACGGCGGTGATCCCGGCCGACAGCCCGCACCATGCCCGGCTGCGCGCGGCCGCGGAAGCGAAGGGGGCGCGGGTCCTCTCGTTCGGCCGCGCCCGCGATGCCGAAGTGCGGCTGCTCGACGCGATCCCGGTGGCCAACGGCGGCTCGCTGGTGACCGCGGCGGTGGAGGACCGGCGGCTGTGCTACTCGGTCGCCGAGCCGGGCGAGCACTGGGTCGCCAACTCGCTGGCGGTGATGGCCGCGGTCCACGCTGCAGGGGGCGATCTCGGCGCGGCCGGGCTGGCGCTCGCCGAGATGGGCGGCCTCAAGGGGCGCGGGGCGCGCCACCGCGTCGCCGTTGCCGGCGGCCACGCCCTGCTGATCGACGAGAGCTACAACGCCAACCCGGCGTCGATGCGCGCCACGCTGGCGCAGCTCGGCGCGACGCCCGCCGCCCGGCGCATTGCCGTGCTCGGCAGCATGAAGGAGCTCGGCGACTTCGCCCCCGGCTTCCATGCCCAGCTCGCCGCGCCGCTGGCCGAGGCGCAAGTCGACTTCGCGGTCCTCGTCGGCGAGGAGATGCTCGCCCTCGCGCGCGAGCTGGGGAAAGCGGCGCACAACGCGCTTGGCAACCCGGTCGCCTACGCCCATTGCGAAAATCCGGGCGAAGCGATCGCCGCGCTGGAGGAATTCGGCCTCACCGGCGGGGATGCGGTGCTCGTGAAAGGTTCGAATTCGGTGGGATTGGGCCGCGTGGTGGCCCATTTCGCCGCCAGGGAAGGCTGACCGCCTGCAATGCTTTACCTGCTTGCCGAGTGGCTGGGATTCGAAGGGCTGTTCAACCTCGTCCGCTACCAGACCTTCCGCGCCGGAGCGACGCTGCTGACGGCGCTGGCGCTGGGGCTGCTGATCGGGCCGAAGTTCATCAACATGCTGCGCGTGCGCCAGGGCAAGGGCCAGCCGATCCGCGAGGACGGGCCGCAGACGCACCTCGCCAAAGTCGGCACGCCGACGATGGGCGGGCTGATGATCCTGACCTCGCTGATCGCCTCGATGCTGCTGTGGATGGACCCGCGCAACCCGTTCGTGTGGGCCTGCATCGCCGTGACCGCGGGGTTCGGCGTGATCGGCTTCCTCGACGATTTCGACAAGGTCGCCCGGCGCAGCCACAAAGGCGTGTCGGGCAAGGTCCGCCTGCTGCTCGAGTTCATGGTCGCCGGGGTCGCCGCGTGGATCATCGTCGACCAGGTCAGCACCAACCTCTACGTGCCGTTCTTCTCCGGCCGCATCGTGCCGCTGGGGCCGCTGTACTATGTGTTCGCCGCGACGGTGATCGTCGGCTTCGGCAACGCGGTGAACCTGACCGACGGGCTCGACGGGCTGGCGACGATGCCGGTGGTGATCGCCGCGGGCGCGTTCATGCTGATCTGCTACCTCGTCGGCCGGGTCGACTATTCGGATTACCTCGGCATCCCGCACGTCCCCGGCGCCGGCGAGCTGGCGATCTTCTGCGCCGGGATCATGGGCGCGGGGCTCGCCTTCCTGTGGTTCAACGCGCCGCCGGCGGCGGTGTTCATGGGCGACACTGGCAGCCTCGCCCTCGGCGGCGCGCTCGGCGCGGTCGCCGTCGCCGCGCATCACGAGATCGTGCTGCTAATCATCGGCGGGGTGTTCGTGATGGAGACCGCCAGCGTCATCATCCAGGTGTTCTGGTTCAAGCGCACCGGCCGGCGGATCTTCCGCATGGCGCCGATCCATCATCATTTCGAGCAGCTCGGGTGGAAGGAATCGACCGTGGTGATCCGCTTCTGGATCATCGCCATCGTCCTCGCCGTGCTCGGCCTGGCGACGCTGAAGGTCCGGTGATCGTCAGCCGCGCCTTTCGCGGAAAACGCTATGCCGTGCTCGGCCTTGCCCGCTCGGGCATGGCGACGGTCGAGGCGCTGCTGGCGAGCGGCGCCGAGGTCACCGCATGGGACCGCCGCGAGGGCCCGCGCGACGAGCTGGCCGGCCGCGCGACGATCGCCGATCCGCTGGCGATCGACCTCGCCGGGTTCGACGGCGTGGTGCTGTCGCCCGGGGTGCCGCTCAACACCCATCCGATCGCCGGCAAGGCGCGCGAGGCCGGCGTGCCGGTGATCGGCGACATCGAGCTGTTCGCCCAGGCCCGCGCCGACCTGCCGCCGCACAAGGTGGTCGGGATCACCGGCACCAACGGCAAGTCGACCACTACCGCGCTGGTCCATCACATCTGCAAGACTGCGGGTGTGCCGACAACGATGGGCGGCAACATCGGCCTGCCCATTCTCGCGCAGGACCCGCTGCCGGAGGGCGGGGTCTACGTGCTCGAGCTGTCGAGCTACCAGATCGACCTGACCTACTCGCTCGATTGCGACGTGGCGGTGCTGCTCAACATCACGCCGGACCATCTCGATCGCTACGACAGCTTCGAAGCCTATGCCGCGGCCAAGGCGCGGCTGCTCCAGATGCAGTCGGCCGAGCATGTCGGCGTCATTTCCCGCGACAGCCAGGCCAGTTTCGACATCTATCAGCAAGCCGGGCTCGACGAGCGGCGGCCGCACGATGCGATCCGGCCCATTTCGCATGACGACATCGCAGATGTCTCGCGCTGGCCGGCGCTGCAGGGCCCGCACAACGCGGAGAATGCGGCAGCGGCCATGGCTGCATGCAAGACGCTCGGGCTGACGGATCGGCAGATCGAACAGGGCCTGCGCACTTATCCCGGCCTGCCCCACCGGATGGAGCGGTTGGGCGAGTTCGGCGGCGTGCTGTTCGTCAACGACAGCAAGGCGACCAATCCGGCATCGACCGCACCCGCGCTCGCGGCTTATGAGCGCGTCCACTGGATTTGCGGCGGGCTGCCCAAGGGCGACGACCTCGACGAGTGCGCGCCCAACTTCGGCCATGTCGCCGCCGCCTACACCATCGGCGAGGCCGGCCCGCGCTTCGCCGAGATCCTCGAGCCGCACATGCCCGTCGAGCGCTGCGAGCTGCTGTGCGAAGCGGTGCGGCGCGCGATCGCCGCGGCCCGGCCGGGCGATGTGGTGCTGTTCTCGCCCGCCTGCGCCAGCTTCGACCAGTTCCGCGACTACGAGGCGCGCGGCGACGCGTTTCGCGAGATCGTCGCCCAGCTGACCGGCCAGGCGGAAGCCGAGCCGTGCGGCTTCACCGCGAGGTCCGCCGCATGAACCCGCCGCGCCCTTACATCCCGCGGCCGGGCGAGCGCGCCACGCGGGCGCCGCAGTTCCCGCAGAGCCGCAAGCGCCAGCTGCAGATCTGGTGGCGCGAGGTCGACCGGGTGCTGCTGTTCCTCGTCGCCGTGCTGATGGCGATCGGCGCGGTCTCGGTCGCCGCCGGCTCGCCGGCCAGCGCGCGGCGGCTGTCGACCGGCCACACCGAGCTCGGCGACTTGTACTTCTTCTGGCTGCACTTGCGCTTCCAGTTCCTCGGCGTGCTGGTCCTGCTCGGCACCTCGCTGCTGCCGCGCGAGCTGGTCCGGCGCGGCGCGATCGTGCTCAGCGCGGCGATGGTCCTGGCGCTGCTGCTCGTGCCGCTCGTCGGCAGCGAGGTGAACGGCGCGCGGCGCTGGCTCGACCTCGGCATGCGGTTCCAGCCGAGCGAGTTCCTCAAGCCCGCGTTCGCCGTCGCCTGCGCGTGGATCCTGTCGTGGCGCGCGCGCGATCCGCAGCTGCCGGTGATCGCGCTCAGCCTCGCCTTCATGCTGCTGGTGGTGGTGCTGCTGATGCTGCAGCCCAACCTCGGCGACGCGATCCTGTTCGTCGGCTGCTGGTTCGTGCTGGTGATGCTCGCCGGGCTGCCGTTGCAGCGCATCGGGATGTTCGGCGGGGCGGGGCTCGGCGCGCTGGTCCTCGCTTACGTGTTCTACGACAACGCGCGCCACCGCATCGACCAGTTCCTCGGCGGCGGCACCGCGTTCGACCAGGTCGACCTCGCCAGCCGCACACTGATGGGCGGCGGGTGGACCGGCACCGGGCTGTGGCTCGGGACGCGCAAGATGATCCTGCCCGAAGCGCACACCGACTACATCTTCTCGGTCATCGGCGAGGAGTTCGGCCTGCTGATCTGCGGGGTGGTGGTGCTGCTCTACCTGGCCATCGTCGTGCGCGTGCTGGTGCGGCTGGTGGACGAGAGCAACCTGTTCATCGTCCTGTCGGGCACCGGCCTCGTCGCGCTGTTCGGGGGGCAGGCGTTCGTCAACATCCTCGTCAACCTGCAGCTGTTCCCGTCCAAGGGGCTGACGCTGCCGCTGGTCAGCTACGGCGGGTCGTCGACGATCGCCCAGTGCTTCCTCGTCGGACTGCTGCTGGCGATCACCCGCCGCAACCCGTATCTCAGCCGCGAGAAGTTCGACTGGCGCGGCGCGATCGAGGCGCCGCTGAACGTCGTCGAGGGCCTAGTCCCGCGGCGCGGCGAGGGGGAGGGCGAGCGATGAGCCCCCGGCCCGACCGGATCTCGCGGCACTACGTCCTCGCCGCCGGCGGCACCGGCGGGCACCTGACTCCGGCGTTCGCGCTGGCGCAGGCGCTCGACCGGCGCGGGCATCACGTCGCGCTGATCACCGACGAGCGCGGCGCCGACATCCCCGGCAAGCCCGACTTCCTGCCGGCGCACGTGCTGCCGGCGGGGCGGTTCGGCAGGAACCCGATTGGCTGGCCGGCGGCGCTCGGCGCGGTGCTCGAAGGCCGCGGGATGGCCCGGCGGCTGTACGACAGCTTCGCCCCGAGCGCGGTCGTCGGCTTCGGCGGCTATCCGGCGCTGCCGGCGCTGCTCGCCGCCCGCGCGGCGGGCATCCCCGCGGTGATCCACGAGCAGAACGCGGTGCTCGGCCGCGTCAACCGCCTGCTCGCCGGCGGGGTCGATGCGATCGCCACCGCCTATCCCGAGGTCGAGCGGCTGGCGGCCAAGCACGAACGCAAGGTCCACCTGGTCGGCAACCCGGTCCGCCCGGCGCTCATCGCCTTGCGCGACGAGCCGTTCCCGGCGTTCACCGCCGAAGGCCTGCTGCGCGTGCTGGTGACCGGCGGCAGCCAGGGCGCGCGGGTCTTGTCCGAGGTCGTGCCCGACGGGCTGGCGATGCTGCCGCCGGCGCTGCGCACGCGGCTGCAGGTGACGCAACAGTGCCGCGCCGAGGACATCGACGCGGTGCGCCAGCGCTACGCCAGCCACGCCATCCCGGCCGAGCTCGGCACGTTCTTCGAGGACATGGAGGCGCGGCTCGCCGACGCGCACTTGTTCATCGGCCGCGCGGGCGCCTCGACCATCGCCGAGCTGACCGCGGTCGGCCGCCCGGCGATCCTCGTGCCGCTGCCGATCGCCACCGACGACCACCAGGCCGCCAACGTGCGCGAGATCGTCAAGGCCGGCGGCGCCCGCTCGATCCGCCAGCATCACTTCACCGCCAAGGAGCTGGCCAAGCAGATCAACGCCATGGCCCAGCATCCCGAGACGCTGGCGACGGCCGCCCACGCGGCGTGGAATTGCGGCCGGCCCGACGCGGCGGAGAAGCTCGCCGATCTCGTCGAGAGCTTCGGCGCGGCGCCGATCCAGGACGTGATCCGCATCGCCGGCGAGGAGCGCGCCAGCGCCGGCTCCGCCTATGCCGGAGGCGCCGCGCGATGAAGGGCGTGGGCACCGACATCGGCACGATCCACTTCGTCGGCATCGGCGGCATCGGCATGTCGGGCATCGCCGAGGTGATGCACAACCTCGGCTACCGCGTGCAGGGCTCGGACCTGGCCGAGGGCGCCTCGGTCGAGCGGCTGCTGGTGCGCGGGATCGCGGTGATGATCGGCCACGACGCGCGCAATCTCGGCGACGCGGCGGTCGTGGTCACCTCGACTGCGGTAAAGCGCGACAACCCCGAAGTCGCCGCCGCGCTCGAGGCGCGCATCCCGGTGGTGCGCCGCGCCGAGATGCTCGCCGAGCTGATGCGCCTCAAGCGCACCGTCGCGGTCGCCGGCACGCACGGCAAGACCACCACCACTTCGATGGTCGCCGCGCTGCTCGACGCGGGCGGGGTCGATCCGACCGTGATCAACGGCGGCATCATCGAGAGCTACGGCTCGAACGCGCGGCTCGGCGACAGCGAGTGGATGGTGGTCGAGGCCGACGAGAGCGACGGCAGCTTCCTGCGCCTCGACGGGACGATCGCGGTCGTCACCAACATCGACCCCGAGCACCTCGACCACTACGGCAGCTTCGACGCGGTGCGCGAGGCGTTCGTCGAGTTCATCGAGAACGTCCCGTTCTACGGCGCCGCGGTGCTGTGCATCGACCATCCCGAGGTGCAGAAGGCCATCGCCCGCGTGCGCGATCGGCGGGTGATCACCTACGGACTGTCGGCGCAGGCCGACTGGCGCGCCGACGACATCCGCCCGCGCGACGGCGGCAACCTGTTCGATGCGATCCATAGCGACCGCGACGGCAAGCAGCGGCGGATCGCCGACGTCCACCTGCCGATGCCCGGGCGGCACAACGTCCAGAACGCGCTGGCGGCGATCGCCGTCGCGGTCGAGCTGGGCTGCAGCGACGAGACGATCCGCGCCGGCTTCGCCCGCTTCGGCGGGGTGCGGCGGCGCTTCACCCGTGTCGGCGAGGTGGGCGGCGCGACGGTGATCGACGATTACGCGCACCACCCGGTCGAGATCCGCGCGGTGCTGGCGGCGGCGCGCGAAGCGGCGAAAGGCCGCGTCATCGCGGTCGCCCAGCCGCACCGCTACACCCGCCTGCGCGACCTGATGGGCGAGTTCCAGGGCTGCTTCAACGATGCCGACATGGTCTTCGTCGCGCCGGTCTATCCGGCGGGCGAAGCGCCGATCGAGGGCGTCAGCTCGGCCGCGCTGGTCGAGGGCCTGCGGGCTCGCGGCCACCGCTCGGTGGCGGAAATCGACGGTCCGGGCGAGCTCGCCGAACGGATCGCCGAGCTGGTGGCGCCCGGCGACATGATCGTCTGCCTCGGCGCGGGCGACATCACCAGGTGGGCCGCCGGGCTCGCGTCCGAGGTCGCGGCCCGGCGGGAGCGGGCCGCATGACCCGGCAACCCGATTCCCACCAGAGCCACGCCCGGGCCCCGGGCTCCGACGGCGACTACGGCTTCGACGGCTGGGTGCCGACCAACGTGCGCGGCAAGCTGACGCGCGACGCGCCGCTCGACAAGCTGGTGTGGTTCAAGAGCGGCGGCCCGGCCGACTGGCTGTTCGAGCCGGCCGACATCGACGACCTGACCGGCTTCCTCGGCAACCTCGACGACGGCACCCCGGTGATGGCGCTCGGGCTCGGCTCCAACCTGATCGTCCGCGACGGCGGCGTGCCGGGCGTCGTCGTGCGGCTGGGCAAGCCGTTCGCCACGGTCGAGGTGCGGCGCGACTGCGTGCTCGAATGCGGCGGCGGCGCCAGCGGCATCCTCGTCTCCTCGAGCGCGCGCGACGCGGGCATCGCCGGCCTCGAGTTCCTGCGCGGCATCCCCGGCACGGTCGGCGGCTTCGTGCGCATGAACGGCGGCGCTTACGGGCGCGAGGTGGCCGATATCCTGATCGACTGCGACATCGCGCTGCCCGACGGCAACCTGATCACCGTGCCCGCGGCGGACCTCCATTACAGCTATCGCCATTCGGTCTTGCCGGACGGGGCGATCGTGATTGCGGCCCGTTTCCAGGGCGCGAAGGGCGATCCGGCCGCGATCGGCGCCGAGATGGACCGCATCGCCGCGGCGCGCGAGGACACGCAGCCGCTGAGGAGCAAGACCGGCGGCTCGACATTCAAGAACCCGCCGGGCGACAAGGCCTGGCGGCTGGTCGATGCGGCGGGCTGCCGCGGGCTCAAGATGGGCGGCGCCCAGGTCAGCGAGAAGCACGCCAACTTCCTGATCAACGCCGCCGACGCGACCAGCAAGGACATCGAATGCCTCGGCGAGGAAGTCCGCCGCCGCGTCTGCGAAAGCCAGGGCGTGACGCTCGAATGGGAAATCCAGAGGGTCGGGCGGTGGTGAGCGCGGCGGGTCCTTCGAGACGAGCCTTCGCCGGCGCGCCTGCGGCGCTGCGCTCAGTCTCTCCTCAGGATGAGCGGTCCTTTTCCAAACGCGCTCATCCTGAGGAGCGGCTGAGGAGCCGCGCAGCGGCGTCTCGAAGACGCGTCTCGAAGGACACCGCCTGCCCCTCCGCCACCCTGCGGGTGGTCTCCCTCCCCGTGCCGGGGAGGACCTTATGACCCTCCCCAAGCTCCACGTCGCCGTCCTCATGGGCGGGTGGGCGAGCGAGCGGCCGGTCTCGCTGATGAGCGGGCGCGGCGTGACCGAGGCGCTCGAGGCGCGCGGGCATCGCGTGACCCCGATCGACATGGACCGCAACGTCGCCGCGCGGCTGGCCGCGGCGCGGCCGGACGTGGTCTTCAACGCGCTTCACGGCGTGCCGGGAGAGGACGGCACGGTGCAGGGCCTGATGGATCTGATGGGCCTGGCCTACACCCATTCGGGCCTGCAGACCTCGGTCATCGCCATCGACAAGGAGCTGACCAAGCACGCGCTCGTGCCGCACGGCATCCCGATGCCGGGAGGGCGGATCGTGCGCTCGGAGGAGCTGTACCAAGGCGATCCGCTGGCGCGGCCTTACGTGCTGAAGCCGGTCAACGAGGGCTCCTCGGTCGGGGTGGCGATCGTCACCGAGGGCGGCAACTACGGCCACCCGATATCCCGCGACGTGACCGGCCCGTGGCAGCAGTTCGACAGCCTGCTCGCCGAGCCGTACATCCGCGGCCGCGAGCTGACCGCGGCGGTGCTCGGCGACCGCGCCCTGCTGGTGACCGAGCTGGTGCCCAAGTCGGGCTTCTACGACTTCGACGCCAAGTACACCGACGGGATGACCGAGCACGTCTGCCCGGCGCAGATCCCGCCCGGGATCGAACGGCTGTGCCTCGACTACGCGCTCAGGGCGCATCGCCTGCTCGGCTGCCGCGGAACGAGCCGCTCCGACTTCCGCTGGGACGACGAGCAGGGCGAGGACGGGCTGTTCCTGCTCGAGACCAACACCCAGCCGGGGATGACCCCGCTCAGCCTCGTGCCCGAGCAGGCGCGCCATTGCGGGATCGAGTACGGCGAGCTGGTCGAGATCATCATCGCCGACGCTCTGCGCCACTTCGGCCGGCTCGAGGAGGGCGGCTGATGGGGCAGACGATCCGCCGCAACGCCAAGACCGTGCGGCGCCAGGCGCGGGCGCACGGCACCAGGACCAAGGTCCGCAAGGCCAGGCAGAAGACCAACTCGCTGGTCGATGCGCTGATGCGCGTGCTGCCGTTCACCGAGGAGCAACTGCACAAGGCGTTCCTCGTGTTGATCCTCGCCGGCGCGGCGGGGCTCGCCTGGCTCGTCGCCAGCCTCGCCGGCTTGACCGCGCTCGCCGGGCAGCAGCTGGCCGATGCCGCCGCCGATGCCGGCTACGAGGTGGCCAAGGTCGAGGTCCGCGGCGTCGAGCAGATGAACGAGCTCAAGGTCTACGAGCGCGTGCTCGGCGAGCAGGAGCGGGCGATGCCGCTCGTCGACCTCCACGCGCTGCGCGCCTCGGTGATGGAGCTGCCGTGGGTCGAGGATGCCCGGGTCTCGCGCCAGCTGCCCGACAAGATCATCGTCGACATCGTCGAGCGCCAGCCGCACGCGGTGCTGAAGAAGCCCGGCCGGCTGGTGCTGATCGACCGCACCGGCCACGAGCTCGAGCCGGTGTCGCCGGCCGACGCCAGGGATATGCTGCAGATTTCCGGCCCCGGGGCGCAGGCGCAAGTGGAAGCGCTGTCGGCGCTGATCGACGCCGCGCCGGCGCTGCGCCCGCACGTCGCCGAGGCCGAGTGGGTCGGCAACCGGCGGTGGAACCTGACCTTCAAGACCCGCCAGGTGCTGGCGCTGCCCGAAGGCGAGGAGCGCTCGGCGGCGGCGTTGATGGAATTCGCCCGGGCCGACGGGATGAACCGGCTGATCGGGGGCAAGGCGATCGCCTTCGACATGCGCGTGCCCAACCGGTTCTACGTGCGCTGCCCCGAATGCCGGGCGGCGGACCGCGCGGCGCTCGCCAAGAAGGGAACGTGATGACCGGCCAGACCCGCACCAGCCCCCGCATCGCGCGCCTGTTCGGCGCGGTGAACATCGGCTCGTTCCGCATCTCGGCGATGATCGCCGGGCTCACCGAGGGCGGCGAGATGGTCGTGCTCGGCAGCGGGCACCGTGCCTCGCAGGGCATCAAGCGCGGCTACGTCACCGACATGGCGGCGGCGACATACGCCGTGCGCGACGCGATCGAGCGGGCCGAGAAGCTCGCCGGGACCAGCGTCGCCAGCGTGTGGATCGGCTGCTCCGGCGCCGGCCTCGCCAGCCGCATCGCGCCGGTCGAGATCGACATCGGCGGCCGGCGGATCGAGGAAGAGGACATCGAGCAGCTGCTGGTCTCGGCCCGCGGCAGCATCGAGCCCGACGGGCGCATGGTGCTGCACGCGCAGCCGGCGTGCTATTTCCTCGACGGCGCCGAGGGCATCGCCAACCCCAAGGGGCTCCACGCCGAGCGGCTCGGGGTCGACATCCACGTGATGCTCGCCGACGGGGCGCCGATGCGCAACCTGACCGAGGCGGTGCAGAGCGCGCACCTCGAGGTCGAGGCCGTGGTCGCCTCGCCGCTGGCCACCGGCTACGCCTGCCTGACGGCGGAAGAGCGCGACCTCGGCGTCGCGCTGGTCGAGTTCGGCGCGCAAGTGACCAACGTCTCGGTCCACACCGGGGGGATGCTGGTCGGGCTGACGGCGATCCCGCGCGGCTCGGCCGACATCACCGACGCGATCGCCAGCGCCTTCGGCATCCGCCGGTTCCAGGCGGAGCGCTTGAAGTGCGTCTACGGCTCGGCGATCGCCAGCCCGGCCGACCACCGCGAGATGATCCCGGTCAACGGGCCGGGCGAGGATCGCGCGGGGCCAGTGGCGCGCGGCGCCGACGACAAGAACCGCGTTCCGCGCGCCGAGCTGATCGGCGTGATCACCGGCGAGCTCGACCGGCTGGTGAGCGACGTCGGCCGCGCGCTCGAGGCCCAGGGGTATTCGGGACGGCAAGGGCGCCAGGTGGTGCTGACCGGCGGCGGCGCCGAGCTGGCGGGCATCGCCGACTATGCCCAGGCCGCGCTCGGCAAGCCGGTCCGCATCGGCCGTCCGCCGCCGTTGAAGGGCTTGCCCGAAGCGCACGCGGTGCCGGGTTTCGCCACGCTCGCCGGGCTGGTGCTCTACGCCGCCGAGGACCCGATCGACATCCGTTCGGTCGGCTCGCGGTTCACCACGACGATCAAGCATGGCGCGCTGGCGCAACTGGCCCGGATCTGGACCGCGATGCGGGAATATTTCTAAACACTTGCGGCCGACAAGCGGGGCTGTGGATAGTTCCATTTACCTTTTGCGCGCACGAATCCCTTTGTGGCACAAGCGAGCCACGGGATTGTATCAACCGCTCCCCGAGGAGAGCACGGAATGAGCATCAACATCGGCCCGCCTTCGGTGGAGGAGCTGCGCCCGCGGATCACCGTGATCGGTGTCGGCGGCGCCGGCGGCAACGCGATCGCCAACATGATCGACGCCGATATCGAGGGCGTCGACTTCATCGTCGCCAACACCGATGCGCAGGCGCTCAACAACTCGGTCGCGGAGCACCGCATCCAGCTCGGCCCCGACATCACCCGCGGGCTCGGGGCGGGCTCGCGGCCCGAAGTCGGCCGCGCGGCGGCCGAGGAGACGGTCGAGGAGATCGAGCGCGCGCTCGAAGGGGTCAACATGGTGTTCATCGCCGCCGGCATGGGCGGCGGCACCGGCACCGGCGCGGCCCCGGTGATCGCCGAGATCGCCCGCAACAAGGGCATCCTCACCGTCGGCGTCGTCACCAAGCCGTTTCTGTTCGAAGGCACCCGCCGGATGCGCGCGGCCGATTCCGGCATCGAGGAGCTGCAGAAGAACGTCGACACGCTGCTGGTCATCCCGAACCAGAACCTGTTCCTCGTGGCCAAGGCGGAAACGACCTTCAAGGAAGCGTTCCAGCTGGCCGACGAGGTGCTCCAGCAGGGCGTCCGTTCAATCACCGACCTGATGGTCATGCCGGGCCTGATCAACCTCGACTTCGCCGACGTCCGCTCGGTGATGGGCGAGATGGGCAAGGCGATGATGGGCACCGGCGAGAGCGAGGGCGAAAACCGCGCGCTCGAAGCCGCCGAGCGCGCCATCGCCAACCCGCTGCTCGACGGCGTCAGCATGCAGGGCGCCAAAGGCGTGATCATCTCGATCATCGGCGGCGAGGACATGAAGCTGCTCGAGGTCGACGAGGCGGCCAACCACATCCGCGAGCTGGTCGATCCCGAAGCCAACATCATCTGGGGCTCGGCGTTCAACCCGGCCCTCGAAGGCAAGATCCGCGTCTCGGTCGTCGCCACCGGCATCGAGCAGAGCGCCGAGCAGGCCTATGCCGCGAGCCAGCCGATGGCGTTCGCCGCGCGCGCGCCGAAGAAGCCGGTGCTGCCGCTGCCGACCGAGGACGAGCTGGCGGAAGACGCGATGTCGACCGGCGCCGCCCGCGACACCGCCGATTTCGCGCAGCCCGCCCGGTTCGAGGACGACTACCAGGCCGAGCCGGCCGCCGAGGAAGCCGAGGAGGAGGATTCCTTCGCCGCCCCGCGGATGCCCGCACCTTACGAGCCGGGCGATGCGGAAGAGGAATACGACGAGGAGGGCGAGGACGCCCTCGCCGAGCCGGCCGACGACAGCGCCTATGGCGCCGCCAACGAGGACGGCTACGCCTCGCTCGCCGGAACGCGGATCGAGCGCGACCCCGAAGCGGTCGCCGCCGGCCCGGCGAGCGACGACTGGGACGAGGAAGGCGCAGGCGGCGAACCGGCCGACGAGGCGCTCGAGCTCACGTTCGAGGCCGAGGAGGAGCCGGCAGAGGCGCCCGGGCCCGGACAGGACGAGCTGCTGCTCGACGCCAGCCGCCTCGCCGAAGCCGACGAGCCGGTCCAGGCGGGCATGGGCGGGCGCCGCCGCAGCATCCTCGGCTCGGGCGCCGGCGAGCAGGCCGAGCCCGAACCCGAAGCCGCGCAGCCGCCCCCGCCGCGCCGCGCGCCGGCCGCGCCGCCGACCGGCGGCAGCACGCTGTTCGAACGGATGGCCAACCTGTCGCGGGCCAACTCGGGCGGCGGCGACGAGGACGACGAAGAGGAAAGCGGCGGCAGCTCGCTGCGCATCCCGCGGTTCCTCGGGCGCCAGAACAACCAGTAGGGTTCCATTATCGTGCGGTTCAGCCGCGCCTGGTTAACCGGCCCGCCGATGATCCGACCCGCCTTGCATCCCCCTCGGGTGCGGCTTTGCGCCGCGGCGCTGGCCGGTGTCTGGTTGCCGGCCGCGACCGCCTCGCCGGCGCAAGCCCAGGAAGTCGTCCAGGCGCTGCCCGACGCGGCGACGCTGCGGCTCAACGAGGCGCTGCGCCTGCTGGCGCAGAATCCGCGATCGGTCGCCTCGCTGGTCGCCGCGGCGGAAGCGTCGCTGGCGCTCGACGATGTCGACGCGGCCGCCGGGTTCATCCGCCGGGCGGAGGCGGTCGCGCCGGGGGACGGCGGCGTGAAGGCGGCGCGGGCCTCGCTGATGGTCCGCCGCCAGCAACCGGTCGAGGCGCTGCAGCTGTTTGCCGAAGCCGAGCAGGCGGGCGCGCTGACGGTGAACCACATCGGCGAGCGCGGGCTGGCCTACGACCTCGTCGGCGACAATGCCCGCGCGCAGCAGGACTACGCCGTCGCGCTGTCCGCCGGGGCCGATCCCGCGATCTCGCGCCGGCTGGCGCTGAGCCAGGCCATCGCCGGCGACCAGCGCGCGTCGGAGGCGACGCTGCTGCCGCTGCTCCAGCGCAGCGACCTCGCCGCCTACCGCACGCGCGCGTTCGCGCTGGCCATCCTCGGCAAGGCCGACGAGGCGGTGTCGATCGCCGAGACGATGCTGCCCGCCCGGCTGTCGAGCCGGATGGGGCCCTACTTGCGCTACATGCCGCGGCTGACGCGCGCGCAGCAGGCCGCCGCCGCCAATCTCGGCGTCTTTCCGCAAGCGGCGCAGATCGGCCGCGACGATCCGGCGCTCGCGGCTTACGCGTCGCCGGTCGTTGCGCCGCCGCCGGCTCTGACCGCCGACGCCCGCCTGGTCCCGAGCGGCGAGCCGCTGGGGAGCCGCGCCGGCATTCCCCGCCGCGAGGACTCCGCGCCGGTGGTTGCGGACGTCGTCTACGCCGAACGCCCCCCGGTGGTCAGGGCAGCGATGCAACAGTCGACGCCGCCGCCCGGCGACCCGCCGATCCAGCAAAGCGTGGTCGCGCCCCCGCCGGTCGTCGTCGCGATGGCCGGCGGCGACGTCGTCGAGACGCCGCAGCCGTCGATCTCGCTCGCCGCGCAGCCGGGCGCTCCGCCGCCCGCGCGCAGCCTGGCGGAGGCGTTTGCGGACTTCTCGCTGACGCCCGGTCCGGCGGCCCCCGCGGCGGGCGCGGTCGACATCACCAAGATCGAGCCCAAGCGCGAGGCCGCGCGGCCGCCGCCCGCCGCCGCCAAGCCCGCGCCGCCGCCCAAGCCGGTCGTTCCCAGCCGCCACTGGGTCCAGGTCGCCACCGGCCGCGACAGCGCCGCGCTCGCCTTCGACTGGCGCCGGATCAAGCGCGCCGCCGGCGGCCTGCTCGACCGCTACGAGCCGCACATCGCGCGCTGGGGCCAGACCAACCGGCTCGTCGCTGGACCGTTCGCCAGCGAGCGTGCGGCCAACGAATTCGTCGGCAAGCTGAAGGCCAAGGCGCTCGATTCCTTCCGCTTCACCAGCGCCCAGGGCGAAGAGGTCAAGCCGCTCGACTGACCGGCCGGCGGGCGCAGTTGCGCACCGCTTTTGCACACCTTGCCAACAGCCTTGTCGAGTTTTGCCCAGCGCCGTCGTTAACCCCGATTGCGCCGGGAGGCCCGGCCATCGCATGTGCAGGCGGGCCGTTGAGGGATGGGAAAGTTAATGATGAACATCGGGCGCGAGCCGATCGAGGAAGACCAGGAATCGGCGCCGATCGAGTTGCTCGCGCAGCTGTTCGAGGCTCACGGCTGGCCGTGCGAGTTCGTCAACGAGGACGAGATCAGCGGCGAGATCCAGGGCAGCTGGACGACCTACCAGGTGCGCTGCATCTGGCGCGCCGAGGACAGCGTGCTGCAGCTGCTGTGCCTGCCCGAGATCCGCGTGCCCGACGCCAAGCGCAAGGCCGCCTACGAGCTGCTCGCGCTGGTCAACGAGCAGCTGTGGATCGGCCATTTCGACATCTGGTCGAACGGCGGGGTGCTGCTCTACCGCCACGGGCTGATCCTCGGCCCGGACGGCTTGCTGAGCCTGCCGATGGCCCAGATGGCGGTCGAAAGCGCCGTCGCCGAGTGCGACCGGTTCTACCCCGCCTTCCAGTTCGTGCTGTGGGGCGACAAGCGGCCCAAGGACGCGCTCGAGGCGGCGCTGGTCGACGCAGCGGGCGAGGCCTGACGCGGCGCTTTCCTACACGGCGCCGATATGCCAAGCCGAGCGCATGGCGGGCTGGCCTTCATCGATGACGCCGACTCGACGGCGCGGGGCGAGCGAATCCGGAAAGCAACGCTGGTTTCGATTTTTGTCTGTTAGTAACAGTGAGATAGGCGGGAAATCCGGTCCACTTTCGGCCGGGTTTGTCGTCAACCTCGCCGGCCGCAACGCGCGGTGACGCGGTTCGACCGCCTGCTGCTGATCGGCTGCGGCAACATGGCCGGGGCCATGCTCGACGGCTGGCTCGCGGCCGGGCTCGATCCCGCGCGGTTCGCGGTCGTCGACCCCGCAACGCGCGATCTCCCGCCCGGAGTGCGGCGGCTCGAGGCGGTGGGGGCCGACGGCGAGTACGACGCGGTCCTGCTCGGGGTGAAGCCCCAGCTGCTCGCCGAGGTCGCCCCGGGGGTCGAGCCGGTGGCCGGGCCGGGCACGGTGGTGCTGTCGATCCTCGCCGGGGTCGAGCTCGCCGTGCTCGAGCAGCGCTTCGCGCGCGCCGGCGGGTGGGTGCGGGTCATGCCCAACCTCGCCGCCGCGCTCGGCAAGTCCCCGGTGGCGCTGGCCGGGCGCCGGCTCGACGACGGCGCCCGCGAGGCGGCGTTCGCCCTGTTCGAGCCGCTCGGCACGCCCGAATGGGTCGACGAGGCCGAGTTCGACCTCGTCACCGCGCTCGCCGGCTCGGGCCCGGCGTTCGTCTATCGCTTCATCGACGCGCTGGCGGAAGGCGGCGCAGCGCTGGGCTTGCCGGAGGCCAAGGCGCGCCGCCTCGCGCTGGCGATGGTCGAGGGCGCCGCGGCGCTCGCCGCCGCCTCGCCGCACGATCCGGGCGAGCTGGCGCGCCGCGTGGCGAGCCCCGGCGGGACCACGCAGGCCGGCCTCGACGCGCTCGACGCGGACGACGGCTTGCGGCGGCTGGTCGGCAAGACCTTGCGCGCGGCGCGCGACCGCAGCGCCGAAATGGCCGCCGAGGCGCGCCGCGACGGTTAACGCCGGGCGCTCCGGTTTTCCTTGAATCCGGGGTGATCTACGCCGATATTGCACCATGAGCGGCCCGCGATGTGCGGCCGTCAAGACGGAGTTCTCAAGCAATGGCAGACTGGAAAGACCCCCGATCGACCCGGCAGGGCTTCGGCGTGTCTCCGAGCCTGGCGGGCGACGTCGCCGGCACGACTGTCGATGCCGGCCTGCGCCGCCACATGCTGTCGATCTACAACTACATGGCCAGCGGGGTGCTGCTGACCGGCGTCGTGGCGCTGCTGTTCTCGCGCGGCGGCGTGGAATCGCCTGCCGCCCAGGTGTTCCTCAACGGCGGCCTCCTGGCGTGGGTGATCATGCTCTCGCCGCTCGCCATCGTGTTCACGATGAGCTTCGGCCAGGGCAAGTTCTCGACCGGCACGCTCCAGGCGATGTTCTGGGGCTTCGCGGTGCTGATGGGCCTGTCGCTGTCGACCGTGTTCCTGGTCTACACCGGCACCTCGATCGCGGCGACGTTCTTCGCCACCGCGGGCGCGTTCGCCGGCCTCAGCCTGTTCGGCTACACCACCCAGAAGGACCTGTCGGGATTCGGCACGTTCCTGATCATGGGAGTGATCGGCCTGATCATCGCCAGCGTGATCAACGTGTTCATCGGCTCGGAGCCGCTGTCCTATGCGATCAGCTTCCTCGGCGTGCTGATCTTCGCCGGCCTGACCGCCTACGACACGCAGATGCTCAAGCGGCAGTACGATTACGTCGCCGGCACCGAGTTTGCCGGCAAGGCGATCGTGATGGGGGCGCTCAACCTCTATCTCGACTTCATCAACATGTTCCTGTTCCTGCTGCGGTTCATGGGCGCCTCGCGCGACTGACCGCAATCCGGAATCGCTTCATCGTGCCCGGGGAGCATAACCGCTTCCCGGGCATTTTCTTTGCCCTGCCCGCGCGATAGGCAGGGCGCTTAATCCGGGCGCAAGGCGCCGGCCGGCATTGTCCGCGCCCGGGCCCAGCAGAGGGGGACGCGCCGCATGCAGTCGAGCAAGTGGAACTGGATCAGGCTGCCCGCCGCAGGCGCCGCGATCGCCGTCTTGGCGGCGTGCGCCACGCCCCCGCCGCCGCCGCCGCCCCCGCCGCCGCCGCCCCCGCCGCCGCCGGTCGTCGAGGTGATCCCCTATCGCCCGCTTCCCCCGGGCGGCGCCGCGTACGACATGGAGCTGCCGCCGCTCGCCGCCGACGGCCGGCGCGTGACGGTCAACAGCAACCTCGATCGCGACCAGACCACCTGGTACTTCCGCTCGGCGTGGAACGTCGCGGCGCTCAATTGCCTCGATCCGGTCCACCAGCCGATCCTCGACGGCTATTCCGCCTTCCTCAAGAGCCATGCCCGGGCGCTGACCGCGACCAATCGCGCGCTCGACCAGGAGTTCCGCAAGGAGCACCGCACCGCCAGCGAGGCGATCAAGGCGCGCGAGCTGCTGATGACCCAGGTCTACAACTACTTCGCGCTGCCGCCGGCGCGGTCCGGGCTGTGCGACACCGCGCTGGCCGTCGCCACCGAATACCTCGCCGCCCCGCCCGAGGACGTCCATGCGTTCGCCGCCGCCGGGCTGGCCCGGATCGAGAACGTGTACCAGCAGTTCTTCCGCGAATACGACCAGTACCGCGTCGATTCGGCGGCGTGGGACGTGAGATACGGCGCCCAGTACGGCCTGTCGCAGCCGGGCTACGTCGTGGTCCACCGCATCGGCATGCCGACGGTCGCCACCACGCTGACCGAGCTGGGCACGCCGCAGCTCGCCGGCGAAGTGGTCGACCCGGACACCGGCGCGCGGATTCCCGTTATCCCGGCCCCCGACGACAGCGTCGCGACGCCGGTGGTGCAGCCGGTGCAACAGGAGCCGACGGGGCAGTGATCGCCGCCGCACATTAGCTCTTCCAAGGCGGAGGCCTTTTCGCTAGGGAGCGCGCTCTTCGCGGGGGGCCTCCCTCGCGCGACACCGGAACGGGGCCGTAGCTCAGCTGGGAGAGCGCGTCGTTCGCAATGACGAGGTCAGGGGTTCGATCCCCCTCGGCTCCACCAGTGTCCCCCCGAGCGGTTAGCCCATGCACTTCCTCGACCAGGCCAAGATCTATCTCCGCTCGGGCGCCGGCGGGCCGGGCGCGGTCAGCTTCCGGCGCGAGAAGTTCATCGAGTACGGCGGCCCCGACGGCGGCAACGGCGGCAAGGGCGGCGACGTGGTGCTGGTCGCTGTGCCCGGGCTCAACACGCTGATCGACTTCCGCTACGCGCAGCACTTCAAGGCCCGCCGCGGCGGCCACGGCATGGGCAAGAACCGCACCGGCGCCAGCGCCCCGGACCTGGTGATCGAGGTCCCGGTCGGCACGCAGGTGCTCGACGAAGCCAACGAGGAGGTGCTGGCGGACTTCACCGAGGTCGGCCAGCGCGTGGTGCTGCTCGAGGGCGGCATGGGCGGGCGCGGCAACGCCAGCTACAAGACCTCGACCAACCGCGCCCCGCGCCAGCACCAGCCCGGCGAGGCCGAGCAGGAGATGTGGGTCTGGCTGCGGCTCAAGCTGCTCGCCGACGCCGGCCTCGTCGGGCTGCCCAATGCCGGCAAGTCGACCTTCATCAACCAGGTCTCCAACGCGGCCGCCAAAGTCGGCGACTACGCCTTCACCACGCTGGTGCCCAAGCTCGGCGTCGTCCGCCATCGCGACCGCGAGTTCGTGCTGGCCGACATCCCCGGGCTGATCGAGGGCGCGGCCGACGGCGCCGGCATCGGCGACCGCTTCCTCGGCCATATCGAGCGCTGCCGCGTGCTGATCCACCTGATCGACATCTCCGGCGCCGATCCGGCCGAGGCGATGCAGGTGATCGAGCGCGAGCTCGAGGTGTACGGCGCCGGCCTCGAGGCCAAGCCGCGGCTGATCGCGCTCAACAAGATCGACCTCGCCGACGCCGAGCTCGCCGCCGGGTTCGCCGCCGAGCTGCGCGAAGCGGGCGCCGAGCGGGTGTTCCCGATCTCGGGCGCCACCGGCGCGGGGATCGACGCTCTGCTCGACGCGGTACTCGCGCACCTGCCGGCGCGCACCGCGACCGAGAATCCCGGCACCGCCCTGCCGGACGAGGACGAGCCCGACGCGGAGTGGTCGCCGCTGGATTGAGCCGCGGGGCTCGGCTAACCCCGCGCCCATGTCGATCGAGCGACTTGCCGACCTGGCCGATTCCGCCGCCGCGCCGCGCGTGGTGATCAAGGTCGGCTCGGCCTTGCTGGTCGGCTCCGGCGGCGAGCCCAAGCGCGACTGGCTGGCGGTGCTCGTCGCCGAGATCGCCGAGGCGCGGGCGAGGGGCCAGCAGGTCATCGTCGTCAGCTCGGGCGCGATTGCGCTTGGCGCCGCGCGGCTCGGGCTGGGGAAGGGCGGACGCGGCTCGCTCGCCGACGCCCAGGCCGCCGCCGCGGTCGGCCAGATCGCGCTGGCCGGCCTGTGGAGCGAATTGCTCGGCACGCACGGGCTCGCCGCGGCGCAGCTGCTGCTGACGCTCGAGGACCTCGAGGACCGCCGCCGCTACCTCAACGCCACCGCCACGCTCGGCCGGCTGCTCGCGGCCGGGGCGGTCCCGGTGATCAACGAGAACGATTCGGTCGCGACGCAGGAGATCCGCTTCGGCGACAACGATCGCCTGGCCGCGCGGGTGGCCCAGGCGGCGCAGGCCCGGGCGGTCGTGCTGCTGTCCGACGTCGACGGGCTGTACGACCGCGACCCGCGCGACGACGGGGCAACGCTCCTGCCGCGCATCGACGAGGTGACCGAAGCGGTCCACGCGATGGCCAGCGGCGCTTCGGCCTCGGGGCTCGGCTCGGGCGGGATGACCTCGAAGCTGCAGGCGGCGGAGATCGCGACCCGGGCGGGGATCGCCTTGGCGGTGATCAACGGCACCCACTTCGCGCCGCTGACCTGGGCATTCGGCAACGACATCGGCACACTGTTCCTGCCGACCCGGCGCGACCGCGGCCGCAAGGCGTGGCTTGGCGGGCGGCAGCGGCTGCGCGGCGCGCTGACGGTCGACACGGGATGCGCGCGGGCCCTGCGCGACGGGCGCAGCCTGCTCGCGAGCGGCATCACCGGCGTCGAGGGCGAGTTCGTGCGTGGCGACCCGGTGGCGGTGCTCGACGCCGTCGGCAAGGCGGTCGCGCAAGGGCTGGCCGAATACGACGCCGCCGAGGTCGAGCGGATCAGGGGTCGCCGCAGCGAGGAGCACGCGGCCCTGCTCGGCTATGCCCCGCGCTCGGCGGTGATCCACCGCGACCAGCTGGTCCTGCTGTGACCATCGCCATCACCGGCGCGACCGGGTTCGTCGGTCAGGCCGTGGTCGCGGAAGCCTGCCGCCGCGGGGTCGCGCTGAGGGCGCTGGCGCGGCGCGAGCAGCCGGCCTGCGAAGGCGTGAACTGGGTGCGCGGCGACCTTGCCGACCAGGCCGCGCTGGCGGCCCTGGTGGAGGGCGCCGAGGCGGTTCTGCACGTCGCCGGGGTGGTCAACACGCCGGACCCGACGGGCTTCCATCTCGGCAACGTCGCCGGCACCGAGGCGCTGGTCGCGGCGGCGGCCGAGGCCGGGGTGGCGCGGTTCGTGTTCGTCTCCTCGCTGGCGGCGCGCGAGCCGGGCCTGTCCGCCTACGGCCGCTCGAAGCGCCACGCCGAGGAAGTCGTCCAGACGAGCACGCTCGAGTGGACCATCGTCCGCCCGCCGGCGATCTACGGCCCGCGCGACCGCGAGATCCTCGAGCTGTTCCGCATGGCCAGGCGCTGGGGCGTGGTGCCGATGCCGCCGGCCGGCCGGGCCTCGATCGTCCATGTCGAGGACCTCGCGCGCCTGCTGCTGGCGCTGGTGCCCGGCGGCCCGGCAATCAGGGCCCGCATCTTCGAACCCGACGACGGGCACGCCGGCGGCTGGAGCCATGTCGAGCTGGCGCGCGCGATCGGCGCTGCCGTCGGCCGCAAGGTGCTCGTCCCGCAGCTGCCGAAGGCCATGCTGTCGGGGGCCGCGCGGCTCGACCGGCTGTGGCGGCGCGACAAGGCCAAGCTGACCGCCGACCGGGTCGGCTACATGGCGCATCCCGACTGGGTCAGCGCGCCGGGGCACGCGGTGCCGGTCGAGTTCTGGACCCCGTGGATCGAGACGCGCGAAGGGCTCGAGGGCACCGCCCGCTGGTATCGCGAGCAGGGCTGGCTCTAGCTCAGGCCGCGGCCCGGTTGACCGCCGCCTCGAGCATCGGGCCGACTTCGGCCGCGGGCACCGGCTCGCTGAACAGGTAGCCCTGGACGTTGGTGCAGCCGAACACCCGCAGCGCCTCGACCTGCTCGAACTTCTCGACGCCCTCGGCGGTGGTTTCCATGCTCAGCGCGGCGGCGAGGTCGGTGATCGCCTTGACCACCGCGCTCGCTTCCTTCTCGTTGAGCAGCTCGAGGATGAACGAACGGTCGATCTTGATCTTGTCGAACGGGAACCGGCGCAAGTAGCTCAGCGAGGAGAACCCGGTGCCGAAGTCGTCGAGCGCGATGCGCACGCCGATCTGCTTGAGGCCGTGGAGCGTGTCGAGGATCGGGCCGCTGCTCTCGAGGAACAGCGATTCGGTAATCTCGACCTCGAGCCGGTCGGGCGCCAGGCCCGACGTCGCCAGCGTCTGGAACACCAGGTTGCGCAGGCCGGCCGACTGGAACTGCACGGTCGAGAAGTTGACCGCGACGCGGATGTCGTCCGGCCAGGTGACCGCCTGGCGGCAGGCCTCCTTCAGCACCCATTCGCCGATCGGCACGATCAGGCCGGTCTCCTCGGCCACGGCGATGAACTCGCCGGGGAGGAGCAGGCCGCGTTCGGGATGGTTCCAGCGGACCAGCGCCTCGAACGCCGAGAAGCGGTTGTGCGCCAGGTCGAACAGCGGCTGGAAATAGAGCTCGAACTCGCCTTTCGCCAGCGCCCGGTGGAGGTCCATCTCCACCGCGCGCCGCTGGTTGGCCTCGATGTCGAGATCGGCGGTGAAGCGGCACGAGCGGCCGCGGCCCGCGGCCTTGGCGACGTGCAGCGCGAGGTCGGCGTGCTTGAGCAGGTCGTCGGTGATCAGGCTGTCGGCCGGGGCTTGCGAGATGCCGATGCTGATGCCGGCCTTGAGAAAGTGGCCGTCGACGGTCAGCGGCTCGTTGAGCCGCACGATCAGCGCCTCGGCGACTTCCTCGGCGGCCGCCACTTCGCCACCGGTCAGCAGGACGCAGAACTCGTCTCCGCCGGTGCGGGCGACGAAGTGCCCTTCGGCCGCTTTCGTCAGCCGGTCGGCAACCACCTTCAGCAGCTTGTCGCCGACTTGCAGGCCGAGCGTGTCGTTGATGATCTTGAAGTTGTCGAGGTCGAGGCACAGCACCGCCAGCGCGCCCTCGCCGCGGGCGACGTCGACCAGCAGCTCGTCGAGCTTGTCGCCGAGCTGCTGGCGGTTGGGCAGGTCGGTCAACGCGTCGTGATAGGCCATGTGGCCGATGCGCTGCTCGCGCTGGGCGATGCCGGCCGACATCGCGTTGAAGCTCTGCGTGAGCGTGCCGATCTCGTCTTCCGAGACCACTGGCACCGCGGTCCGCTGGCCCTTCTCGAGGGCGCGCGCCGCCTGCTCGAGCGCCGAGATCGGCCGCACGATGTACTTGGCCAGCCGCATGCTGGCGAACGCGACCAGCAGCAGCCCGACGAGCCCGGCGAGGAACACCGAGTATTTGAGGAAGTCGTATTCGGCGAGAGCGTCGGCGAGCGAGAATTCGAACATCAGCGCGGTCGAGACGACGCCGTGCGAGGTGCCCAGAGGGCGCACGAGGACCATCTTGCCGCCGAGCCGCTCGGCGGTCGGCTTGCTCATCTCGGTGACCGACATGCTCGCCAGCAGGTCGGTCACGCCCGGCTGGTTGACCGGCTGGGCCGTGCCGTCGAAGACCCAGTCCCCGTTCGCGTGCCGGCGGATGACCGAGGCGTCGACCGGAACCGCGGACAGCGCGCTCAGGTCCTTCATGTGCGAATCCATCTCGCGGCCGAGCACCAGCCAGCCGATCAGCGCGGGGGCCTTGATCTCGGCGGCGACCGCCTGGTGGGTCGTGCCGTCGATCTGCAAGGCGCCCGACTGCCACCCGGAATCGAGCTCGTCCCACAGCTCGGGGTCGTAGGCGCGGTCGTCTTCCGGACGCATGCCGACGACGCGTCCGTCGTAGCGGACCACGAACGCCTTCGGCAGATCGATGCGCGAGGCGATGTTGGCCAACGCCGAGCGGATCGTCTCGTCGTCGTCGGTGGCGACCGCCTCGCGGAAGCCGAAATCGAGCGCCAGCGGGCGGGCGACGCCTTCGAGCTCCTGCTCGCGCATCGTCCACAGCCGGTCGATGACCGCCGCGCTCGAGACCAGCTCGGAGCGGACCTTCTGGTCGGCGCTGGTCGAGATAGCGCCCTGCATGGCGACGGCGACGAGCAGCATGACGACCCCGAAGGTCGCCGAGTACAGCGCGGTCAGCCGCGACTGGAGCGAGCGGAAGCGGATCATCAGTAGTCGTGGTGCATCGGCGCCGGACGGCGGAGCCTGACGGTGACCGGCAACGTGCTGCGCGACGGATCGGCGGTCAGCGTCACCTGGTTGGCCGGCGCCCGCAACAGCGCGTGCCACACGCGGACCTTGTGCGAACCGCCGGGCAGTCCGCGGATCGTCACCCGTCCGGCGGCGTCGGTCTTGCTCGCGAACGGCGTGTCGACGACGTGGACGAAGGCCTGCATCGAATCGTGGATGTTGCAGCCGATCGCCACCAGGCCGGGCCGGTCGAACTGCACCGGGCGCGTTTGGCCCTGTCCGAACAGCTTGAGCTCGAACTTGCGCGGCGGGGAGAACGAATAGACGTGGTGGCGGAAGGGGTCGAGGTTGCCGAAGGTGATCGTCGAGCCGACCGGGACCACGACCACGCTCGGCACGAACTGCATGTCGCGCTGGTTGATGGTGACGCGGGTCGGGGCCGGCGCGCGGCCAGGGGCGTCGACGATGACCACCGCGTCGGCCACCGGCCGGCCGCTCGAATCGCGCACCGTCACCGTCAGATCGGCGGCCTGCGCGGTGGCGGCCGCCAGTATCGCGGCGAGCGCCAGCGCCAGGGGGCCGAACACGCGGATGGGGGCAAGCATCGGCATCTTTCCTTCCTAGAGCCCGATCCGCAGCGACGACTGCACGATCGTCTGGTCCTGGTCGGCGGCGATGCCGCCGTAGAGCTGGCGGCCGGGGCGATCGCTGCTGACGTGAAGCACCTCGATGCCGAGGTCGGCATAGTCGTGCAGCGGGGCCATGTAGGCGAGCATCGCCGCCCAGCCATGCTCGTCGTTGTTGTCGGTGGCGACGAAGCTGTTGTCGTGCGTCTCGAACCAGTCGCCGCGCACGCTCAGCCGGCCCGGCCCGAGCTGGCGGGTGACCAGCAGATAGGCCGTGGCGAAGTCGACGTCGGCGGGAATGCCGAACGGCGTGTCGGGGCCGACCAGCGTGTTGCCCCACATCAGCTGCGCCTTGGCCACGGTGCGGTCGTCGAGCGATGCCATCGCGCCGACGTTCCAGAAACGCGTGCGCCACGAGGTCTGGTACGCCGCGCCCGACGGGCGGCTGGATTCGCGGTCGCCGCGGTTGTCGTAGTAGAGCGCGTTGAAGGTGACCGGCAGCGGCGGCGTCCAGTCGGCGCGGGCATAGAAGCCGACGCGGTCGTCGACTTCCCAGAACGGCGAGGTGACGGTGTCCTGGTAGGGCGCCGTCGACGCGCTCAGCGGCGGCAGCGGCAGGTCGGCGTTGGTGGTGGCGCGCACGTCGTGCAATGCCCACCCGCGATAGGTCAGCAGCGTCCCCGACATGTCGTTGTGCAGGAACACCGCGGCGGTGAGCGCCACCTCGTGCTCGCCGAAGCGGTGCTCGACGTTCCCCTCGAGGCCGAGAACCTTGACCTCCTCGCCGATCCAGCTGTTGGCGGCGGACGGCGTGATGCTGTCGGTCACCGCCCAGTTCGAGCCCGAATGCTCCTGCGACACCGGCGGCCAGAACACGCCGGCCCGGGCGGAGACGCGCGTGGGGGCCGGGTCGGAGCGATACTTGAGGTAGGCCTCGCTCAGGCCGACGTCGTCGCCGGGGATGTCGGGCTGCCAGGCGAAGCTGACGAGGCCGCTGAAATTGAAGCCGAGCTGCGGTTTCCAGGCGACGTCGGCCGCGGCGATCCCGGCGCGCACCTGCGGGTCCCCACCGTCACCGCCCTCGCGCAGCTTGCCGAAGCCGCCGTCGAGCCAGCCCTCCTCGCCGCCGGTCACGCTGGCGCGCAAGTCGACGTCGACGTCGAACGCTTCGGCCCCGATGAGGTCGGACTGCGCGAGCGCCTGCGCCGGCCAGCCGGCGAGCCCCGATATCCACATAGCTGCCGTCAAGGCCCGCATGGCGATCCCGCGTGTTCCCCCCGCTCGGGATCGCCCTACAGCGCCGTGGTAAACATTTCGGAAAGGCTGATTTTCGGGCTTTGGCCTCGCTTCCGGCGAAGCGGAATCAGAACGCCGGTTCGTAGCCCGGGGGCAGCGCGTCGCCGTCGTCTCCGCCGACCGGGCCGGTCGGGCCGTGGATGCCGCACTCGGTCTTGTCCCAGCCGCGCCAGCGGCCCGCGCGCGGATCCTCGCCGGGGGCGACGGTGCTGGTGCACGGCTGGCAGCCGACCGAGAGATAGCCTTGCGCCTCGAGCGGGTGGCGCGGCAGATCGTGCTCGGCGAAATAGGCCTCGAGATCGTCCTTGGTCCAGTCGCCGAGCGGGTTGATCTTGAGCCGGCCGTCCTCGATCTCGAACCGCGGCAGGTTCTGCCGGGTCATCGACTGGAACGCCTTGCGGCCGCTGATCCACGCATCGAGGCCCTGCTTGGCGCGGCGGAGCGGCTCGACCTTGCGGATCTCGCAGCAGCCGTCGGGGTCCCACGACCACCTGAGGCCGTTCTCGTCCTTCGCCGCCAGCACCGCCGGATCGGGCCGGACGACCGAGGAATTGACCAGACCGAAGCGCTCGGTGAGCGCGTCGCGGTAGTCGAGCGTCTCCTGGAACATCTTCAGGGTATCGACGAACACCACCGGGACCGTCGGGTCGGCCTGCGCGACGAGATGCAGCAGCACCGCGCTTTCGGTGCCGAACGACGACACCACGGCGACGCGCCCGAGGCTGCCTTCCGCGAACAGCTCGCGCAGCATGGCGCCTGCATCGACGCCGGCGAAGCGGGCGTTGAGCGCGTCGGCGTCGGCTTGCGTGAAGCTCGGACCGGTGTCGATGATGTCTACCGCGCGGCTAGCCATTCGTCTGAAATTCCGGATGGCGCAGGCGCCAGATGGGCACCGCCGGATCGGCGGCGTCCTGATAGACATAGGGATAACGGGTCAACGCCGCCTGAACGTCCTCGTGATTGAAGGCGACGTCAGGCGCGAAGCTGTCGAAGCCGCACCGGCGCATGAAGAACACGAGGTCGACCAGCACGTCGCCGGTGGCCTTGATCTCGCCGGTGTAGCCCATCTCGCGCAGGACGCGCGCGCTCGAGAAGCCGCGGCCATCGCGGAACTTCGGGAAGTCGACTTCGATCAGGCGAATGCGGTCCAGCGCCGGCGCCAGGCGGCGCACGTCGTCGCCCGCCTCGACCCGCACCGAGCAGGCGTCGGGCTGGTCGAGGAACGCATCGAGGCTGACCGCGGGCTCGTCGGGCACGGGATCGTCGCGGAACCTCAGCGTCGCCGCCTCGCTCGCCGCCTGCGGGATCGGATTGCCGCTGTCAGCCATAGATCGCCTCCTTGAAGCCATCCATGCCGACGCGGCGGTAGGTATCGATGAAGCGTTCGCCGGGCACGCGGATCGCGCGGTACTGCTCGACCGCGCGCTCGACCGCGTCGACGATCCCGGCCTCGTCGAAGCCGGGGCCGGCGATCTTGGCTTGCGTGGTGTCCTCGTCGCCCGAGCCGCCGAGCAGGAGCTGGTAGCTTTCCGAGCCCTTCCGGTCGACGCCGAGGATGCCGATGTTGCCGGCGTGATGGTGGCCGCAGGCGTTGATGCAGCCGGAGATCTTGATCTTCAGCTCGCCGATATCGTCCTGCCGCGCTGGATCGGCGAAACGCTTCGACAGCTCGAGCGCCAGCGGGATCGACCGGGCATTGGCGAGGCTGCAGTAATCGAGCCCCGGGCAGGCGATAATGTCGGTGACGAGGTCGAGGTTGGCTTCGCCGAGGCCGGCCTCTTCGAGCGCGGTCCACACGGCGTAAAGATCCTGCTTGCGGACGTGCGGCAGCACCAGGTTCTGCGCATGGGTCGAGCGCAGCTCGTCGAACGAATAGCGCTCGGCCAGGTCGGCCACGAGGTCCATCTGCTCGGCGCTGATGTCGCCGGGGATCTGGCCTATCGGCTTGAGGCTGATGTTGACGATCGCGTAGCCCGGCACCTTGTGCGCGACGACCTGGCGGTCGACCCACAGGGCGAAATCGGGATCGGAGCGGTCGATGTCCTCGCTGAGCCCGGTCTCGAACGCGGGCGGCTCGAAGTACGCCGCGATGCGATCGTGCTCGGCCTGTGGGAAGTCGTGGCCGAGCGTCAGGAAGTGGGCGAACTCCTCCTCGACCTGGCGGCGGAACTCGTCCTCGCCGAGCTCGTGGACGAGGATCTTCATCCGCTGCTTGTGGATGTTGTCGCGCCGGGCGTGGCGGTTCCACACGCGCAGCACCGCCTGCAGGTAGGACAGGATCTGGGTCGTGGGGAGGAAATCGCGGATCTTGTAGGCGATGAACGGCGTGCGCCCCATGCCGCCGCCGGCGTAGGCCTCGAAGCCGATCTCGCCGGCCTCGTTTTTGACGATCCGCACCGCGAAATCGTGCCACCGCAGCGCCGCGCGATCGGCCTCGCTGGCGATCACGCAGATCTTGAACTTGCGCGGCAGATAGCTGAATTCCGGCATGAACGTGGTCATCTGCCGGATCGTCTCGGCCCACGGGCGCGGATCCATGATCTCGTCATGCGCGGCGCCGGCGTACTGGTCGGCGGAGATGTTGCGGATGCTCTCGCCGCTGGTCTGGATCGCGTGCATCTCGACCTCGGCCAGCTCGGCCAGGATGTCGGGCGCTTCCTCGAGCTTGATCCAGTTGTACTGGATGTTCTGGCGGGTGGTGAAATGGCCGTAGCCGCGGTCGTAAGTCCGCGCGATGTGCGCCAGCTTGCGCATCTGCGCGCTGTTGAGCGTGCCGTACGGCACCGCCACGCGCAGCATGTAGGCGTGGAGCTGCAGGTAGAGCCCGTTCTTCAGCCGCAGCGGCTTGAACTGGTCGTCGGTCAACTGCCCGGCGATGCGCCGCCGGGTCTGGTCGCGGAACTCCTCGACCCGGGCGCGGACCATCGCGTGGTCGTATTGGTCGTAGCGATACATTCTAACTTCCCGGTGCGTCGAGACGCCGCTTCGACGAGCTCGGCGGCTCCTCAGCATGAGCGGAGTATTTCAAAGGCCCGCTCATCCTGCGGAGGGACTGAGCGAAGCCCGGAGGGCGAAGTCGAAGGCCCGTCTCGAAGGACATCATATCACCCATGTCCCGGCCTCCGGGTCGGCGGGCTTGAGCGTCAGGTCGGGACGCACGGTCGGGCCGTAGGCGCGCACGCGGTCCTTGATGTGCGCCGGGCGCACGCCGCGGCCCGAGGGATCGGGCTCGGCGTCGATCGCGTAGCCGCCGTTGACGCGGCAGGCGGCGTCCTCGCGAGCAAGGATGGCGTCGGCCTGGTCGCCGACGTCGGCCGCGTCCTCGACGTGGAGCGACCAGCCCTGGCCGTCCCACCACACGACCCGGCCGTTCTTGAGATCGTTGCCGGTGAGAATTTTCATGCGTGCGCCTCCAGCGCGAACGTCTCGAGAGCGGCGTCGTCGCGCGCGGTGACATCGCCGATGACGATCAGGGCCGGGCTCTTCACGCGCTCGCGCTGGACGAGGTCGGCCAGGGCGGCGAGCGGCCCGCGCAGCACGCGCATGTTCGCGCGCGCCGCATTCTCGACCACCGCCAGCGGCACGTCGGGCGCGAGCCCGTCGGCCATCAGCTTCTCGGCGATCTGCGCGGCAGTCTTGACGCCCATGTAGATAACCAGCGTGCGGCCCTTGCCGGCAAGGCCGGCCCAGTCCTGCTCGGTCAGCCCCTTGCACTGCCCGGCGACGAAGCTGACGATGCTTGCCGCCTCGCGATGGGTCAGCGGAATCTGCGCCGCCGCCGCCGCGCCGAGCGCCGAGGTGACCCCGGGCACGACCTCGATCGGCACGCCGGCGGCGCGGCACGCCTCGGCTTCCTCGCCGCCCCGGCCGAACACGAACGGATCGCCGCCCTTGAGCCGCACCACGTCGCGCCCGGCGAGCGCTTCGCGCACCAGCAGGGCGTTGATCTCGCGCTGCGGCACAGTGTGGCGCGCCCGGCTCTTGGCGACCGAAATCAGCTCCGCCGCGGGATGCGCGAGGGCCAGCACGGCCGGATCGACCAGCCCGTCGTGCACGACCAGCTCCGCCGCGCCGAGCAGCCGCGCGGCGCGCAGCGTCATCAGGTCCGGATCGCCCGGTCCCGCGCCGACGAGGTAAACTGTGCCCACTTTGGTCATCGGGCGCAGATGGCGGCAGGGGCTCTGAACCGCCAGCGAGAATGCGTTGGACGCTCGCTAGGCCAGCTTTAGCCCGTTTTCCCGGTCGCGGCGTCGTAGCGACGGACGGCGGCGAGCAGCTCCTGCAGCGCGGGCGTGTCCTTGAGGTAAAGATTGCGCTCGGCGGGGTCCGGCAGCTTGATGCCGTGCTCGGTGAACCGCTGCCAGACGCCCTTGAGCACGTCGGAGCGGACGCTGGCGAGGCCTTCCTCGGGGTCCTGGATCCAGAAGCGGATCTCGAACGCCACGCCGGCCTCGGCGAACTCGGTGATCCACACCGCCGCGGGCCGGGTGCGCAGCACGCGCGGGCAGGCGAGCGCCGCCTCGAGCATGAGCTGCTCGGCCAGCTCGAGGTCCGAGGTCGGCGCGACGATCACCGGCACCTTGATGCGCACGTCCTTGGAGCTGTACGACCAGTTCTCGACCTGATTGATCATCAGGTTCTCGTTCGGGATCAGGTATTCCTTCTTGTCGCGCGTGGTCACCGAGACCGCGCGAATGCCGATCTTCTTGACCTGGCCGACGGTGTTGCTGATGCCGTCGTTGACCGCGATCACGTCGCCCGGCTTGATCGACTTGTCCATCAGCAGGATGATCCCGGCGAGCAGGTTGCCGAAGGTCTTCTGCAAGCCAAAGCCGAGCGCGAGGCCGAACGCGCCCGAGAACACCGCCAGCGCGGTCAGGTCGATGCCGATGATGTCGATCGCCAGCAGGAAGGTGGCGACCCAGATCGCGATCGAGATCAGCTTCTGCGCCAGCAATCGCTGCCCGGGGTCGAGCGTGGTCATCCGCCCGAGCACCCAGCAGGCGGCGCGGATGGACAGCCGCGCGAGCACCAGCGCGAGGACGATGACGACCAGCGCGACGAGCACGGTCCACAGCGAGATGCGCGTGTCCGCTACGGTGAAGCCCCACTTGTCGAGCGTGGCGATGACGATCCACAGGTCGCTGCCCCGGTCGACGTTGTGGAGGATGTCGGCCGCCTGGCTCACGCCGCCTCCATCGCCGCAAAGCCGCGTTCGAGATCGCCCATCAGGTCTCCTGCGTCTTCGAGCCCTATCGACAATCTAATCCCGAGGCGGTCCTCAGGGTTCCAGCCGGCGGGTGGCCATGCGGTCGCGCTGCGAGCGCGGCCGGGATCGAACGGGATCACCAGGCTCTCGTAGCCGCCCCACGAATAGCCGATGCCGAACAGCTCGAGCGCATCGATGAACCGGGCCCGTGCGGCCGGGTCGCGGCCGGCGAGGACGAAGCTGAACAGACCGCAGCCGCCGGTGAAGTCGCGCCGCCACAGCGCGTGGCCCGGCGCTCCGGGCAGTAGCGGACACAGCACGTGCGTTACTTCCGGGCGGCCGGCGAGCCACTCGGCGATGGTGAGCGCGCTCGCCGCTTCGCGCTCGAGCCGCACGCCGAGCGTACGCAAGCCGCGCAAGGCGAGCGAGGCGTCGTCGGGCGAGACGACCTGGCCGAGCGCCTGCGATTTCACCCGGATGCGCCGGTACAGCGCCTCGCCGGCCGCCACCGAGCCCATCATCAAGTCCGAATGACCGCCGACGTGCTTGGTCAGGCTCATGATGCTCGCGTCGCAGCCGCGCTCGAGCGCGGGGAACCCGAGCGGGCTCGCCCAGGTATTGTCGAGCAGGCTGACCGCGCCGTTGTCGCGCGTGATCGCGGCGAGCGCGGGGAGGTCGGCCACCTCCATCGACAGGCTGCCGGGGCTTTCGAGCAGCACCGCCTTGGTGCGCCCGTCGAAGAGGGTGGCGAAACCGTCGACGTCGAGCGGGTCGAAGAAGCGCGTCTCGATCCCCAGCGGGGCGAGCAGGGTCTTCGCCATCGCGCGGCTCGGCTCGTAGGCGTTGTCGGTCATCAGCAGCGCGTCGCCGCTTTCGAGCACGCCGAGCAAGGCGCCGGCGATCGCCGCCACGCCGCTCGGATAGAGCAGCGTGCCGTGCGCGCCTGGCTCGAGCGCGGTCAGCGCCTCCGCCAGTGCCCACTGCGTCGGCGAGCCGCGCCGGCCGTAGTAGAATTGCCCGTCCGCGTTGGGCCGTCCCTTCGCCAGGTCGGCGCTGTCGGCGTAGAGATGCGTGCTGCCGCGCCACACCGGCGGATTGACCACCGAGCCGGTCCACTCCCGGCGCCGGCCGCCTTCGACGAGGCGCGTCGCGGGCTTGCGCGGCTCATCCTTGCTCACGCGGCCGATCCCGTGGCCTTGGGCGTCGCCGGATCGGCCCCCCATTCGCTCCAGCTGCCGTCGTAAAGCGCGGTGTCGTGCTTGCCGAGCCGGTGCATCGCGAACAGCAGCACCGCGGCGGTGACGCCGCTGCCGCACGTGGTGACGACCCGCCGGTCGAGATCGATCCCCGCCCCGGCGAAGGCCGCGCGCAGGCCCGCCGGGTCCTTGAACGTGCCGTCAGCGTTGAGAACCTCGCCGAACGGCAAGTTGCGCGAGCCGGGGATGTGCCCGCTCGGCATGCCGGGCCGAATCTCGGGCTCGGCGCCGGTAAACCGCCCGGCGCCGCGCGCATCGAGCACTTGCTCGGCGGCGGACTCGAGGTTGGCGAGCATGTCCGCCTTGCTGCGAACCGTGCCGGGGCCCGATGCCGGGGTGACGGCGCTCTGGCCGCCGCGCGAGGGCCCGCCCTCGCACTCGCGGCTTTCCGTCCGCCACTTGCCGAGGCCGCCGTCGAGAATGGCCACCTCGCGCTGGCCGTGCATGCGGAAAATGAACCACGCCCGCGCCGAGGTCTTCACGGCGCTGTCGTCGTAGATGACGACCCGGTCGCCCTCGGTGAGGCCGATCTCGGCCATGCGCGCGGCGAACTGGTCCGCGGTCGGCAGGGCGGCGGGCACCGGGCTGGCGAAGTCCTTGAGCGTGTCGAGGTCGATGAAGCGCGCGCCGGGGATATGGGCAGCTTCGAATTCGGCCCGCGCGTCGCGCCCCGCGTCGGGCAGGTGCGCCGAGGCATCGACCACGACCAGCCCGGGCGCGCCGAGCCGCTCCGCCAGCCACTGCGTGGAGACGAGGTCGTCCATGCGCCTCGGGTTAGCCTCTCGGGCAACAAACTCAAGCGAAGGCGTGCTGCGCCAGCTTGGGATAGACCCGCGGCCCCTGGTCGAGACGGAACGGCTGCAGCGCCGAGCCGGCGCCCGGCTGGCCGACAGCGAAAGTGCGGACCACCGGCCGGGCGCCGTCGGCTTCGACCCGGAACCGCGCCAGCGGCAGCAGCAGCGCGGCGTTGCCCTGGCGGATCGGCACGATCTGCGAGAACGGCACGCGGAACTCGCCCTCGACCACGCGGCTCTCGCCCGGCTCGAGCCGCTCGATGCGCTGCGCCGGGGCGCCGCTGCCCGGCCCCGAGAGCTGCTCCTCGCGGGTCATCGAGGCATGCGCGGCAATCATGTCGGCGCCGATGGCGAGGCCGGTCAGCGGCGCGGTGCCGCGGTTGGCGACCTGCAGGCGGTAGGCGAGCGTCGCGTTGATCAGCGTCAGGCTGAGGCGCAGCGGCTCGAGCGAGACCTGCAACGGCTCGCCCGGCATGGCCGCGGGGGGCTCGTCGGGGGACGGCTGAACCGGAGCGCGCGCCAGCCGCGGGCGCTCGATGCGCGGCACGGCGAGCGCGCCGCGGCGCTGCCGGCGGCGCCACACGGTCCACGCGGTCCCTCCGGCGCCCGCGGCGCCGAGAAGCACGGCGAGCAGCCACGGCCAGGTGGAGCCGCCATCGTCGGCCGGCTGCAGCGCGTCCACGGCGGCGGGAGCCGCAGGGGGCGTCTGCGATGCGCTCGACGGTATCCCGAGGCCCTCGACCGGGTTCGGCTCGGGCGCCGCCGTGTCCGCCACCGGAGCCGACGGCGTGGCTGCAGGGAGCGTCGCCGGCCGCGAAGCGGGTGTTCTCCGCCCATCCGCTTGCGGCGCCGAGGTCGCCGACGGCAGGACGACGCGCGGCGGGGTGACCGTCGGCGCGGGCGCGGGGCGGCTGGCGGCCGGTGTCGGGGTGGGGGTGGGCGCAGGAGCGGCGGCCGGCCGTCGCGATTCCGGAACGTCGGGCGCGACCGGGCCCTGCTGGTCGGGCGCCGGCTGGGTCTGCGAGGGGTCCGGCGGCAGGCGGAAATCGCGCACCGAGGCGGCCGCCGGTGCGGCGGGCGCAGCCAGCACGAGCGCGGCAGCGAGGGCGAGGCGGGTCGGACGCATCTGGGTCGCGGAGGACATGGCGGGACGCGCTGAATAGGCTCTGAATTGCCCCGCGCAAAGCGCCACCTTGTGCCCCGCCGCCGATCGCGGCAAGAGCGGCGCGCGATGGACACACCCCGGCATCTCGGCCGCCCGAGCACGCTGCCTACCTCGCCCGAGGCGGCAACGCTCGACTACGTGCCCAATCCGCGCTCCGGCGCGCTTTACCTGGTGCGCTTCGCCGCGCCCGAGTTCACCTCGCTGTGCCCGGTCACCGGCCAGCCCGATTTCGCGCATCTGGTGATCGACTACGCGCCCGCCGAGACGATCGTCGAATCGAAGAGCCTGAAGCTGTTCCTCGCCTCGTTCCGCAACCATGGCGGGTTCCACGAGGACGTCACCGTCGGCATCGGCCAGCGCCTGGTCGAGGAAATGCGCCCGCACTGGCTGCGCATCGGTGGCTACTGGTACCCGCGCGGCGGGATCCCGATCGACGTGTTCTGGCAGAGCGGTCGGCCGCCGGAGGGTCTGTGGCTGCCCGATCAAGGCGCCGCGCCTTACCGCGGGCGGGGATGAGCGGGTTGCTAGGCGAACCGCTGTTCGACTAGGGAGCCCCGACCGAGCAAACCGAGGGTCTGGGGAACACGCATGCGCATAGTGATGATCGGCACCGGCTATGTCGGCCTGGTCTCGGGCGCGTGCTTTTCCGATTTCGGGCATCACGTCTGCTGCGTCGACAAGGACGAAGCCAAGGTCGCCGCGTTGCGCGAAGGTCGGATCCCGATCTTCGAGCCGGGGCTCGACGAGCTGGTGGCGAACAACGTCGCCGCCGGGAGGCTCGAGTTCACGCTCGACCTGGCGCAGGCGCTGCCCGACGCCGATGCGGTGTTCATCGCCGTCGGCACGCCGTCGCGGCGCGGCGACGGGCACGCCGACCTGAGCTATGTCCACGCCGCCGCGCGCGAGATGGCGCCGCATCTGCGACCCGGCACGGTGGTGGTGACCAAGTCGACCGTGCCGGTCGGTACCGGCGACCAGGTCGAGCGGATCATCCGCGAGGCGCGGCCGGAGCTCGACGTGTCGGTGGCCTCGAACCCCGAGTTCCTGCGCGAGGGCGCGGCGATCGAGGATTTCAAGCGTCCCGACCGGGTGGTCGTCGGGGTCGACGACGAGCACGCTGCGGTGGTGCTGCACGAGATCTACCGCCCGCTGCTCGGCAACGAGACCCAGCTGGTGGCGATGACCCGCCGCGCCGCCGAGCTCACCAAGTATGCGGCCAACGCGTTCCTGGCGACCAAGATCAGCTTCATCAACGAGATCGCCGACCTTTGCGAGAAGGTCGGCGCCGACGTGCTCGACGTTGCCCGCGGCATCGGCCTCGACCGGCGCATCGGCGCGCGCTTCCTCCAGCCGGGCCCCGGCTATGGCGGCTCGTGCTTCCCCAAGGACACGCTGGCGCTGCTCAAGACCGGGCAGGATTGCGAGGCGCCGCTGCGGATCGTCGAGGCGGTGGTGGCGGTCAACGACCAGCGCAAGCGGCAAATGGGCCGCAAGGTGGTCAACGCGCTCGGCGGCCAGGGCCACGGCAAGACGGTCGCGCTGCTCGGGCTGACGTTCAAGGCCGACACCGACGACATGCGCGATTCGCCGGCGCTGGCGATCGTGCGCGCGCTGCAGGACGCCGGGGCCACGGTGCGCGCCTACGACCCCGAAGGGATGGAGCAGGCGGCGCAACTGCTCGACGACGTCACTTATTGCGACGACGCCTACCAGGCGATGGAAGGAGCCGACGCGGCGGTGATCGTCACCGAATGGGCGGCGTTCCGCGCGCTCGACTTCGCCCGCGCCGGGAGGCTGCTCCGCGAGCCCCTGCTGGTTGACTTGCGCAACCTCTACGATCGCGCCGAGGTGGAGCGCCACGGCTTCCGCTACGTCGCCGTGGGGCGGTAGCGCGGAACCCGATCGCGCCTGCCCCATTGAACAGGCGCAACCATCTGACGAGCAGGTTCCGAGACATGAAGGCATTGGCCTTGGCCTTTGCGCTGGCCCTCGCATGCGCCTCGCCCATTGCGGCGACTGAGGCGACGGCAGACGACAGCTCCGAAGCGATCATCGCCGCGGCCCAGGCCGCCGAAGCGGCGAACGTGGAGATGCGCGCCGAGTTCGGCCGGGCATCGCTGAGCGCCGGCCAGTTCCTGTGGAAGGAGGGGCGCGAGGACGAAGCGATCACCCGGGTGGTGGTCGATCTCACGGGCCAGATGGCCTACGCCTATGGCGGCGAGGAGCTCATCGCCGTGTCGACGATTTCCGGCGGCGTCGACAAGCATCCCTCGCCGATCGGCATCTTCCCCATCGTCGAGAAGCGGCGCCAGTACTGGTCGCGCAAGTACGACAACGCGCCGATGCCGTTCATGCAGCGGATCGATGAATATGGCGTCGCGCTCCATGCCGGCCACGTGACCGGTCGCCCGGCGTCGCACGGGTGCGTGCGGCTGCCGCGCGCATTCGCCGCCCGGCTGTTCACGGCGACCGAGATCGGCACGCCGGTGCTGATGGGCAAGCCGGCCATCCTGGTGGAGCTGCGCGGGCAAGGCTACGACGTCTGAGGCCGTTGGCGCCGGTCCGCGATGGTGCCGGTTGAGGGACTCGAACCCCCGACCTTCGGTTTACAAAACCGCTGCTCTACCAACTGAGCTAAACCGGCGCCCGATGAGCTTTGCGTTAAGCGACGCCGAACGTCCAGCCCTCGGTGGCGGCGACGGAGCGGGTCATGCCGTCCGGCTGCCATAGCTCCGGGCGGGCGGCGTTGGCCCGCAGCCACGCCGCGGCGAGAAGCGCGTCGGCGCGGTGGTCGTCGAGCGCGCCGCGTCCGCGGACGGACGAGCTGCCCAACGCTGCGAGCGCGGCGTTCAGCTCTTCATAGCTGCGCATCTTGCTGCGCGAGGCCGCGCGACCGGCCGCCATCGCCGCGATGGCGGTGTAGATCTCGACCACCACGGAGCCGCGCGGCGGCAGCGGGTCGACGGGCCACACCGGCAGTCGCCCGTCGAGCCGGCGGAGCACGCGCATCCCCGTCAGGCTCGACTTGCCGACTTGCGCCGCGCCGACGAGGTTGAAGTTGCTGTAGGGCTTGCAGCCCATTCGCTCCTGCGCCTGCTCGGTGACGCGGAAGCGGCCGCGGCGATGGGTGGCGTCGCGATGGTGGAATCGCTCCCCCTCGCGGCCACCGTGGCGGCGAAAATAGCGGCTCGCCTCGAGGTGATCGACGAACGCGGTCGCGGCCAGATGCGGGTCGTCGCGGCAGGTCTCGTCGACCAGCGCCCACAGCGCCCTGGCATCGGGCGGACTTGCGCTCCACCCGGGAAAGAACGCGCCGCAATCGGCGAACGGGAGCGAGATGCCAAGGTCCAGCCCGACCAGCGTGTCGGTGGGCAAGGCGTGGAGCAACCACTCGACGATCTCACGGCGAGACCAGCGCTGGCCCGGCGCAACCAGCGCCGGCGCGGAGGGCCCGGCGCCGCAGATCGCCACCGCGATGCCCTTGTGCCGCTCGCCGGCGGCGCCCGACCAATCGATCGCCGCGAAATGCGCGAAGCGGCTCAAGACCGCGGGCAGCTGCCCGCGGCGGGCTGCCAGCCGGCGCTTTCCGCCGCGAACCACGGATCGCGCGCGACCGTGTCCATGTCGGCGGGATCGTCGGGATAGCGATCGAACGGGACCAGTGACAGCGCGACGCAATGGTTGCCCCGCCAGCCGTCGATCCGCCAGTCGCCGGGCGGAAGGTCCTGGCCGGTCTCGACAAGGCGGCGCAGGCCGACGGAATCGATCTCCCATACGGCGAAAGCATTGAGCGAGCCGAAGCCGGATTCGCTGAGATCGACCGCGGCGAGCCGCTTGCCGTCGGGCGAGGTGAACGGGGCGTTGCCGGTGTCGATGACCTGACCGGCTCCGGTGCGATCGACCACGACGTGGCCGTAGGCCTCGTAACCGAGCCAATCGAACGCGACGAACCGGCCATCGGCCGACAGCTCCGCGTGGTCGATCGATTCGATCCATGTGGTGTCGACGCACACCGTGGTGCCGCCCAGCGTGGCGAAGGCGAAATGATCCATGTCCGAGCGGGCGATCCGGTCGAACGCCGCCGGGACCGGAACCGGCGTGGTGCGGATTCGCGCCTCGACCGGCTCGGCCCTGGGGCAGGCGCCGAGATCGGGCTCGGTGGAGGCGGCGGTTGTCGCGCGGCCGTCGTCCCCGGTGGGCGGCGGCGCGGGCGACC
>DASPMY010000058.1:0-14228 GCA_035626815.1 Croceibacterium sp.
ACGGCGCGGTGACGCCCGAGGATTCGGTGGCGCTGGCCGCCCGCATCCTGCAGGAGCAACTGCGGCTGTTCATCAATTTCGAGGAGCCGACCGCCGAGCGCCGCGACGAGAAGCTCGACGAGATCCCGTTCAACCGCAACCTGCTGCGCAAGGTGGACGAGCTGGAGCTCTCGGTGCGCTCCGCCAACTGCCTGAAGAACGACAACATCGTCTATATCGGCGACCTGGTGCAGAAGACCGAAGCCGAGATGCTGCGGACGCCGAACTTCGGCAGGAAGAGCCTCAACGAGATCAAGGAAGTGCTGAGCTCGATGGGCCTGCGCCTCGGCATGGACATCCCCGGCTGGCCGCCGGAGAACATCGAGGAGATGGCCAAGAAGCTCGAGCAGGAGCTGCTGGGCTGATTGTTCGCTTCCTGACGGAACACCGAGAGGGCCGCCGCGAGGCGGCCCTTTCTTTTTTGCCCTTCCCATTCCTCGTCATTCCCGCGGAGGCGGGAAGCCGCCGCAGAGAAGCTGCAAAGGGCCGCTCAATGGGCGGCCCTTTTCTTTCCATAGCCCTCTCCCCTTGCGGGAGAGGGTTGGGAGAGGGGTCCGCCGCGCAGCGGCGGCTCGCGCCGCCGACCCCTCTCCCTCCGCGCCTGACGGCGCTCCTCCCTCTCCCGCAAGGGGAGAGGGTGTGTAACCATATTGGTAAAAATAACTTGACATCGGCGCGCTGATATGGCACAACGCGGGAACGCTGGCGAACCGCGCCCGCGATCGGAAAGGCAAATCCATCATGGCACGATCGAACACGCCGCCCGCGTGGCGGCGGGCGTTCCTGCGCGAGCTGGCGCGGAGCGGCAGCGTCGCGCGGGCGGCCGAGAAATGCGGCATCGACCGCACCACGCCGTACCCGCTGCGCAAGCACAACCCGGCCTTCGCGGCGAGCTGGGACCGCGCGCTGGCGACGGCGCGGGCGCGGCTGGCCCACTCCCGGGCGATTGAATCCCCTCCGCAAGGGGATGAACTCCGCAAGCCGCCCCGGCTGCGCGACGACGAGGTGGTGCGCGCGTCGCGGGCGGGCCGCCCGTGCATCGTCCGCGCGGGGCCGGGGCGGTGGTCGGCGCGGGCCGAGCGCGCGTTCCTCGCCGAGCTGGCCGCGAGCGCCAACGTCAGCGCGGCGGCGCGCGCCGCTGGGGTCTCGGCGCAAGCGGCCTACAACCGGCGCAAGCGCTGGCCGGCGTTCGCCGCGGCGTGGGCCGAGGCCAAGGCCGAGGGCTACGAGCGGCTCGAGCTGCTGCTGCTCCACGCCGCCACCGCCACGCTCGACCCCGAGCCCGCGGTCGAGGCGCGGGAGGCGCCGGCGATGACCGTCGACCAGGCGCTGAACCTGTTCAAGCTCCACCGCGCCGGAGTGCAGGGCGGCAAGCCGCAGCGCTACGGCTGGCGCGCGCAGGAGCCCGACATCGAGGACGTGCGGGCGGAGATCTTGCGCAAGGTCGCGGCGATGGAGCGGGCGCGGGGATAGGAAAGATGCTGAAGGGGGGCCGGTCGGGTGTCAGGTCGGCGGGAATCTGGGTCCTCTAAATATGCGGTATTGATCGTCAGGAATCTGCTTTCGCTCGCTGCTCCATGCTGGAATAGATAGAATTTCGGCCTTTCGTAGCTCATTGGCTATCCTGCCAAGTGTGCCTTCGCTGATCACATGATCAGCTAGCACACGTGGCCAAAGCGTGCCCCACATGGCGCCGGGCTCGCTCGGCACCAGGCGCAATAACATATCGCGGGCTGCATCTCGTTCCCGATCCAAGCTGGTTTTGAGGCGGCGGTCAGGGCCAGATGGCAATGTCTCGAAAAGAAAGCCCTGCCCGGTGTTCGCTATGGCTTGGGTCTGCATCCGTCCTGTAACTGCCGACTGCTCCTCCAGTGCCTTGATCTGGCAGTCTCGAAAGACCTTGATGCCGGCTGGCTTCCGAGTTCCGTAGACGAGATAGTAAAACGTGCGGCTACGCCCAGGATATTGAATCTCGACTTCGGCGACATACTGAAAGCCGCCAACGTTTTGAACTGCCCGCTTGAACCAGCGCAAAAATGCCGCCTTGCGGTCATATGGTGATGTTGCTGGGTTGGCCTCGAGTTGATCAAGTTCGTCCCGCCAGTCGACGCCAACGAACAGGCGGTCAAAGGTCGTTTGAAGCTGCGGCAGCTTCGTGAAGCGGTTTGCGAAATCGAACATGAAGTTAAAGACCACCTCGCTGCGGTCCCGAGCCAACAACGGCCTGAGTTTACCCATGTCGAGTGCAAATCCTTTGGGGTCTACAAGCACGAAGCTAAAAGCACTCGGTGGAATCGCGGCCGCGATGGTCTGTGCGACTTCTATGAAGTCCCCCGGATACGGCTGGACGTCGACGGCTGGGTAGTGAGGCCCAATAGTCTGTAGTTGAGCAAACGCCGCAAGGTCCGTCTCTACTAAGTGAGCCGACATGCGCACGTCGCGCGAACGACCACTCATGTTTGCCCATGAAGCGCGCGCGTCCGACAGCGCCTTAAGGGCGATGCCGAACGATGTGTCGGCATAATTCTCGGTACCGCTCTTCCAAGGTCCGGAGAAGCCATCGATGTACACTATCTGCTCGGCGAAGCTTCCGATCTTGTGCACTAGGCGGCCAAGGTACCGACGGAGAAATAGGTGCTTTATGTAGGCCTGTTCCCGCCCCGCGTATTCCGGCGGAACGGGCGGGACGACAGTTGTCGTCATGCCGCTATCAAGGCCGGCAACTCATTCCACTCGCGGCCATCAAGTGACCGTCCGCCTGATTTTGGACGGATTCCGCCCCACTGTTTGAAGAAGAACGCGACGCGCTGCTCTTCGCACTGGCGCCGGATATCGCGCACCCACTCGACTTCCATTGGGCGTGCGCGCGGGCCGCTCTCTCCCCCCACGATCACCCAGTGGATTTCGCTAAGATCGATTTCGCCGAGAGGTGCGATCAATGGCTCGATCGACAGGAAGCGAACACTGGCGGGCGCAGCGCGTAAATGTGCCGCTCTTGATTTCGCTTTAGCCTCCTCAACCGAAACGCCGAACCAGATGTGCTTCGGAGCAGATTCGGAGGCATACCGTGCCTGAAGATAGTCCCTCATGAGGGAGCTACGTTTCGTTAGGACCTGAAAGACGTGCCAGTCAGCCTGTTCCATCGTGTCGAAGACCTGGTCAACAAAGGTGCGAGGGACCGCTTTGTGAAACAGATCGCTCATCGAATTGACGAATATCATTCGCGAGCGTCGCCATGCGAGCGGTTGGAGAATGCGTTCTGGCCGTAAGGTCAAATCGAACCCGTTCTCGAATGGATGGCCGAGTACGCCACGAAAACGCTCGGCAAACCGATGCGCGTAACAGTTGTCACAACCTGCCGTAATCCGCGTGCAGCCCGTAACAGGATTCCACGTTGCGTCAGTCCATTCGATAGCGCTGCTATCGGCCATTGCAGGTTCCCCTCAGAACAGAGTTGGAACATGCCACAGGCCGACTCCGCACGCAACTGGCGGACTCGAAATGCTGCTAGAGTCAAGGGCTCTAAGGAAGAAAGCCACAGATGCCCACCACCCCCAAAATCCTCCTCGGCTGCGATCCGGCCGGGCGGGCGGCGCTCCTCCGCTCGCTGCCGGCACCGGCAGTGCTGCCGCTCGACCGCGCGTTCGCGGAGTGGGCGCATGGCGGGCAGCTCGCGCCCAGCGGCGAGGGGCGGGCGTGGGTGGCGATGCCTGGCGGCCCGGTTCGGCGCCGCGGGCGCGCGGTCGGGGGCGCGCGGGAGCGCTTGCCATCGCGGGTCCGGCCGGGCACCTCCGCCGGAGAAGCGAAGCGCCGGCAGCCGGGAGGTCCGACACGTGAAATCCTTCATCGTCCCGCTGCTGGCGCTGCTCGGCGCCGCGCCGGCGCCGGCGCCCGCGCCCGAGCCCCGGTGGGAGCGCCTCTTCGACGGCGCCACGCTCGCCGGCTGGACACCCAAGATCACCGGCCGCGCCGTGGGCGAGGACCCGCTCGGGATGTTCACCGTGCACGACGGCGCGATCCGCGTCTCGCATGCCCACTACGAAAGGTTCGAGGGCGAGTTCGGCCATCTGTTCTGGCACGCGCCGCTCGGCGCCTATCGCCTGCGCTTCGAATACCGGCTGTTCGGCGAGGCCCTGCCGGGCATCGAGAGCTGGCAGGCGAGCAATTCCGGGCTGATGTTCCATGCGCAGGCGCCGGCGACGATGCGCCGCGACCAGCCGTTCCCGGTCAGCCTGGAGCTGCAGCTGCTCGGCGTTCCGCGCCCGGCGCGCGAGCCGACCGGCAACCTCTGCACGCCCGGCACCACCGTCGCGGTCGACGGCCGGCGCGACCCGCGCCACTGCGTGCTGTCCTCCTCGCCGCTGGTCCCGGTCGGCCGCTGGACCCGGGTCGAGCTCGAGGTGCTGCCCAGCGGCGAGATCACCCATTTCATCGATGGCGAGGCGGTGCTGCGCTATGCCGCGCCCGAGCTCGATCCGGCGGACGCGGACGCGCGGCCGCTGATCGCCGCGGCGGACGGCGAGCTGCGGCTGCGCCGGGGCTATATCGCGCTGCAGAGCGAGGGCCATCCGATCGAGTTCCGCGCCATCGAGCTGCAGCGGCTCGATTGAGGCGCCGGCGGGTCGCCCGGCCGGGGCGAGCCTGCGCCCGGGCGGGGGTGACGCCGGCCGCTTACCAACGACCAGCACGGCTGCACCATGCCCACGATCCCCGACATCCTCCTCGGCTGCGACGCCGCCGGGCGGGCGGCGCTCGTCCGCTCGCTGCCGGGGCCGGCGGCGCTGGCGCTCGACCGCGCGTTCGCCGAGTGGGCGCACGGCGGGCAGCTCGCGCCTCCCGGCGACTGGCGGACCTGGGTGCTGATGGCCGGGCGCGGGTTTGGGAAGACGCGGGCGGGGGCCGAGTGGGTCCTGGGGGTGGTGCGGGATTCCTCCCCCGACGGGGGAGGGGGACCATGCGAAGCATGGTGGAGGGGCACGCGCGGTGAATCGAACATCGCGGCGTCAGGTTCACCGCCCGTGCCCCTCCACCACCCTGCGGGTGGTCCCCCTCCCCGTGCCGGGGAGGAATTGCGCATCGCGCTCGTCGCCGCCACGGTGGACGAGGCGCGCAAGGTTATGGTCGAGGGACCGAGCGGCATCCTCGCCTGCGCGCGGCCGGGCGAGATCGCCGGGTGGTCGCGCGCGCACGGCGAGCTGGTGTTCGCCTCGGGCGCGCGGGCGACGCTGTTCTCCGGCGCCAACCCGCAAGCGCTGCGCGGGCCGCAGCATCACTTCGCGTGGTGCGACGAGCTGGCCAAGTGGCGCCATCCGCAGGCGGCGTGGGACATGCTGCAGCTCGGGCTGAGGTGCGGCGCGCGGCCGCGGGCGCTGGTCACCACCACGCCGCGCGGCGGGTGCGCGGCGCTCAGGCGCATTGTCGACGCGCCCGACACGGTGCTGACCGGCGGGCGGACCGGCGACAACCCGCACTTGCCCGCGGCGTTCCTGCGCGCGGTCGAGAGCGCCTATGGCGGCACGCGGATGGCGCGCGAGGAGATCGACGGGGTGCTGCTGCCCGACGTCGCCGGCTCGCTGTGGCCGGCGGCGCTGCTCGAGCGGTGCCGGGGCGCGGCGCCGGCGGCGGACGATCTGCGGCGCGTGGTGGTCGGGGTCGACCCGCCGGCGAGCGCCGGGGGGACGTGCGGGATCGTCGTCTGCGCGCTCGATGCCGACGGCGTCGGCCACGTGCTCGCCGACCGGTCGGCGGGCGGGCTGTCGCCCGAAGGCTGGGCGCGGGCGGTGGCGGCGGCGGCCGAGATGCACGGCGCCGACCGGGTCGTGGCGGAGCGGAACATGGGCGGCGACATGGTCCGCTCGGTGCTGCGCGGCGCCGGGGTGGCGCTGCCGATCAGCGAGGTCTCCGCGACGCGCGGCAAGGTCCGCCGCGCCGAGCCGGTCGCGGGGCAGTTCGAGGCGGGCAAGGCGCGGCTGGCGGGGCGCTTTCCCGAGCTGGAGGACGAGCTGGCGGGCCTCGTCGCGGGCGGCGACTACGAAGGCCCGGGGCGCTCGCCCGACCGCGCCGACGCGATGGTCTGGGCGCTGTGGGCGCTGCTGCTCGCCGGCCAGGCGGAGCCGCGGGTCCATTCGTTCTAGCCATTGTGAGTCCCAGCGCAGGCTGGGACCTCGTGCCACCAGCGCTGTGCCAGCGGCCTGAGGCCCCAGCCTTCGCTGGGGCGCACGGAGGTCTACACGCGAGAGTCGTCCTTGACTTTCCGCCCCTGTTCCGCTTTGGCGCGGCGCTTCAAGCGAAGGCATTGGCGGCCGCCCTAAGTGCCGCCTGGACCGGGCTACCTGACACGGGCCCCTTACGAACGGAGTACGAGAAATGCGTCACGGACACGGCGGCCGCAAGCTGCAGCGCAAGTCCGGCCACCGCACAGCCCTGCTGCGCAACATGGCCGCCGCGCTGATCAAGCACGAGCAGATCCAGACCACCACCCCCAAGGCGAAGGAGCTGCGGCCCTACGTCGAGAAGCTGATCACGCTGGCCAAGCGCGGCGGCCTCTCCAACCGCCGCCTGGCGCACAGCCGGCTGCTCGACGAGGCGCAGGAGAAGAAGCTGTTCGAGGTCCTCGCCGAGCGCTACGCCGGGCGCGAGGGCGGCTACACCCGCATCGTCAAGGCCGGCATCCGCGCCTCGGACGCGGCGCCGATCGCGATCATCGAGCTGGTCGACCGCGACGTCGACGCCAAGGGCCAGGACAGCGGCCCGGCGATGAGCGTCGACGAGCTGGAAGCAGCGTAACGCGTGAGTCCCTGCGCAGGCAGGGACCTCGTGCAGCAAGCGGCACGACAGCGGCCTGAGGCCCCTGCCTGCGCAGGGGCTCACGGTGTGTCGGCGCCGAATTTGCAAAGGCGGCCGTGGGCGTTAGTGTCGTGGCCGCCTTTCGCTTTTCCGGAGCTTTCATGCGTCTTCCCGTGCTCGCAGCGGCCGTCGCCGCCGCGCTTTCCCTTCCGGCTCACGCGCAGGACATGACCGCTCCCGATTATCCCGAGACCCGCCGCGGCGACGTGGTCGAGACGCTGTTCGGCGAGGCCATCGCCGACCCCTACCGCTGGCTCGAGAACGACGTCCGCAGCGACGCCGAGGTGGCCGACTGGGTCGCGCGGCAGAATGCGGTCACCGACGCCTACCTCGCCCGGCTGCCGGCGCGCGCGTGGTTCAAGCGGCGCACCGGCGAGCTGTTCGACTTCGAGCGCTTCTCGACCCCGGTCAAGCGCGGCGGGCGCTATTTCTACACCCGCAACGCCGGGCTGCAGAACCAGTCGCCGCTGTACGTTCGCGAGGGGCTGGCGGGCGAGCCGCGGCTGCTGCTCGACCCCAACGCGTGGGCGGCCGACGCGGCGACCGCGCTCGACGCCTGGCGCGCCTCGCCCGACGGCTCGAAGCTGCTCTACAGCGTGCAGGACGGCGGCAGCGACTGGCGCATCCTGCGCGTGCTCGACGTCGCCACCGGCGCGCCGCTCCCCGACGAGATCCGCTGGGCCAAGTTCACCGACCTCGCCTGGGTCGGCGAGGAAGGGTTCCTCTACTCGCGCTTCCCCGAGCCCGCGGAAGGGCAGGACTTCCAGGCGCTCAACTTCGACCAGGCGGTCTACTTCCACCGCCTCGGCACGCCGCAGAGCGCCGACCAGCTGGTCTACGCGACCCCGGCGCACCGCGACTACAACCACACCGCCAGCGTCACCAGCGACGGGCGCTGGGCGGTCATCACCTCATCGATCGGGACCGACGCGCGCTACGAGATCCGCGCCATCGACCTCGCCGCGCGCGGCGACTTCGGCTGGGCCACGCGCGAGCTGGTCACCGGGTTCGACCACGCCTGGGGGCTGATCGACGGGGTCGGCGGGACGCTGTGGTTCACCACCAACAAGGACGCGCCGCGCTACAAGGTCGTCGCGCTCGACCTCGACCGCACGGGCGCCGAGTGGACGGCGATCGTGCCCGAGGCCGCGCAGCCGATCGAGCTCGCCTCGATCGTCGGCGAGCGGCTGATCGTCTCGTACCTCGAGCACGCCAGCTCGGTCGCGCGCACGTTCGACCTCGGCGGGCGCGAGCTGGCGCCGATCGCGCTGGCCGGGCTCGGCAGCGTGTCGGGCTTCACCGGCGAGCCGGGCGACCCGGAGACGTTCTACACGTTCGCCAGCTTCAACCGCCCGGGCACGGTCTACCGGCTCGACACCGCCACCGGCGAGACCACGGTGTTCGCCGAACCCGAGCTGGCGTTCGATCCCGAGACGATCGCCGTCGAGCAGCGCTTCTACGCCTCGAAGGACGGCACCCGCGTGCCGCTGTTCATCGTCCGCCGCAAGGACCTGACCGGCCCGGCGCCGACGCTGCTCTACGGCTACGGCGGGTTCGACGTGTCGATGACCCCGTCGTTCTCGGCCAGCAAGCTGGCGTGGGTCGAGGCCGGCGGCGTCTATGCGCTGGCCAACATCCGCGGCGGCGGGGAGTACGGCAAGGCGTGGCACGACGGCGGGCGGCTGGCCAACAAGCAGAACGTGTTCGACGACTTCATCGCCGCCGGCGAGTTCCTCAAGGCCGAAGGCATCGCCGGCCCGCTCGCCATCCAGGGCGGCTCGAACGGCGGGCTGCTGGTCGGCGCGGTGGCCAACCAGCGGCCCGACCTGTTCGCCGCCGGCAACGCCCAGGTCGGGGTGATGGACATGCTCCGCTTCGACCGCTGGACCGCCGGCCGCTACTGGGTCGACGACTACGGCTATCCTGACCGCGAGGCCGACTTCAGGGTGCTGCGCGCGTACTCGCCGCTGCACAACATCCGCCCGCGCACGGCGTACCCGGCGCTGATCGTCACCACCGCCGACACCGACGACCGCGTGGTCCCCGGCCACAGCTTCAAGTACGCCGCCGCGCTGCAGGCGGCCGAGCTCGGGCCGAGGCCGCAGCTGATCCGCATCGAGACCCGCGCCGGGCACGGCTCGGGCAAGCCGACCGACAAGGCGATCGAGGAAGCGGCCGACGTGATGGCGTTCCTGGCGCAATGGACCGGGCTGACGGCGCCGGAGTGATCGTGAGTCCCAGCGCAGGCTGGGACCTCGGGCCGCAAGCGCCACGCCCAGCCGCCCGAGGTCCCTGCCTGCGCAGGGACTCACAAAGCGGACGTTCAGAAACGCGGTGCTTTTCCTGAACGGTTTCTGTCGGCGGCATTCAGCGTCGCCACAGCGCCGGGGGTGTACCTCGAGGCTTGTCACGGGACGCTTCGTCCCGCCGAGTCGAGAGGAACAGATCATGAAGACCATTACCAAAGCCCTGATCGGGACCGTCGCGGCGGGCGCGATGGCGATGGGCTCGGCCGCTCCGGCGCAGGCGCAGTGGCGCGACCGCGACCGCGACAACGACGGCATCGACGCCGGCGACATCATCGCCGGGGCGCTGATCATCGGCGGCATCGCCGCGGTGGCCTCGGCCGCCGGCGGGCGCAACCGCGGCTACAACGACGGCTACGTCTACGAGGGCCGCGGCTACAACCGTTCGGGCAACTCGCGCCAGGCGGTCGAGCAGTGCGTCTATGCCGCCGAGCGCAACGCCAGCCGCTACTCGCGGGGCGGCGGCGCGCAAGTGACCGACATCCGCAACATCAACCGCAAGCGCGACGGCTACACCGTCAAGGGGCGGATCGCGGTCAACACCGGGAACCGCAACTGGCGTAGCGGCTGGGGCAACGACTACCGCGGCTACAACGACCGCTACAGCGGCTACGACGCCGGCAAGTTCACCTGCGACGTGCGCTACGGCCGGGTGGTCGACCTCGACTACAGCGGCATCCGCGGGCTCCGCTAACCCGCTCCCACTGCGCACTGGGCGGTTCAGGCTGTCGCAAGCCTGGACCGCCTAGTCGCATTCCCACGAGGGGCGCGGTCATCGCCGTGCCCGAAATCAAGGACGCCGCCATGGCTCTGAAGACCTCCACGCTGGCCCGCGCGACCGCCGTCGCCGCGGCCTTTTCGCTGCTCGCGACGCCGGTGGCGGCCGCCGAGCTGCCCCGGCCGGCGCAGGCCAAGGCCTACGATTCGACGGGCGAGAACGTCCAGCGCCACCGCAACCGCCGCTGGCGCGATCGCAACGACATCGATGCCGGCGACGTGATCGCCGGGGTGCTCGTGCTCGGCACCATCGCCGCCATCGCCGGTGCGGCCAAGAAGGACCGCCAGGAGCGCTATCCCGAGCGCTATCCGCTGCCGGACGACGGGGCGGGCTACCAGACCCCCGGCCAGTACGACCGCAACCGCAGCCAGGGCATGGACCGCGCGGTCGACATGTGCGTCGACGAGATCGAGCGCGGCGCGGACCGCGTCGCCAGCGTCGACGGCGCCACGCGCGACCGCGACGGATGGCGCGTCTCCGGCGAGCTCGACACCGGCGCCGCCTATTCGTGCCGCATCGGCAACGACGGGCGCATCAGCGACATCGACGTGAGCGGCGCCTACGACGCCGGCTACAGCGAGCCCTCCGACGGCCAGTGGAACGACGACGACTACGCCCGCGCCCGCGAGGCCCAGGGCGTGCCGCCGCCGCTGCCCGAGGAGGACGACGGCCGCTACGACATCGTCGCGAGCGGCGGCGCGCAGTAATCCCGCGCGTCCCTGCGCAGGCAGGGACCTCGGCGGTGTAGCGCCTGCTTGCCCGAGGTCCCCGCCTGCGCGGGGACTCAGGGCGCCCGCGAATAGCCGGGCAGCTCGATCTGCCAGATCAGCGCCGCGCCGCGCAGGCCGAAGCCCGCCAGCGCGGCGGCGGCCCACACCGGCAGCAACGGCAACCCGGCGAGCGTGCCGGCCGCGCACAGCGTGGCCGAGAGCGCGGCGGCGGTCACGTACAGCTCGGGCTTGAGCAGGATCGACGGCTGCTGCGCGAGCACGTCGCGGATCACGCCGCCGACGCAGCCGGTGATCACCCCCATCAGGATCGCGGGCACCGGCCCGACGCCGAAGGCGAGCGCCTTCGCCGTCCCGAGCACCGAATACACGGCGAGGCCCGCGGCGTCGGCCCAGTCGAGCAATCCCGAGCCCGCCGAAGGGCCTTCCCACCAGCGGTTGGGCGTGAACCACGCGAGCAGCGCGACCGCGAGGACGACCGGCGCCACCCACTGGTCGCGCACCCAGAACACCGGCGCGCCGATCAGCAGGTCGCGCACCGAGCCGCCGCCGACCCCGGTCACCAGCGCGAAGAAGCACACCGTCACGATCGTCAGCCGCAGCCGCGTCGCCAGCAGCGCGCCGCTCAAGGCGAACACCGCGATCCCGGCGAGGTCGAGCGCGGGAGGCAGGGCGGGGACGATCATCGAGCCCTCTCCCCTTCAGGGGAGAGGGTTGGGAGAGGGGACCGCGCGCGCGAGCCCCTCTCAACTTCGGCTAGGCCGCTGCGCGGCCAAGCCGCCGTATCTCTCCCCTGAAGGGGAGAGAGCGCTGCCCGTCTTCCCGTCATGCCGTCACCCGCGCCTTGCGGCGGCGGAACAGCAGCACGCAGCCGAGCAGGGCGCCGGCCACCGCGAGCGCGGCGAAGCCGATCGCGAACGGGTTGTGCGCATCCTCGTGCGCCTGCGGGTCCATGATGTGCAGGCCGTAGAGGAAATCGTACAGCCGCCATTGCCCGGTGCGCAGCGCGACGACCTCGCCGGTGGCGTCGTCGATGTAGACGCGGGCGCCGTCGGCGAAGCGCGCCTGCCACACCGCGCCGCTCGCGCGGGCATCGGCCGGGGCATCTCCGGGCGCGAAATAGGTCACGCCGGCGAGCCGCGCGGAACCGGCATAGGCCGCCTCGGCGATCCGGCCCGCCTCGTCCTCGACCACCGGCGGGGTGGCGGTGCCGAAGCGCGCCGAATAGCGCCAGCGGCGGCCGTCGGCGGCGGTGACGATCCACGCCGGCCCGTCGGGCTGGGCGACCAGCCGGGCGTCGCGAATGGGCTCGCCGATGCGCTGCGGGAAGACGAGGCCCGCCGGGTCGATCGCCGCCGGCGCCGCGCGCAAGTGCTCGCCGCGCACGTCCTCGAGCGGCTGCGCGGCCATCCACAGCCCGGTCACCGCCCACATCAGCACCGGCAGCCCGACCACCCAGCCGAGCCAGATGTGCCAGCGCGCGAACCGCTGCATCGTGCGGGGGAGGGCCATCAGCGGCGAATAATCGCTTTCCCGCCCCAATGCGAGTGCGCCCCCGCGCAGGCGGGGGCCTCAGGCCGCGAGCGCCGCCCAGGCGGCCTGAGGTCCCCGCCTGCGCGGGGACTCACTCTGTCGCGAACAATTGCCCGAGATCGGCGAACGCCTTCATCTCGATCGCATTGCCGCTGGGGTCGCGGAAGAACATCGTCGCCTGCTCGCCGGCCTCTCCCTTGAAGCGGACATAAGGCTCGATGACGAACTGGGTGCCGGCGGCGGCCAGGCGGTCGGCGAGCGCCTGGCAGTCGGCCATCGCGAGGACGATTCCGAAGTGCGGCACCGGCACGTCGTGGCCGTCGACCGGATTGGCCGCGGCGGGCGCCGCCTCGGGCGCCAGGTGGGCGACGATCTGGTGGCCGTAGAAGTCGAAGTCGATCCATTCGGCGCTGCTGCGCCCTTCGGCGCAGCCCATCACGCCGCCCCAGAACGCCCGCGCGGCGGCGAGGTCGTGGACCGGGAAGGCGAGGTGGAAGGGGCGCAGAGTCATGGGGGATTCTCTTTCGTGAGCCCCAGCGAAGGCTGGGGCCTCAGGCCTCTCGCGGGAGGCCCGAGGTCCCCGCCTCCGCGGGGACTCAGCGACTCACATATGGATCGGCTTGCCGGTCACCGCCATCGCGGCTTCCTTGAGCGCCTCGGAGTGCGTCGGGTGGGCGTGGCAGGTGAGGGCGATGTCCTCCGAAGTGGCGCCGAACTCCATCGCCTGCGCGGCCTGGGCGATCATCGTCCCGGCGACCGAGGCGATCATCCACACGCCGAGCACGCGGTCGCTCGCGGCGTCGGCGACGACCTTGACGAAGCCGTCGGTGTCGCGGTTGGTCTTGGCGCGGGAGTTGGCCAGCATCGGGAACTTGCCGACCTTGACTTCGTACCCGGCCGCCCTGGCGTCTTCCTCGGTCAGGCCGACGCCGGCGATCTCGGGCATCGTGTAGACCACGCTCGGGATCACCGCGGGATTGACGATGCCGGTCTCGCCGGCGATGTTCTCGGCCACCGCGACGCCTTCGTCCTCGGCCTTGTGCGCCAGCATCGGGCCCGGGATGACGTCGCCGATCGCCCACACGCCGTCGACCTTGGTGCGAAACTCGCGGTCGGTCTCGATCTGGCCGCGCGGGTTGAGCGCGAGGCCGATCGCCTCGAGCCCGAGGCCGTCGGTGTTCGGGCGGCGGCCGATCGAGACCAGCACGCAGTCGGCCTCGAGCGTCTCGCTGGTGCCGCCGGCGGCGGGCTCGAGCGTCAGCGTCGCCTTCTTGCCCTTGACGGTCGCGCCGGTGACCTTGGTCGAGAGCTTGAGCTCCATCCCCTGCTTCTTGAACAGCCTGGCGGCTTCCTTGCGCACCTCGCCGTCCATCCCGGGGAGCAGCGCGTCGAGGAACTCGACCACCGTCACCTTCGCGCCGAGCCGCCGCCACACGCTGCCGAGCTCGAGCCCGATGACCCCGCCGCCGATGACCACCAGGTGCCTGGGCACCCGGTCGAGCGCCAGCGCGCCGGTGGAATCGACGACGATGCCCTTGGCGTTGTCGACCGCGACCCCCGGCAGCGGCGTGACCGACGAGCCGGTGGCGATGACCACGTTCTTCGCCCTGACCGCTTGGCCCCCGACGTCCACCGTGTGCGCCCCTGCGAAGGCAGGGGCCTCAGGCCGCGAGCGGTCCGTCTGCGGCACGAGGTCCCCGCCTTCGCGGGGACTCACAGTTGGGGGCGAGGCTTGGAAGGTCGCCAGCCCCTTGAGCCAGGTCACCTTGTTCTTCTTGAACAGGAACTCGATCCCGCCGGTCAGCTCCTTGACCGCGGTCGCCTTCTCGTCCTGCAGCCGGGCGAGGTCGATCCGCACGTTGTCGGCCAGCACGCCGAACCGGGCCATCGTCCCGTGCGCGGCTTCCTCGAACAGCTCGGAGCCGTGCAGCAGCGCCTTCGACGGGATGCAGCCGACGTTGAGGCACGTGCCGCCGAGCGTCGCGCGGCTTTCCGCGC
>DASPMY010000059.1:0-34695 GCA_035626815.1 Croceibacterium sp.
GTCCGGACGCTGCTCGTCGCGGTCGCGGCCGAGGTCGGAGCGCTTGATGAAGCCGGTCGCGCCGTCGTCGCCGGCCTGGACCTCGAGCCCGCCGTCGCGGACCTCGAGCACGGTCACGGTGACCACGTCGTTGCGCTTGAGCCCGCCGGCCGAGCCGCCCGCGGCCGCGCCGCCGGCCGCCGGGGCGCCCTTCTCGAGCTGCTTCATGCCGAGGCTGATGCGCTCCTTCTCGACGTCGACGTCGAGCACGACCGCCTTCACTTCCTCGCCCTTGCGGTGCAGCGCCAGCGCATCCTCGCCCGAGATGCCCCAGGCGATGTCGGACATGTGGACCATGCCGTCGACGTCGCCCGGCAGGCCGATGAACAGGCCGAACTCGGTCGCGTTCTTGACCTCGCCCTCGACCGTCGAGCCGACCGGGTGCTTGTCGGCGAACTCTTCCCACGGGTTGCGCTGGGCCTGCTTGAGGCCGAGCGAGATGCGCCGCTTGTCGCTGTCGACCTCGAGCACCATGACCTCGACTTCCTGCGAGGTCGAGACGATCTTGCCGGGGTGGACGTTCTTCTTGGTCCAGCTCATCTCGGAGACGTGGACCAGGCCCTCGATGCCGGCCTCGAGCTCGACGAAGGCGCCGTATTCGGTGATGTTGGTGACGGTGCCGCTGACCCGCGCGCCGACCGGGTACTTGGCGGCGACGCCTTCCCACGGATCGCTCTCGAGCTGCTTCATGCCGAGGCTGATGCGCTGGGTGTCGGCGTTGATGCGCACGATCTGCACTTTCACCACGTCGCCGATGTTGATCACCTCGGACGGGTGGTTGACGCGCTTGTAGCTCATGTCGGTCACGTGGAGCAGGCCGTCGATGCCGCCGAGGTCGACGAAGGCGCCGTAGTCGGTGATGTTCTTGACCACGCCGTCGATCACCTGGCCCTCGGCCAGCTTGTCGATCAGCTCGCTGCGCTGCTCGGCGCGGGTCTCTTCGAGGACCGCGCGGCGCGAGACGACGATGTTGCCGCGGCGGCGGTCCATCTTGAGGATCTGGAACGGCTGCGGCATGTCCATCAGCGGGGTGACGTCGCGCACCGGGCGGATGTCGACCTGGCTGCCGGGGAGGAACGCCACGGCGCCGTCGAGGTCGACGGTGAAGCCGCCCTTGACGCGGCCGAAGATGCGGCCCTCGACGCGCTTGCCTTCGCCGAACTCGCTCTCGAGCTTGTCCCACGCGGCCTCGCGGCGGGCGCGGTCGCGGCTCAGCATCGCCTCGCCTTCGGAATTCTCGACGCGGTCGACGAACACCTCGACCTCGTCGCCGACCGAGAGCGCGCCTTCGTCCTCGCCGCGGGCGAACTCGCGCAGCGAGATGCGGCCTTCGCTCTTGAGGCCGACGTCGATCACGGCGAGGCCGTTCTCGATCGCGGTGACGGTGCCCTTGACGACGCGGCCTTCGAAGCCGCCGTCGGCGCCGCCCAGTTGTTCGTCGAGGAGTTTCGCGAAATCGTCGCGCGTGGGGTTGGCGGTGGATGCCATAAAGATCAGGTTCCTAACTTCATCCCCGCCTTCGCGGGGACAGGCTGTTTTTCCGGCCAGGCGGTTGTGTCCGCCGGTCTTTCTCCGCCGCCGCGGAATTGCGGCGAGCGGGCCAAAAGGGCCGTCCGTCCCCGCCGGGCCGGATGCCGTGGCGAGGGTCCTGTCGAGCGTCGGTAAGTGCTTGGGCTGTCGGGACGCGGGCGCGCCTAGGCGAAAAGGGCCCGCGAGGCAAGCGAAAGCCGCCCAGGGAGCAGGCGACAAAGGCGACAAAGGCGACACCGTGTCGCCGGCGCGAAAGTGAAGCAAAGCCACGTTTCCTGCGGCTTTGCCGCCCGGCAGGTCCGGGCGACACTTTTCCAACAAGAATCGCGCCGAGGCCCGTGGAACATTGCGAGTACATGCACCGGATTGGGACCTGTAGGAAAGCGAAAAAACGGCCCGCGGTCAGGCGCCCAGCGATTGCTCGACGGCGGCAATGGCCGCGGCGACGGCTGCTTCCGGCACCAGCTCCGATGTGTCGAGCACGACCGCATCCTCGGCGGGGCGCAGCGGCGCCTCCGTGCGCGTGCGGTCGCGTTCGTCGCGGCGGCGCAGGTCGGCCTCGATCTCGCCGAGCGTGTGGCTCTCGCCGCGCGCCTGCATCTCCTTCCAGCGGCGCAGCGCGCGCGCCTCGACGGTGGCGGTGACGTAGAGCTTCACGTCAGCCTCGGGCGCGATGACGGTGCCGATGTCGCGCCCGTCGAGCACCGCGCCGTCCGGCTGCAGCGCGAAGCTGCGCTGGCGCGCGTACAGCGCCTGGCGGACCGAGGCGTGGACCGAGACGCGGCTGGCGAGCCCGCCGGCGGCCTCACTGCGCAGCTCGGGATCGCGCAGCAGGCCGTCGGCAAAGGCCGTCGCCGCGAGGGCATCCCCGGGATCGTCGGGATCGCCGCCGTCGAGGAACGCCTGCCGCCCGACCGCGCGGTAGAGCAGGCCGGTGTCGAGGTGCGGCAGCCCGAAATGCGCGGCGAGCGCCCTGGCGATGGTGCCCTTGCCCGAGGCGGTCGGGCCGTCGACGGCGATGATCATCGGCGGGCTCTAGTCGGCAATCGCGGGATTGAGAACCGGCATCGCGCGTCCTATCTGGCCGGCGCGGGGGCCACGTCCCCTGCGCCCGATGGGCCTTCAAGACCGGGACGGCCCGGCAGCAAACCTTGATGGAGGCTGCTGTGGCTTGGATGATCCTCATTACCGCCGGCGTGTTCGAGACGGTGTGGGCCTATTACATGAAGCTGTCGGACGGGTTCACGAAGCCGGGGCCGACGGTGGCGACTTTCGCCGCGATGGCGGTGAGCATCGCCCTGCTCGGCATCGCGATGAAGTCGCTGCCGCTGGGAACGGCCTATACCGTGTGGACCGGGATCGGCGCGCTCGGCGCGTTCGTGGTCGGAATCGTCGTGCTGGGCGAGGCGGTGACCGCCCTGCGCCTGGCGGCGGCGGCGCTGATCATCGCCGGGCTGGTGCTGATGAAGATCTCGAGCCCGGCCTAGGCAGAGCGCTGTCCCCTTCAGGGGAGGGGCTTGGCAGAGGGGAATCTAGGCGGATCGCCGGACAGTCCCCGCCCCCCGACCCCCTCCCCTCAACGGGAGGGGGAGCCGGTCGCGCCGTCGAGCAGCGCTTCGAACTGCGGGAAGCTGGTGGCTATCGGCGCGGTGTCGTCGATCTCGACTCCGCCGCGGCTGGCGCGGCCGGCGACGGCCATCGCCATCGCGATGCGGTGGTCGAGGTGGGTGGCGATCGGCCCGCCGCCGGCGAGGGGTTCGCCGCCGGTGCCGTCGACGACCAGGCCGTCGGCGCGCTCCGCGACCCGCGCGCCGGCGGCGGCGAGCGCTTCGGCCATCGCCGCCAGCCGGTCGCTCTCCTTGACCCGCAACTCGTCGAGGCCGCTGGTCGTGGTGCGCCCTTCCGCCAGCGCGGCGGCGACGAACAGCACCGGGAACTCGTCGATCATGCTCGGGGCCACCGCCGGGTCGACCTCGATGCCGGTCAGCGCCGAGTGCCGCACGCGCAAGTCGGCGACCGGCTCGCCGCCGACCTCGCGCCGGTCGAGCGCCTCGATGCTGCCGCCCATCTGGCGCAGGACTGCGTAGAGCCCGGCGCGGGTCGGGTTGAGGCCGACGTTCTCGATCACGAGGTCGCTGCCGGGCACGATCAGCGCGGCGACGGCGAAGAAGGCCGCGGACGAGGGATCGCCGGGCACCTCGATCGTCTGCGGGCGCAAGTCCGCCTCGCCGCGGATGCGGATGATCCGCTCGCCGTCCTCCTCGTCGACCCACAGCTCGGCGCCGAAGCCCTTGAGCATGCGCTCGGTATGGTCGCGCGTGGGAACCGGCTCGATCACGCTGGTGATCCCGGCGGTGTTGAGCCCGGCCAGCAGCACCGCGCTCTTCACCTGCGCGCTGGCGACCGGCAGCCGGTAGGTGATCGGCACCGCGGGGCTGAGGCCGCGCTCGGTCAGCGGCAGCGTCGTGCCCGAGAAGTCGGCGCCCATCAGCCCGAGCGGCTCGGTGACCCGGCCCATCGGCCGCTTCGACAGGCTGGCGTCGCCGGTGAACTGCGCGGTGATCGGATGGCTGGCGACGAGGCCCATCAGCAGCCGCGTCGAGGTCCCCGAATTGCCCATCTCGAGCGGCGCTTCGGGCTGCAGCAGCCCGCCGACGCCGACGCCGTGGATGCGCCATTCGCCGTCCGCCCCCCGCTCGATCGTCGCGCCCATCGCCCTCAGCGCCGCGGCGGTCGCCATCACGTCCTCGCCCTCGAGCAGGCCGGTGACGCGGGTCTCGCCCACCGCGAGCGCGCCGAACATCAGCGAGCGGTGGCTGATCGACTTGTCGCCCGGCACGCGGATGCGGCCCGTCAGGGGACCGGCGGGCATGAAGCGGCGGGCGCGAGGGGAGGGGCGGTCGGACATCAGCGGGCCTGGGGCGGCGGGCTTTTGACAGCGCCGGGGGGCTGTGGCAAGGCGCGCCCGCTCTTGATTCCGGCTCTTGTTTATGACCAGAGCCGCCACCATCAAGTCACGGCAGTTCACGCCCGCCAAGGCGGCGGGCAGACGAGGAATTTACATGGTCAAGCCAGAGTGGGGCGTCAAGCGCAGCTGCCCCAAGTGCGGTGAGCGCTTTTACGATCTCGGCAAGGACGATCCGATCGTCTGCATCGAATGCGGCAACCAGTGGGTGTCGGAGCCGGTGCTCAAGTCCAAGCAGCCGATCCCCTTCGAGGAAGTGAAGGAGAAGGAGAAGGAAGAGCCGGACAGCGATCTCGCCGACGAGGAGCTCGAGGACGTCGACGACGGCGAGGATTCGCCCGACAACGACATCGACCTGGGCGGCGACGACGATCTCGGCGTGACCAAGGCGGACGACGACGAGGAAGACCACTGATTTGAGGCTTGCGGAATCGGGTCGCCGCTCATAAAGGGCGGCCCTTCCCGAAAGGGTGGCAGGCCTCCCAGGGCATGCCTATATTGAATGGATACGGGGCCTTAGCTCAGCTGGGAGAGCGCTACAATGGCATTGTAGAGGTCAGCGGTTCGATCCCGCTAGGCTCCACCATCCACCGGAATGCCGACTTTCGGCTCATGCCGGGCTGCAAATGGCGTGTTCCTGCGCTTCCGGTGCTCACGGACCTCAAGTCCGCTCCGCTCCGGTTCTCGGAACCCACCATTTTCGCCTCGGCCGGACCCGAAATTCGACACACCGGACTGACGACAAAGTACTGAAATTGGCCGTGCAGATTCGACGGCCGCATTACTGACCCGCCCGCTGGCTGACGAGGTTTCGTCCGCCGGCGTTTTGCCGCTTTTGGAGTAGCCGAAGCCCATGTTCGACACGCTGTCCGATCGGCTGACCGGGGTCTTCGACCGCCTGCGCGGGCGCGGCGCGCTCAACGAGGCCGACGTGCGCGAGGCGATGCGCGAGGTCCGCGTGGCGCTGCTCGAGGCCGACGTGGCGCTGCCGGTGGCGCGCCAGTTCATCGACGCGGTGACCGAGAAGGCCGTCGGTAGCCAGGTGCTGCGCTCGGTCACCCCGGGCCAGCAAGTCGTCAAGATCGTCAACGACGCGCTGATCGAGATGCTCGGCGGCGAGGAGACGGCGCCGCTGGTGCTCGAGGCGAAGCCGCCGGTGGTGATCCTGATGGTCGGCCTGCAGGGCTCGGGCAAGACCACCACCACCGCCAAGCTCGGCAAGCTGATCCGCGAGAAGCACGGCCGCAAGGCGATGATGGCCTCGCTCGACGTCAATCGTCCGGCGGCGCAGGAGCAGCTCAAGGTGCTCGGCGAGCAGGTCGAGGTCATGACGCTGCCGATCGTGCCCGGCCAGCAGCCGGTCGACATCGCCCGCCGGGCCCTCGAATCGGCCCGGCTCCAGGCGGTCGACGTGCTGCTGCTCGACACCGCCGGGCGCTTGCACGTCGATCAGGCGCTGATGGCCGAGATGAAGGCGGTCGCCGGGGTCTCGGCGCCGACCGAGGTGCTGCTGGTGGTCGACGCGCTGACCGGGCAGGACGCGGTCAACGTCGCGCAGAGCTTCTCCGGCGAAGTGCCGCTGACCGGCGTGATCCTCACCCGGATGGACGGCGACGCCCGCGGCGGCGCCGCGCTCTCCATGCGCGCGGTCACCGGCAAGCCGATCAAGTTCGCCGGCACCGGCGAGAAGCTCGACGCGCTCGAGCCGTTCGATCCGCAGCGCGTGGCCGGGCGCATCCTCGGCATGGGCGACATCGTCGGGCTGGTCGAGAAGGCCGCGGCGACGATCGAGAAGGAAGAGGCCGACAAGCTCGCCGAGCGCATGCTCAAGGGCCAGTTCGACATGAACGACCTCAGGACCCAGCTCAACCAGATGCAGAAGATGGGCGGCCTGGGGATGCTCGCCGGGATGATGCCCGGAATGAAGAAGGCCAAGCAGGCGATGGCCGCGAGCGGGGTCGACGACCGCGTGCTGCTGCACATGGACGCGATCATCGGCTCGATGACGCCGAAGGAGCGGAGCAAGCCGGAATTGCTCAATGCCAAGCGCAAGAAGCGCGTCGCGGCGGGCTCCGGCACCCAGGTGCAGGACGTCAACAAGCTGCTCAAGATGCACCAGGAAATGGGCCGGGCGATGAAGCAGATCAGGAAGATGGGCGGGCTCAAGGGCCTCGGCGCGCTGTTCGGCGGCGGCGGCATGGGCGGCGGAATGCCGGGTCTCGGCGGCGGCGCCATGGGCGGGGCCCAGCTGCCGCCCGACTTGCAGCAGCTGATGAAGAAGAATTGAATCTCAAGCGATTGAATCGGAAAGGTAAGTTCACATGGCAGTAGCAATCAGGCTTTCGCGGGGCGGTGCCAAGAAGCGCCCCTATTACCGCATCGTGGTGGCGGACAGCCGCTCGGCGCGCGACGGCAAGTACCTCGAGCAGATCGGCACCTACAACCCGCTGCTGGCCAAGGACGACGCCGCACGGGTGAAGCTCGACGAGGACCGCGCCCGCTACTGGCTCGGCGTCGGCGCGCAAGTGTCCGACCGCGTCGCCCGCTTCCTTGATGCCGCCGGCATCAAGGAGCGCGCCGCGCGGTCAAATCCGAAGAAGGCCGAGCCGGGCGACAAGGCCAAGGAGCGCGCCGAGGAGCGCGCCGCCAAGGCCGCCGCCGCCGAGGAAGCCGCCAACGCGCCCAAGGAAGAGCCGGTCGTCGAGGAAGCGGCGGTGACCGCCGAGGCTCCGGCGGAGGAAGCGACTGCCGAGGCTCCGGCCGAGGAAGCCGCCGCCGAAGCGCCGGCCGAGGAAGCGGTGGCCGAGGAAGCGGCCGCCGAAGCGCCGGCCGAGGCCGCGGCGCCGGTCAGCTCCGACGAGCCGGCCGAGGGCGCCGAGACTCCGGGCGAAGCGGGCGAGGCGACCGTCGCCGTCAGCTCCGAGGAGCCGGTCGAGGGCGGCGAGGAAGTGGTCGAGCAGGCCGTCGAGGAGCAGGCCGATGCGGCTCCGGCCGAGGAGGCCGCCGCGGAGGAAGCTCCGGCCGACGAGGCGACCGAGGAAAAGGCCGAGGGCTGATGGCCAAGCTCCCCTCCCCTTCAGGGGAGGGGCCGGGGGTGGGGGCTGTCCGCCGCGCGCCACCCGACAAGCCCCACCCCAACCCCTCCCCTGCAGGGGAGGGGCTTGCGCGCGCCGAACGTCCCGTCACGCTCGCCGCCATCACCGGCGCGCACGGCGTGACGGGCGAGGTCCGCCTCAAGCTGCTCGGCGAAGGCGTGTCATCGCTCTTCGCCCACAAGAGCTTCAACGGCGGCGCGCTGACGCTGACCAAGGTCCGCGACGACGGCAAGGGCGGGGCGATCGCCCGCTTCGCGCAAGTCGCCGACCGCACCGCCGCCGAGGCGCTGCGCGGCACCGTGCTGACCGTCCCGCGCTCGGCGCTGCCGCCGCTCGCCGAAGGCGAATACTACCACGCGGACCTCGTCGGCCTCGCCGCGGTGTCCGACGCCGGCGAGCCGCTCGGCGCCGTCGTCGCGGTCGAGAACTTCGGCGCCGGCGACATCGTCGAGATCGAACGCCCGGGCGGCAAGCGCTTCATGGTGCCGATGCGCCCCGAGGCGGTGCCCGAGTGGGACGGCGAGCGGCTGGTCGTGGCCCGGGCCTTTGCCGAGCTCTAGCGCCTGAGCGGCTCGAGCTCGGCGAGGTAGTTCCTGATCGCCGTCGCGGCGACGCCGCCTTCGCCCATCGCGTGGCTGATCTGGTCGAGCCCTTTGACCACGTCGCCGGCGGCGAACAGGCCGGGGACGTTGGTGCGCTGGTGCGAATCGACCACCACGCACTGGTCCTCGCTGATCATCGCCCCGGCTTCCTGCGCGAGATCCGCGCGGACGCGCGAGCCGAGCGCCGGATAGATGCTGTCGAACGACCGGCGGCCCTCGGCGGTGTCGAGCGCCAGCCGGCCGTCGGCGATCTCGTAGCCGCCGCACGGGCCGGCGACGCGGCGGATGCCGGCGGCGTCGAGCTGGGCGGTGCATTGCCCGTCGAGGTCGTGCTCACCCTCGGGCGCGATCAGCGTCAGGTCGGCGGTATAGCCGCGCAGGAACAGCGCCTCGGCGGTGCCGTGCTCGCCGGTGCCGATCACCGCGACGCGCCTGTCGGTGACCTCGTAGGCGTCGCAGATCGGGCAATAGCGCAGCAGGCCCGCGGCCAGCGCCTCGCCGTGCAGCGCGTCGTCCATCCCCGGCGGGCGATTGTTGATCACCCCGGTGGCCAGCAGCACCGTGCGGGCGCGGAACTCGCGGGCCTCGGCGCACACGCGGAAGCCATCGCCGGCGCGCTCGAGCTTCGTCACCCGCGCCAGCTCGCGCTCGGCCCCGTAGCGCTCGGCCTGGGCCAGCATCCGCGCGAGCAGCTCGGTCCCCGGGATGCCGTCCGGAAAGCCGGCGTGGTTGTGCGAGCACGGGATCAGCGCGGCGCGGCTGGTGCCGCAGTCGAACAGCCGGATCGCAAGGTGGAAGCGGGCGAGATAGATCGCCGCGGTCAACCCGGCGGGTCCGGCCCCGACGATGATGCAGTCCTCGACGCTCGGCTGGCTCGGCGACATGGCTCGAACAACGCGCGGGCGCCGAACGCTTTCCCGCCCGCGGCAATTCGCTTCGCCTCGCCCGGGGCCGGCTGTATGCAGCGCGCATGGCGCCGATCCTCAAGTCCCGGGTGGAGCACCACCGCGGCCACTCGGTGCTCGCCTTCCCCGCGGGCTCGCGGCCGCTGGTGATCGATGCCGGCGCGCATCGCGGCGAGTTCGCGGCCAGCGTGCACGCCGCCTGGAATGCGCGCTGCCATGCGATCGAGGCATCGCCGGCGCTGTTCGCGCGGCTCGCGCTGCCGCCCGGGACGCGCGCGCATCACTTCGCGCTCGGCGGGGCCGACGGCACCGCCACTTTCGCGCTGGCCGACAATCCCGAGGCCTCGCGCGCGGTCGGCGGCGATGCCGCCGGGATAACGGTGCCGGCGCGCGGCCTCGGCTCGTTCCTCGCCGAAGTGGCGCCGGACGGCGTCGACCTGCTCAAGCTCGACATCGAAGGGGCGGAGATCGCCGCGCTCGCCAGCCTCGGCGACGATCAGCTCGCCGCCATCGGCCAGCTGACGGTCGAGTTCCACGACTGGTGCGGCCAGGCCTCGCGCGCCGAGGTCGACCGGGCGATCGCGCGGCTGCGCGGGCTCGGGTTCGTCGCCTTCAACCTGTCGTTCCACAACCGCTCGGACATGCTGTTCGTCAATCGCCGGTCATGCCGGCTGAGCGCGTGGGACCGGTGGCGCATCGGCGTGTGGCACCGCTTTTCCGCCGGGCTGCGGCGGATCGTGGCGCGCCGGCTCGCGGCCTGAGCGGCGCGCCCCGTTTCAAGCCAGCGCCGGGTGCAGCGCGCAGGCGCTGCTCGCCGCCAGCGCGCCGTCGGCCATGGCGCGGACCGGCGCCGGTGTCGCCACCGCCATCACGGTCACCCACAGGACCAGCGTGATCACCCCGGCGGCGAAGCCGCGGGCGGCGGCGAGGATCGGGGCCGACAGCCCCGGTCCGTGGACATCGGCCGGGATATCATAAGCGTTGCCTATGTTCCGGCGGTCCCGCCCGCGGCGCCCGAAGCGGCGCCCGAGCTTGTCGGCGCCGACGGCGACGGAGGCCGAGAAACGCCGGTGCCCGGCATTCCAGTCGCGCATGAATTGCTCATCGATCATGACGTTTCCCCTATCTGCTGTGGTGGCGCACAGATGCCCCGCCGGCCGCGCCGCCGCCAACAAAACCACTGTCGCGTGGTATAAGGATGGCTTATAAGGTGCGCGATGGACCGGCTGCCGCCCTTGTCCGCCATTCGCGCCTTCGAGGCCGCCGGGCGGCTGGAGAACTTCTCGCGCGCGGCGGACGAGCTCGGGCTGACCCAGGCGGCGGTCAGCTATCAGATCCGCCAGCTCGAGGACCGCGTCGGCCGGCCGCTGTTCGTGCGCGAGAAAGGCCGCGTGCGGCTGTCGGACAGCGGCCGGCGGCTCCTGCCCGCGGTGACCAGCGGGTTCGCCGGCATCGCCGAGGCGTTCGCCGCGTTGCGCGAGGAGGACGAGGACGTGCTCGACCTCAACGCCTCGGTATCGTTCGGCGGCACCTGGCTGAGCGCGCGGATCGGCCGCTTCCAGGTGCGCTATCCCGACCTCGCGGTGCGCTTGTCGCTGGCCAACGAGCTGATCGACTTCGCTCTCGGCGGGACCGACGCGACGATCCGCGCCGGGCGCGGGCAGTGGGACGGGCTGCGCAGCGAGTTCCTGTTCCGCCAGCACTTCACCCCGATGTGCGCCCCGGGCTTCCTCGAGGCGAACGCCATCGCCCGGCCGGAGGACCTGCTGCGCGTCGAGCGGCTCGGCCCGAACGATCCGATGTGGGCGGCGTGGTTCGCCCAGGCCGGCATCGGCGCGCCGCCGCCGGCGCGGCAGGGGGTGGTGATGGACAGCCAGCTGCAGGAGGCGAGCGCGACGATGAGCGGGTTCGGCATCGCGCTGATGAGCCCGCTCTACTGGACCGCCGATCTCGCCAGCGGGCGGCTGGTGCAGCCGTTCGCCACGCTCTACTTGCCCGGCAGCGCGCAATGGCTGGTCCACCCGACCGCGCGCGCCGGCGTGCGCAAGATCGAGCGGTTCCGCGAATGGCTCCACGACGAGCTGGCGGCGGACCGGGGGCTGGTGCCGGGGGAAGTGTGGCAGGCGGCCTAGGAACGCGTCCGGAATGAATCGGTCGGCCTCAGGGCGAATTGACGCTGCGGGCGCTGATGTATATACATTAGGTATATACGGAGGTAGCGATGGGCAGTTCTGAGAAACGGAAGCTCGGCGACAATCGCGAGTCCATGCGCCTATCGGGTTCACGGCCATGGATGACGGTCCGCGAAAAGAAGCACTATCGCGCTAAGATATTCCAGTCTGGCAACTCGTTGGCCGTGCGCATTCCGGCGGGCTCGAAACTCGAAGCGGGCATGGAGATGGACCTGACCATCGAAGATGGTGAGTTCCTGTCGCTCGAGCCGGTTGAGCGGCCCAAGCGCAAGTTCAACATCGCCAAAGTGGCAGGTTCCGCGACCAACTTGCGGCGCATCGATCCCGAGGACCGCGTCTTCGAGGAGCGGCCCTTGCGCGGGGGCGGATTGCGTCCGGTCAAGGACGCGTGAAGTACCTGCTCGACAGCAATGTCATCATTGCCCTGGTGATGAACGACGACGAGAGCATCGTCCGCCGCGCCGCAGAGTGCGATGAGGGGGACATGGTGACGTCCGCGATCGCCTACGCGGAAGTCGCGTACGGTTCGACGCGCGGGCAGCCCCCAGCATTCGAGCAGCTCCAAGCCTTCGTCGAGGAGGTTCCCATTCTCGATTTCGACTTCAAAGCGGCGCTCGCATACGCAACGCTGCCGTTCAAGCGGGCTAGTTACGATCGCCTGATTGCGGCGCACGCCCTATCGCACGACCTCATTGTCGTTACCGACAACGAGAAGCACTTTGCCGATGTGCCGGGGCTGAGGGTCGAAAACTGGACGGCTTGATGGTTTCAACTCTCGAGAAAGTCATCGGAATAGCCGTTGCGTCTGGACAAGCCAGGCGAGAAAGCTGCGTTCGGGAAGCTGCCGTCCATCAAGACTTGGGCATCAACGGCGATGAAGGCGACGAGTTTGTCGCTGCGTTGTGCAACGAATTCGGCGACTGGATTGCTGAATGGCCTTGGACGCGATTTGTGGATTTCAACGAACCGCCAGCTTGGCTGGGGCCGAAGGTCTGGAAGGCGCTTCGCTTGCCCAACCCGGCGGTCGCCTTCCCAGGATATGTGGAGGAGCGCCTCGAACTTGGGCACATCGTGGCGGTCATCGAAAAAGGGCATTGGTTCGAACCATGACTTTCGCCGCCACCGTTCTCACCCTCTATCCCGAGATGTTCCCCGGGCCGCTCGGCGTGTCGCTGGCCGGGCGGGCGCTCGAGGACGGCCTGTGGTCGCTCGAGACGGTACAGATCCGCGACTTCGCTGCCGACAGGCACCGCACGGTCGACGATACCCCGGCGGGCGGCGGGGCGGGGATGGTGCTGCGCGCGGACGTGCTCGCGGCGGCTGTCGACCGCGCCACGGCGCTGCAGCCCGACTGCCCGGTGCTCGCGCTGACCCCGCGCGGCGCGCCGATCGCGCAGGCCCGCGTTCGCCAGCTCGCGGCGGGGCCGGGGGTGACGCTGCTGTGCGGCCGGTTCGAGGGATTCGACGAGCGGATTTTCGAAGGCCGTGCGGTCGAGGAGGTCAGCCTGGCGGACATCGTGCTGTCCGGCGGCGAGCCCGCCGCGATCGCCATTCTCGACGCTTGCATTCGCCTGTTGCCCGGCGTAATGGGCGCGGCCTCAAGCGGGGCCGAGGAATCCTTCGAGGAAGGGCTGCTCGAATATCCGCACTATACCCGACCTCAGGAATGGGAAGGGCGCACGATCCCTGAAGTGCTGCGATCGGGGGATCATGCGAAAATCGCCGCCTGGCGCAAGCAACGGGCGGAAGAGGACACACGGTCACGCAGGCCGGACCTTTGGGAGCGCCACAGGGGTGCTCGGGACCGATCTGCCTCTGGCGCGCGGCGCGACGATTAGAGGAACCCGAGATGGGCCTGATCCAGGAGCTCGAGGCCGAGGCCATCGCAGCGTTCAACGACACCAAGACGATTCCCGAATTCCGCCCGGGCGACACGCTGCGCGTCGGCGTGCGCGTGGTCGAAGGCGAGCGCACTCGTATCCAGAACTACGAAGGCGTGTGCATCGCCCGCTCGAACCGCGGCATCAACAGCAATTTCACCGTCCGCAAGCTGAGCTTCGGCGAGGGTGTCGAGCGCGTCTTCCCGCTCTACTCGCCCAACGTCGACAGCATCGAGGTGGTTCGCCGCGGCGTCGTGCGCCGGGCCAAGCTCTATTACCTGCGCGGCCGGACCGGCAAGCGCGCCCGCATCGCCGAGCGCAAGCAAACCGTCACCCAGGAGGGCTGAGGCCTTTCCCCGGACGATTGCAGATGTAACAAGTGGGGCGCTCCGGGAGACCGGGGCGCCCCTTTTTCGTTTCCGGAGGGTTTCCTTGCGATCGCTGTCGTTTCTCGCCGCCGCCGGCGTGCTTGCCATGCTGGCCCACCCCGCTATCGCCGCGGCCGAGGACGAGGTGGCGATGCCCGCGACGGATGCCCGGCAGCTGACATTCGAGCGGGTCTACGCCAGCCCCTCGCTCGATGGCCCGGCGCCGCGTCTTCCCAAGCTGTCGCCGGACGGGCGCTATCTGGCCGTGCTGCGCAATCGCCCGGAGGACCGCGATCGCTACGACTTGTGGGCCTACGACCGCGAAGGCGGCCAATGGCGGATGCTGGTCGATTCCGAGAAGCTCGGTTCCGGCCGCGAGCTGTCCGAGGCCGAGAAGATGCAGCGCGAGCGGCTGCGGATCGGCGGGCTCAAGGGCATCGTCGCCTACGACTGGTCGGCCGACGGCCGGTCGATCCTGGTGCCGCTCGAAGGCGATCTCTACCTCGCCGCGCTCGACGGCTCGGTGAAGCCGCTGACCAGCTCCGCCGAGGGCGAGCTCAATCCGACGCTCAGCGAGAAGGGCGCCTATCTGGCGTTCGTGCGCGACCGGCGGCTGTGGGCCGGTCCGGTCGGCGGCGAGGCGCGGCCGGTCACGCCCGAGGAAGCCGCCGAGACGGTCCACTGGGGCGAAGCGGAGTTCGTCGCGCAGGAGGAGATGGACCGGCAGACCGGCTACTGGTGGTCGCCCGACGACCGGCGGATCGCGGTCGAGCGGTTCGACGAGGCGCCGGTCGGCGTCGTCACGCGGGCGGCGATCGGCGCCAGCGGCACCCAGACCTTCGAGCAGCGCTATCCGGCCGCGGGCACACCCAACGTCGACGTCACGCTGTTCGTGATCGACCCCGACGGCGGCAAACGGGTCGAAGTCGACCTCGGGCCGGAGCGCGACATCTACCTGACCCGCGTCGACTGGGCGCCCGACGGCCAGACGCTCTACGTCCAGCGCGAGGACCGCGGCCAGACCCGGCTCGACATGCTGGCGGTGGATCCGGCCACCGGCCAGAGCCGGGTGCTGTTCAGCGAGACCGCCGCCGAGGGCCACTGGATAAACCTCACCGACAACTACAAATTCCTCGACGACGGCAGCCTGATCTGGTGGTCGGAGCGCGACGGGTTCGGGCATCTTTATCGTTTCGCCGACGGACGCTGGCGGCAGCTGACCAGCGGGGCGTGGGTGGTCAAGAGCCTCGACGGGGTCGATCAGGACGCCGGCAGGCTGTACTTCACCGGCACGAAGGACGGCGTGCTCGCGCCGCAGGTCTATTCGCTCGACTATCGCCGGCCCGCCGAGCCGCGGCGGCTGACCGAGCCGGGGTTCGCCAACAGCGCGACGATGGACGACAAGGGCAAGACGCTGCTGGTGACCCGTTCGTCGGACCGCCAGCCGAAGCAGGTCTATCTCGCCGACGGCGGCGGCCGGCGCCTCGCCTGGGTCGAGGAGAACGCGCTCGACGCGAGCCACCCGTACGCGCCGTATCTCGCCAGCCATCGACCGGCGCAGTTCGGTACGATCGAAGGGCCGGACGGCTCCGAGCTGCACTGGAAGATGATCACCCCGCCGCTCGAGCCGGGCAAGCGCTACCCGGTGTTCTTCGATCACTACGGCGGCCCGCACTCGCAGGAGGTCAGCCGGGCCTGGGGCAGCGCGCTCGAGCAGGCGATCGTCGACAAGGGCTACATCTATTTCGCGATCGACAACCGCGGCAGCGCCAACCGCGGCGTGGCGTTCGAGAAGGCGATCTATCGCGCGATGGGCGGGCCCGAGGTGGCGGACCAGAAGGCCGGCGCCGAGTACCTCAAGACGCTCGCGTTCGTCGACCCGAAGAAGATCGCCATCTATGGCTGGTCCTACGGCGGATACATGACGATGAAGCAGCTCGAGGCCGACCCGGGTTTCTATGCCGCGGGCGTCGCCGTCGCCCCGGTCGCACGCTGGGAGCTCTACGACACGTTCTACACCGAGCGCTACATGGGCCGCCCGCAAACCGACGCGGCGGCCTATGCCAAGGCCTCGACGGTCGCGGACGCCACGCGGATCGCCGATCCGCTGCTGCTGATCCACGGCATGTCGGACGACAACGTGGTGTTCAGCAACAGCACCGAGATCATCGCCGCGCTGCAACAGGGCAACGTGCCGTTCGAGATGATGCTCTATCCAGGGGCCACGCACAGCATCTCGGGCGCGAGCCTGAAGACGCATCTCTACGAATCGATCTTCCGTTTCCTCGCGGCGCACGGGGTGACGCCGCCGGAGTGAAAGCCGGGCTTGCCCCGGCTCACGCATTTGTGCATTGCCCCGCGCCCGGCGCGCGCTAGGGCGGCGGCGCAGTGCAGTCGGCGGAGCGAATGATGGGTTACCGGGTGGCGGTCGTCGGGGCGACGGGGAACGTCGGGCGCGAGATGCTCGCGATCCTCGCCGAGCGCGAGTTTCCGATGGACGAGGTGGCGGCGGTCGCCAGCTCGCGCTCTCAAGGCGTGGAAGTCGAGGTCGGCGACAGCGGCAAGACCGTCAAGTGCCAGAGCCTCGAGCACTTCGACTTCGCCGGGTGGGACATCGCGCTGTTCGCCGCGGGCTCGGGCCCGACCAAGGAATATGCCCCCAAGGCCGCCGCGGCGGGCTGCGTGGTGATCGACAACTCGTCGCTCTACCGCATGGACCCCGACGTGCCGCTGGTCGTGCCCGAGGTGAACCCCGACGCGATCGACGGCTATAAGGCCCGCAACATCATCGCCAACCCGAACTGCTCGACCGCGCAGATGGTCGTGGCGCTCAAGCCGCTGCACGACGCGGCGACGATCAAGCGCGTCGTGGTCTCGACCTACCAGTCGGTCTCGGGCGCCGGGAAAGCCGGCATGGACGAGCTGTTCGAGCAGAGCCGCAACATCTTCGTCGGCGATCCCGCCGTGCCGAGCAAGTTCACCAAGCAGATCGCCTTCAACGTGATCCCGCACATCGACGTGTTCCTCGACGACGGCTCGACCAAGGAAGAATGGAAGATGGTGGTCGAGACCAAGAAGATCCTCGACCCCAAAATCAAGGTCAACGCCACGTGCGTGCGCGTGCCGGTGTTCGTCGGCCATTCCGAGGCGATCAACATCGAGTTCGAGAACGAGATCAGCGCAACCGAGGCGCAGGACATCCTGCGCGAGGCGCCAGGGGTGATGCTCGTCGACAAGCGCGAGGACGGCGGCTACGTCACCCCGATCGAGTGCGCCGGCGACGGCGCGACCTACGTCAGCCGCGTGCGCGAGGACCCGACGGTCGACAATGGCCTGACCATCTGGTGCGTCAGCGACAACCTGCGCAAGGGCGCCGCGCTCAACGCGGTGCAGATCGCCGAGCTGCTCGGGCGGCGGCACCTCAAGAAGGGCTGACCTCCTTGCGGCAATGATAGCATTATGCTATCACGATTGGCATGGGACAAATGCTTGTACGGCAACTCGATGACGTCAAGCTCGCGCGGCTGAAGGCGCGCGCCAAGGAACAGCGGACGTCGGTGGAAGCTCTGGCGCGTGAGGCGATTCATCAAGCCGCGGGAGGATTTTCGGCCGAGGAGAAGCTGGCCTTGGTTCGGCAGATGCAAGAAGCGACGGCACGAGCCAAGATTCCCGGTGCCGAGCAGACGCCGGGCTGGAAACTCATTCGCGAAGACCGAGATCGTGATCATTGACGCCAGTGTTGGCGTGAAATGGCTGATCGTGGAGGAGCTCACGGATCGGGCGAACGCCCTGGTCGGTGACGATATGTCGGTCCCTGCGCTGTTTTACTCGGAAGTCGCCAATGCAATCTGCAAGAAGGCCCGGCGCGGCGAGCTGGAGCTCGAGCCAGTCGTGGAACAGCTTCCGAAGCTGCGACTGATCACGACAACGATCGATGACGCATCCTTTGCCGCGCGAGCGCTGACGCTGGCGCACGAACTCGATCATCCGGTATACGACTGCGTGTATCTGGCGATTGCAGAAGCGCGCGAGGAGTTGTTGGTCACGGCGGACGTCAAGTTCCTGCGCAAAGTGTCGGGAACCTCGTACGCTCCGCTCGTAAGGCCGCTCTAGTTCCGCGCCGCCGCCGGTATCCGGCTGCGGCGCATGACCAGCACCAGCGGCACCGACGCCAGGCTGAGCCACATCATCAGCCAGTAGTCGTCGATATAGGCGACCATCGCCGCCTGGCGGGTGACCATCAGGTCGAGCATGCCGAGCCCGGCCTCGCCGTATTGCTGGAAGCGCTCGAGCGACGACAGGTCGAGCATCGCCGTCAGGCTCGGGGTGATGTGGCCGGCGAGGTCGCTGTGGCTGGTCTGCGTGTTGCGCGAGAGCAGCGTCATCATCACCGAGATGCCGATCGACGAGCCGACCGAGCGGGTCAGGTTGAGCAGGCTCGAGCCGTCGGTGCGCAGCTGCGGCGGCAGCGTGGCGAAGGCGCTGGCGTTGAGCGGGATGAACACCAGGCCGATGCCGAGCCCCTGGATCAGCCCCGACATGACGATGTGGTAGCGGTCGACCTCGAGCGACCAGCCGGCCATCTGGTACAGCGACCACGCGCCGATCAGGAACCCGAGCGAGACCATCCACCGCGCGTCGACCCCTCGGCGCATCAGCAGGCCGGACAGCTGCATCGAGATCAGCACGCCGACCCCGCGCGGCATCAGCACCATGCCGGTGTCGATCACGTCGTACCCGAACAGCCCCTGCAGCATCGGCGGCAGCAGCGCCATGGTGGCGAACATGACCACGCCGATGACCAGCATGAACAGCAGCGAGACGACGAAGTTGACGTTGGCGAACAAGTGCCGGTCGAACAGCGGCTGGCGCGCGGTGACGAAGTGGATCACCGCGGCCCACGCTGTCGAGAGGATCAGGAAGGCGTAGACCCACGTCTCCAGCGAGGCGAACCAGTCGAGCCCGGTGCCGCGGTCGAGCAGCAGCTGCAGGCAGCTGAGGCAGATCGCGATCATCGCAAAGCCGAACAGGTCGAAGCGCCGCCTGACGATCGCGCGCGACGGCAGCTCGGCCAGCAGGATCGCCAGGCACACCGCGCCGACCGGCACGTTGACGTAGAACACCCAGCGCCAGCTCCAGTTCTCGGTGATCCACCCGCCGAGCACCGGGCCGAGGATCGGGCCGATCATCACCCCCATGCCCCACAGTGCGAGGATCGCGGACTGCTTGCTCGGCTTGGTCGTGTCGAGCATGGCCGCCTGGCTGAGCGGCGCGATGAAGGCGCCGGCGACGCCCTGGATGGCGCGGAAGATGACCATCTCCTCAAGGTTCTGCGCCATGCCGCACAGCATCGAGGCGACCACGAAACCGGCGACCGACCAGACGAACAGCCGGCGCGAGCCGATCCGGTCGGCCAGCCAGCCGGTGATCGGCATCGCCACCGCCGAAGCGATGATGTAGCTGGTCAGCACCCAGCTGATCGTGTCGGGCGTGGCGCTGAGCGTCGACTGCATGTGCGGGATCGCCACGTTGGCGATGGTGATGTCGAGCACTTGCAGCAGGGTCGCGGCCATCACCCCGACGATCAGCAGCAGGTGGTTCTCGACCGGCAGCTGGGCGACGTCCTCGATCGGCGCTGGCGTCGGGCGCGCCGCTCCGCCGCGACCCGACGCGGCGGTTGCCATGGCCTAGCGCTCCCGGCCGTCGGTGAAGACGGTGACGTCGGTCGACAGGCCGGCGATCAGCGGTCGCGGGCTGCGCTCGTCGAGCTGGATCCTCACCGGCACGCGCTGGGTCACCTTGACCCAGTTCCCGGTCGCGTTCTGCGCTGGGAGGACCGAGAATTCGGCCCCGGTGCCCGCGCCGATCGAGGCGACGTGGCCTTTCAGCGTGAGGCCGGGATAGGCGTCGAACTCCAGCTCTGCCGGTTGACCGACGCGCATCTCGTCGAGGTCGGTCTCCTTGAAGTTGGCCTCGACGTACGAGCTGGTGTCGGCGACGATGGTCAGCATCGGCAGGCTGGTGACCGCCTGCTGGCCGAGCTGCAATCTGTCGGCCTGGGCCACCCGGCCGGAGATCGGCGCGCGAATCTCGGTCCGGCGCAGCGCCAGCTCGGCTTCGGCCTTGCGCGCCTTGGCCGCGGCGACTTGCGGGTTCTCGCCCGGGACCGCCGGCCCCTCGGCCAGCCGGGCGCGCGCCTCCTGCTGGTCGGCTTGCGCCAGGCGCAAGTGCTCGCGCGCCTGGGCGACCGCGTGCTGGGCCGCCTCGTAGTCCGCCTTGGTGGTGAAGCCGCGCCGCCACAGCGCCTCCTGGCGGGCGAGCGTCGCCTGGGCGAAGGCGATGTCCTCGCGCGCCGCGGCGATGTCGGCCCCGGTCAGCTCGCTGGCATTGGCCAGCGCGGTGACGTTGGCCTGCGCGGTGGCGATGGCGGCGTCGGCCTCGGCAATCTGCAGCCGGTAGGGCTCGGGATCGATGCGGAACAGCACGTCGCCGGCCTTGACCAGCTGGCCTTCGCGCACGCGCACGTCGACCACCTTGCCGACGATCTCGGCGCTGACGCCGACCTTGTCCTGCTTGAGATAGGCGTTGTCGGTGGCGACCTTGCCCTGCAGGCCCTGCCAATAGACGAAGCCGCCGACTAGGAGGACCGCCGGCAATGCCAGCATCAGCGCCAGCCGTCCCCAGCGCCGCCGAGCCGGGGCGGGGGCGAGCGCCTCGTCCGAGGCTATCTGTGGGTCGGCATCGGCCATCGGGACATCGGGCTCGCGGGTCGCTATGCTCCAGCCCAATAGGCGAGCGGGCGGGACTGGACAACGGAGTCAGCAGTTTACCTGAGGAAGGATGCCGAGGATGCGCGAGATGACCGGGGGCTGCCAGTGCGGGCGGGTGCGCTACACCGCGCAAGTGGCCGACGACGAGGCCTATCTGTGTCACTGCCGGATGTGCCAGCGCGCGACCGGCGGGGTGTCGATCGCGTTCAAGAACCTCGCCCGGGCCGACATCGCGTGGCAGCACGAGCCCGAATGGTATTCATCCTCGCCGGTGGCGAGGCGGCCGTTCTGCCGCGAATGCGGCACGCCGCTCGGCTTCGCCTTCAACTCCAGCGAGCGGATGGACCTCACGGTCGGCACGTTCGACGATCCCACCGCGTTCTATCCCACCGCCAACTTCGGCATCGAAAGCAAGCATGCCGCGTGGGAGGACACCAGCCACCTGCCGGGCCACAAGGTGGTGGAGACCGCGAGCGTCATCCAGCGCTGGCAGGAGGCCGGGCTCGAGGTGCCCGAGTGAGCGATCTGCGGAGCGAGCGTGTCCGCTCGTTCGACGGCACCGAGCTCGCCGTCCATCGGGTCGGCGAGGGCCGCCCGGTGGTGTTGCTGCACGGGCTGTTCTCGAGCGCGGCGATGAACTGGATCCGCTTCGGCCATGCCGCCCGGCTGGCGGAGGCGGGGTTCGCGGCGGTGATGCCCGACCTGCGTGCGCATGGCGACAGCGGCGCTCCGCACGATCCCGCCGCCTATCCGCCCGGCGTGCTGGTGCGCGACCTCGAGGCGGTGGTCGCGGCGCTGGCGGTCGCCGAGTTCGACCTCGCCGGCTTCTCGCTCGGCGCGCGCACCGCGGCGGGCGGGGTGATCGCGGGGCTTCAGCCGCGGCGCCTGGTGCTCGCCGGTGTCGGGCTCGAGAGCCTGTCGAACTGGGACGAGCGGGCCGCGTTCTTCATCGAAGCGATCGACCGGTTCGATCAGGTCAAGCCGGGCGACCCGGCGTATTTCGCGGTCCAGTTCATGAAGACGATGAAGATCGACCGCGTCGCCGCAAGGCTGTTGCTGACGCGGGGGGTGGACGACCCGCCGCCGGAAGCCCTCGCCGCGCTGACGATGCCGACGCTGGTCGTTTCCGGCGACAAGGACCGCGACAACGGCTCTCCGGAGAAGCTCGTCGACGCCTTGCCGGATGCCCGCTTCGAGGAAGTGCCGGGCACGCACATGAGCTCGGTCACCGAGCCCGCGCTGGGCGAGGCGATCGCCCGCTTCCTGGCGGGTTGATTAAGCCGGGCTGCAGGTTAAGGCCGGTAGCAGGTGAAACCGGTTTTCGATCGACGAGGGACAACTCCGCACATGAAGGCACTCGCTTCCGTCGCCCTGCTGGCGCTCGCCGCCGGCCTCGCCGCTCCCGCCGCGGCGCAAGATTCCGCCGCCCCGGCCGAGGCCGCCGCCCCGGCCTTCCCGCTGACCCCGCAGGGCGCCGCCGATTTCGTCGCCGCGGCGGAGAAGGACCTGTTCGACTATTCGGTCGACGCCAGCCGGGTGAACTGGGTCAACATGACCTACATCACCGACGACACCGACGCGCTGGCGGCCGAGATTAACGCCGTGGGCACCGAGAAGTCGGTCCGCTACGCGCTCGAGGCCGCGCGCTACGCGCAAGTCGAGGGGCTCGACCCCGACGTCGCCCGCAAGCTCGACATCCTGCGCAACGGCCTCGTCCTGCCGGCGCCGACGACGCCGGGCGCGGCGACCGAGCTGAACGAGATCGCCACGCGCATCACCTCGCTTTACGGCAAGGGCAAGGGCACGCTGAACGGGGAGCCGATCGCCGGCTCGGACATCGAGGCGGAGATGGGCGAGCTTGACCACACGCCGGCCGAATACGCCGAGATGTGGGCCAGCTGGCACGACAACGTCGGCGCGCCGATGAAGGACGACTACGCGCGCATGGTCGCGATCGCCAACCAGGGCGCCAAGGAGCTTGGCTTCGCCGACACCGGCGCGATGTGGCGCTCGAACTACGACATGAGCCCCGAGGAATTCACCGCCATGACCGAGCGTCTGTGGCAGGAAGTGAAGCCGCTCTACCTGTCGCTGCACACCTACGTGCGCTCGAAGCTCAACGGGAAGTACGGCGACGCGGTGCAGCCGGCGACCGGCCCGATTCGCGCCGACCTGCTCGGCAACATGTGGGCCCAGGAATGGGGCAACATCTACCCGCTGGTGGCGCCCGAAGGGGCCGGCGACCTCGGCTACGACATCGGCGAGCTGCTGACCGCCCAGGGCAAGGACCCGCTCGACATGGTCCGCATCGGCGAGGGCTTCTATTCCTCGCTCGGGTTCGAAAAGCTGCCGGAGACGTTCTGGCAGCGCTCGCTGTTCCTCAAGCCGGCCGACCGCGAGGTGGTGTGCCACGCCAGCGCATGGGACGTCGACAACAAGGACGACTTGCGCATCAAGATGTGCATCAAGGTCAATTCCGACGACTTCGTCACCATCCACCACGAGCTCGGCCACAACTACTACCAGCGGGCCTACAACGAGCAGCCGTACGTTTACCTCAACGGCGCCAACGACGGCTTCCACGAGGCGATCGGCGATTTCGTGGCGCTGTCGATCACGCCCGAGTACCTGGTCCAGATCGGCCTGCTCGACCGCGCGCAAGTGCCGAGCGCGGACAAGGACATCGGCCTGCTGCTGCGCCAGGCGATGGACAAGGTGGCGTTCCTGCCGTTCGGCCTGCTGGTCGACAAGTGGCGCTGGGGCGTGTTCGACGGCTCGATCACGCCGGCCGAGTACAACGACGCCTGGGTCGAGCTGAAGCGCGAGTACCAGGGCATCGTGCCGCCGGTCGAGCGGCCGGCCGACGCGTTCGACCCCGGCGCCAAGTACCACATCCCGGCGAGCACGCCGTACATGCGCTACTTCCTCGCGCGGATCCTGCAGTTCCAGTTCTACCAGGCCGCGTGCGAGCAGGCCGGGTGGACCGGGCCGCTGCACCGCTGCAGCTTCTACGGCAACGAGGAGGTCGGCCAGCGGCTCAACGCGATGCTCGAGATGGGCGCGAGCAAGCCGTGGCCGGATGCGCTCGAGGCGTTCACCGGGAGCCGCGAGATCAGCGGCGAGGCGATGGTCGAGTACTTCGCGCCGCTCAAGGCGTGGCTCGACGAGCAGAACCGCGGCAAGCCGAGCGGCTGGTAGGATCGTAAGGCCGCTACGGCCCCCCGCGACGAACTGCGACAAGCGTTCTATCGACAGCGGTCGGCTGTTGGTGGAAGCTGCATCGACCCGCAGGACGGCGGGCGTATTGCTGTATTATTGCGGTGCAACGCCGGTGGACGGACCGGCGCGAGGGGGATCGAATGGCGGCTTGGCCGAGGCTGGGAATGGCGGCGCTTGCGCTTTCGACGGCGGCGTGCACGGCAACGCGCCTGCCGCCGGCCGACGCCGGCCTGGCGATACCGGCGGCCTGGGCCGAGACCGATCCGGCGCCCGTCTCGCTCGACATCGCGCACTACTGGCGGCTGCTCGACGACCCGCTGCTCACCGAGTTCGTCGAGGCAGCCCTGGCCGAGAACCTCGACCTCGCCCAGAGCGCCGCGCGGCTCGACCAGGCCCGCGCCCAGCTGCGCGGCGCGCGCGCCGGGTTCCTGCCGCAGCTCACCGGAAGCGGCCGCGTCAACCAGGACGTCGGCGACTTCTCGGTCGACGAGCCGCAGTTCTCGCTCGGCGCCGACGCCAGCTGGGAGGCCGACCTGTTCGGCCGGATCGGGGCGAACGTCGCCGCGTCCGAAGCCGAGCTGGCCGCGGCGGGCTATTCGCTCGGCGACCTGCAGCGGCTGATCGCCGGCCAGGTGGCGCTGTCGACCATCTCGGCGCGTTCGACCGCGCTGCAGCTGGCGATCGCCCGCGACACGCTCGCCTACCAGGACGACAACCTGCAGATCGCCCGCTGGCGAGTGGAGGCGGGCCTCGTCTCGAGCCTCGATGTCGAGCAGGCGCGCAGCCAGCGCGCGCAGACCGCCGCGAGCATTCCGCTGCTCGAAAGCAACCTCGCCGCCACCGCCAACGCCATCTCGACGCTGATCGGCGAGCCGCCCGGCCGGGTGCTCGAACGGCTCGATGGCTCGGACTTCGTGCCCGACCCGCCGGTGATGGCCGGATTCGAGGCGCCCGGCGAGGTGCTCCGGCGCCGCCCCGACGTCCGCGCTGCCGAAGCCTCGCTGCTGGCGAGCACCGCGCGCATCGAAGGCGCCCGCGCGCAATTGCTGCCGCTGGTCCAGCTCGGCGGCTCGATCGGCACATCGTCGGTCGGGCTCGGCAGCCTGTTCGACATCGTCTCCGGCGGGCTGTTCGCCTCGGCCAGCCAGCTGCTGTTCGACGGCGGCCGGACGCGGGCGCAGATCGACAGCGCGGAGGCCGCCGCTCAAGGCTCGCTCGCCGCCTGGCGGCTGGCGATTCTCGGCGCGCTCGAGGAAGTCGAGACGGCCGCGGTCGATCTCGACAAGGCCGACGAGAGGGTCGCGCTGTTCGGCGACGCGCTCGATGCCGCGAACAGCTCGGCCCTGCTGGCGCGCAGCCAGTACCAGGCCGGCCTGACCGATTTCCGCAACCTGCTGACGTCCGAGAACCAGCTGCTGTCGGCCCGCAACGCGCAAGTCGGCGCCGAAGCCGAGCGCGCCAGCGCCTTCGTGCGCCTGACCCAGGCGCTGGGCGGCGGCTGGGCGCCCGTCGAATACCCGCTTCCCGTCAGTGACAGGACCGAACCATGAACGACACTTCCGCAAGCATCGTGGCCGAGCCGGCGACCCTGTCGGTCGACGAGTTCCTCGGCGTGAACGACCGCCCGCGCTGGCGGCGCTGGGCGAAGTACTGGGTGCCGGCGCTGCTCGTGCTGCTGCTGGCGGCATGGTATTTCGGCAGCTCGGGCGAGGAGAAGGCGGAGTACATCAGCCAGCCCGTGGTCCAGCGCTCGCTCGACCTCACGGTCACCGCCACCGGCAACTTGCGCCCGACCAACCAGGTCGAGGTCGGCTCAGAGGTGTCGGGCAAGATCGACCGCGTCTACGTCGACGTCAACGACCGCGTCGCACGCGGGCAAGTGCTGGCGCAGATCAACACCGACGTCATCGAGGACCAGATCAAGCAGAGCCAGGCGAACCTCGCCGCGGCGCGGGCGCAAGTGGCCCAGGCCCAGGCGACGCTCAACGTCGACACCGCGCAACTGGCGCGGCTGCAGGAAGTCTACCGGCTGTCGGACGGCAAGGTTCCCTCGCGCACCGAGCTCGAGGCGGCGCAGGCGAACGTCGCGCGCGACCGGGCGGGGGTCAATTCGGCGCAGGCCAATGTCGCCGCGGCGCAGGCGCAGCTGTCGTCGAGCGTGACCAACCGCAACCGCGCGGTGATCCGTTCGCCCGTCTCGGGCGTGGTGCTCGCCCGCCGGGTGGAGCCCGGGCAAACCGTGGCCGCCTCGTTCAACACGCCGACGCTGTTCGTGCTGGCCGAGGATCTGTCGGCGATGCAGCTGCGCGTGGCGATCGACGAAGCCGACGTCGGCCAGGTCAAGCCGGCGCAGAAGGCCACTTTCGTGGTCGATGCCTATCCCGGGCGGCGCTTCCCGGCGCTGGTCGAGCGGATCGACCTCGCCTCGAACAACACCGCCAACGCCACCGCGGGCCAGACCGGCGGCCAGGGACAGGCCAACGCGGTCGTCAGCTACGAGGCGCGGTTGTCGGTGGCCAACGCCGGGGGCCTGCTGCGCCCGGGGATGACCGCGACCGCGACGATCGCCACCGAGAACACCGGCCGGCGGATGCTGGTTCCGAACGGCGCGCTGCGCTTCGACCCCAACGAGGAGAAGGAGGTGGCGAGCGCGCTCGAGCCCAACCTCGGCCTCGAGCGCGAAGGGCCCAAGGCGACGATCGGCGTCGGCAGCCGGCAGCAGGTCCACGTGCTCAAGGCCGACGGCACGCTCGAGGCGATCGAGGTCGTCACCGGCCAGAGCGACGGCCGCCTGACCGCGGTCACCTCGAGCAAGCTCAAGCCGGGCATGCGCGTCGTCACCGGGATCAAGGCCGACACCCAGTGAGCGATCGGACCATCATCAACATCGACCGGGTCACCAAGACCTACGGCCACGGCGCGGCCGCCTTCCAGGCGCTCAAGGGAGTCAGCTTCGCCATCGAGCAGGGCGACTTCGTGGCGGTGATGGGCCCGTCGGGGTCGGGCAAGTCGACGATGATGAACATCCTCGGCTGCCTCGACACGCCGACCACCGGCGTGTTCCGCTTCCACGGGGTCGAGGTCCAGGCGCTGACCGCCGACCAGCGCTCGCTGCTGCGCCGCAAGTACCTCGGCTTCGTGTTCCAGGGGTTCAACCTGCTCGCGCGCACCACCGCGCTGGAAAACGTCGAGCTGCCGCTGCTCTACCGCGGCGAGAAGAAGGCGCTGCGGCGCGAGGCGGCGCTGGCGGCGCTCGACAAGGTCGGGCTGGTGCCGTGGGCCGACCACACCCCGGCCGAGCTGTCCGGCGGCCAGCAGCAGCGCGTCGCCATCGCCCGCGCGCTGGTCAGCAATCCCGAGGTGCTGCTGGCCGACGAGCCGACCGGCAACCTGGATACCGAGCGCTCGGTCGAGATCATGCATCTGCTCGACGAGCTCAACCGCACCGGCATCACCATCCTGATGGTCACCCACGAGGCCGAGATGGCCGGATTCGCGCGCACGGTGGTCCATTTCCGCGACGGGCTCGTCGAAAGCATCGAGCAGCAGACGCGCGTGCGGGCCGGGGTGCCGGCCTGATGTTCGGCGCGACGCTGCTCCTCGCGCTGCGCGAGATTCGGCGCCACTTGCTGCGCTCGTTCCTGACGACGCTCGGAATCATCATCGGCATCGCCGGGGTGGTCACCATGGTCACGCTCGGCAAGGGCGTGACGGCGTCGGTCGAGGCGCAGATCAACTCGTTCGGCACCAATGCCTTCTTCATCTTTCCCGCGCAGGTCGACAACCGACCGCCCCAGCCGATGAAGCAGGACGACGTCCAGGCGATCATGGAGCAGATCGCCGGCGTGAAGATGGCGGCGGCGCAAGTCGAGCGGCCGGTCACGGCGTTCCACAACGGCCAGAACTGGAATGCCACCGTCGAAGGCGTCGGCAACGACTACCTGCTCGCGCGCAACATCGAGATCGATGAAGGGCGCCAATTCACCGAAGCCGAGGAGCAGAGCGGCGCCAACGTGTGCATCGTCGGTCCGACGATCCTCGAGGAGATCTTCGTCGCTGGCATGAGCCCGCTCGGCGAGGAGATACGCGTCAACAACGTCGCCTGCCGGGTGATCGGGGTGTTCAAGTCGCGCTCGGTCGGCGGGGGGAACCAGGATCTCGACAACAACATCCTGATGCCGCTCAAGAACATCCAGCGCCGCTTCGTCGGCAACGACGACATCGGCTACATCACCGTGTCCTACGACCCGGCCTACGACAGCGCGGCCATGCAGGCGGCGCTCGTCGACCTGATGCGCGAGCGCCGCAACGTGCCCGACGGCGAGGACCCGGATTTCGAGATGGTCGACACCGCCCAGGCCAACGAGGCGGTCGCCACGACGATCGGGCTGATGACCGCGATGGTCGCGGCGATCGCCGGGATCGCGCTGGTGGTCGGCGGCATCGGCATCATGAACATCATGCTCGTCTCGGTGACCGAGCGGACGCGCGAGATCGGCATCCGCCTGGCGATCGGCGCGCTGGCCCGCGAGGTGCGGCTGCAGTTCCTCACCGAGGCGGTGGTGCTGTGCTGCTTCGGCGGCGTGCTCGGGCTGCTGCTGGCGCTGGGGCTGTCGTACCTGCTCGCCGGCGCGATGGAAGTGCCGTGGGTGTTCGATCCGACCCCGAACGTGGTCGCGTTCCTGTTCTGCGCGCTGCTCGGCATCACCTTCGGCTACTACCCGGCGCGCCGCGCCTCGAAGCTCGACCCGATCGACGCCTTGCGGCACGAATAGGATCAGCGGAACGGCGGCTCGTTGAACGCGCGCAGCTTGCGGCTGTGGAGGCGCGGGCCTTCGGCGCGCAGGCGCTCGCAGGCGCGGATGCCGATCTGCAAGTGCGCGGCGATCGCCTGCTCGTAGAAGTGATTGGCTTGCCCCGGCAGCTTGATCTCGCCATGGAGCGGCTTGTCCGACACGCACAGCAGCGTGCCGTACGGGACGCGGAAGCGGTAGCCCTGCGCGGCGACGGTCGCGCTCTCCATCTCGATCGCCACCGCGCGGCTTTGCGACAGCCGCAGCGCGGTCTTGGTGTAGCGCAGCTCCCAGTTGCGGTCGTCGGTGGTGACGACGGTGCCGGTGCGCATGCGCTGCTTGAGGTTCTGCCCCTCGTCGCCCGAGACTTCCTCGGCCGCCTGGTACAGCGCCTGCTGCACTTCGGCGATCGCCGGCAGCGGGATTTCGGGCGGGAGGACGGCGTCGAGCACGTGGTCGTCGCGCAAGTAGGCGTGGGCGAGCACGAAATCGCCGATCTTCTGCGTCGGCCTGAGCCCGCCGCAGTGGCCGATCATCAGCCACGCCTCGGGCCGCAGCACCGCGAGGTGGTCGGTGATGGTCTTGGCGTTGGCCGGCCCGACGCCGATGTTGACCAGCGTGATGCCCATGCCGTCGGGCGCGATCAGGTGGTAGGCGGGCATCTGGTGGCGCCGCCAGGTGGTCTCGTTGAGCTGGGCCTTCGCGTTTTCGGTGCCGCTCTCGAGGTAGAGACCGCCGGCGCCCGACAGCGCGGTGTAGAAGCCGCGGCCGACTTGCGTGCCGGCCCAGTCGACGAACTCGTCGATGTAGCGGTGGTAGTTGGTGAACAGGATGAAGCGCTGGAAATGCTCCGGCGCGGTGCCGCTGTAATGCGTCAGCCGGGCGAGCGAGAAGTCCGTCCGCAGCCCGTCGAACAGCGACAGCGGCATTGTCCCGCCGGAGCTGTCGATGGCGATCGAGTCGGCCAGCTCGTCGCCGATCAGCGCCAGCTCCGTGGTCGGGAAATGGCGCGCCAGCTCGGTCGGGGTGACGCCGAGCATCGCCGCGCCGCGCTCGGCGTCGAGCACATAGGGGAAGGCGATCTCCTGGCGGGAGGGGCCGACCTCGAGCTCGACGCCGTAATCCTCGACCAGCAGGTCGAGTTGCTCGGTCAGGTAGTCGGCGAACAGCCGCGGGCGAGTGACGGTGGTGGCGTAAGTGCCGGGAAGGTGCAGGCGTCCGAACGCGCGGGTGCGGTCGCCGGTGAACTTGCTGAAAGTGAAATGCACCCGCAGCTCGGGGTAGCAGTAGCTGCCGTCGTGGCGGCGCTCGGGCGGAGGCACCTCGCGGTTCTTGGCGTAACGGGCGATGTCGGTGCGCAGGCGGTCGACCGCGGCGTCGTAAATGGCGGTGAGCTCGGCAATGGCGGTTCGGGAATCCATGAATCCAGCTAGCACGTCCGGCGCAAAGAGAAAGGGCGCGGTCCTTGCGGAGCGCGCCCTTCCGTTCGTCTGGCGATGAGCCGGCTCAGCCCTCGGCGGTTTCCTCGCCTTCGGCTTGCTCGGCCGGCGGCAGCTCGCCCGGCTCGGCGTTCGGATCGACCGGCTCGGTGAAGCCTTCGCTCTCCGAGCGCTCCTCCTCGGCCATCTGGGCGAACACGTCGACGCCCTGCTTCTGCAGCTCGGCCTCGTCGTCCGAGCGGGCGACGTTGGCCTTCACCGTGACGCGGACTTCCGGGTGCAGCGCGACCTTGACGTCGAACAGGCCGATGGTCTTGATCGGCCGCTCGAGGATGATCTGCGACTTGTTGATGTCGAAACCCTTTTCCTTGAGCGCCTCGGCGATGTCGCGGACGTTGACCGAGCCGTAGAGCTGGCCCGAGTTCGACGACGAGCGGATCAGCGTCAGCTCGGTGCCGTCGACGTCGGCGCCGGCCTTGGCGGCCTCGTCGCGGCGCGCGGCGTTCTCGGCCTCGAGCCGCTCGCGGTTGGCCTCGAACACCTTGCGGTTGGCCTCGTTGGCGCGCAGCGCCTTCTTGTTCGGCAGCAGGAAGTTGCGCGCGTAGCCGTCCTTGACCGAGACGACGTCGCCGATCGAGCCGAGCTTCTCGATGCGTTCGAGCAGGATGAGTTCCATGATCCTCGCTCCCTTACTTCACGATGTAGGGCAGCAGGCCCAGGTGGCGGGCGCGCTTGATCGCCTTGGCCAGCTCGCGCTGCTTCTTGGCGCTGACGGCGGTGATGCGGCTCGGCACGATCTTGCCGCGTTCGGACATGAAGCCCTGCAGCAGGCGCACGTCCTTGTAGTCGATCACGGGGGCGTCCTTGGCCGAGAACGGGCAGGACTTGCGGCGGCGGAAGAACGGGCGGGCCATCAGAAGCGCTCCCCGTCGCGCTCGCGGCGCTTGCGATCGCGCTCGACCTTGCGCATCTGCGCCGAGGGGCCTTCCTCGTGCTCGTCGACCGAGACGGTGAGCCAGCGGATCACGTCTTCGTTGATGCGGTTCTGCCGCTCGAGCTCGGCGACCACGCTGCCCGGGCATTCGAGATTGAGCATCACGAAGTGCGCCTTGCGGTTGCGGTCGATCTTGTAGGCGAGGCTCTTGAGGCCCCAGGTCTCGGTCTTGCTGATCTTTCCGCCACCCTGCTCCACGATCTCCGTGGCGGCGGCGGCGAGCGCGTCGACCTGAGCCTGGCTCAGATCCTGGCGCGCGAGAAAGACATGCTCGTAAAGCGGCATGCGCGCGGTCCTTTCATTCCATGCCGATCGCTGGCTGATCCGCCCGAATGGCGGGGCCCCTCCGGCTTTCTTGGGGTTTCCAGCGGCACGAGGCTCGCGGGAAGCGGCGCAGATACAGGTTTCCCCTGCGATTGCAAGACTAGAGCGGGAAGTACGGCTTCAGCTCCGCGATGCTCGACTTGGCGCTCCGGTGGTGGACGAACACGCCGCCGACTTCCTCCCACAAATGCCGGTGCCGTTCCTGGTCGTCGACCAGCACGTCGCCTTCCTTGGCGTGGTTGCGCTTGTCGCGCGCCATCGTGGTGATGATCCGGGTGCCGGGGAAGTACTGCGCCGCCCAGCGCACTTTCTGGTCGGCGGCCCAGTTGCCGCGCGGGAGCCCGGTGAGGATCACCGGGTCGAGGTGCCGCACCGCGTCGAACAGCTCCATCGCGTCGTCCATCAGCGGCAGCCCGAAGTAGAAGTCGGGCGCGGTGGCGAGCTTCTGCCAGAACTTGCCGAGCCCGTGCCGCTTCTCGAACGCGCGCGGCGGCAGGCCGAGCACGGCGGTGGCGCCCTTGTCGAAATCGGCGAGCACGCCGTCGCAATCGAGATAGAGCTGCCGGGCCATGGCCTAGCAACAGCGCGGCGCCGGGTCGCGTTCCCGTCTCCGCGCACCAAGCACGGCTGGCCGCAGCCCGCGGAACCTTCGCCGGGGGCAAGCGCTGGCGCGGGGTGGATACCGCGAACTGGCTTTTCGAGCAGATGCCCTTCCTCGCCACGCTGGTCGGCAGCGAGGTGCTGCTCGGCCTTGCCCTGCTGGCGCTGACCGCGCTGCTGGTCGCGTCGGGGGTGCCCGGCGTGCTCGTGCCGCTGTCGTTCTCCTCGGGCGCGCTGCTCGGCGGCTGGCTCGGCATGGCGGTGGTCGTGGCCGGGGCGCTGCTCGGCAGCCATGCGTTCTTCATCGCCGCGCGGCGCTGGCTGGCGACCCATGTCCGCGCGCGCTGGGGCGAGCGCCTGCAGCGGTTCGACCGCGACATCGCCCGGCGCGGGTTCGTCTACCTGCTCGGCCTGCGGCTGATCGGCGTGCCGCACTTGATCGTCACCGCCGCGAGCGCGCTGTCGCCGATCCGCGGGCGCAGCTTCGCGCTCGCCACGCTGCTCGGCTTCCTCCCGGCGATCGCCCTGGCCGCGATGGCCGGTTCCGCGGTGTGACCGCGCCTTCCTGTTGCGTCCGCTCGAGAATCGCCTAGCGACCCGTCGAAGCAGAGCTTTTGTGTGGAGGGCAAATGCGTTCTACGGCGATCAACTGGCCGTTGCTGGCGGGCGGGGCGGCGGTGCTGGCGATGGCGGCGCCTGCGGCGGCGCAAGAAACACCGCGCGCCACCGCTTATGCCGAGGTCGTTGCTTGGCCCGACTGGAGCGGCGTATGGTCGCCCGGCGTCGGCGCGGGCTCGCGCACGACCACGACGCCGCCCCGGCTGACCCCGGCGGGCCAGGCGCTGGTCGACGCGTTCGAGGCCGGCAAGGCGCGCGGCGAGAACCTGCAGACGGCGGCGGCCAACTGCGTGCCCAACGGCATGCCGGGCATCATGCGGCTGCCGTATCCGATCGAGTTCGTGTACTCGCCCGGCCGGGTCAACATCCTGATCGAGACCTACAGCGAGATCCGCCGCATCTATGTCGACGGGCGGCCGCTGCCGGAAGATCCCGATCCGTTCTTCAACGGCCATTCGGTCGGCCACTGGGAGGGCGACACCCTGGTGGTGGACACGATCGGCCTCAGCCCGCTGGTCAGCGTCGTGCCCGGCCTCCGCGCGACCGAGAAGACGCGCTTTCGCGAGCGCATCACCCGCATCGCGCCCGACCGCTTGGTCGACGAGATCACGCTGACCGATCCCGAGCTGTTCGCCGAGCCCTACGTGATGACCCAGGCCTACACGCTGCAGCCCGAGTGGGAGATTCGCGAGTACGTCTGCCAGGAGAACAACCGCGACGCGGCCGACGAGCTCGGCCGGCCGTCGATGGACCTGGGCACCGACGACGACGATCCGTTCGCGGAAGAGTGAGGCGAGCGCCCGGCGGCGCCCGCCACACGTCAGTTCAGTTCGAGGACGAGGAAGAATCCTCGTCGTCGTCACCTTCGAAGCAATCGGCCAGCAGGCAGATCGCCACGCCCGCGGCGACGAGGCCGACGACGATCCACAACGTGTTGCCTTCGCCGGTCAGGTCGTTGCTGAAGCGACGATCCTTGTCGAGGTTGGCAAGGTCGAAGCTGGCGACGTTGGCCTGGCGGAGGAAGCCGTCGGAGCTGAAGCGGATGTCGGCCACGTTGACCTGGCGGGTCAGCAGCTGGCCGCTGTCGCCGGTGCCGACTTCCTGGCCGTAGCCGAGCGTCAGGCCGTAGGTCGGTTCCTTGAGGTTGGGCCCACCACCCAGCGGCACTCGCAGGTTGAGCGTCGCTGTCGCGCCGAGCGGCGCCTGCACGGCGTCGGCGGCGGAGTAGGTTTGAGCGAACGCCGGTGCGACCGGCGCCAGGCAAAGGGCGGCCGAAACGGTCGCGGCAACTAACTTGCGCACCATAGAATGCCCCTTTCTTCGACGGCCCCGGAGAGTCGGAGCCAGGGGAGTCGCATACCACGCTCGCGGGTTTTGCTGTTAATCCTAAATTCAGTTTGCGGCCGCGGCCTCGCGTCAGCCGAGATGCGCCAGGATGTCCTTCGCGAACGCGGTCAGCGTGTCGTCGCGCGCGCCCATCACCACCACCCGGTCGCCCGGCTGGGCGAGCGCGACGATGCGCTCGCCGCACGCCTCGCGCGACGGGATGTACAGCGCCTCGCCGCCGCCTGCGCGGACAAGGTCGACGATCCGCTCGCTGCCTTCTGACCGGTCGACGGTGCCGCCGAAATAGACCGGGTCGCACATCAGCAGGATGTCGTCCGGACCCAATTCCGCGGCGAACGTCTGCGCCAGCTCGTGCCCCATCTGGCGCAGCGGGCCGTAGCCGTGCGGCTGGAAGAAGGCGATGACCCGGCCGGGGTGCGCCTTGAGCGTGCGCAACGTGGCGCGGCATTTCTCGGGATTGTGGCCGAAGTCGTCGATGACCGTCACCCCGCCCGGGCTGGTGCCGATCACGTCGAAGCGGCGGGCGAGGCCGGCGAATGTCGAGAGCGCTTCGACGGAGGCGCCCACATCGACCGCGGCCAAGTGAGCTCCGGCAATCGCCGCGAGCGCATTCGACAGATTGTGCCGGCCCGGCATCGGCAAGGTCAGCCGGTAGGTATCGTTGGGGCGCCGGATGACCGTCGCGGCGATGCTGGTCGGCGTCTCCACAATGCTGTCGGTCTCGACCGCGATCAAGGCGTCCGGGCTTTCGATCCCATAGCTCGCGAGATCATCGCAATCGAAAGTCAATTCGCGAACTTCGGGGTCATCGAAATTGGCCGCGACGCTTTTCGCTCGCCGCACGAAATCCCCGAACAATTGGCGCAGCTCGTCCATGCCCTTATGGTCAAGGCTGACATTGAGCAGGACGGCCACCTGGGGGTTGTAGAGCGCGATCGATCCGTCGCTTTCATCGACCTCCGAGACGAACGCGCCCTTTCCCACGCGGGCGCTGGCGAAAGGAACGTCGGGCGAG
>DASPMY010000060.1:0-12227 GCA_035626815.1 Croceibacterium sp.
AACCGGGCCGGCGCTTCGGCGGGTTCGATCGGGAACAGCACGTTGGTGCGCGCCTGGCCGCGCTTGAGGTAGATGTTCTCCTCCTCGCCGGCGAGCTGGGTCAGGCCGAGGGCGGCGCCGGCGCCGGTCGGGTCGATGCCGTATTCGGCGGGGAGCACGAACACCACGAGACCGGCGGCCGCGACGGCCACCGCCGCGGCCATCCCGACCAGCAGCTTCTTGCGCGACGGAGGCGGGGCGATCGGTATCTCGGTCATGACGCGGCGTATCCTGTCAGCTGGTAGCCGATCAGCGCGAAGCCGCCGGCCATCAGCGCGAGATTGGCATAGAACGCGGCCGGCGCAAACGACCGCGTGGCGCGCCACCAGTTGAGCAGCGCCACGACCACCGTCAGCACCGCGACCTGGCCGACCTCGACCCCGACGTTGAACGAGACCAGGTTCACCAGCAGCCCGTCGTCGGACAGGCCGAGGTCGCGCACCTTGGTCGCCAGGCCGAGCCCGTGGAACAGGCCGAAGCCGAGCACCGCCAGCCGGGTGTCGAGGGCGAAGCCGAGCAGGCGGAAGCCGCCGAGGTTCTCGAACGCCTTGTAGACCACCGAGAAGCCGATGATCGCATCGACGATGTACGAATTGGCGCCGGTGTCCAGCAGCACCCCGCCGAGCAGGGTCAGCGAGTGGCCGATGGTGAACATCGAGACGTAGAGGACCACGTCGCGCAGCCGGTAGAGGAAGAACACCACCCCGATCAGGAACAGCACGTGGTCGATCCCGGTGACCATGTGCTTGGCCCCGAGATAGAGGAACGGGAACGGCGCCGGCCCGTCGATGCGCTGGACCGCGGCGCGATCGGCCTCGGAGATGTCGTGCGCGAACGCGTCGGCGCCCGGCATCAGCAGCACGAGCAGCAGGCCGAGCAGCAGGAGCATGCGCGGCTGCACGAGCCAGCCGAGGCGGGGCGTCAGCATCGCTCGGGCCGGTGGCTCAAGCCTCGGGGGCGGCGGTCGGCGCGGCGCCTTCCTCGCTCTCGGCCGGGTAGGCCTGGTGGCACGCGCTGCACACGCTGTACATCGTGCCGCCGACCTCGAACACCTTGTCGGTGCTCCGCTCGTCGGCGGCCTGCTCGGCCAGCCGGCTGACTTCGGCGAGCGAGTCCGAGAATTGCAGCCAGTCCTTGCCGCGGCCATCGGCGTAGCCCGGCTCCTTGAGCAGCGCGGCGAGCTCGGCCATTTTCGTGGCCGCGGCCCTGGTTCGCTGCCAGTCCGCGTCGGTCTCGGGGAAGATCTCGTGGTTGCCGGTCTCGTCGCTGATGTACTGGACCGAATCCCAGTAGATCTTGGCGGTCGGCTGGACCTCCTGCGCCATCAGCTGCTGGACGGTCTTTTCGGGCGGTTCCGGGCCCCGGTCGCAGCCGCCGAGCAGCCCGATCGCGGCCGCGGCGAGGAGTGCCTTGTGCATGCCTGTCCTCCTGTGCTTTGCGCGTTCCCTAGACGAGGAATCGGCCGGCGTCATCCCGGCCCGCCGATCGGGCACGCGGGGATGAGATTGACAATGTCCGACACATGGCTAGGGCGTAAATCTGCGGTAAAGCTTGATTCGGCTATCCGGATCATTGACCGGGGTCCGGCTCTCGCAGCGGCCCCTCAACCACTTGAAAGGTCGGACAGGATGCCACGAATTGCCGCGCGCGCGGGAACCATGACCAAGCTCGGCCTCGGCGCTCTGGCGCTCGCCACCGCCGCGATCCCGCTGGCCACCGCCCTCGCCAGCGCCGAGGAGGCCGCATCGGCGCTCGACGCCGGCCAGGTCGAACGCGCCCGCACGCTGTTCACCGACAACGGCTGCGTCGCCTGCCACGCGCTGGCCGACGCCAACGCCGCCGGCTCGGTCGGTCCGGCGCTCGACGGCAACCCCAACCTCGACAAGGCTTTCGTGGTCGACCGCGTGACCAACGGCCAGGGCGCGATGCCGAGCTTCGGCTGGCTGCCGCCCGAGGACATCGACCTGCTCGCCGAATACATCGTCCAGGCCAAGAAGTAGGGCTTAGTCGCCGGCAGCCCGCGCCGCCCGCGCGGTGCGGCTGTCGGGGCCGACCTGGGCGAAGTAGTTGGTTACCCCGTCGGGGTCGTTGAGCCACACCGTCACCAGGTCGAACCCGGCGAGCTTGTTGAGCGGCGTCTCGACCGCGATGCCGCCGCGATGCCTGGCCTTGGCGTCGACCAGCGGCGCGTCGCTGACGACGTACTGGATGCCGGCGCTGCCGGTGTCGACGCCGTCGCCCATCGCCTCGTAGAGGAACACGATAGTCTCCTTGTGGCGGTACGGATAGAGCGTGGTGCCGAGCACCGGCGCGGCCACCGGCTCGAGCTCGTCGAGGCCGACGAAGTCGCGATAGAACGCCCGGCTTTTCGCCAGGTCGGACACGGCGATGCCGACGCGGACCCCGCTGTCGGAATGGTCCTTCAATCCGCCGCGCGTCAGGATGACGATGTCGAACCCGCCCGGGTCCTTGACCAGCGCCTGGCGGTAGCCGTCTTCGCGCTGGACGAACTCCGGCGCCGCAAAGCCGGCGTCGCGGAAGCGCTGCTGGACCACCGTGTGGTCGGGGTAGCTCAGCATCAGGAAGCGGATTCCCGTGCCCCCGCGATAGCCGCCGTCAAGGTCGTACTGGCGGTTGCCCTGCTGCCCGGCCGAAAGCTTGATCTGCCCGCTGCCGACGCCGGTCAGGATCATCTGCTGGGTCGCGGTCAGCTGGATCGGGCTCAGCGAGCGCAGCGCCAGCGCCTCGGTGTAGAACTTGACCATCTCGGCGGTCTTCTCGCGCGGGAAGCGGCGGAACACGTTCATCGAATCCTGCGCGAACAGGCTGCGGGTCGAGCTTGCCAGCTGGTCCTCGGTCAGCTCGCCCGGCCCGTAGGCGAGGTCGGAAGCGACGCTCATCTGCGCCCCTTCGGGCGTGGTCACCGTCTGCTGCGCCGCCGCGCAGGCGGAAACCGCCAGCGCCGCGGCGCCGAGCACGATGGTGAAAGGGCGAGCCATGGCTTCTCTCCAGCTATTCGGGCAGCGCGAAGGCGATCAGCGATTCGTTGTTCAGCGGCTTGCCGTCGGGCCCGCGCGGGCCGGGGCCGCCGAGTCCCGAGCCGACCGCGACGACCGCCACATACTGCTTTCCGTCGTTGCCGCGATAGGTGATCGGCACCGTCATCGCCGCGTTGTCGAGCTGCTGCTCCCACAGGATGTCGCCGTTGCGGGCGTCGAACGCGCGGAAGTAGCGGTCGCCGGTGGCGCCGATGAACACCAGGCCACCGGCGGTGACGATCGGCCCGCCCGAGCTGTTGTTGGCCCCGGTGTCGCGCTTGCGCTCCGGCAGCGCTTCGGTCACGCCGAGGCGGCTGGCCCAGAGGATTTCGCCCGAGTTGGCGTCGACCGCCAGCAGCCGCCCCCATGGCGGGCGGATGCACGGCAGCGTCAGCGTCTGCCCCTCGGCGGTCTTGAAGCTGGCGCTGAACGACGAGTAGGCGCCCGGGCCCTGCAGGCTGCCGCGGTCGTAGGGCTGGGTCGAATCCGCCGTGCCGCGGCCGTAGTCTCCCTTCGGGTCGCGCTTCTCGATCCAGCCGATCGAGCCGCTCTCGCTGGTGTTGACGTAGACGATGCCCTTGGCCGGGTCGGCCGCGCTGCCGCCCCACACCGAGCCGCCGTTGTGCGGCATGTTGATCGAGGCTTTCGGCGGATCGCCCGGATTGTGGATGAAGAACGGGGTGAACGAGCCCTGGTTGAAGAACGTGCCGCCGTAAGAATCGAGCAGCGCGCGGCAGGCGGCGGCGTGCTCTGGCGTGGTGTCCTCGGCGGTGACCACGTCGTCGGGCGTCCACACGCCGCGGTTGAGCTGCTCGGGCTTGACCGGGAACGGCTGGGTCGGGCTGTACCACTCGCCGGGCACGTCGGCGCTCGCCACCGGGCGCTCCTCGACGCCGTGGATCGGCTCGCCCGTCTCTCGGTTGAGGATGTACATCAGCCCGGGCTTGCCGGTTTCGGCCAAGGCAGGGATGCGCTTGCCGTCCACGGTCACATCGAACAGCACCGGCGGGGCCGGCAGGTCCCAGTCCCACAAGTCGTGATGGATGGTCTGGAAGTGCCACTTGTAGCGGCCCGTTTCGGCATCGACCGCGACGATCGAGTTGCCGAACAGGTTCGCGCCCGGCCGGTCGCCGCCGTAGTAGTTGGGGCTGGGGCTGCCGATGGTCAGGTAGACGGTGTCGGTCGCCGGGTCGGCGGTGGTGTACCAGATCCACATGTTGGTGCCCGAGCGGCCTTGCCAGCCGTCGTCGAGCCAGGTTTCATGGCCGACCTCGCCCGGCTGGGGGACGCTGTTGAACTCCCACAGCTTGGCGCCGGTGCGGGCATCGTAGGCGCGGCTGTTGCCATTGGGGCCGCGCGGCATCTCGGCGTTGTTGGCGCCGATCACCATGACGTTGCGAAAGATCGACGGCGGGTAGTTGTACGGCGTGCCGTCGATCGCGATCGAGCCGCCCTGGCCGAAGCTGGTGTCGAGCCGGCCGGTCGCCGGATCGAGCGCGGTGATCTGGCTGCCGGTCGAGAAGAACAGCCGCGGCGCGATCGCCCCGTCGCCCGGCCACCAGGCGACTCCGCGCCGCACCAGCCCCTGCACCGGATGGCGCCACAGCTCGCGCCCGGTGTGCGCCTCGAGCGCGACGACCGCATTGCCGAGCGGCAGGTACATCGTCCCGTCGATGACGATCGGCACCGTGCCGCCGAGCAGGGCCGCGCCGCCCTCCGGCCGCAGGCGGAAGGTCCACGCGGTGTCGAGCTGCTCGACGTTGCCGGCGTTGATCTCGTCGAGCGGCGAGAAGCGCGTGCCGCCGAGGTCGCGGGCGTAGCGCGGCCAGTCGCCGGGCGCGGGCGCCAGCGAACCGGCCGGCTGGGCGTGGACGGTGGTCGACAGCAGCGCCGCGACGACCGTCGCGGCCATGAACTTGCGCATCGCAGCTCCCTCTCCGGCCCGACGATAACGGCAAGGCCCGACCGGAGCAAATTAGTTTACCGAGTGAACTATTCCATTTCTAACGGTTCCGCGATCACGGCGCCGCGGCCGCCCGCTTCGCCGCCTCGCCCAGCACGTACCCGCGCACCGCCTCGGCCTGCTCGGGCGTGAGCCACGGCTTGAAGCCGATCATGCCGTTGTCGGCCAGCGCGCCGTCGATGACGATCGCGCGCCACGCCTCGGCGCTCGTCGCCATCGGCGAGCGGAACAGGTCGGGGTTGACGGGGCCGCCGTGGCAGATCGTGCAGAACGCGAAATACTGCGCTTCGCCCTCGGCCAGCTGCGCCCGGGTGAAGCTCTCGTTGCTGGCGGCGTATGGGCGCGGGGTCATCGGCGGCAGCGGGGCGAGGCGGCCGTTGCCGCCGAGCTTGAACGCCAGCAGCACGCCGTTCGGCGGCGGCCGGCGCATCCATTCGGTGGTCGTCGCCATGCCCATCGAGCCGCCGTAGCCCGCCAGCACCGCGACATACTGCTCGCCGCCGGCGCGATAGGTGACCGGGCCGGCGACGATCCCGCGCTGGGCATCGAAGCTCCACAGTTCGCGCCCGGTGTCGGCGGCGCGGGCGCGGAACACGCCGTAGGGGTCGCCCTGGAACACGAGGTTGCCCGCAGTCGCCAGCGTGCCGCCGTTCCACGGCCACGGCATTTCGACCGTCCACCGCGCCTCCTGCTTCACCGGGTCCCACGCGACCAGCATGCCCTTGTTCATCGCCGCCAGCGCCGCGCGGCGCTCGAGCGGCGTCGCCCCCGGCACCGAGCCCTCGGGCGGGGCGAGGAACCCGACGCCGGTGTTCCACCGCCCGATCCGCCGCGTGTAGTTGGCGTCGTCGGCGTAGCTCAGCGGCACGTGCATCGCCGGGATGTAGACGAGGCCGGTCCGCGGCGAGTAGCTCATCGGGTGCCAGGCATGCGCGCCGATGCCGCTCGGGTAGACCAGGTACGGCGCTTCGGCATAGCGCGCTTCGGGCCGCTCGACCGGCCGCCCCGTCGCGAGGTCGATGCGCTCGGCCCAGTTCTGCGGCGCGTAGGCCTCGGCGCTGATCAGCTTTCCGTTCGCGCGGTCGATCACGTAGAAGAACCCGTTCTTCGGCGCCTGCATCGCCACCTTGCGCACCCTTCCGTCGATGACGAGGTCGGCGAGGGTGATCTGCTGGGTGGCGGTGAAATCCCAGGTCTCGCCGGGGTTGACCTGGTAGTGCCACTTGTAGGCGCCGGTGTCGGGATCGAGCGCGAGGATCGAGGAGAGGAACAGGTTGTCGCCTTGCCCGGCCGAGCGGGCGCGGTGGTTCCACGGGCTGCCGTTGCCGACGCCGATCAGGAGCTGGTCGAACTCCGGGTCGTAGACGATCGAGTCCCACACGGTGCCGCCGCCGCCCATCTCCCACCACCGGCCATGCCAGGTCGCGCCGGCGAAGCGCGCGAAAGCGTCGTCGGAGGCGGCGCCGTCGGGCCCGTCGGCGGGGTTGCCGGGCACGGTGTAGAACCGCCACACCAGCTTGCCGTCTGCGGCATCGTAGGCGCTGACGTAGCCGCGCACGCCGAGCTCGGCGCCGCTGTTGCCGATGATCACCTTGCCCCGGACCACGCGCGGCGCGCCGGTGATGGTGTAGGGCTGGGCCTGGTCGACAGTGAGCGTGTCCCACAGCTCTTCGCCGGTGGCCGCGTCGAGCGCCACCAGCCGCCCGTCGATCGTGCCGGCGAAGACCTTGCCCTGCCACACCGCCACGCCGCGGTTGACCACGTCGCAGCAGGCAAAGGCGCCCTGCGCGCCCTTCGGCTCGGGGTCGTAGTTCCACAGCACTTCGCCGGTCGCCGCGTCGACGGCCATCACTTTCGACCACGCGGTGGTCACATACATCGTGCCGTCGACCACCACCGGGGTCGCTTCCTGCCCGCGGCTGGTGTCGAGCTCGACCGCCCAGGCCAGGCTCAGCCGGCCGACGTTGCCCTCGTCGATCTCGGTCAGCGGGCTGAAGCGCTGCTCGGCATAGGTGCGGCCATGGCTGAGCCAGTTGTCGGGATCGTCCTCGGCAGCGAGCAAGCGCGCCTCGGTGACGTCGCCGGCGACCGGTTTCGCGCTCGAGCCGGCGAGCGCCAGCCCGGCCATCGCCGCCAGCAGGAGTTGTCGGATTCGCGCCCCCATCGCGCCGATGGTGGCACGGGGCGGGGGTTGTAGGACAGCGAAAAAATGCCCCTCGCGGGGGAGAATCAGCGCGGCCGCTGGTCCGGCCCGATTTCGATCAGCACGTCCGCCCGCGCCGGCATCTCGTCGAACATATGCAGCGTCAGCCGCTCGTCCTGGTCGAGGAAGCGCTCGAGCGCGGCGGCGTCCATCAGCCCCGGCGCATCGGGGTTGCGCGCGCGCAGCTTGTCCTCCTGCAGCGCGCGGTTGCGGCGCACGGCCGCGAAATCGGGCACCTTGAGCATCACCAGCATGTCGAGCTCGGCGAACAGCGCGGCGTAAGGCCCGCGCAGAGCATCGTTGACGTAGCGGCGCCACACGCCGTCGGGGTCTTCCGCCGCTTCGAGCGCGTTGACGGGCCGGGCGAGGTCGGCTTCGGCCTGCGGCGCCGCGCCGAGGCACCAGCCCTCGAACAGCAGCACGTCGAGCGGGCCGGCGACGCGCTCCGGCTGCGGACGACGGTCGTCGACCGATTTGTCGAACCGCGGCAGCGCGAGGTCGCGGCCGGCGCGAAAGTCCGCGATCACCGCCCGGCCCAGCGCCGGGTCGTGCGTGCCGGGAACCCCGCGCGTCGCCAGCAGCGGATGGACCTCGCGCGCCAGCCGTCCGCGCTCGGCCCGGGTCAGGTAGAGGTCGTCGATCGACAGCGTCGCGGCGCGCTGGTTGTGCTCGATCAGCAGCACCTCGAGAAAGCGGCACAGGGTGGACTTGCCCGCGCCTTGCGCGCCGTTGACCCCAACGACCAGCGGCCCGTCGAGCGCGCGCTCGGCGATGTCCTCGCTCAGCGAGCGCCAGTGCCGGTCGACGATCGCGCGGTAATCGGCGGGCAGCTCCTCCGCTTCGATCAGCCGCTCGATGGCCGTGCTCATGCGATGCGGTCCGGCAGCGGCTCGCCGCGGGCGAACGCCTCGACGTTGGCCAGCGCCTTCATCCCCATGGCGATGCGCGTCTCGGCGGTGGCGCTGCCAAGGTGCGGCAGGAGGACCACGTTGTCGAGCCCGAGGAGCGCCGCCGGGACTTGCGGCTCGTGCGGGTAGACGTCCAGCCCGGCCCCGGCGAGGTGCCCGCGCTCGAGCGCGCCGGCCAGCGCCGCGTGATCGACGATGCCGCCGCGCGCGGTGTTGATCAGGTAGCTGCCCGGCTTCATCCGGGCGATCGCCGCGGCATCGATCAGGTTGGCGGTCTCCGCCCCGCCGGGGACATGCAGCGAGACGCAATCGGATGCCGCCAGCAGGTCGGGCAGCTCGCGGAAGAACTCGGCGTCCAGCTCTGCCGCCACCGCCGGGTCGCATTCGCGGCGGCCATAGTAGGCGATGTTCATCCCGAAGCCGTGCTTCGCCCGCCGCGCGGTGGCGATAGCGATGCGGCCCATGCCGACGAGGCCGAGCGTCCTGCCCGCCAGCGCCGAGCCGACCAGGTGCGTCGGCCGCCAGCCGCTCCACTGGCCGGCGCGCAGCTCGCGCTCGCCTTCGCCGGCGCGGCGCGCGGCCATCAGCAGCAGCGTCAGGGCGATGTCGGCCGTGGCGTCGGTCAGCACGCCCGGCGTGTTGGTCACGGCGATGCCGCGGGCCGTGGCCGCGGCGAGGTCGATGTGGTCGAAGCCGACGCCGTAGTTGGCGATCAGCCGGCAGCGGCTGCCGCCGGCGAGCACCGCCGCGTCGAGCCGGTCCGAGACCGTCGGGCACAGCACGTCGAACTCGGCCATCGCCTGCGCCAGCTCGGCTTGGCTGAGCGGCTCGTCGGCGTCGTTGAGCACGGCCTCGAACCGTTGCTGCAGCGCCTGCTCCACCGCGTCCGGCCAGCGCCGCGTGACCCGGACGCGCATCAGGCTCTCGCCATGCCCTCGGTGATGCGCTGGGTTTCGGCGCGGGTCGATTCCGGGCCGGTATTGCGCTTGTGGATGCCGCCCTGGCCCGGCGGCATGAACAGCGGCGGGTCGACTTCGCGCGGCTTCAGCCCGAACAGGTCGAACAGCCCCGGATGGCGTCCGAGCCCGCCGTAGAGGTCGAGGCAGCGCTCGATCCACGGCCGCAGCGGGTCGTCGGCCGCCAGCACCGGCGAGTTGCGGCACACCGAGGCGGTGAACAGGATCGAGCCGATGATCCTGTAATCGGCATAGTTCGGGGAATCCCCGCCGAGCCAGTCGGCCTCGCGCAGCGCGATGCGCAGCGGCTCGAGCGCGGCGGAGATGCCGGCCAGGCGGTCCTCCCAGCCTTCCTGCATCTCCTCCAGCGTCTTGCCGAGCATCTTCTCGCGCGAATGGGTGATGTATTCGTGGTCCTCGGGGTTCGCGAGGTCGCGGTAGCTGACGCAGTTGCAGCGCATCCACGGACCCGTCGCGACCTGCCAGAACCACGCGTCGAGCGCGCGGGTGACGATGGCCACGCTCGGGTGCGGGATCAGCATCGGCCGGTCGGGATACTTCTCGTCGAGGTATTCGACGATGCCCCATGAATCGAGCACCCACCGGCCATCGTCGACGATCGCCGGCAGCCGCTCGGTCTTGCCGCCGGTGCGCTCGGGGATCCGGGTGAAGCCGCCCGGCACCACGTCGAGCTCGAAGCCCTTATGCTTGACCGCGTACTTGGTCGCCCACACGAACGGGCTGATCGTCGCACCGGTGCTGAGCGCGAGGTCGTAGAAGGTGATGGTGTTGTTCGCAGCCATGGGGCGCTCCGGAGTCGGGTTTGGGTCCTGCTATGGGCTCGGCGGCGAAAAGGAAAGTCGCCCCGGTTACTCCCCCTAACGGGGAGCAACGCTAGCCCTCGGCCAGCTTGGCTTCTTCGAGCTTGACCAGCCGCCATAGCGTCTCGGTCAGCGGCGCCGCCACGCCCGCGGCCCGCGCCGCCTCGACGATCGCGCCGTTGATGGCATCGACCTCGGTGCGGCGGCCGGCCTTGACGTCCTGCAGCATCGAGGCCTCGTGGTCGGCGTGATCGGTGACCGAGACGTGGGTCAGATCGTGGATCGGCTGCGCGGGGATGGCGACGCCGCTAGCGTTGGCGACCGCCACGCCTTCCTCGACCAGCGCGTGGATCAATGCGCGGCTCTCCTCGTGGGCGCCGAGGAAGCCGGGGGTGCGGCGAGTCAGCGCGCAGAGCGGGTTCATCGTCGCGTTGAAGATCGCCTTCGACCAGATCGCGCCGTGGATCTGGGGCTCGAGCGCGGCGGGCAGGCCGCCTTCCGTCAGCAGCTCGCAGACTTGCCGAGCGAACCCCGGATCCCCGCCGAACGCCGGATACAGCTTCGTGCCGCCTTGGCCGTGGCTGCGGACCTTGCCGGGGCCGACGAGGTCGGACGGCAGCGAGCTGGCGCCGACCAGGATGCGGTCTTTCGAAGCGTGTCCCGCGAGCCGCCGGTCGTTGCCGAGCCCGTTCTGCAGGCTGAGCAGCCAGGTCTCGGGCCCGATCGCCGCCGCGATGCCCACCAGCGCCGCGTCGGTGTGGAAGGTCTTGGTGAACACCACCACCAGATCGGCCGGCGCATCGACCTCCTCGGGCCTTCGCGCGGGAATCGGCAGCAGCTCGATGCCCGCGCGCGTCTCCAGCTCGAGCCCACGCGCGTTGATCGCGTCGATGTGCGGCGGGTTGACGTCGACCAGCGAGACCTCGCACCGCGCGCGGTGGAACGCGGCGCCGTAGAGGCAGCCCATCGCGCCGGCGCCGAGGACCAGCACCTTCATTGGGCGGCGTCCTCGAGCAGTTGCGCGCCCATCAGCATCAGCAGCTTGGAATCGATCGCGTGGCCCCGCGCGCGATGCTCGGCGACGGTCTCGGGCACGCGGTGCAGCGGGACGCGGTGGACGACGATGGCCTCGTGGGCCGTGCCGCCGCCGTCGCCGACCCGCGTCAGCCCGGTCGCCTTGAGCAGCGTGTAGCTCTCGGTGACCATCCCCGGCGACGACCAGAACGCGCCGAGCTCCTCCCACTGCGCCGCGGTGTAGCCGGTCTCCTCCTCGAGCTCGCGCCGCGCGCTGGTGACGGCATCCTCGCCGTCGCTCTCGTCACCGATCAGCCCGGCGGGCAGCTCGAGGCAAAACCGACCGATCGGCACGCGGTATTGCTCGACCAGGATCACCTCGCCGGCATCGACCGCGAGGATCACCGCCGCGCGGATGCCGCGCGCGCGGCTGGCGTATTCCCACCGCCCGCGGCGCTTGGCCAGGACGAACCGGCCGGCCCATTCGACCGTCTCGGGCGCATCGGCATCGGGGGGCAGGGCGCGGTCGGGCACCCGCTGCGCCTACAGTTCGATGAGGCGGTCCGGCAACTCGTTTTGATCGTCCTCGGCGCGCGGGAAGTGCTCGGCGAGCACCGCGCCGACTTGCTCGACCGCGGCGATCATCCCGTCGGCGCAACGACCGGCCTTGATCTGCACCAGCATCGCCGCCAGCGCGTCACCCCAGATCTCGGGCGTCACCTGCGAGGCGATGGCCTCGTCGGCGACGATGTGGGCGCGGTGCTCGCGCATCGACAGGTAGATCAGCACCCCGGTGCGGCCGTGCGTGCGCCGCTCGGCGCCGACCTTGAACAAGTCGATCGCGCGGGCGAGCGTGCGCTGGGTCTTGACCGGCCCGGGGATCAGCGCGAAGCGCAGCGGCGTCCACAGCAGCAGCAGCCAGGTGGCGAAGAACTTGAGCATCGCCGCGGTGCCGAACAGCACGAGTATGCCCGACGGGCTCCACTCGGTGCCCCAGCCGCCCGACAAGCGGTCGACCAGGCCAAGGAAGAACTCCGGAAACAGCGCGTAGACCGTGAGCGCGGTGAACGCCACCAGCGCCGCCCACACGAGCGCGATGTCGCTGTAGCCGTCAGAGCGGTCGGCCACGACGGTGACGATCTCGCCGGCGGTGCGCGCCTCGGCCGCGGCGACCGCGCCGCTGACCCGCTGGTGGTCCTCCGGTGCGAGCCAAGCCATCTACCAGCCCCCGCTCGCGCCGCCGCCGCCGGACATGCCGCCGCCGAAACCGCCGAAGCCGCCGCCG
>DASPMY010000061.1:0-5816 GCA_035626815.1 Croceibacterium sp.
AAGCCCGGCGCGCAGCGCGCCGCCATCCGCCGCGATCCGCAAGGCAGGCGGCGGATCGTCCTCGCCACCGCGGTCGCCGAGACCTCGCTGACGCTCGACGGGGTTTCGATCGTGCTCGACGCCGGCCTCTCGCGCCGCGCCGAGTTCGACCTCGCCGCGGGCGTGACCCACCTCGTCACCCGCCGCGCCAGCCAGGCCGCCGCCGCCCAGCGCGCCGGCCGCGCGGCGCGGCAGGGCTCCGGCGTCGCCTACCGTCTGTGGGAGCAGGCCGCGCACCCCGGCCGCGAGAAGTTCGACCCGCCGGAGATGCTGACGGCCGACCTCGCCCCGCTGGTGCTGGCGCTGGCGCAGTGGGGCGCCGAGCCCGCCTCGCTCGCCTGGCTCGACCCGCCGCCGGCCGCCGCGGTCTCGGCCGCCCGCGAGCGGCTGGCCAGGCTCGGCGCGGTCGATGCGGAAGGACGCACCACCGAGCGCGGCGGCCGGCTCGCCGCGCTGCCGATGGCGCCGTGGCAGGCGGCGATGCTGCTGTTCGGCGCCGAGCACGGCGCGGCGCTCGAGGCGGCCAAGCTCGCGCTGCTGCTGCAGGAGCGCGGCCTTGGCGGGAAGGGCGAGGACCTCGCCCGGCGGTTGGCGCGCTGGGACGGCGACCGCTCGCCCCGGGCCGCCTCGGCCCGCAAGCTCGCGGCGGCCTGGGCGAAGCGGGCGGAGGCGCTCGCCGAAGCTCGGGCTGGCGTCTCGCCGCCCCTCGCCGTCCTCCTCGCCCGGGCGCTGTCCGACAACCTCGCCCGCCGTCGCGACCCCTCGGGCGAGAGCTGGCTCTCGGCGGGCGGTCGCGGCTACTCGCTCGATCCCGCCTCGCCGCTGGCGACGGCCGACTGGTTGGCGATCGGCGACGCGCAGGGCCGGGCGCAGGCGGCGCGGATCACCGCTGCGCTGCCGCTGGCCACTGCCGAGGTCGAGCAATGGCTCGCCGATCGGATCGAACGCCGTTCGGCCCTGCGCTGGAGCAGCGAGCGGGTCGAGGCCCGGCTCGAGCGGCGGCTTGGCGCGATCACCTTGGCGAGCGGGTCCGACCCGGCCCCCGATCCCGCGGCGGTTGCGGACATCCTTGTCGGCAAGGCTGTGGAAAACCTGGGGAAACTGCTCCCGGCCGAGCTGGTCGCTCGCGCGCGTTATGCCGGCATCGACCTGGCCGAAGCGGACGATTGGCTCCGGCCGTTGCTCGAAGGCCGCCGCGACCTCGCCATGCCCCAGGGCCAGGTGGCGGAGGCGCTGCTCGGCCGCCTGTCGTGGGACGAGCGCCAGCGGCTCGACACGCTCGCGCCGCGCGAGTTCACGACGCCTGCCGGCACGAAACACACGATCGATTACGGCGGCGACGATGCTCCCAGTGTCGAGGTCCGCGTCCAGGCCTTGTTCGGGCTCGACCGCCACCCGCTGGTCGGCGACACACCGCTGCTGCTCAGGCTGACCAGCCCGGCGGGCCGCCCGCTCCAGGCGACGCGCGATCTGCCCGGGTTCTGGCGCGGCTCCTGGGCCGAAGTGCGCAAGGAGATGAAGGGCCGCTACCCGAAGCACCGCTGGCCCGAGCAGCCGTGGCTGGAAATTCCCAGCCTGAAGACCAAGAATGCGCTCGAGAAGTCTTGATCTCGCCACCGTTCCGACCGAAAGGCAGCGCCATGCAGGCCCGTATCTTCCAGCGTCCCAAGAACGCGATGCAGTCCGGCAAGGCGCTCACCGAGCAATGGCTGCTCGATTTCGTCCCGGCCGAGGCCAAGAAGCCCGACCCGCTGATGGGCTGGGCCGGCAGCGGCGACACCCGCGAGCAGGTCCGGCTCAAGTTCCCGAGCAAGGACGCCGCGGTCGCCTATGCCGAGAAATACGGCATCGACGCGGTGGTCCACGAGCCGCCGCCGCGGCGGCTCAAGCTGCAGGCCTACGCCGACAACTTCCGCTAAATCCTCTCCGAGCTTGCTCGGGGAGGGGGGCTGCACGCGCAGCGCGTGGTGGAGGGGTGCCCCTCCGTCAGTCGCCTGCGGCGCCTGCCACCTCCCCGAGACAAGCTCGGGAAGGATCGAACTTGCCAACACCCAGCCCAATCGCCATATGCGCGGCGGGAGTCGGGTGGACGTTCGCGTCCGCCAACCTGGTCAGGTCCGGAAGGAAGCAGCCACAACGGATGGCAGCGGGTCGCCCGGCTCCTTTTTCCTCTCATGACTTTGTCAGCGGCACCGCCTACCGTTCGCGCCATGGGTGATTCAGGCGACATGTTCGGCGGCGAGCCTTCCGAAGACGAGGCCGCGCAGACCCCGCCGAGCGCCGCCGAGCTCGAAGCCGCCGGCCAGTCGGCGCTGTTCGGCGGGCCGCCCGAGGCGCCTCCGGCCGCGCCCCCGCCGCCGCACGCCGGGCCTGCCGCCGAAGCCGCGCAGCCCTACCGCGTGCTCGCCCGCAAGTACCGCCCGCAGACCTTCAGCCAGCTGCTCGGGCAGGAGCCGATGGTCCGCACGCTGGCCAACGCGATCGAGCGCGAGCGGCTCGCGCATGCCTTCCTGATGACCGGCGTCCGCGGGGTCGGCAAGACCTCGACCGCGCGGCTGATCGCCAAGGCGCTCAACTGCGTCGGGCCGGACGGCCGGGGCGGCCCGACGATCGACCCGTGCGGGGTGTGCGAGCCGTGCGTCGCCATCGCCGAGGGCCGCCACATCGACGTTATCGAGATGGACGCCGCCAGCCACACCGGCATCGACGACGTGCGCGAGATCATCGAGGCGGTGCGCTACGCGGCGGTGAGCGCGCGCTACAAGATGTACATCATCGACGAGGCGCACATGCTCTCGAAGCAGGCTTGGAACGGGCTGCTGAAGACGCTCGAAGAGCCGCCGCCGCACGTCAAGTTCCTGTTTGCGACGACCGAAGTGGAGAAGGTGCCGGTCACCGTGCTGAGCCGTTGCCAGCGGTTCGACTTGCGCCGCATCCCCCGGGACCTGCTGGAGCAGCAGTTCGCCTCGATCTGCCGCCAGGAAGGCGTCGAGGCCGAGCCCGAGGCGCTGGCGATCATCGCCTCGGCGGCCGAAGGGTCGAGCCGCGATGGGCTGTCGATCCTCGACCAGGCGATCGCCCACGCCGACCTCGATGCCGGCGGCAAGATCACCGCCGCGCGCGTGCGCGACATGCTCGGGCTCGCCGACAAGAGCGCGCTGCGTCGCCTGTTCGCCGCGCTGCTCGAAGGCCAGCCGGAGGCGGTGCTCGACGAGGTCGAGCGGCAGTATGCGTTCGGGGTCGAGCCGCTCGCGCTGGTCCGCTCGCTGATGGAGCTGACCCATCGCATCGCCGTCACCCAGGTCGGCGGGGCGGGGGCCGACGCGCCGACGCAGGAAGAGCGCCAGGCGATCGAGGCGTGGGCGGCGCGGCTCTCGCCCGGCCAGGTCCACCGGCTATGGCAATTGCTGTTTCGCGGCCACGAGGAGGTGCGCGGCGCGCCCGACCCGCTCGCCTCGGCGCAAATGGCGCTGCTGCGCGTGCTCCACGCGGTCGACCTGCCCGATCCCGGCACCCTGGCGAAGCAGCTCGGCGAGCTGGCGATGCACGGACCCGCCGCTCCGGCGGCGAGCGGCGGCGACGGGGCGCCGGCGCCCGTCGCGCGGACCGACTGGCGCGCGCTGTGCGACCGGGTCGAGCGCGAGGGCCTGCTCCGCGTCGCCGGGCTGATGCGCGACTGGGTGCGGGTGATCGAGCTCGCGCCGGGCCGGCTGGTGTGGTCGCCGGCGCCGGGCCTGTCCGACGACCCGGGCGCCGAGCTGCGCGACGCGCTGCTCAAGGCGACCGGCGAGCGCTGGCAGGTCGAGCGCGGACCGGGCGAGGGCGCGCCGACGTTGCGCGAGCAGGCCGAAGCGGCCAGGGCCGCCGAAGCCGAGCGGATCCGCAGCACTCCGCTGGTGGCGGCGGCGTTCGCCGCGTTTCCCGATGCCGAATTCGTCGACGACGAGGACGCCCCCCGAGGCGATCGCAACTGGAGCAGAAGCGCATGAACATGGAAGAGATGATGAAGAAGGCCCAGGAAGCGGCCGAGATCATCCAGAAGCAGATGGGCGAGGCGCAAGTGAAGCTCGACTCGCTCGAGGTCGAAGGCGTATCCGGCGGCGGCCTGGTCCGGATCCGCTGCACCGCCAAGGGTCGCATGCTCGGCGTGTCGATCGACGACAGCCTGATCGTGCCCGAGGACAAGCAGATCCTCGAGGATCTGATCACCGCCGCCTTCAACGACGCCCGCGCCAAGGCCGAGCAGGCGTCGGCGCGCGAGATGCAGTCGATCCAGCAGGGCATGGGCCTGCCGCCGGGGCTCAACCTTCCAGGGCTGGGGTAATCCCAAGGCCCCGGCCCATGGTTAATTCGGGGTAGGCGCCGGATCGTCGGGATTCGCTTCCGTGCGAGGCGTTTGGCGCCCCTGCTGCCCTCATGGTCCGTTAACGCATTCGCCGCACAATCCTCGTGGCTAACACTTAGCGTCAAGGGGGGCCGGATGGAGGAAAAGCGGCGCGACGCGCGCTACGGTGTCGACGTCGATGCCCGTGTGCGCAACGGCATGGGCGCCCCCCGCCCGGTCAAGGTGACCAACCTGTCGGTGAGCGGCTGCCGGTTCGCGGCCTTGGGCAACGGGATCGGCGTCGATGCATTCGTCACCATCACCTTCGGTCGCCTCGGGTTCCTCGACGCGCGGGTCAAGTGGCGGGCCGGCGAGATGCACGGCATCCGCTTCGAGCAGTCGCTCCACCCCGCGGTGCTCGATCACATCCGCTACTTCCTGAGCCAAGAGGCGGCATTCGTCGAGGAAGTCGTGCCGTCGCCGCTGACCGCTTAGGCGCGCCCGCATCCACAGCCGCGCGGCCGCGCGGCATTGCAGGCCCGCCGGCCCGCTCCCATATTCCGGACGAGCAGACCGGGCCCGGCCCGGCCCGGCGGAACGCCGCCGGCAACCACGGATTATGCGAATTATGAGCCACTTCCCGCTTCTTCCCTTGCGCGACATCGTCGTCTTTCCCGGCCAGGTCGTCCCGCTGTTCGTCGGCCGTGACAAGTCGGTCGCCGCGCTCGAGGCCGCGATGGAGGCGGACAAGGACATCTTCCTGCTGACCCAGCTCGACCAGGGCACCGACGACCCGGCGCGCGACGATCTCTACGAGGTCGGGGTGGTGGCGCAGGTCCTCCAGCTGCTCAAGCTGCCCGACGGCACCGTGCGCGTCCTCGTCGAAGGACAGGCGCGCGGCCGGCTCCTCGGCATGAGCGAGAGCGACGGCCACGTCGTCGCCCAGGTCGACCCGATCGAGGAGGAGGCCGCCGACGGCAACGAAGTCGCGGCGATGATGCAGTCGGCGCTCGACCAGTTCGCCGACTACGCCAAGCAGAACAAGAAGCTGCCCGACGATATCGAGGACGAGCTCGGCGGGATCGAGGATGCCGGACGGCTGGCCGATGCCATCGCCGCCGCGCTCGCCGCCAAGGTCGCCACCAAGCAGCAGCTGCTGACCGAAACCGATCCGGTCAAGCGGCTCGAGATGGTGTTCTCGGTGATGGAAGGCGAGCTCTCGGTGCTCCAGGTCGAGCGCAAGATCCGCGGCCGGGTCAAGCGCCAGATGGAGAAGACCCAACGCGAGTACTATCTGAACGAGCAGCTCAAGGCGATCCAGTCCGAGCTCGGCGGCAGCGACGGCGAGGAGGCCAACGAGGTCGCCGAGCTCCAGGAGAAGATCGACAAGCTCAAGCTGTCCAAGGAAGCCAAGGCCAAGGCGACGTCCGAGCTCAAGAAATTGAAGACGATG
>DASPMY010000062.1:0-41827 GCA_035626815.1 Croceibacterium sp.
GCCGCGCTCGGCTTCGGCTTCCGCTGCGGCTTCCTCGGCCTCCTGCACCTCGAGATCATCCAGGAGCGCCTGGCGCGCGAATACGACCTCGACCTCATCACCACCGCGCCCAGCGTCGTCTACCGCCTGACGATGACCGACGGCAGCACCCGCGAGCTCCACAACCCCGCCGACATGCCCGACCCGGTGAAGATCGCCGAGATGGAAGAGCCCTGGATCAAGGCGACGATCTACACCCCCGACGAACACCTCGGCAGCATCCTCAAGCTCTGCCAGGACCGCCGCGGCATCCAGACCGGCCTCACCTATGTGGGCGGCCGCGCCCAGGTGAATTACGAGCTGCCGCTGAATGAAGTCGTCTTCGACTTCTACGACCGCCTCAAGAGCATCAGCCGCGGCTACGCCAGCTTCGACTACGAGCAGATCGGCCTGCGCGAGGGCGACCTCGTCAAGATGCAGATCCTGGTCAACAACGAGCCGGTCGACGCGCTCAGCATGATCGTCCACCGCGACGCCGCCGAGGCGCGCGGCCGCCACATGTGCGAGCGCCTCAAGGACCTGATCCCGCGCCACCTGTTCAAGATCCCGATCCAGGCCGCGATCGGCGGCAAGGTCGTCGCGCGCGAGACGATCAGCGCGATGCGCAAGGACGTGACGGCGAAGTGCTACGGCGGCGACATCACCCGGAAGAAGAAGCTGCTGGAGAAGCAGAAGAAGGGCAAGGCGAAGATGCGGGAATACGGCAACGTGAGCATCCCGCAGGAGGCGTTCATCGCGGCGCTGCGGATGGGGGAGGAATAGTCCCGCGCAATCCGTCTTAGACTAGATTGCACGATACTTTTTTAATAGTCTGAGCTGACGTTCAAGCTTCTCTGAATCCAAACTCGCATCGAGCGTAATGTTGACGTGGAAGATAGCGCGAGCCGATGAGTCTTGCTCTAAATCTTCTTGATTTTCATCCACCTCAAGAGCATCGCTATCTCCGCCATCTTGGACGATCAGTTCTTCCTTCGGTTTTTCAATAACCTCTGTGTCCGCTACGTTCGTCTTATGGGAAACATTTTCGCCAGATTGTTCGACAAGTCCGGCATGCGCTAATGAAGCGACGTAGGAGTCAATGCAAGACTGGCTTTTGTCAGGATGAACGCCTAGGTCCGCTGCCCGTTGTTTTAGCTTCGCAATCGTGACCGTATCACCTTGGAACGTATCATAGATTTGCGAGAAAACTTTAGGATGAAGTGCCGACGATTGCAGCAAGAGGGGAAGTTCGTCGTCTGGCGCGGCCGCGATCTTCTTGGCTAAACTTGTGGCGACATAAGCCCCCGATGGGCCGTCGATTAGATCGAACTGCTTCAGTGACGATACTTTTATTTCTCCTGTTGGCCCTTTCGAATTGACAACCCCGGAAAAGATCACATCTCTTGGCTGGGGGTTGAGATGCGTTTTGGAAACCAACTTTCTTGACCACTGCTGGCAACTGGCTAGATTGTATATGGGGAAACGAGTTCCGCCTTTGACTTTGCCGCTCCGGAGGTTGCCCTTGTTTCCTTTTGCCATCTTGTCACCTCATAGCTTCAAGCAGAGTCTGTAGCCCTTGCTTATATGACTCAGAGAAATCTGCATATTTCCTATCTGCCACGATATCAGGAATAGGCGAATCATCGAGCTTCAGAGGAAGAATCTTGATGTTTCGCTTGCCGACCTCACGGACGAGAGCATTGTTCAATTCATGGGTGACCCACTGGGAATCAATTGAATTCTCGCTAATTCCGACAAGGAAGAAATCGGATTGCGCGAGCCCTTGGGCGATCTTTTCGGGTATTGAATCTCCCACACGAATTCGTTGTTCGTCTAGCCAAACATCTATGTCTTGCTCAGCAAGATCGGCAGCCAGTTGCCGAATAAGAGGCTTATCTTTAGTGCTATGAGATAGAAACGCGGTTTTTTTCGTAATGTCCGCTTTGTGCCGATTCTCCCGTTTGGTTTCCGCGTCTTCGACTAAGTCTTCTGGTATTAGCCCTGGTCGCAGCGCATCCAGACCTTCGGCCCACTTGAGAAGCGGCTTAAATTTTGTGTGATCGTAGTTGGAGATGCCAGCCAGCACGGCGGCTTTTCGAGATGCATCCTCAATCTTGTCGCCAAGTTGCAGAAATTGCCGAACGCTCATCAAAAAAGGGAGTCTGACAAGGGCTTCGCGCACTACTGCTCTTTTTTCGTCAGACGTACCTTTATATGGATACGCCACAGACAGGACATAGCCCTCGCCAATCTTATCGACCAAGTCGATTTGTAGCGCGTTTTTGAGAAGCTTGCCTGCTGTACGGGGGTCAATATTTGCGAATTGAGCTGCTGCCGAGCCATTGGGGCAGTCCATCCAAGCAACGGCGTCTAAGACACCGTAAAGGGCCTGCAGACTCGAGGCTTCAAATCGGAAATCATTCGTAAGCTTTCCCACCGAAAGACCCCCATAGTGCTCCACAGAGAGTCTGCGCTGCAGTCGCTCCATGTCAACCGCCTCGTCGCGATCTTTCAAATTGTGAGAGGTTTTTTTCGGTGGGAAGGTCGAAGGTGCGCTGTTCACTGATCTTGCAGAGATGCCATAATGATCCCGCCGAGCGGGACAGGAGTGCGCGGTAGTGACTGACTTCGATAAGATGGCGGAGCAAGCGAAGGCTGCTAGTGACGCCCGAATATCCGAGGCCGCAGAGGGTCGGCAGAAAGCGGCCGATGAGAAGGCGCGACGATTAGCTGCGCTCGAGGATGAGTTGGAGGAGAATGTTATCCCAACCCTCGAGGAGGCCGCTGCCGCATTTGCACGCCAAGGCATTCCCGTGACCATTCATCGAAACTGGCGACCCCACCAGGCCGATCAGCCGACTGTTACGTTCGTTTGCGATGGTCCACGCTTGCGGACGGCGCACGGAACCCACTCGTCGCCGCGGGGCGCGCAAATCAATATCCACCACGAAGCGGGAAAAATGGCCGTAAAGCTCGAAAGGCCTCGCTCTGACGGCATAAGGGGCTTTGGCGGCAAGCTCCCCGATGCGCTACGTGCCGCGCTGGAATATGCACTTATCTCGTATATCGAGCGACGGGATCAGCTTGGGGGCGTGCATTGAATCTTGCTTACCGCCGCACCCAGCTCTCCGCCGTCCGCTTAACCACCATCAGCTCCGGATAGGGCCGGCACAGCAGGCCCGCGGCGCTGGGTGGGCGGTGCGCTCCGCGTCAGCTTCGCTTCCGAGCCAGTTGCGCCAGTCCTCGCGCCTGAGGATCACCGTCATGCGGTCGTGCATCCTGAGATGAGTTCACGACAGACTTTGGCGATCTGCGAGCAGGCTCGGTCACGAACACTCAATTCCTTGGCAGCTCGCTCGCTTCGATGCCCTCCACCAGGTATCCCCGCATGACCCGATAACCCTTGTCGCTGAGAGCGATCAGCCTCACGCGATGGTCGTCGATGGCGGGGCGGCGTTCCACCAGGCCTTGCCGGGCGAGCTCGGCGATCCAGCGCAGCGCGGTCGACGGGGGCACGGCGCTGGCGATGCACAAGCTGGTGGTCCGCAAGTGCTTGCCGCGGGCGCGGGCGATGAACAGGTCGAGCAGCATGTCCCACGCCGGATCGGCGAAGATCGCGCTGTCGAAGTGGCGCGCCCGCCGCCGCCGGGCGCCGTAGACGCGCGCGGCTGCCACCGCGAGCGCCTCGTCGGAGTAGTCGAGATGGCCGGTGGGATCGGGCGGCTGGGTAAGGCGGGCCTCGATCCCGGCGATGCGCTGCTCCAGCCGGGCCATCGTTCGTCCGCCGCCCATTCTGCCGTTCCGTTGCATTCGCCTCTTACGCTGTCTGGACTTCGGCAAGCGGCCCCCCTGTCGGCCGGCTGAGAGACGGTCAGTCGAAAGCGAGCAGCCGCACCGCGTTCGCGAAGGCCGCGAGCAGGAGCGCAGCGATCAGCCAGTGCTCGCCATGAACGCGCTGGACGCGCCGCCAGTAAACGATCCTGGGTGTTCCCGAAGCCTTGGGCCGAGGCCCCCGATATGGCCGCCGGGCCGCAAGGCTTTCACGCTCTTTCAGATGGACTTCCGTCATCTCGAGCCCCCTCTTCTTGTGCGAGGACTACGCGAATATACGTGCGGCGTTCCGGGAGGCCTGACGGTTTATTGGCGTATGTCGTTCGATGACATAGAAGGGCGGCTCAATCCATTTAAGGTTAACGACTGACAAGTCGTTCTCGTTGGATGCCAATGGATTGAACGCACGGCGATTTACCGCCGCACCCAACTCTCCGCCGTCCGCTCCACCACCATCAGCTCCGGGTAGGGCCGGCACAACAGGCCCGCGGCGTCGGGCGGGCCGTCGAGCCAGTCGGCCCAGTCGGCGCGCTTGAGGATCACCGGCATGCGGTCGTGGACGCCGGCGACGTGCTGGCAGGCCTCGGTCATCACCATCGTGTAGGCCGGGCCCCATTCGGGCGTGTCGCGCCACAGGCCGGCGACGGCGAACACCTCCTGGTCGGGCAGGGTGAACCAGGTGCGCGTCTTGGCGCCGCGCTCGCCCTCGGCCTCGGCGAAGGCGCTGACCGGGATCAGGCAGCGCCGCTCCTGGAACGAGTAGCGCCACATGAAGCCGTCGAGCTTGTCGGCGCGGGCGTTGTTGATCGGCTTGGGCTTGAGCGGCTGGCCGTTTTTGCCCTTGAGCACCAGCGGGAAGCCCCAGGTCATCGAGCGCAGCTCGAGCGGCCCCGGCCGGCCGCCGCCGGGCCGGGGGGCGACGACGAGGCCGGGCAGGCCGGGATAGACTTCCGGCCCGGCGTTGCCGATGCGGCCGAGCTCGGCGTTGAACAGGCGGGCGACTTCGGCGTGGGCCCTGGTCATGCGGTAGAGGTTGCACATGCGGGCAGCGTGTCCGCCGCCGGCCCGCGCGTCAATCGCCCGTCCTTGCCGTCAGCGCTCGCGGGGGATCACCAGCCGTCGTCCTTCAGCGTGCGCACGCGCGGGCCGCCCGGTTCGGCGGGGCGCTCGGGCTCCGCCGCCGCCGGCGCGGGCAGCGCCGCGGGCTCGCCTGGGCGGGGCGCGGGAGCGGAGTCGGCGGCGTGGTCGGCGTCGTCGGGCTCCTCCCACGCCCACGGCTCGAGCGGCGGCCACTGGGCTTCGACTTCGGCCACGAAGCGGGGGAGCAGCGCGGCGGCGTCGGCGGCGAACTCGCCATAGGGCAGGCCGGGGCTCCACCCGGCGGCCTTGTCGGCGCGGGCCTGCGCGTCGGCGGCGATCTGGCGCTCGCGCTGGGCCGGGCTCATCGTCGCGAGCCGGTTGCGGTGCATGGTGCCGAGCCAGGCGTCGATCTTGGCGTGGGTGCGCTGCCGCCGTTCATCGTCGAGCCGGCGCTGCTCCTCCTCCCACGCGGCGCGCCATTCCTTCTCGCGCTTGCGCAGCGTCGCCTTGTCGAGCGCGCTGAGGCCTTTCGACTTGCCTTCGCCGAAGCGGTCGGGGGCGCGGTTGCGCAGCATGAACATCACCAGCCGCTCGTTGAAGCGGCGGCGGACGGCGCGCAGCTCGCCGTGGTAGAACACCTGCTCCTCGACGCCGTAGAGCGCGCGGTCCATCGCCCCGTCCTCGATCCGGCGCACCCCGAAGGCGAGCGCGGCGTCCCACGCGGCGCGGAAGCCGGCGGCCTCGGGGTGGTGCAGCAGCTGGTAGGCGCCGCGGTCGGAGCGGCCGACGCGGCGGCACGCGGCGCGCACGCTGCCGGTCTCGGCGAGCGCCTCGATGAAGGCGCGCTGGACCTCGGGCTTCCACCCGTTCGAGCGGTCCTTGGCGCGCGGCACGGGGGTGAAGGCGGGGAGGGCGGGGGTGCGGTCGGGCATGGCGAGTCCTCGAAAAGCGGGCGGGGACTCGGCTCATTGGCGCAGGCGCGGGGTTGTAGGACAGCGCTTTTTGCGCGCGCGCCCGCCCGCCGCCCGACGCGGCCGGGGCAAACTTAACATTCGCGCAGATTTCCTAACCTATCGCAGTTGTTGCCCGGTGGTTTGCGCGTATGGTGCCCGCTTCGGGTCGTAGGGGGTCATCGTGGATCGCATACCTGCCATCAGGCGGGTCATCCTGGCGGATGTGACGCCGCTCCGCGGGCTCGGGTGGAGCGCGGCCGCGGTCGCGCTGCCGACGGCGCTCGGGCTGGCGATCGACCAGGGCCGCCTCGGGGTGCCGTTCCTGGCCTATTTCCCCGCCGCGCTGATCGCCGCGCTGCTGCTCGGCTGGCGCTGGGCGAGCGCGGTCGTCGCGCTGGCGGTGGTGGCGGCCAACTGGGCGTTCCTCGGCGAGCGGTTCGCGTTCTCGTTCGCCGCGCTCGACGCGCTGCGCGCGGCGCTGTTCGCGGTCACCTGCGCGGCGCTGGTGTGGACCGGCGAGATGGCCCGCCGGCTGGTCCGCCAGCTCGAGGCGGCGCAGGCCCGCGAGGGGCTGCTCAACCACGAGCTGGCGCACCGGGTGAAGAACATGCTGGCGACGGTCAGCGCGATGGCCGTGCTGACCGCGCGGCACAGCGGCCCGGACGAGTTCTCGGCCGCGCTGTCGGGCCGGATGCGCGCGCTGCAGCGGGCGACCGACCTGCTGGCGGTCGGCGAGAACGCCCAGTGCGACCTCCACCGGCTGATCGACAACGCGCTCGCCCCGTTCCGCTCCGGGGGCAACTTCGCGCTCGACGGCCCGGCCTGCGAGCTGCCGCGCGACGCCTGCGTGCCGCTCAGCCTGGCGCTGCACGAGCTGTGCACCAACGCCACCAAGTACGGCGCGCTGTCGGCCCCCGACGGGCGGGTCGAGCTCGGCTGGACGCGCGACGGCGACGGTCTGCTCGAGCTCACCTGGCGCGAGGCCGGCGGGCCCCCGGTCGCGCCCCCGGCCAAGGTCGGCATGGGCACCCAGCTGCTGCGCCGCCAGCGCGGGCTCAAGCAGGTCGAGGTCGAGTTCCATCCCGGCGGGGTCGAGTGCCGCATCCGCATCGAGGGCGTCGTTTGCGGCACGGCCCGCGACAAGGCCGCGTAGCGCCAGCGTTCAGGGCTTCACCGCGCTGACCAGCGAGTAGTAGCCGCCGCCGGTCCGCACCGCCTCGACTTGCGCGAAACCGGCGCTCCCGAGGATGTCGCGGTACTCGGGCAGCGAGTATTGCTTGCCGAGCGTGCCGACCAGCATCAGCAGGCTGAACGCGGCGGCGTGCCACGGGCCGGTGCCGTCGTCGTCCATCAGGATCTCGGACAGGAAGATGCGCCCGCCGCTCGGCAGCGCGGCGAAGCTCTTCGCGGCGAGCAGGCGGTTGGTCTCGACCGACCAGTCGTGGAACACGTTGGCGAAGAAGTGCGCGTCGGGCCCGCTCGGCCAGTCCTCGGTGAACATGTTGACGCCGGCGGTGCCGACCCGCTCGCCCACGCCCGCGCGCGCGGCATAGGCGCCGGCCTCGTCGGCCATCGCCGCGAGGTCCATCAGCGTCACCCTGAGGCCCGGGTGGGCCCTGGCGAGCTCGATCCCGTAGACGCCCGAGCCGCAGCCCACGTCCATCAGGTGGGCGACCTCGCCGAACACCGCTTGCGCCGCCGCCCCGCGCGCGGGCGCCATCGAATGCGCGTGCATGAAGCTGGCGATGCGCGCCGCCGCCTCGGCGCTCATCTCGCCACGCTCCCACTCGGGCGCGCCCGAGCGGAAGCTGTCGGGCCGCTTGCCGGTCTTCATCGCCTCGAGCAGCTGGGCGTGCAGCGGCCCGCGCTCGCGGAAGCCCAGCAGGAACCCGCCCCAGTAGCCCTCGGCCTCGGGATGGAGCCAGGTCCGCGCCGGCGGCAGCGCGCGCCACTGGCCCTCGCGCTTCTCGATCAGGTCCGACGAGGCCAGCGCCGCGAGCAGGATGGCGAGCGCGCGCGGGTCGAGCCCGAGCCCGCCGGCGAGCTGGTCGGTCGTCAGCGGCGCGTCGCCGAGCGCGCGGAACACGCCGAGCTCGTCGGCCACCGTCATCACCGGCAGGCGGAACTGGGCTTCCCACAGGTCCCAGATCACGCGGTCGTCGTTGGTCGGCGGCAGCTGGCCCGGCATCGCTCTTCCTTCTCGCAGTGCCGGCCGATGATACGCCCGCCGCGCCGCTTGGCTAGCCCGCGCGCGGGCGCGGCCGGCGGCTCAGCCCATCAGCCCGTTGCGCCTGAGCGAATCGGCGAGGATCGTCTCGATCAGCTCGGGATGGCTCAGCCCGGCGAGCCGCGCGGCGCGGCCGAAGACTTTCTCCGACCACAAGTTGCAGTTGAGGTTGACCTCGAGGAAGGTGACCTCGCCGCTGTCCTCGTTGACGCGGAACTCGAACCGGCCGTAGTCGAACGGACGGTACTCGGCATAGAGCCGGCGGGTGTAGTCGGAGATCGTCTCGGACAGCGCCGCGTCCTCGAACGGGTCGAGCGAGTACTTGGCGCTGCGGTCGACCAGGTCGCGCTTCTCGTAGTAGGTCCGCAAGTGCGCCGGATCGGCCTGGCGGAAGATCATCTTGGGCAGGATCACCGGCTCGCCGATGGTGATGACCGGAACCTCGACGTCGCTGCCCTCGAGGAACGGCTCGACTATCGCGTCGTGGCCTTCGGCGTGGATGCGCCCGATCGCGTCGCGCACGCCGGCCCAGTCGGTCGCGTCGCCGACGCCCCAGCTGGCCGAGCTGGCGTTCGGCTTGATGACCCAGCGCGCGGCCGGCGGGCACGCCGCCTCGAGCACCGGCGCGCCGCGGCGATAGACGGCCCACGGCGCGGTCGGCACCCCGGCGGCCTGCGCCGCGCGCTTGGCGAGGTGCTTGTCGTCGCTCAGGCCGCGCAGGATCGGGCTGGCGCCGAGGAACGGCAGCCCGAGGCGGGTGCACAGCAGCGGTCCGAGCATCTCCGAGTTGAAGAACCCCGCGCGGTTGAGCAGCGGGAACACGAAGTCCACCTCCGGCCGCTCGAACAGCACCTCGAAGCGGTCCGCTAACCGGAGGTTCAGGCCGAGTTCTTCCAAAATGGTGCGGATCTCGACATGGTAGACAGCATGGTTCCCGTCTTCAGGATGCAGCCCGCCGCCCCACAGCGCGTGCTTGGCGATGAACAGGATGCGCACTCGCTCCTTAACCGCTGGATCGATCCGCAGCGGCCTGATCTGTTGGCTCACGAAAGTCCTTCCAATTGCGACTGGCGCGCCCCATAGGGCCGCCCGTTGCAGCTTCCAAGTCGAATGGCGAACGACCCGACGATGAGCCCTTTCGGCTTGCCTGACTTTTCCCCGGACGTGGTGCTGGACGCCCCCGCGCGCGAGGCGGTGCGGCTGCTGGCGAGCGGCGGCGACGAGCGTATCGTGCTCGACCCGGCGTCCGGCCTGAACCGGTATTTCTCCGGTCCCTATCCGCGCCGGACGATCGCCTTCGCCTCGTCCACCGCCAACGACATGTCGCGCGAGGCGTTCGCCCGCACAGTCGAGCTCGCCGCCGCGCCGCGGGCGGGCTACGGCGAGCGGCTCGACGGCCTGCGGCAGCGCATCCGCGCCGCCTATCGCCTGCCGGACGCCTGCCGCATCGTGTTCGCCCCGTCGGGCACCGATCTCGAATACGTCGCGCTCGCGGCAAGCGCCGCCGAGGCGCCGGTCGCGGTGCACAACATCCTGCTCGGCGCGGACGAGGTCGGCAGCGGCTGCCGCCTGTCGGCGCACGGGATGTTCTTCGCGCCGGTCACCGGCCGCGGCGTCGCCGTCACCGCCGGGGCGCGCGTCGCCGGGCTCGAGCAGGTCAGCCTGGTCGACATCCCGGTGCGCTGCGCCGAAGGGCTGGCGCACGACAGCGCGACGATCGCGGCCGGTATCCGCGGCGAGATCGCCGCGGCGCGGGCGATGGGCCGGCGGGCGCTGGTGCACGTCGTCCACGGCTCCAAGACCGGGCTGATCCTGCCCGAGCTGCCGGAGATCGACCGGCTGCTGGCGGAGCACGGCGACGCGGTGTCGCTGGTGGTCGACGCGTGCCAGGCGCGGATCACCAGCGAGGCGCTGCACGCCTATCTCGACCGCGGCGCGATCGTGTTCCTGACCGGTTCGAAGTTCATGGGCGGCCCGCCGTTCAGCGGCTTCGCGCTGGTCCCGCCGGCGGTCGCCGACAGCACCGGGCCGCTGCCGGCCGGGCTGGCCGAGATCTCGCGCCGCGCCGAATGGCCCGACGGGTGGCCGGGGCGCGAGCAACTCGCCGAGGAGGACAATCCCGGGCTGTGGCTGCGGCTCGAGGCGGCGATCTTCGAGCTCGAGCGCTTCCAGGCGCTGCCCGCGGCGCAAGTCGAGCGCACGGTCGAGGCCTTCCAGCGCGCGCTGGCGCGCCGGGTGATCGAGCCGCTCGGGCTCGAGCGGGTCGAGCCGTTCTCGCCCGGGCACGAGGGCGAGGCGCGCGAGCACCCGATCGAGATGCGCACGCTGGCCACGCTCGACGTCAGCCGCCTGCCGCAAGCGCGCACGTTCGACGACGCCCAGCGGCTGCACCGCTCGCTGGCGCTCGCCGGGCTGCGGCTGGGACAGCCGGTCAAGAGCGTGCGCGACGCCGACGGCAACTGGGGCGGGACGCTGCGGATCGGCCCGTCGATGCCGCAGTTCGTCGCCTGGTCGCGGCTCGACGACGAGGCGCTGGCGGCGACGCTCGAGCAGGCCATGGCCGGGATCGCCGACGTGCTCGCCGGCCATGCGCTGAGCGAAGCGGCCGAATAGGCCTCAGCGGACCCAGTCCAGCCCCATCTCCTCGTAGATCTCGCGGCTTTCGGCCCACTTCTCGTCGACCTTGACGTGCAGGTACAAGTGCACCGGCACGCCCAGCATCGCGCTCAGCTCGGTGCGCGCGGCCTCGCCGATGGCCTTGATGCGGGCGCCGCGACGCCCGAGCACGATCGGCTTCTGGCTGTCGCGGCCGACGACGATCTGCTGGTGGATCTCGACGCTGCCGTCCTTGCGCTGGGTATAGCTCTCGGGCCGCACCGCGCTGTCGTAGGGCAGCTCCTCGTGGAGCTGCTGGTAGAGCTGCTCGCGGGTGACCTCGGCGGCGAGCAGGCGCTCGGAGGCGTCGGAGACCTGGTCCTCGGGGTAGTGCCACGGCCCCTCGGGCATCAGCGCGGCGAGGTGCGCCTTGAGCTCGGGCACCCCGTCGCCGGTCAGCGCCGAGACGAAGAACACCTCGGCGAACTCGACCTTGGCGGTGAGATCCTGCGCCAGCGCCAGCAGCGGCTCCTTGGCGCTGGCGTCGACCTTGTTGAGCGCGAGCAGCTTGCGCTCGGGGCGGTCCCTGAGCGCCTCCAGCAGCGGCTCGAGCTCGTGTCGGCGCTGCTTTACGGGATCGACCACCAGCACGATCGCGTCGGCGCTCTGCGCTCCTTCCCACGCGGCGTGGACCATCGCCCGGTCGAGCCGGCGCCGGGGCGCGAAGATGCCCGGGGTGTCGGCGAGGATGATCTGCGTCTCGTCGGCCAGCGCGATGCCGAGCAGGCGGGCGCGGGTGGTCTGCGCCTTGGCCGAGGTGATCGCGACTTTCTGGCCGACCAGCTGGTTGACCAGCGTCGACTTGCCCGCGTTGGGCGCGCCGATCACCGCGACGATGCCGCACTTTTGCATCACCCGTACCGCTCCATGAACAGCCGCGCCGCTTCGGTTTCGGCCTCCTGCTTGCTGCTGGCGGTGGCCTCGACCTCGCCGACGTTCCGGACGCCGACGCGGACGGTGAACTGCGCCGCGTGGTCGGGGCCCGAGCGGGCGACGAGCGCGTATTCGGGCGGGCGGCGGTTGCACCCGGCGGCCCATTCCTGCAGCGCGCTCTTGGGGTGCTTGGTGCGCCCGGCGCTTTCGACCCGCGCCCGCCACAGCCGCCAGACGATGTCGCGCGTCGCCGGATAGCCGCTGGTGAGCAGGCTGGCGCCGAGCAGCGCCTCGGTCACGTCGCCGAGCACGTTGTCGCTGTCGGCGGCGCCGTCGTCGCGCGCCTGCTTGCCGAGGCGGACGTGCGGCGGGGCGCCGATCTCGCGGGCGACGGCGGCGCACACCTGGCGGCTGACGAGCGCGTTGAGGCGCTGCGCCAGCTCGCCTTCCGAGCCGCTGCTGTTGCGGTAGAGCCAGCCGGCGATCGCGAGGCCGAGGACGCGGTCGCCGAGGAACTCGAGCCGCTCGTAGTTGAACCCGGCGCCGGTGCTACCGTGGGTCAGCGCCTCGAGCCACAGGCTCTCGTTGGCGACCTCGAAGCCGAGGCCCTCGAGCCAGGCGCGCGTGTCGCGGCCGAGCGAAACGCCCTTGTCGCTCAAATGGCGCGTCCCATGCGGCGCCAGCGGATCCCCGAGAGCCAGGTCGACGGCGAGCCCCACCTGCTCGAGGTCGAGAAGAACATGAAGCTCGCCTGCCCGGCCACGTTGTCGACCGGGACCAGGCCGATGCCCTGCTGGGCGACCGCCGGGAAGCGGCTGTCGAGCGAGTTGTCGCGGTTGTCGCCCATCAGGAACAGCCGGCCCTCGGGCACCACGACCGGCGGCGTGGTGTCCTGCGGCAGCAGCCCGAGGTCGAGGACGTTGTAGCTGGCCCCGCCGGGCAGCGTCTCGCGGAACTGCGGGTAGCTGCAGGCGAAGCCGCCGCCGGCGAGCTTGCGGGTGAAGCGCACCCCGCGGCAGCCTTCGTCGGCCGCGATCGGGACGACGAAATCGGCGATCCGCCGCTTCTGCACCGGCACGCCGTTCAGGTGCAGCACGCCGGCGACCATCTGCACGGTGTCGCCGGGCAGGCCGATGACCCGCTTGACGTAGTCGCTGCGGTCGACCGGGTGCTTGAAGATGACCACGTCGCCGCGCGCGGGCAGATCGCCGAACAGGCGCCCGCCGCCGACGTCGAGGTCGAACGGGAGCGAGGCGCGCGAGTAGCCGTAGGGCCACTTGGCAGCGAACAGGTAGTCGCCGGTCAGCAGCCGCGGCATCATCGATTCGCTGGGGATCATGAAGCTGGTGAACAGCAGCGTGCGGAACAGCACGACCGCGACCACGAGCTTGACGAGGAACCAGACGAAGCTGCCTTCGTCCGTCTTCGGCTTGTCCGCCGCGACGGGGGCGGCGGGGTCGAGCGGAGGCGCTTCGCTCATCGGTTCGGTTGACACGGCCATGGCGAGACGCCCTAACCCGGTTGGCCGCCGGCAGGAAAGGGGAAACACCGTTGAACGCTCGACACGCGGGGGATGACGGCGCGCGCCAGGCGGCGTGGGACCGTCTGGCGGCCGGCCCGGAGACGCTCGCCGCGCTGTTCGCGGCCGATCCGGAGCGGGTCGCCAGGCTGTCGGCCCGGCTCGAGCTGGCCGAGGGCGGCATGCTGTTCGACTGGTCCAAGATGCATTTGACCGACGAGCTGCTCGCCGGGTTCGAGACGCTGGCCGAGGCCGCCGGGTTCGCCGAGGCCCGCCGCAAGCTGTTCGCCGGCGAGGTGGTCAACCCCAGCGAGCAGCGCGCCGCCGGGCACACCGCGCTGCGCGGGGTCGGGCCGGCGGCGAGCGTCGAGGAAGCCGCCGCGCTGCGCGAGCGGATGCGGCTGCTGGTCGCGGCGATCCACGAGGGCGCGCTCGGCGAGGTCGAGCACCTCATCCACATCGGCATCGGCGGCTCGGCGCTCGGCCCGGCGCTGGCGGTCGACGCGCTGGCGCGCGACCTGGCCCGCGTCGAGGTCCATGTCGTCTCGAACGTCGACGGGGTGGCGCTGGAGGAGGCGTTCGCGAAGTGCGATCCGGCGACGACGCTGGTCGCGGTGGCGTCGAAGACTTTCACCACCATCGAGACGATGACCAACGCCGACAGCGCGCTGGCGTGGCTGCGCGACAACGGCGTGGCCGATGCCTACGGGCGGGTGATCGCGCTGACCGCCGACCCCGGGAAAGCGGTCGAATGGGGCGTCGACGAGACCCGCGTGCTGCCGTTCGCCGAAAGCGTCGGCGGGCGCTATTCGCTGTGGTCTTCCATAGGTTTCCCGGTCGCTCTTGCCATCGGCTGGGAGGATTTCGAGGCCATGCTGGCCGGCGCCGCGGCGATGGACGCGCATTTCCGCGACAGCGACGGCCGCGCCAACCTGTGCTTGCGCGCCGCCTTCGCCGACTTGCTCTACGCCCGGCTCAAGGGCGCCGAGACGCGCGCCGTGTTCGCCTACGACGAGCGCCTGCGGCTGCTGCCGAGCTACCTCCAGCAGCTCGAGATGGAATCGAACGGCAAGTCGGTCACTGTGGACGGCGCGCCCGCCGGCCCGACCGCGCCGATCACCTGGGGCGGCGTCGGCACCGACGCGCAGCACGCGGTGTTCCAGCTGCTCCACCAGGGCACGCACCTCGTGCCGGTCGAGTTCATCGCCAGCATCGCGCCCGGCGACGCGCTCGACCCCGCGCACCACCGGATCCTGCTGCAGAACTGCTTCGCGCAAGGCGCCGCGCTGATGGCCGGCCGCGCCGGCGACGACCCGGCGCGCGCCTATCCCGGCGACCGCCCCTCGGCGACGATCCTCGTCGACGACCTCGACGCCGCCACCCTCGGCGCGCTGATCGCCTTCCACGAGCACCGCACCTTCGCGGGCGCGGTGCTGATGGGGATCAACCCGTTCGACCAGTTCGGCGTCGAGCTGGGCAAGGAAATTGCCAAATCGATCGACCAGGGCGGCGGCAGCTTCGATGCCAGCACCGCGGCGCTGCTGCAGGCGGCGGGGTTGAAGTGAAGAGGCTGAACCCGTTGCGGGTCGATCTCCCCTTCTTCGTCATTCCCGCGAAAGCGGGAACCCGGTAGGCTCTGCAAGTGCAGCGCGAGTTTCAACTGACCGTGTACCTGCTCGCGAACCGGCGCAACGCCGCAATCTATACCGAAGGATGGAAGGGGCGAGGTAAAATGTGCGCTTCGGAGGGAGTTTGATCACGCTGAGGCGAGGCTGCCGCACCGAGGAAGGGTTGGCGTGAACCGCCGCGCGCTGGCCGGCGGCGTCCTCGCCCTCCTGCTCGGCGCCTCCTCGTCCGCCGCGCCGGTGGAGGTGTGTCGCAACGGCACCGGCACGCACCGCGGGTTGTTCTACACCTTCTGGAAGAGCGCCGGCGACGCCTGCATGACGCTGGCGGAGCGCGGCCGCTACACCAGCCGCTACCGCCTGGGCCGCGGCGAGAACCTCGTCGTCGGGGTCGGCTGGCGCAAGGGCTCGTCGCGGCGCACCCTCGGCTATCGCGCGGCGGCGTTCGAGGCGGGCGCGAACAGCTATCTGGCGCTCTACGGCTGGTCGACCGGCCCGCTGATCGAATACTACGTGGTCGACAGCTGGGGCAGCGCCTTCAAGCCCCCGGGCCCGGATGCGCGCGCGCTGGGGATGGTGGCGACCGACGGCGGGACGTACGACATCTACCGCACCCGGCGGGTCCGCCAGCCGTCGATCCGCGGCACCGCCACGTTCGACCAGTACTGGAGCGTGCGCCGCTCGCGGCGGCCGACCGGCGGCGACGCGACGATCACGTTCGCCAACCACGTGAAGGCGTGGCGCGCGCTCGGCATGGCGCTCGGCCGGATGAACTACCAGGTGATGGCCACCGAAGGCTTCGGCAGCACCGGAAGCTCGGACGTGACGGTGTGGCGGGAGTAGCGGCGGACCTGCGCATCAGGCCGGCCGCCCCCGCCGACCGCGAGGCGATCTGGCGCATTCTCGAGCCGGTCATCCGCGCGGGCGAAACCTACGCGCTGGAGCGCGACATGAGCCGCGGCGCCGCGCTCGGTTATTGGTTCGGCGAGCGGCGCGAGACCTTCGTCGCCGAGCAGGGCGGCGCCGTGCTCGGCACCTATTACCTGCGGCCCAACCAGGCCGGCGGCGGCGCCCACGTGTGCAATTGCGGCTACGTCACCGCCGCGAATGCCGCGGGCAAGGGCATCGCCACCGCGATGTGTCGGGATTCGCTCCGCCGGGCCCGCGAACGCGGATACCGCGGGATGCAGTTCAATTTCGTCGCCAGCACCAACGCGCGGGCCGCGGCGCTGTGGCGCTCGCTCGGCTTCCGCGAGATTGGCCGGATACCGGGAGGCTTCCTCCACCCGGCGGACGGTTATGTCGACGCGCTGATCTTCTACCGGGCGCTCGAGGGATGAAAGGGCACCGGACCCTGCCGCACGCTGCCTGCCGCCTGACCGCGCCCGGCCGGTGCGGGCTACTCCCCTTCGGCGCGGTTCTTGCCGAAATCGGGCCGCAGCACGGCGCCGAAGTCCTCGCTCGGCGGCGTCATGCGGACGTGGATGTAGGGCACCCACACGCCGCCGAACTCGGCGCGCTGATACCACAGGTCGAGCACGTCGTACGAAGCCCACGAGCCGTCGGGCTCCTGCAGCCGCAGCCCTTCGCCGATGCGCGGGACGACGAGGAACTTCAGGCGCACCTGGGTCTGGTGGGTCTCGTTCTGGACTTCGATCTCGATCAAGCTTCGGACCCCCTGACGCTGCCCTTCCGGTCTAGGGAAAAGCCGTGCGGAATCAACCGCGGAGCGGCCGGCCGGCGCGGTTTTGCAGAACCCCGCGCCGGCCGCCGCGCCGCGGCCGGGGGCACGCTATCGCCAAAAGAAAAGGCGTTTGGTTGAAAGGAACGGTTAACGATCGGGGGAACCGCGCCCTTGAATCCTGCGTTAGCTGGGCTTTCCGGGGGGTCGCCTACCTTGTTGCCAGATAGCGTTGCGTCGCCGAACCGGGCCGATCTCCTCGTCCAGAGCGTCGTCGACTACGCGATCTACATGCTCGACCCGACCGGCGTGGTCACGAGCTGGAACCCGGGCGCCGAGCGGCTCAAGGGCTACAGCGCGATCCAGATCATCGGCGAGCACTTCTCGCGCTTCTACACCGACGAGGACCGCGAGGCCGGCGTGCCCGAGCAATCGCTGCGCATCGCGCTGAGCGAGGGCCGGTTCGAGGCCGAAGGCTGGCGCGTGCGCCAGGACGGCACCCGCTTCTGGGCCAGCATCGCCATCGACCCGATCCGCGACGAGCGCGGCGAGCACGTCGGCTTCGCCAAGGTCATCCGCGACCTGACCGAGCGGCACGCCGCCGAGCAGGCGCTGCGGCGCAGCGAGGAGCGGTTCCGACGGCTGGTGCAGGGCGTCACCGACTACGCCATCTACATGATCGACCCCGAAGGCTACGTGTCGAGCTGGAACGCCGGCGCCGAGCGCTTCAAGGGCTACACCGCCGACGAGATCATCGGCCGGCACTTCTCCGAATTCTACCTGCCCGAGGACCGCGCGGCCGGCGTCCCCGCCACCGCGCTCGACACCGCCCGCAACGAAGGCCGCTTCGAGGCCGAGGGCTGGCGCATGCGCAAGGACGGCAGCCGGTTCTGGGCCAACGTGGTGATCGACCCGATCCGCGGCGACGACGGCGCGCTGCTCGGCTTCACCAAGATCACCCGCGACCTGACCGAGCGAAAGCGGGCGCAGGAAGCGCTCGAGCAGTCGCGCGAGCAGTTCTTCCAGGCGCAGAAGATGGAGGCGATCGGCAAGCTGACCGGCGGCGTGGCGCACGACTTCAACAACCTGCTGGCGGCGATCATGGGCAGCCTCGGGCTGGCCCAGCGGCGCCTGGCGCAAGGCGAGGACGTCACCCGGTTCCTCGACAACGCGATGCAGGCGGCGCGGCGCGGGGCGACGCTGACCCAGCGGATGCTCGCCTTCGCTCGCAAGCAGGAGCTGCAGCTCGAGCCGGTCGACGTGATCGCCTCGGTGCGCGCAATGGCCGAGCTGCTCGGCCGCACGATCGGGCCGAACATCTTCATCTCGACCCGCTTTCCGCTGGCGGTGCCGCCCGTCATGGCCGACCGCGCCCAACTCGAGCTGGCGCTGCTGAACCTGGTCGTCAACGCCCGCGACGCGATGTCCGAGGGCGGCACGATCGTGCTCAAGGCGGCCGAGACCAGCGACGGCGAGGGCAACCGCTTCGTCTGCCTGACGGTCGAGGACGAAGGCAGCGGGATGGACGAAGCCACGCTCGCCCGCGCCGCCGACCCGTTCTTCACCACCAAGGGCGTCGGCAAGGGCACCGGGCTGGGGCTGCCGATGGTGCAGGGCATGGTCGAGCAGTGCGGCGGCCGGTTCGTGCTGGCGAGCGAGCCGGGCAAGGGCACCCGGGCCGAGCTGTGGCTGCCGGTGGCGCAAGCGACGGCCCGCGCGGAAGCGGCCGATGACGACGCGGCGCCCCCGGCCACGCGCAAGCTGCGCGTGCTGGCGGTCGACGACGACCCGATCGTGCTGCTCAACACCGCGACGATCCTGGGCGACATCGGCCACGAGGTGCTGCAGGCGCATTCGGGCCCCGACGCGCTGGTCCAGCTGGCCGAGCATCCGGTCGACCTGCTGCTGACCGACTACGCGATGCCGGGGATGACCGGCGGCGAGCTGGTCGCGCAGGCGCAGGCGGCGCATCCGGGGCTGATCGCGATCATCGTCTCGGGCTATGCCGACCTGCCCGAAGGGGTCGACCTCGACGTGCCGCGGCTGGCCAAGCCGTTCTCCGACGCCGACCTCGCCAACATCATCGCCGCGGTGGCCGGCTAGGGCGCCTCGAGAAGTTGACCAAAGCTTACGGTGCAGCGCAACAATCGATTGACATTCCCCGGTTTCGCCCCCACATCGCGGCCATCGAAGCGCATAGCAGCGTGAACTGGCGGTCCTGAGTCTCTTGGGCCTGCCCCGGCTCGCTTCGGTCGTTTTTCCAAGGGCTTCCCTTTCACGCGGGTCGTCAGAACCCGCTTCGACGCGCCGTTCTGCGCGCGCCGTCGTCGCACATATTGCGAGTTTGAAACCACACATGACTTTCGAAACACTCGGGCTGTCGCAGCCCGTCCTCCAGGCGCTCGAGCTCAAGGGCTACGACGCGCCGACGCCGATCCAGACGCAGGCCATCCCGCACGTGCTGCAGGGCCGCGACCTGCTCGGCATCGCCCAGACCGGCACCGGCAAGACCGCCGCGTTCGTGCTGCCGTCGATCGACCGCCTGGTCGCCGCCGACAAGCGGCCGCGCCCGCGCACCTGCCGCATGCTGGTGCTTGCCCCGACGCGCGAGCTCGCCGGGCAGATCGCCGACAGCGCGCGCGAGTACGGCAAGTTCTCGCACCTCAAGGTGGTCACCGTGTTCGGCGGCACCTCGGTCGGCAAGAACCGCCAGGACGTGGCGCGCGGGGTCGATATCCTGATCGCCACGCCCGGCCGGCTGGTCGACTTGTGCGAGCAGCGCGCGCTCGACCTCAGCGAGGTCGAGATCCTCGTGCTCGACGAAGCCGACCAGATGATGGACCTCGGCTTCATCCACGCGCTCAAGGCGATCGTGCGGATGTTGCCGGAGAAGCGCCAGACGCTGTTCTTCTCGGCGACGATGCCGAACGCGATCAAGCAGCTCGCGGCGCAGTACCTGACCGACCCGGCGCACGTCTCGGTCGCGCCGCAGGCGACCACCGCCGAGCGCGTCTCGCAGTACGTCTGCTTCGTCGGCCAGGCCGAGAAGCAGGCGCTGCTGACGCTGGCGCTGCGCAAGGGCCTGCAGTCGGGCGAGATGGACCGCGTGCTGATCTTCACCCGCACCAAGCACGGCGCCGACCGGGTGGTGAAGAAGCTCGTCCAGTCGAACATCCGCGCCAACGCGATCCACGGCAACAAGAGCCAGCCGCAGCGCGAGAAGGCGCTCGGCGAGTTCAAGCAGGGCAGCGTGCGCGTGCTCGTCGCGACCGACATCGCCGCGCGCGGCATCGACGTCTCCGGCGTCAGCCACGTGATCAACTTCGAGCTGCCCAACGTCGCCGAGCAGTACGTCCACCGCATCGGCCGCACCGCGCGCGCCGGCCGCGAAGGCGTGGCGCTGAGCTTCTGCGCGCAGGACGAGCGCGATTACTTGCGCGACATCCAGAAGCTCACCCGCGTGACGCTCGACCAGGTGCCGCTGCCCGAGGGCTTGCGCGCCGAGGTGGCGATCGTGGCGCAACATGCCGAGCCGGTCCGCGGCCCGCGCGGCAACCCGCGCGGCGGCCGCGGCCAGCCGCCGCGGCGCGACACCCGCACCGAGGCGCAGCGCGACGCGCGCGGCGAGGTCCGGGTCGAGCCGCGCAAGCATGACGGTTCGGGGCAGGGCGACCGCCGCCGGCACGGCCAGGCCAAGCCCGGCGCCGGCGGCTTCAAGCAGGGCAGCGGCACCGGCGGCAACCGCCGCCGCGGCCGCGGCCGGCCGGGCCGTCCGCAAGCCGTTCAGGCCTGAATCGCTTACGTGTGAGCCCCAGCGAAAGCTGGGGCCCCAGGCCGCGGCCGGCACGCCTGCGGCCTGAGGTCCCTGCCTGGGCAGGGACTCACGCGGATTGGAGAGGCGTGGTTGCTCCCTGCCGCCGCGCCCGCCATATGCGCCGCTCCAGCGGGAGCGCGCTCATGGCCCACTACGACTACGACCTGTTCACCATCGGCGCCGGCTCGGGCGGCGTGCGCGCGAGCCGCGTCGCGGCCGCCTATGGCGCCAAAGTGGCCGTCGCCGAGGAGCACCGCGTCGGCGGCACTTGCGTCATCCGCGGCTGCGTGCCCAAGAAGATGCTCGTCTACGGCGCGCACTTCGCCGAGGACCTGCAGGACGCCAAGAACTTCGGCTGGACGGTCGACAACCCGCGGTTCGACTGGGCGACGCTGCGCGACAACGTGCTGGCCGACGTTGACCGCCTCAACGGCCTCTACACCCAGACGCTCGAGAACCACAAAGTCGAGATCGTCCACCAGCGCGCCACCGTCACCGGCCCGCACGAAGTGACGCTGGGCGACGGCCGCAAGGTCACCGCGAAATACATCCTGATCGCCACCGGCGCGCGTCCGCACGTCCCCGACTGCCCGGGGAACGAGCTCGGCATCACCTCGAACGAGGCGTTCCACCTCGAGGCGCTGCCCCGGCGCATCCTGATCGCCGGCGGCGGCTACATCGCCAACGAGTTCGCCGGCATCTTCAACGAGTTCGGCACCCACGTGACGATCATCAACCGCAGCGACAAGCTGCTGCGCGGCTACGACGAGGCGCTGCGCGACCGGCTGCTGCAGATCTCGCTGATGAAAGGCATCCAGTTCCGCTTCAACGCCAGCTTCCGCGGCATCGAGAAGACCGCCAGCGGCGCGCTCAGGGTGGCGATGACCGGCCACGAGGACCTCGAGGTCGACGCGGTGATGTTCGCCACCGGCCGCCTGCCCAACAGCGAAGGCCTCGGCCTCGCCGAAGTCGGGGTCAAGCTCGGCGACAAGGGCGAGATCGCGGTCGACGCCTACAGCCGGAGCAGCGTCGAGAGCATCTATGCCATCGGCGACGTCACCGACCGCATCCAGCTCACCCCGGTGGCGATCCGCGAGGGCCAGGCGTTCGCCGACACGGTGTTCGGCGGCAAGCCGGCGACGGTCGACTATGCGTGCGTGCCGAGCGCTGTGTTCAGCCACCCGCCGCTCGCCGGCGTCGGCCTGACCGAAGGCCAGGCGCGCAACACGCTCGGCACGATCAAGGTCTACCAGGCGGACTTCCGGCCGATGAAGAACGTCCTCGCCGGGCGCAACGAGCGCTCGCTCTACAAGATGATCTGCGAAGGCGAGACCGAGCGCGTCGTCGGCATCCACATGATCGGGCCCGAGGCGGCCGAGATCATGCAGGCGGCGGCGGTGGCGGTGAAGGCCGGGCTGACCAAGGCCGACTTCGACGCCACCGTGGCGATCCACCCGACGATGGCCGAAGAGCTGGTGCTGCTGAAATGAGCACCACACGCTATTTTGACGAACAGGTGCTGCGAAAACGGCCCTACCTCACAGTCCCGTTGTGTCGTGCCGTGCTGGCCCATCCGCTTGAGGCGATCGCCCAGCCCGACGGTCGAATCCGCCACTGGGGCCGGGTCAACTTGCCAGGCGAGGAAGAAACGCGCATTTTGCGTGTCGTGACACTCGCGGATGGCGAAACCATCCACAACGCATTCTTGGACCGCGGTTTTCGCGAGGACGAACCATGAAGCTTCACTATTATCCGGAGACGGACAGCCTTTATATCGAGCTGGGCACGGGAGCTTCTGCGGAGACGCGGGAGGTGGCCACCGGGCTGAATGTGGATTTGGACGCGGCCGGCAATGTCGTCGGGTTCGACATCGACGGAGCTTCCGGCAAGCTCGACCTGAGCAGCCTTGAAGCCATCGACTTGCCGATCGCCTCGCTCAAGGCGGCTTAGTGTCCGCCAACATCGAAGAGCTCGAACGCCGCCGTGCGGGGGCGCGGCTGGGCGGGGGCGAGAAGCGGCTCGCGGCGCAGCATGCGAAAGGCAAGCTGACCGCGCGCGAGCGCATCGAGGTGCTGCTCGACGAGGGCAGCTTCGAGGAGCTCGACATGTACGTCGAGCACAACTGCACCGACTTCGGGATGGAGAAGAACTGCATCCCCGGCGACGGCGTGGTCACCGGCTCGGGCACGATCGACGGCCGGCTGGTCTACGTGTTCAGCCAGGATTTCACCGTGTTCGGCGGCTCGCTCAGCGAGCGCCACGCGCAGAAGATCTGCAAGGTCATGGACATGGCGATGAAGGTCGGCGCGCCGGTGATCGGCCTCAACGACAGCGGCGGCGCCCGCATCCAGGAAGGCGTGGCCAGCCTCGCCGGCTATGCCGAGGTCTTTCAGCGCAACGTGCTGGCGAGCGGCGTCATCCCCCAGCTTTCGCTGATCATGGGCCCGTGCGCGGGTGGGGCGGTCTATTCGCCGGCGATGACCGACTTCATCTTCATGGTGAAGGATTCGAGCTACATGTTCGTCACCGGGCCGGGCGTGGTGAAAACGGTCACCAACGAGGTGGTGACGCAGGAGGAGCTCGGCGGGGCGGTCACCCATACGACCAAGACCGGCGTCGCCGACCTCGCGTTCGAGAACGACATCGAGGCGCTGATGGCCGCGCGCGAGTTCATCTCGCTGCTGCCCGAGAACAACCGCTCGGGCGTGCCCGAGCTGCCGTGCGACGACCCGTGGGACCGCATCGAGGACAGCCTCGACACGCTGATCCCGGCCAACGCCAACCAGCCCTACGACATGCACGAACTGGTCCGGAAGGTGCTCGACGAGGGCGAGTTCTTCGAGATCGCCCCGGCGCACGCCGCCAACATCATCTGCGGCTTCGGCCGGGTTGAGGGGCGCACGGTGGGCGTGGTCGGCAACCAGCCGATGGTGCTCGCCGGGGTCCTGGACATCAACGCTTCGCGCAAGGCCGCGCGCTTCGTGCGGTTCTGCGACGCGTTCGGCATTCCCATCCTGACGTTCGTCGACGTCCCCGGCTTCCTCCCCGGCACGGCGCAGGAGCACGGCGGCATCATCAAGCACGGCGCCAAGCTGCTGTTCGCCTACGCCGAGGCGACCGTGCCCAAGATCACCGTGATCACCCGCAAGGCCTACGGCGGCGCGTATGACGTCATGGCCAGCAAGCACTTGCGCGGCGACTTGAACTACGCCTGGCCGACCGCCGAAATCGCGGTGATGGGAGCGAAAGGCGCGGTCGAGATCATCTTCCGCGGCCTGTCGCCGGAGGCGATCGCGGAGAAGACGCGCGAGTACGAGGAGCGGTTCGCGAACCCGTTCGTGGCGGCCTCACGCGGGTACATCGACGAGGTGATCTACCCGCATTCGACGCGGCGGCGGATCGCGTTGGGGTTAAGGAAGCTGCGCAACAAGCGGCTGGAGAACCCGTGGAAGAAGCACGATAATCTGCCGTTGTGATGGCATCTTCAATTCTATTTTCGGCAATTCTGATCTTCGTCGCTTGGATGATGGGATTATACGCCTTCAAAGGTATCCGTGACGGTAAAATAGATAGCCTCGGACAAGAGCGCGACGCTTACGACGCAAAGAAGCAACCTTGGGGTTACTGGCATATGGTGGTCTGGGCCGTGGGACTATTTCTGTCAGCCGCGGGCACGTTGATACTGCTGCTCCCGGGTATCAATGGGTGGGATTAGCGCCCGACGCATGCCTACCCTCTTCACCATCGGCTATGAGCAGGCGACGCAGGCGGCGGTGGTTACGGCGTTGCGCGAGGCGGGAGTCGAGGTGCTGGCGGACATCCGCTACCTGCCGCTGTCGCCGCCTTCTTCGTCACCCTGAACTTGTTTCAGGGTCCATTTCTCCGCACGGACGGCGCTGTCGGTCCGGGAGCTGTCTCGCCGCGATGTTGCGCAAGCCGGGCCGCAATGCCGCGCATGCCGGCATGTTCCGCGCTTGCGGCACAATGGATCCTGAAACAAGTTCAGGATGACGGGGTTGGGGGAGGGTGGCGGCGCGAACCCTCTTCACCATCGGCTACGAGCAGGCGACGCAAGGCGCGGTCATCGCGACGCTGCGCGAGGCCGGGGTCGAGGTGCTGGCGGACATCCGCTACCTGCCGCTGTCGCGTCGGCCGGGGTTCTCGAAGAACTCGCTGAGGGCCGCGGTCGAGGAGGCGGGGATCGGGTACCGGCACTTCAAGCAGCTCGGCACGCCCGCCGAGGGCCGCGCGGCGGCGCGGCGGGGGGATTATGCGGAGTTGTCGCGGGTCTATGCCGGCCAGCTCGAGCTGCCCGAAGCGCTGGCGCAGATGGCCGAGCTGCGCGACCTCGGCGAGGGCAAGCGCGTGGCGCTGCTGTGCTACGAGCGCAACGCCGTCGAGTGCCACCGCGCGCTGCTGTTCGACGCGCTGTTCGCCGATTTCGCGCGGGTCGATCTGTTGCCCGCTCTCGTCATTCCCGCGAACGCGGGAACGCCTTAAGAAGGGGTTCGCGCAGAGGGCGCAGAGGAAGCAGAGACCGCAGGGAGGGCGTTCTTCTCCGCGATTCTCTGCTATCTCTGCGATCCCTGCGCGAAACGGGAACCACAAACAGGTTCCGCGTTCGCGGGGATGACGAACGAGATGGGAGGGGCGATGCGGGGATTGGTAGCGTTCATCCTCGCGATGCTGATGGCCGCCCCCGCCACCGCCGAGAGCATTCCGCGTCTCGAAAAGCGCGGCGAGGCGATGCAGCTTACGCTCGACGGCGCGCCGTTTCTGGTGCTCGGCGGCGAGCTGGGCAACTCGGAGGCGTCGAGCCGCGCGGCGATGCGCGCGCACTGGCCCAGGCTGCAGGCGATGCACCTCAACACCGTGCTCGCGCCGGTCTACTGGGAGCTGGTCGAGCCCGAAGAGGGTCGTTTCGACTTCACCACCGTCGACGGGCTGCTCGAGGATGCCCGCGCGCACGACATGCGGCTGGTGCTGCTGTGGTTCGGCACGTGGAAGAACTCGATGTCGAGCTACGTGCCTAGCTGGGTCAAGCGCGACGCCACGCGGTTCGCGCGCACCGTGGGCGCCGACGGCCGGGCGCAGGAGATCATCTCCGCCTTCTCCGCCGAAGCGCGCGATGCCGACGCGCGCGCGTTCGCGGCGCTGATGCGGCACTTGCGCGCGGCCGACGGCGACGCGCGCACCGTGATCATGGTCCAGGTCGAGAACGAGGTCGGCTTCCTGCCGTTCGCCAAGGAAAGCGGCAACGGCGCCGATCTCGCCGCCGACGAGCGGGCGATGGCGACGGCTTACGCGCGCTACGTCGAGGCGGTCGCGGCGGCGGGCAAGCGCGAATATCCGCTGCCGCTGTTCGTCAATGGCGCGCAAGCGCGGCCCGGGGTGGCGCCGGGTGCGTACCCGAGCGGCGGGCCGCTGGCCCATCTCGCCGACATCTGGCGCGCCGAAGCGCCGTCGATCGACTTCATCGCCCCCGACATCTACTTCCCCAGCTTCGCCGCGATTGCCGACGGCTACGTCGCGGCGGGCGTGGAGCCGCCGTTCATCCCCGAGGCCAACCGGCCGGCCGACCCGCGCCTCGCCGCCAACGCGCTGCGCAGCATCGGGCGCCTGAACGCGATCGGCTTCAGCCCGTTCGCGATCGAGGACGCCGGCGAGGCCGAAGCCGCGCGGATGGCCGGGCTCTACGGCATGCTCGAGAGCATCGCCCCGCTGGTGCTCGCCGCGCAGGCGGAGGGGCGCATCGCCGGGTTCGGCAATCCGGTGAGCTTTGCGGGCGAGGCGGACCTGTCGCCGCTCGCCGCCACGCTCGGCGAGGCGGCGTTCACCGCGACGACGACCGACCCGTGGACCGCGCGCGACGCACAGGACCCGTCGAGCCACGGCGCGGTGCTGATCTGGCTCGGCGGCGAGGACTACCTCGTCGCCGGGCAGGGCGTGACGCTGACGGTCGAGCCCGCCGACGGGCGCGGCCGGCTCGGCTTCGACCGCGTCGAGGAGGGCCGCTACGCAGCCGGCGAATGGCGCCCCGGCCGGCGCCTCAACGGCGACCAGACCCACCAGGGCCGCCACGTCCGCCTGCCGCCGGGCGCGTTCGGCGTGCAGCGGTTCCGGCTGTACCGCTACTAGGCCAGCGCCGCGTCCTCGGGCCGCGCATCGCCGAACAGGCGCTTCGACAGCAGCACCTTGAACAGCGCGAAGGCGACCAGCCCGACCGCGGCGGTGGCGACGTGGAACAGCCAGAACTGGGTCGTGTCCATCGTCGAGTACCACCCGCCGACGTGGCCGACGATCTGGTTCGCGCCGAAGAACGCCAGGTAGTAGATGCCGATGATCGTGGCGTTGATCTGCCGCGGGGCGAGCCGGGTGAACAGCGCCAGGCTGACGGGCAGGATGTGGCTGAAGCCGATCGAGTTGAACAGGTGGAACATCACCGGCCAGAACAGCCCGATCTTGGCCTCGCCGTGGGTCGCGGCGGCCATCACCAGGCACAGCCCGCCGGCCATCGTGAACAGGCTGCCGATGATCATCTTGCCGAGCTCGTCGGGCTCCGAGCCGGTCTTGTCGGCGCGCCACTTCCAGAACCACGCGACCGCCACCAGCATCGAGAAGCTGAGCGCGGCGTCGATGGTGATCATCCAGCTGGTCGGCAGGGTGCGCCCGAAGAACGTCAGCTGGAACTGCTGGTCGGCCCAGACGAGGTAGGCGTTGAAGATCTGCTGGTTGGTCAGCAGCGCCACGGCCATCACCGGCACCAGCACGACCACCGCGAGGATGCGGCTCCAGTCGTTGCGCGTCAGCGCCTCGCGCGGCGCCGCCGCCCGGCCCTTCTGGGGCCGGTTATCCCGGGGCAGCCACGGCCCGGCGGCGAGGTACAGCAGCAGCCCGGCGACCATCACCACGCCGGCGCAGCCGAAGCCCCAGTGCCAGCCGACCTCCTCGCCGAGCGTGCCCGAGACGAGCGGCGCGGCGATCACCGATACGTTGATGGCGATGTAGAAGATCTGGAACGCCATCGCCCGGCGCAAGTCGCCTTCCTTGTAAAGCTCGCCGACCTGGCTGGCGATGTTGCCCTTGAACAGGCCGACGCCGACGATCAGCGTCAGCAGCGCGAGCAGGAAGGTGCCCTCGAAGGCCATCAGGAAATGGCCCAGCGCCATCACCGCGCCGCCGGCGATCAGCGTCGCCCGGCGGCCGAGCCAGCGGTCGGCGAGGAAGCCGCCGAGGATCGGCGTCAGGTAGACCAGCGAAGTGTAGTCGCCGAAGATCGCCGAGGCGAGCGGCTGGCCTTCGGCGCCGCCGTAGCGCCACTGCTGCAGCCAGCCGAGCCCGGCCACCGCGTCGAACCGCTCGGGCAGCAGGTAGTTGACCATGTACAGCACGAGCAGCGTCTGCATCGAATAGTACGAGAACCGCTCGCAACCTTCGACGAAGGCGAGGTAGCCGAGGCCCTTGGGGTGGCCGAGGAAGGCGCGGTCGTTGCGGTCGACGACGTCGTCGAGTTCGGGCGTGGCTTCGGCAACGGTCATTCAGGCGGTCCCCGTCCGGTTGCGGATGCAACGGGTTAACGACTTCCGAAGCGGTTGTCTCGGCCTAGTTCCTCCCCGGAACGGGGAGGGGGACCATGCGCAACATGGTGGAGGGGGCGGACGGCGAACGCTGCGTCGGGAGGTGAGCCCCCTCCACCACGCGCTGCGCGCGCGGTCCCCCTCCCCGTGCCGGGGAAAATCAGTGCGCCCGCAACTCCTCGTCGAGGAATTCCGCCACGTCGGCGAGCGAGACCTGCCGGTCGAGGAACGCCTCGCCGATGCCGCGCAAGAGCACGAACGGCAGCGTGCCGGCGTCCATCTTCTTGTCGTGCAGCATGTGCGCGGCGAGCTTGCGCCCGTCGGTGTGGAGGCCGAGGGCGGCGATCTCGCTGGGGAGGCCGGCGGCGTCGATCGCGGCGGCAACCCGCTCGGCGTCGTCGTCCGAGATGTAGCCGCGCCGCGCCGAGTAACGCGCCGCCAGCACCATCCCGAGCGCCACGCCTTCGCCGTGCAGCAGCCGGTCGGAGAAGCCGGTTTCCGCCTCCAGCGCGTGGCCGAAGGTGTGCCCGAGGTTGAGCAGCGCCCGCGCGCCGGTGGTCTCGCGCTCGTCCTCGGCGACGATCCGCGCCTTGGCCCTGACGCTCTCGGTGACCGCGTAGTCCTGCGCCGCGCGGTCCCCGGCCAGCACGGCCGGCCCATGCGCCTCGCACCAGGCGAAGAACGCCGCGTCGCCGAGCACGCCGTACTTGATCACCTCGGCATAGCCGGCGCCCATCTCGCGCCCCGGCAAGGTGCCGAGCGTGGCGAGATCGGCGAGCACGAGGCTCGGCTGGTGGAAGGCGCCGACCAGGTTCTTGCCCGCCGCCGCGTTGATCGCGGTCTTGCCGCCGACGCTGCTGTCGACTTGCGCGAGCAGCGTGGTCGGCAGCTGGACGAAGCCGCAGCCGCGCTTGAGGATCGCCGCGGCGAACCCGGTCAGGTCGCCGATCACCCCGCCGCCGAGCGCGAGCACGTGGTCGCCGCGCTCGACTTCCTCGGCCAGCAGCCAGTCGACGACCAGCTCGAGCACGGCCCAGCTCTTGGCCCCTTCGCCGGGCTCGAGCACCAGCCAGCGCGGCTCGAAGCCGGCCGACGCGAGCGACCGTTCGACCGTGTCCTGCCAGTGGCGCGCGACATTGGCGTCGGTGACCACCGGCACCCGGCGCTTGCGCAGCAGCTTGCCGCACCGGGCCGGCAGGTCGGCCAGCAGCTCGCTGCCGACGCGCACCTCGTAGGCGCGGCCGGCGAGCTCGACGGGGATCACAGCCATGCGTCGAGCGCCTGGAGAATGCGGTTGACCGCCTCGCCGTGCGGGCCGCCGGCGCTGGTCACCTTGATCGGCGCTTCGGCGTAGGCCGGCGCGCGCTCGGCCTTGAGCCGGGCGACGATCTCCTGCGGATCGCCTCCCCGCAGCAGCGGGCGCGTGTCGCGCCGGGTGACCCGCTCGACCAGCGTGTTCACATCGCTGTCGAGCCACACGGCGATGCCGCGCTCGAGGATCATCGCGCGCGTGTCGGGCTGGACGAAGGCGCCGCCGCCGGTTGCCAGCACCATCGGGCCGCCGTCGAGCAGCCGGGCGATGACGCGCCGTTCGCCGTCGCGGAAATAGGCCTCGCCGAACGTCTCGAAGATCTCGCCGACGCTCATCTGTGCGGCTCGCTCGATCTCGTCGTCGGCGTCGGCGAACGGCAGCGCCAGCAGTTGCGCCAGCTTGCGGCCGACGGTCGACTTGCCGACGCCCATCATTCCGACCAGCACCAGCGGCCGGTCGAGCCGCGCGGCGAGGCCGCGGATCGCGCTGTCGCTGAGGCTGTGGGTCTCGATGGTCATTGCCGCAAGCGCTATAGTTGGGCTACCCGGGCGCGCAAGTTTGCGGAAGGTTTGCGGGTTTGGTGGCGATGCGCCTCAATAAAGTCTGGCTCGGGCTGCTGGCGCTGCTGGTCGTGTTCCTGGCCCTGGTCTGGTACGACGGCGGCCGCGAGCCGCAGCGCCTGATCGAGCAGCCGGTCGAGCTTCCGGAGAGCCTGCGGTGAGGCGCGGCGTGCTCCTCGCCGGCGCGGCGCTGGCGCTCAGCTCGACGCTGGCGCTGGCGGCGCCCGAATCGCTGCTGCCGCCGAGCTTCGACAATCCCGCGCCCGCGCCGACCCCCACGCCGCGGCCCGCGCCGACGCCGGCGCCCGGAGCGGCACCGGCGCCGTCGGGCGCATCGTCGCCGGTGATCCAGGCGCTGCCGCCCGGGGCCTCCGCGGCGCCCGCCGCGCCGGTCGACGTCGTCCTCCCGGCCAACCTGCCGAGCCTCGCCGAGCTCGAGGCGATGGAGGCCGACGAGTTCGACGAGCTGTTCGGGCTCCAGCCGCGCTTCGACATCCCGCCGGCGGCGCGCCGCGCGGTCCGCCAGGTCGGCGTGATCGACGAGAGCGAGGGCGGCTTCGCGGCCGGCCTGCTCGACGACCAGCCGGCCGCGCTGGTCCGCGCCGCGCTGGCGGCCAATCGCGGCCCGCTGGTCTCGCGCTGGGGCCACATCCTGCTGCGCCGCGCGCTCGCCAGCCGGCTCGACGCGCCGAAGGGCATGGACCCGGTGGCCTTCGCCGCGCTGCGCGCCGCGCTGCTCAACCGCATGGGCGAAGGGCAGGCGGCGCGCGCGCTGGTGCAGGACGTCGATTCGGCCAACTACAACCCCGCGCTCGCCGCCGCGGCGTTCGATGCCTACCTCGCCACCGGCGACATCCTCGGCATCTGCCCGGTGGCGCGGCTCAAGGGCACGCTGCGCGACGATCCCGAATGGGAGCTGAGCCAGGCGATCTGCGCCGCCTATGCCGGCGAGGCGCGCCAGGCCGAGCGCGACCTCAACCGGGCGATGGGCCGCGGCCTGGCGCCGCGCATCGACGTGCTGCTGGCGCAGCGTTACGCCGGCGCCGCCGGCGAGGGCCGCCGCGCCGTCAACATCGAGTGGAACGACGTCGATGAGCTGACCCCGTGGCGCTTCGCGCTGTCGCGCGCGCTCGGCGTCGAGCTGCCCGAGGGCCTGCGCCAGGATGCCGGCATCGCCTACGACATCGGCGACGTGCTGATCCCGGCGGTGCCGCTGGCCGAGCGGGTCGCCGCCGCCGACCGCGCGGCCGAGCGCGGGATCGTCTCGGCCTCGGCGATGGTCGATCTCTACTCGCAGCTGTGGGCCGAGCCGGCGATCGAGGGCGACGAGCGCGAGCGCGCCGGCAGCTTGCGCGAGGCGTATGTCGCGCGGGACTCGGCGGCGCGGGTCGCGGCGATGCGCGAGCTGTGGGGGCCGGGCGAGTTCGGCGGCGACGATTACGGCCGCCGCGTGCTGACGGCCTATGCCGCGGCGCGGCTGCCGGCGGACGAGGCGCTGCTCGACGACGCGCCGGCGATCATCGGCTCGATGCTCGCCGCCGGATTGGACCGCAACGCGTTGCGCTGGGGCGCCGTGGTGCCCGAAGGCAGCGCCGGCTGGGCGCTGCTCGCGCTGGCGCAGCCGCAACGCCGCACCCAGGTCGGCGCCGGGGCGGTCGAGGATTTCATCGACGACGACGGGAGCGACGACCGGCGCAAGTCGCGCTTCCTCGTCGCCGGGCTCGCCGGGCTCGGGCGGCTCGACATGGGCTCGGCGAACGGCCTGGCCGATCAGCTCGGCGTCGATCTTCAGCGCCAGAGCCCGTGGAGCCGCAAGATCGACCTTGCGGCCGAGCGCGGCAATCCGGCGCTGGTGGCGCTGCTCGCCGGCCTCGGGATGCAGGGGGACGGGTGGGACAAGATGACCGCGCGCCACTTGTTCCACATCGTCCGCGCGCTCGACCGCGTCGGGCTCGATGCCGAGGCGCGGATGATCGCCGCCGAGGCGGTCGCGCGGGGGTAGCGCGATCGCCCCGGCTATAGACGCCTTCCTTGCCATGCTCGCGGCTGAGCGCGGGGCCGCGGCGAACACGCTGGCAGCCTATCGCCGAGATTTGGCGGGCGCAGAGGAATTGGTCGGCGACCTCGCCGCTGCCGACCGCGCGGCGCTGTCGAGTTTGGGGCAGGGGTGGGCGGAGCTTGCGCCCTCGACCGTCGCGCGCAAGGCCTCGGCGCTGCGGCAATTCTACGGCTTCCTGCTCGACGAAGGGCTGCGCGAGGACGATCCCTCGGCGGCGCTGCCGCGGCCGGCGGCGCGGCGCCCGCTGCCGAAGATCCTCTCGCACGGCGAGGTCGAGGCGCTGTTGGCCCGCGCCGAGCTCGAGGCGCACGGCGAGCGGCCGGCGGCGGTGCGGCTGCTGACGCTGCTCGAGCTGCTCTATGGCTCGGGCCTGCGCGCCACCGAGCTGGTCGCGCTGCCGCTGGCCGCGGTGCCGCGCGACGCGCCGCTGCTGACGGTGACCGGCAAGGGCTCGCAGCAGCGCATGGTCCCGGTATCGGGCCGCGCGCGGCAGGCGCTGTCGCGCTGGCTGGCGGTGCGCCCGGAGGGGCCGCGCTACCTGTTCCCGTCGCGGGGCCAGCACCTGACCCGCGTTCGCCTGTTCCAGCTGGTCAAGGCGCTGGCGGCCCGCGCCGGGCTCGATCCGGCGAAAGTCAGCCCGCACGTGCTGCGCCACGCCTTCGCCACCCATTTGCTCGAGGGCGGGGCGGACTTGCGCGTGCTGCAGACCCTGCTCGGCCATGCCGACATCGCCACCACGCAGATCTACACCCACGTCGACGCGGCGCGGCTGGTGGCGCTGGTCAACGAGCGCCATCCCCTTGCGGGCGGCGGGCGCCGGCCCTAACGCGCTGGCGATGATTTCGTACCTCGAGTTCGAGAAGCCCGTGGCGGAGCTGGAAGCGCGCATCGCCGAGCTGCGCGAGGCCGCCGCCGGGGACGATGTCGACATCTCCGCCGAGCTCGCCCGGCTCGAGGCCAAGAGCGCCGACCTCTTGCGCAGCACATATGCGGCGCTGACGCCGTGGCAGAAGACGCAAGTCGCGCGGCACCCGGCGCGGCCGCATTTCCGCGATTACGTCGCGCTGGCGTTCGACGACTTCATCCCGCTCGGGGGCGACCGCCACTACGGCGACGACCAGGCGATCATGGGCGGCTTCGCCACGCTCGGCGGCCGCAAGGTCGTGCTGATCGGCCACGAGAAGGGCCACGACACCGCCAGCCGCATCCGCCACAATTTCGGCATGGGCAAGCCGGAGGGCTACCGCAAGGCGATCCGGCTGATGGAGCTGGCCGGGCGCTTCGGGCTGCCGGTGGTGACGCTGGTCGACACCTCGGGCGCGTTCCCGGGGGTCGAGGCCGAGGAGCGCGGCCAGGCCGAGGCGATCGCGCGCTCGACCGAGGCGTGCCTGGCGCTGCCGGTGCCGATGGTCGCGGCGATCGTCGGCGAGGGCGGCTCGGGCGGGGCGGTGGCGCTGGCCAGCGCCGAACGCGTGCTGATGTTCGAGCACGCGGTCTATTCGGTCATCTCGCCCGAAGGCTGCGCCTCGATCCTGTGGCGCACCGCCGAGAAGGCGCCGCAAGCGGCCGAGGCGATGAAGATGACCGCGCAGGACCTCGCCGATCTCGGGGTGATCGACCGCGTCGTGCCCGAGCCCGCCGGCGGCGCGCATCGCGATCCGCGCGCCGCGGCGGACGCGCTCGCCCGCGCCATCGGCGACGAGCTCGAGGCGCTGTGCGGCAAGAGCGCCAGGCAGCTGCGCCGGCTGCGCGAGGACCGGTTCCTGTCGATGGGCGAGAGCGGCAAGCCTCGCCGCCGCTGAGGCTGGCGGGAACATAGCCCGCGGTCGGCGGGTTCCTCGGAGCATATGAAGCGGCGCCCGTCGCCCGCCGCGCCGCCCCTCGCGAGGAGCCCCCGATATGCCCGGTTCGCCGACCCTTCGTCTCACGTCCATGGCGCTCGCCGGCGCCGCCGCGATCGCGCTCGCCTCGTGCGCCACCGTGCCCGGCAGCGATGTCGCCGCCGGCGCGCCGATCACCCAGTCCGAAGCCCAGCAGGGCGCGCAGTACCACCAGGAGTTCCTCACCGAGTTCGGCGGCGCGGTCAGCGGGCCGCAAGCCGGCTATGTCGAGCAGATCGGCCAGAACGTCGCCGCCCAGTCGGGCCTCGGCAGCCAGTCGGCGTTCACCGTCACGCTGCTCAACAGCTCGGTCGACAACGCCTTCGCGGTGCCCGGCGGCTACGTCTACATCACCCGCCAGCTGGTCTCGCTGATGAACAACGAGGCCGAGCTGGCCGGGGTGCTCGGGCACGAGGTCGGCCACGTCGCCGCGCGCCACTCGGCCCGGCGCCAGGCGACGGCGCAGCGCAACAGCATCCTCGGCGCGCTCGGCTCGATCCTCTCCGGGGTGCTGCTCGGCAACAGCGCGCTCGGCCAGCTCGGCCAGCAGCTCGCGTCGACCGCGCCGCAACTGGCGACGCTGAGCTTCTCGCGCAGCCAGGAGCTCGAGGCCGACCAGCTCGGCGTCGATTACCTCAAGGGCGCCGGCTACGACCCGCACGCGATGGCGACGGTGCTGCAAAGCCTCGCCGCGCAGAACGCGCTCGACGCGCAATTGCAGGGGCGCGACGCGACGATTCCCGAATGGGCCTCGACCCACCCCGATCCCGCCGGGCGGGTCCAGAACGCCGCGCGGCTGGCCGGCAACGTCGCCGGGGTGATCAACCGCGACACTTTCCTCACGCGCATCGATGGCCTGCTCTACGGCGACGATCCGCGCCAGGGGGTGATCGAGGGCAACGCCTTCGTCCACCCCGACATGCGGCTGAGCTTCACCGCGCCGGACGGGTTCTACATGATCAACGGCACCCGCGCGGTGTCGATCAACGGCGAGAGCGGCCGGGCCCAGCTCACCACCGGGCCGTACGACGGCAACCTCGAGACGTACGTGCGCGCCGCGTTCCAGGCGATCGGCGGCGACCAGACCCAGCTCGCGCCGCAGACGCTCCAGCGAACCACGGTGAACGGACTTCCCGCGGTGTACGGGGTGGCGCGGGTCAATAGCGGGCAAGGCAACGTCGACGTCGTGGTGTTCGCCTACGAGTTCGCCAACAACCAGGCGTTCCACTTCGCCGCGATAACGCCGGCCGGCGGCAGCGCGGTGTTCAGCCCGATGTTCAACTCGATGCGGCGGATCACCCAGGCCGAGGCGGCGCAAGTCATCCCGCGGCGGCTCGACGTCGTCACCGCCGGGCGCAACGACACCGTCGCCTCGCTCGCCGGCCGGATGGCCTACGCCAACGCGCAGGTCGAGCGCTTCCGGGTGCTCAACGGTCTCGCCGGCAACGCCCAGGTCGTGCCCGGCGAGAAGTACAAGATCGTCGTCCGCGGCGGCTGACGCCCGGCCGCGCGGGAACACCGCGCGGGCGCAAGGGTTGCTCGCTGGGGGACCGGCGGCCGACATCCCCGTGACGCTCATCCGAGGAGCCGAAGACATGGTCGCAACTTCTTCCCGCATCAAGCGCATGGCGCTCGCCGGCGTCGCCGCCGGCGCGCTCGCCGCCATGCCCGCGGCGCCGGTGCAGGCCCAGCGCGCCGGCTCGGCCATCACCCAGGCCGAGGCGCAGCAGGGCGCGCAGTACCACCAGGAGTTCCTCGACGAGTTCGGCGGCGCGATGAGCGGCTCGCAGGCGGCCTACGTCGAGCAGGTCGGCCAGAACATCGCCGTGCAGTCGGGCCTGGCGAACTCGCAGTCGGCGTTCACCGTGACGCTGCTCAACAGCTCGGTCGACAACGCGTTCGCGGTGCCCGGCGGCTACGTCTACGTCACTCGCCAGCTGGTCGGGCTGATGAACAACGAGGCCGAGCTGGCCGGGGTGCTCGGGCACGAGGTCGGCCACGTCGCCGCGCGCCATTCCAAGAGCCGGCAGAAAGCCGCCCAGCGCAACAGCGTCCTCGGCGCGATCGGCTCGATCCTGTCGGGCGTGCTGCTCGGCAACAGCGGGCTCGGCCAGCTCGGCCAGCAGCTCGCTTCGGCCGCCCCGCAGCTGCTCACCGCGAAGTATTCGCGCAAGCAGGAGACCGAGGCCGACAACCTCGGCATCCAGTACCTGCGGGGCGCGGGCTACGACCCGCACGCGATGGCCACCGTGCTGCAGAGCCTGGCCTCGCAGAACGCCCTCGACGCCCAGATCCAGGGCCGCGACGCAACCATCCCGCAGTGGGCCTCGACCCACCCCGATCCGGCGAGCCGGGTCCGTTCGGCGCTGTCGAAGGCGGGCAACGTCACCGGGGTGACCAACCGCGACACGTTCCTCGCCCGCATCGACGGGCTGCTCTACGGCGACGACCCGCGGCAGGGCGTGATCGAGGGCAACAGCTTCATCCACCCCGACATGCGGCTGAGCTTCACCGTGCCCAACGGCTACTACATGGTCAACGGCACGCGGGCGGTGTCGATCAACGGGCAGGGCGGCCAGGCGCAGCTGACGACCGCGGCCTATAATGGCAATCTCGAGGCCTATGTCCGCCAGGCGTTCCAGGCGATCGGCGGGTCGCAGGCGCAGCTGGCGCCGCAGACGATGCAGCGGACCACGATCAACGGCCTTCCGGTGGTGGTCGGCGCGGCGCGGGTGCAGAGCGGCCAGAGCAACGTCGACGTGACGGTGGTGGCCTACGAGTTCTCGAACAGCCAGGCGTTCCACCTCGCCGCCATCACCCCGGCGGGCCGGGCCTCGACCTTCAACGCGATGTTCAATTCACTGCGGCGGATCACCCCGGCCGAGGCGGCGCAAGTCATCCCGCGGCGGATCGACGTCGTCACCGCCGGACGCAACGACACCCTCCAGTCGCTGGCCGGGCGGATGGCCTACGGCAGCGCCCAGCTCGAGCGGTTCCGCGTGCTCAACGGCCTCGCCGGCAACGCTCAGGTCGTCCCCGGCGAGAAGTACAAGATCGTCGTGCGCAGCGGCTGAGCCGCGCGAGGCCACAGAAAAAGGGCGGCAGGTTGCCCCGCCGCCCTCTCTCTGTTGGGTCTACCCCGGCGCTTAGGCCGCGGTGTTGCCTTCGGCCATCTTGGTCTGCACCTTGGTGAAGGTGGTGCTGAGCTCGTTGCCGAGGCTCTGCATCGCGGTGATCGCGGCAACGGCGATCAGGGCGGCGATCAGGCCGTATTCGATGGCGGTGGCGCCCTGCTCGTCACGGAGCAGCTTGGTGAAAAACTTCATGGTCGGTCTCCTGGTTCAGTCTTCGGTACCCGACTTGACCCCCGGTTCGTGATCAAGCCATTCGAGCGTAGTTCGGCACTGGTTTAAAAACCCCTAAGCCTTCACATGTTGGCCGAGACCCTTTCGGTCACGACCGCCCACAGGCCGGTGTTTTCATTCGCAACGCCTTCCAACGCACCGATAATCGCGATGACGATCAGTGCGACGATCAGTCCGTACTCGACGGCGGTTGCCCCGCGGGTGTCCCGCAGTATCCGCAAAAGGAAAAGGCACCCTCGCATCGATTTCCCCCCGGAACGTACAGTCCGATGCGTGCCCTTTTCGCAGCAGAGTCCTAACGAAAGGTTGAGAAGAGGCGCGCCGGTGGAAAGCAAACCGACATTCGTGACGGTGGTGGCGGCGGCGATCCGCGACGGTGCGGGCCGCCTGCTGCTGCAGCAGGCGCTGCCGCACAAGCGCCACGCGGGGCAGTGGGAATTCCCCGGCGGCAAAGTCGAAGTCACTGAAACTCCACGACTTGCCTTGTGCCGGGAGGTCCTCGAGGAGCTCGGCGTCGAGCTCTCGCCCGAGGCGCTCGAGCCCGCCGGATTCGCCGAAGAGGGCGCGGTGGACGGGCGGCCGGCGCTTGTCCTGTTTCTTTACGATTGTCCAAGCTGGCGCGGCCAGCCGGCCGGGCTCGAAGGGCAGCCGTGGGGCTGGTTCGCGCCGGCGGAAGCGGCGCGGCTGGCCATGCCGGCGATGGACCGCGCGCTGCTCGCGGACCTCGGCCGCCGGCCGGCCGGCTAGCTATTGCCAAGCCAGACTCGCCTGCCTATGTGCCGCCCCTCACGCGCGCCCGTAGCTCAGCTGGATAGAGCACCAGACTACGAATCTGGGGGTCGGAGGTTCGAATCCTTCCGGGCGCGCCATCCTCTCCCGCGGCCAAGCCATGCTGCCGGCGGACCAGCTCCCCTTGAGCGCCTCCGCGTTTCGGCTACCACTCGGGCGTGGTCGATAACCGCCCCGCCGACACTTGCGACGACAGCTCGGTCGAGCCCGGCGTGTGGCGCTATGCCATGGCGCACCGGGTGCGCGTGATCGTCGATGCCGAGGACTACTTCGACCTGATGCAGCAGGCGATGCTCAAGGCGCGCCGGCGCGTGCTGCTGATCGGCTGGGACTTCGACACACGCATTCACCTGACGCACGGCCGCCGCTGGTGGCAGAAGGCGTGGAAGCGGCAGTTCCCGGCGCGGCTCGGCAGCTTCATCCCATGGCTGACGCGGCATCGCGACCGGCTCGAGATTCGCATACTCAAGTGGGGCGCGGGCGCGCTCAAGTTCCTCGCCCGCGGGACGATGGTGCTCGACCTGCTGCGCTGGTTTCCGCACAAGCGGATCGACTTCAAGTTCGACACCGCCCACCCGCTCGGCTGTAGCCATCACCAGAAGATCGTCGTCATCGACGACCGGCTGGCGGTGTGCGGCGGGATCGACATGACCGACGGGCGGTGGGACACGCGCGCCCACCGCGAGACCGACCCGCGGCGGCGACGGCCGGGCGGTTCGGCTTACGGCCCGTGGCACGACATCACGATGATGATGGAGGGGCCCATCGCCGGCGAGCTCGACGCGCTCGGCCGCGACCGCTGGCGGCGCGCCGGCGGCAAGCCACTGGGGCCCGTGGCGCCGACCGACGCCAGCGCCTGGCCCGAGGGCCTCGCGGCGCACTTCGAGGACGTCGAGATCGGCATCGCCCGCACGCGCGCCGCCTATGGCGGCGACCCGGGGGTGGGCGAGGTCGAAACCCTGTTCGTGCGGCAGATCGCGCGGGCCCGGCGGCTGATCTATGCCGAGAACCAGTACTTCGCCTCGCGCGCCGTGGCCGAGGCGATCTCGGCGCGGCTGGTCGAAGCCGATCCGCCCGAAGTCGTCATCGTCCATCCGGCCAGCGCCGACGGGTGGATCGAATCGACGGTGATGGACCCGGCCCGCGCGCGGCTGATCGAGGCCATCCGCGAGATCGACCGCCACAACCGCTTCCACATCTACACGCCGTACACCGGCGAGACGCCGATCTACGTTCACGCCAAGGTGCTGATCGTCGACGACGTGATCCTGCGCATCGGCTCGGCCAACTTCAACAACCGCTCGATGGGGCTCGACACCGAGTGCGACGTGTTCATCGACGGCGCGCGGCAGGCCAACGCGGGCTGCGAGGCGGGCATCCGCGCGTTGCGCCACTCGCTGCTCGCCGAGCATTGCGGGGTCGACGAGGCGGAAGTCGCCCAGCTGATCGAGCGCGCCGGCTCGATGGCGGGAATGATCGCCGCGCTCGGGCGGACCCGCGGGCGCCACTTGCGGCCGTTCCATCCGGCCGAGCCGACCGGGCTCGGGGCCGAGCTGGCCGACCGCGAGGTGTTCGACCCGGAGGAGCCGGCGGAGATGTTCCAGATCCTGCCTCCGGGGCGTGGCCTTTTCCGGCGCGGCAGCCTATTGGCGCGGGCGAAGGCCAGGCTGAACAGGAAGCGCCGCCCGCGATGAGCAGTCTCACAGGTCCCGACGAGGACGATCCGCGCGGCAAGCCGCCGGTGCCGGAGGATGTCCAGGAAGCGGTCCGCACGCTGATTCGCTGGGCCGGCGACGACCCGGCCCGCGAAGGCCTGCTCGACACGCCCCAGCGAGTCGCGCGCGCGTGGAAGGAGTACTGCCTCGGCTACACCGAGGATCCGGCGAGCCACCTCAGCCGGATGTTCGAGGAAGTCGGCGGCTACGACGAGATCGTGCTGCTCAAGGACATCCCGTTCCAGAGCCATTGCGAGCACCACATGGCGCCGATCATCGGCAAGGCGGCGATCGCCTACCTGCCGACCGACCGCGTGGTCGGCATCTCCAAGCTCGCCCGCGTGCTTCATGCCTATGCGCGCAGGCTGCAGATCCAGGAGCGGCTGACCGCCGAGGTCGCGCAGTGCATCTGGGACCAGCTCCAGCCCAAGGGCGTGGCGGTGGTGATCGAGGCGAGCCACGCCTGCATGACCGCGCGCGGGGTGCGCACGCCGGGCGTCAACATGGTCACCAGCCGGGTCATGGGCGTCTTCCGGCGCGACGAGAAGAGCCGCCAGGAAGTCCTTAAATTGATGGGGTATTGAGTTGACGGCACTACTCGTGAGGGGCGGCAGGCCGCTGACCGGCCGGATCGAGCCTTCGGCCAACAAGAACGCCGTCCTGCCGGTGCTGTGCGCGACGCTGCTGACCGACGCGCCGGTGACGCTGCGCAACGTGCCCGAGATCACCGACGTCGTGCGCATCGTCGAGTTCTTCGGCGAGCTCGGCTCGACGGTGACATGGGACAAGCAGGCCAAGACGCTCGAGATCGATCACTCGACGATCGCCCCGAACGGCAGGGCCACCCTGCCGCAGGCGATGCGCGCGTCGATCATGATGATCCCGGGCCTGCTGGTCCGCCTCGGCGAGGCGCGGCTCGAGCACGAGGTCAAGGGCTGCACGCTCGGCGCGCGCGAGATCGACCCGCACGTCGCGGTGTTCCGCGCGTTCGGCGCCGAGGTCAGCCAGTCGGGGCACGAGATCGTCTTCCGCGTCACCGGCAACGGCGAGGCGGCGCGGATGTGGCTCGAATACGCCTCGGTGACCACGACCGAGAACTTCATCCTCAGCGCGCTGACCGTCAACGGGACCTCGCAGATCGTCAACGCCGCGTGCGAGCCGCACGTGCAGGAGATGTGCGCGTTCCTCGAGCTCCTCGGGGCAAGGATCGTCGGCAAGGGCACCTCGATGGTCTCGGTCGAGGGCGGCGCGAAGCTCGGCGGGGGCGACTACACGTTCTCCGACGATTTCCACGAAGTCGCCACGTTCCTCGCGCTCGCCGCGGTGACCGGGGGCGACATCGAGGTCCGCAACGACCATCCCGAGCATTTCGACCTGATCGACCGCACGTTCGCCAAGTTCGGCGCCGGGGTGCGGCACGAGAACGGCTGGTCGCGGCTCGACGCGCCCGCCGGGCTCAGGGTCGAGGAGAACTTCACCTCGCACCTGATCACCAAGGTCGAGGCGGCGCCGTGGCCGTACATCCCTGCCGACCTGCTGCCGATCTTCATCGCGCTCGGCGTCAAGGCCGAGGGCCAGATGATGTTCTGGAACAAGGTCTACGAGGGTGGGCTGACCTGGCACACCGAGCTGAGCCTGTTCGGCGCGCACACGCTGCTGTGCGACCCGCACCGGCTGATCACCTTCGGCGGCGACGAGCTCGCCCCGGCGACGGTCACCAGCCCGTACATCATCCGCGTCGCCATCGCGCTGCTGATGGTGGCCTCGTCGATCGACGGCGAATCGACGATCCTCGACGCCGACCCGATCCGCCGGGCGCACCCCGGATTCGTCGACAACTTCGTCTCGCTCGGCGCCGACGTGCAGTGGGTCGCCTGAAGCGCGCCCGCCTGCCGGCATCGGCGCGGTTCGTGCTGGCTTACGCGCTGGCGCTCGGCGCAACGGCGACATTGCTCGCGTGGCTCGAGTACCGCTACCTCGCGCGGGCGTTCTCGTTCGAGATCTACCTCGCGCTGATCGCCGCCGGCGCGATCCTGTTCGGCGCCTGGCTGGGCCGCAAGCTGACGCCGCGCCGCGCCGGCCATGGCCCGTTCCAGCGCAACGAGGCGGCGATCCGCTCGCTCGGTCTCAGCCGGCGCGAGCTCGACATCCTCGAGCGGCTGGCGGCGGGCGAATCGAACAAGGAGATCGCCCGGCGGCTGGGCATCTCGCCGAACACCGTGAAGACCCATGTCGCGCGGGTCTACGCCAAGCTCGAGGTGCAGCGCCGCGTCCAGGCGGTCGAAAAGGCCCGC
>DASPMY010000063.1:0-23627 GCA_035626815.1 Croceibacterium sp.
CTCCAGGCGACCGCCGAGAAGGCCGCGCAGTACGCCGCCAGCAACCAGGAGCTGGAGGACCGCGTGCGGGTGCTCGAGCGGATCGTCACCGACAAAGGCTACGACGTCGCCACCCAGATCGAGGCGCTGCGCGACGCCCGCCGAATCGAGGCCCGGCTCGATGCGCCCGAGCCAGAGGGGAAGCTGTAATGGGCGAATACATCGCTTCCGCCGTCATCCTGATGACCTTCTCGATGCCCTTGCTGGCGATCTGGACGCGGCATCGCCGGGAAGTGATGCGGCTTCAGGGCGACGCCGGCCTTGCTCGGCTCGCGCACCACGCCGCTGACCGGGCCGATGTGGAAGAGCGCCTGCGCGTGCTCGAGCGGATCGTCACCGACAACGGCTATGCTCTCGCCAACCGGATCGAGGCGTTGCGCGAAGAGCCCCGCCGCGGCGACCGGCTCGAGGCGCGCCGGATCGAGGAGAGCATCTGATGGGCCCCGGTGAAACCATCGCCCTGGTGGCCATCGTCGGCGGGCTGATCGCGGTCACCATCACGGTCGCGACGATCTTCCGGCGGTTCATGGACTACAAGGAACGCCAGCTCGGCCTCACCGCCGACCGGACCGCCGAGAAGGCCGCGCAGTACGCCTCGCATGTCGAGCAGCTCGAGGCCCGGGTCCGCGTGCTCGAGCGCATCGCCACTGACAAGGGCGCCGACCTGGCGCAGCAGATCGAGGACTTGCGCGGCGCCGGGCAGCGCGTCCCGCACGCCGTTCAAGAGGAGACCGTGTGATGGGCCCCGAAGTGTGGCTCGAGTTCATGCCCTGGCTCGTCGGCGGCGGCGTGCTCGTCGCGGTCGTCTCGACGTGGGGCTGGATCCACAACACCAAGCTCAAGATCCAGCACGGCTACCCGCTCGAAGGGATGTGGGGCCAGGCCCTGAGGCCCGGCACCGACGGCGAATCCAAGGAGCGGATCAAGCTGCTCACGCAGGAGAACGCGCAGTTGCGGGCCGAGCTCGGCTCGCTGCAGGACCGGCTGGTCAACGTCGAGCGGATCGTCACCGACAGCGGCTACCGCCTCGGCCACGAGATCGACCGGCTGCGCGAGGAGCCCGCACGGATCGAGAGCAAGCCCGGCAAGCCGGCGAACTAGCGGCGCCACGAGACCGAAGGGATATCGAGATGAGTTGGGGTGGTCCGGAATTTGTGCTCGCCATCATCGCGATCGCGACGTTCGGCGGGATCCTGAAGACCTGGGTCCGCGCCAGGCACGGGTTGCCCGAGCATGAGCCTCGGCCAGGCCGTCGCGGACGTCGCGGGCGCTCCCAGGAAATGAGCGACACCGAGGAAGTCCATTTGCTGAAGGCGGAAAATGCCCGTCTGACCGACCGGCTCGAGGCCTCGGAGGACCGCTTGGCGGTGCTCGAGCGGATCGTCACCGACAAGAGCTACAGCCTGGCCAGCGAGATCGAAGCGCTTCGCGAGGAGCCCGCGCGGCGCGAGAGCACGGGGAACCGGCCATGACCGCCGCGATCTGGGCCATTGCCGTGGTGGTGATCGTCGCCATCATCGGCTTCACCGAAGTGCAGAAGTCCAAGCATCGGGCCCGGCACGGGATCACCACCGACGTGATGGGCAACGAGAAGCAGGACCCCGTCCTCAAGCGAGAAGTCGAGGAGTTGCGCGAGCGGATCAAGGTGCTCGAGCGCATCGCCACCGAGGACACCGAAACGAAGCGGCTCTCGTCCGAAATCGAGCGCCTGCGCGAGAAATGACCGCGCCAGGCAAGGGAGACATGCGATGTTGAACCCGGACATTGTGATCGCCACTTGCGCGCTGATCGGCCTGGTGGTGGTTTCCGCGGCCGTGCTCATTGGCTGGCGGGACTGGTTGAACCTGAAGAGTCGCGAGCTCGAAAGCTTCCGCGCGCCGGCCGAGATCGAGGGCGGCGCCCGCGAGGGCGCGGCGCGCATCGAGATCGCCGATCTCAAGGAGCGCATCCGCAAGCTCGAGGCGATCGCCAGCGGGGTGGATTTGTAGCGCCAAACTGGTAGGCGGCCTTCGCCCTTCGAGGCTCGTCATTGCGAGGAGCGCAGCGACGAAGCAATCCAGGGCGTCGCGGACAACCGCACTGGATTGCTTCGCTACGCTCCAATGACGAAGTTTCGACGTGCGATCACTCGACGACATCCTCGCAGAGTACGAGTTCCTCGACGCCGACGAGCGCTACCGGCTTCTGATCGAGCTCGGCCGCGAGCTCGATGAGATGCCCGACGCGCTCAAGACCGATGCCACGCTGGTGCGCGGGTGCTCGGCCAGCGTGTGGGTCTATCCGACCGAGCGCGACGGCACCCTGCACTTCCTCGCCGACAGCAACGCCGCGATCACCAAGGGCATCGTCGCGCTGGTGCTGTCCGCGGTGCAGGACAAGCCGGCCGCCGAAGTCGCCGCGATGGACGTCGCCGCCGCGCTCGCGCCGTTCGACCTCAGGAACCAGCTCAGCTCGAACCGCACCCAGGGCGTGCCGAACATGATCGCGCTGGTGAAGCGGCATGCGGCGCGGCTGGCTGCCGCCTAAGCGGCCGCCCACGGCCCCTGGACAACGTACGCGACCTCGACCAGCGCCACCGCCGAGTAAGTGCCGTCCGAACTGCGAACCGCGGATCTATTGAGACCGGGTGACAGGCTGCTGTGCCGGAACTTGACCTTCCGCCGCCGTCCAACCGCCGGCTCGGCTAACGATGCTTCTTCGAGGCCCCCGCTTCGATGTGCGAAGTCATTTCCGTCACTCAGCGGGTTTCGCGCAGTGTCGGTGAGGGACCTCTGCCCGTGCAGCTTCGCGAAAGCATTGCATCGTCCTGGCGACATAATCTTACCAAAGGTGACGGACGGCCTGCGACCCTGATGCCATATGTTGTTCATCGGCAGACGCTGAAAGATGAACAAAGGAATACAGTCATGAAGAAGTTTCTCATTGCCGCCCCCCTCGCTCTGGCCGCCGGCGCGGTTCTTGCCACTCCGGCTTCGGCCGCGACTTTGCACGCGGGGCAGATACGATCGGAGATCGCGCAGCTCGACCGACAGGTCGACCGTGCGAACGGGCTGTCGCGCGCCGAGTCGGTGCGGTTGGAGCGCCAGGTCGACCAGCTCCAGAGCCTCTACCAACGCTACGCCCGCCGCGGCTTCAACCGCGATGAGCTGCAGACGCTCAACGCCCGAATCGGGTCGGTGAAAGCCGCGCTGCACACCACCAGCCGCGACCGCGACAATCGCGGCGGCCGGACCGATCGGAACGGCCACAACGACCGCGACGATCATGGCACCGACCGCGACGGGCGCGGCCAGGACCGCCACGACGGCGCCCGCCGCTGAGGCTTCGGCCACCTCAAGTTTTGATAACTTGTCAGCCGGGGTCGGCCAGCCTAGCTCGCGCGAATGGCTAGCCGACCCCGCACGCTCTACGAAAAGATCTGGGACGAGCACGTCATCGAGCGGCGCCCGGACGGCACCTGCCTGATCTTCATCGACCGCCACCTGGTGCACGAAGTGACCAGCCCGCAGGCGTTCGAGGCGCTGCGGCTGAGCGGCCGCACGGTGCGTCATCCCGAGCTGACCCTCGCCGTCCCCGATCACAACCTGCCGACGACGGCGCGGCTCGACGCCGCCGGCAACCGCGTGCCGATCGCCGACACGGAAAGCGCGCAGCAGCTCGCCGCGCTCGAGCGCAACGCGCCCGAATTCGGAGTGCGCTATTTCGACGCGACCAGCCGCGAGCAAGGTATCGTCCACGTGATCGGGCCCGAGCAGGGCTTCACCCTGCCCGGCACGACTCTGGTGTGCGGCGACAGCCACACCGCCGCCCACGGCGCGCTCGGCGCGATGGCCTTCGGCATCGGCACCAGCGAGGTCGAGCACGTGCTGGCCACGCAGACCCTGCTGCTGCGGCCGCTGAAGACGATGGAAGTGCGCGTCGAGGGCGAGCTCGGTCCCGGCGTGACCGCCAAGGACCTGATCCTCCACATCACCGGGGCGATCGGCACCGCCGGCGGCACCGGCCACGCCATCGAATACCGCGGCAAGGTGTTCGAGGCGATGAGCATCGAGAGCCGGCTGACGGTGTGCAACATGAGCATCGAGGGCGGCGCCCGGGTCGGCATGATCGCGCCCGACGACACGACTTTCGCCTATCTCAAGGGACGGCCGTTCGCGCCGCAGGGCGCGGACTGGGACGCGGCGCTGGCCTACTGGCGGACCCTGCGCACCGACGAGGGCGCGGCGTTCGACAAGTCGGTGACGATCGATGCCGGCGCGGTCGAGCCGACGGTGACCTGGGGCACCAGCCCCGAGGACACCGTGGCGATCGGCGGCGTGGTCCCCGATCCGACGAGCTTCGCCGATCCCTCCAAGCAGAAGGCCGCCCGCGCCAGCCTCGACTACATGGGCCTCGCGCCCGGGCAGCGGATGGACCAGGTCGAGATCGAGAACGTGTTCATCGGCAGCTGCACCAACAGCCGCATCGAGGACTTGCGCGCCGCCGCCGCGGTGCTCCGCGGCCGCCACAAGGCGCCGGGCGTGAAGTGGGCGATCGTCGTCCCGGGGTCGGGGCTGGTGAAAGCGCAGGCCGAGGCCGAAGGGCTCGACAAGGTGTTCACCGACGCCGGCCTGGAATGGCGCGAGCCGGGGTGCTCGGCGTGCCTCGGCATGAACCCGGACAAGGTCCCGGCGGGCGAGCGCTGCGCCTCGACCAGCAACCGCAACTTCGTCGGCCGCCAAGGCCCCGGCGCGCGCACGCACCTCGTCAGCCCGGCGATGGCGGCGGCGGCGGCGGTGACCGGCAAGCTAACGGACGTCAGGGAGCTGGTGGGTTAGGACGACCTGCTGAATCAAACTCTTCCCGCGTCCCCGCGAAGGCGGGGACCAGCGCGTTGTGCCGGCCGCCCTGGGCCCCCGCCCTTCGCGGGGGAGCGATCATAGCGAACGCGCCACCCCTTACTGCGCCTTCGCCACGTCCTTCTCGTCGAGCAAGGCTTGCAGCTCGCCGGCCTGGTACATCTCCATCATGATGTCGCTGCCGCCGACGAACTCGCCCTTGACGTAAAGCTGCGGGATCGTCGGCCAGTCGGAGAACGCCTTGATGCCCTGGCGGATGTCCATGTCCTGCAGCACGTCGACGCTCTCGTAGGCGACGCCGCAGTGGTCGAGGATCGCCACCGCGCGGCTCGAGAAGCCGCATTGCGGGAACAGCGGCGTGCCCTTCATGAACAGCACGACGTCGTTCTCGCCGACGATCCGGGACAGGCGTTCTTGAGTATCGGGCATGGGTTGACCTGAAATCGGGTTGCTGCGCGTCCGGCTCAGTTGGGAACGCTGGTCGCCAGTTGCAAGGCGTGGAGCTCGCCGCCCATGCGTCCGCCGAGCGCCTCGTAGACCATCTTGTGCTGCTGGACGCGGCTCTTGCCGGCGAACGCCGGCGAGGAGACGCGGGCGAGGTAATGGTCGCCATCGTCGACCAGCGCCTCGATGGTCACTTGGGCGTCGGGCAGCGCGGCCTTGATCAGCGCCTCGATCTCGGCGGCGGGCATGGCCATCGCGGCGCCCCTCAGCCCTCGCTCATCAGCTGACGCTTGGCCTCGACCGACTTCTCGTCGAGCGCGGCGCGCACCGCGGCGTCGTCGATGTCGCAGCCGGCGCTGGTCAGGTCGCCCAGCACCTTGCGGATGACGTCTTCGTCGCCGGCTTCCTCGAAGTCGGCCTGGATGACCGCCTTGGCATAAGCCTCGGTCTCCTCGGGGCTGAGGCCCATCTTCTCGGCCGCCCAGTGCCCGAGCAGGCGATTGCGCCGCGCGGCCACCCGGAAGGCGGTTTCCGCGTCCATCGCGAACTTTCGTTCCTCGCCCTTCTCGCGGTCTCTGAAGTCGGTCATGTGATGATTCCCTGTGCCGGTTCTGCGCCGCGATAGCGCCGCGCGGCGTCAGGCGGCAAGCCCGGTTCCGCGCGCGAGCCATGGCTTGTCCTCGGCCAGGCGCCGCTCGTAGGCGCTGATCGCCGCATCGCGCTCGAGCGTCAGCGCCACTTCGTCGAGCCCGCCGGCCAGGCAGTGCTTGCGGAACGGGTCGATCTCGAAGGTGAAGCGGTCCTGGAACGGCGTGGTCACCGTCTGGTGCTCGAGGTCGATGGATATCGGATCGGTCTCGGCGACCTCGAGCAGCCGGTCGACCTGCGCCTGCGGCAGGACCACGGTGAGGATGCCGTTCTTGAACGCGTTGCCGGCGAAGATGTCGGAGAAGCTCGGCGCGATCACCGCCTTCACGCCCATGTCGAGCAGGGCCCAGGCGGCGTGCTCGCGCGACGAGCCGCAGCCGAAGTTGTCGCCGGCGATGACGATCGGCGCGCGCGCCAGCTCGGGCCGATCGAACACGTTGCCCGGCTCCGCGCGCACCGCCTCGAACGCGCCGCGGCCGAGGCCCTCGCGGGTCACCGTCTTGAGCCAGCGCGCGGGGATGATCAGGTCGGTGTCGACGTTCTTGCGCCCGAACGGGATCGCCCGCCCTTCGACGTGACGCACCGGTTCCATCAGTCGGTCTCGGGCGGCTCGCCGCTTGGGATCGGTCCCGGCTGCTCGGGCTCGTTGGCCTTGTCCTTGCGGCGGTTGACGTACAGCAGCGCCGCGGCGACCGCGGCCGAGCCGATCGCCCCGGCGATCGCCGCCTTGCCCGTGGGAAAACGCTTGGTCATGCGCCGCTCAATGGGGTGCCGCGCCGGGAGAGGCAAGGGTCAGCCGAGGAATTCGCGCAAGCCGCTCCACAGCTTTTCCTTCTCGGCCAGCGGCATCCCGGCGTGCGCCGGGCTCGACGACGGCAGGCGCACGAGCGCGAGTCCGCACCCGGCGAGCGGGGGCATGCCGATCCGGGCCGCGGTGCCACCGTTGAAGCCGACCGCGCGCAGCCCGGGCAGCGAGGCGGCGAGAGCGGCCAGCGGATTGGGCTCGGCCTCGCGGATCGCCGCGTCGAGGCTGCCGGCGCGGTGTGCCGAGGCGACGGTGTCCCACAGCCCGACGCGCGCCTCGAGCAGCGCCGCCAGCCGCGCCTCGTAGCCGAGCGGCTCGAGCTCGCGCCCGATCACCCCGCCGATCAGGTGCCAGAAACGGTTGCGCGGGTGCGCGTAGTAGCGCCCAGCCGCCAGCGAGCGCTCGCCCGGCAGGCTACCGAGCACCAGCACGCACGTGTCCGGCGCGACGACCGGCGGGAACGAGGCCTTGCGGGTCACGCCGCAAGCCTACGGTCAGGAAGTTTGCAGGGGAAGGTCTTCGGGGAGGCGGGGCCGGGAGACTTGGGGGGACCAGGGTATCGGCCCCGCCTCGTTCGAAGACTTGGTTGGGTAACCGCTACTTTGCACGAGCCGTGCCAGTTTCGCACCGGCGAGGATTTCCGCGCCGGACGATGGTTGGCGAAACGTTAACGTTACCGGCGCCTGTCAAGAATCCCGACGCCCCAGCGCGACGGGACACGGTGACTGGCGCGTTAGGAATTGCCCGCCTAGAAGCGCCGCCAGGCAAAACGCAGGCGAAAGGACGGCCGTGGCCATCGACGACAGCATCGCACCCTCCAGGCAGCGGCTGGCCGGCTGAGCATGGGGCTGCGGCGCGGTTCGGTCCTTGCATGGGCCATCGAGAACCTGGTCGAGATCGGCATCGCGCTGGCGATCGCCGCGGGCATCGTCGTGCTGCTCTACGGCGTCCGGGCGCTCGCGTTGCGGGCGTGCAAGCGCCTCGGTCCGCAGCACCCGCTGGCCGAAGTGCTGCTCGACACGGCGCGCAAGACGCGGCTGTGGTTCATGGTCGCGCTCGCGGTGCAGCTGGTCCAGGGCTATCTTCATCCGCCGCGCGACGTGGGCGGGACGATCACCTTCCTGTTCACCGTGGCAGCCGCGTTCCAGGCGGCGATCTGGGCCCGCGCGCTCGTCATCGGCTTGATCGAGGCGCGCACCGGGCACGACGAGGAGGAGAGCCGCGCCCTCGCCAGCGCGTTCGGGATCATCCGCCTGCTGGTGTCGATCGCGGTGTTCGGGATCGCCGGGGTCGTCGTGCTCGACAACCTCGGGGTCAACGTCACCGGCCTCGTCGCCGGCCTCGGCATCGGCGGCATCGCCATCGGCCTCGCCGCGCAGGGCATCTTCGCCGACTTGTTCGCCGCGCTGTCGATCATCTTCGACAAGCCGTTCCGCGTCGGCGACACGATCACCTACCAGGGCAAGGAAGGGCCGATCACCGGCACCGTCAAGCAGATCGGCCTCAAGTCGACGCGCATCCTGTCGCTGTCGGGCGAGCTTCGGATCATCGGCAACACCCAGCTGCTGGCGCAGGAGGTGACCAATTTCGCCGGTCGGCAGATGTTCCGTTTCTCGCTCGTCGTCGGGGTGATCTACCAGACCGACCCGGCGCTGCTGGCCGAGATCCCCAAGCTGATGGAAGCCGAGGTCGACAAGGCCGGCCACCGCTTCGTGCGCGCCGCGTTCCGCACTTTCTCGCCGAGCTCGATCGACTTCGATTTCCTGTTCGAGGTCGATTCCGGCGATCCGGTCGAGACCCACGCCGCCCAGGAGAAGATCGCCTTCGGCCTCGTGCGCACTTTCAAGGAGCGCGGCATCGAGTTCGCCTACCCGACCCAGACCACCTTCACCGCCGCGCCCGACGGGACGATGATCATGCCGTACGCCTCGGTCGCACCGGTGGTGGTCAAAGGCTGAGAATTGGCGCGCCCGGCAGGACTCGAACCTGCAACTCCAAGCTTAGAAGGCTCGTGCTCTATCCAGTTGAACTACGGGCGCGTCGGGGTCGCAGATAGCGCGCTTTGCGGTCGCGGCAAATCGCGTTAGGGCGCGCCCATGGGGGATACAGCGAGGATCGAAGGCGAAACGGGCGCGGCGCGGTTCCGCTACTTCCCGTACGTGATGGCGGCGTTCGTCGCGATCCTGTTGCTGTCGAACCTGATCGGCGCCGCCAAGCCGAGCTACGTCACGCTGCCCAACGGCGTGCAGTGGTCGTTCGGCGCCGGGGTGCTGTTCTTCCCGGTCAGCTACGTGATCGGCGACGTGCTCACCGAAGTCTACGGCTACGCCAACGCGCGGCGGGTGATCTGGACCGGGTTCGCGGCGCTGTTGTTCATGGCGTTCATGGCCGCGGTGGTGGTCTGGCTGCCGCCCGCCGCCGGCTGGCCGGGGCAGGACGCGTACGAGTTCGTGTTCGGCAACTCGTGGCGCATCGTGCTCGCCTCGATGGCGGCGTTCTGGGCCGGCGAGTTCGCCAACAGCTTCGTGCTCGCCAAGATGAAGGTCTGGACGCAAGGCCGGCTGCTGTGGACCCGAACGATCGGCTCGACCTTCGTCGGCCAGGGGCTCGACAGCGTGATCTTCTACCCGCTGGCGTTCTACGGGCTCGCCGGCTGGCCGATCGAGCAATTGTGGCAGGTCGTGCTGTCGCAGTGGCTGATCAAGACCGCGTGGGAGGCGCTGCTCACTCCCGTCACGTACGCGGTGGTCGGCTTCCTCAAGCGCCGCGAGGGGGTCGAGGTGTTCGACAGCGACACCGACTTCTCGCCCTTCGCGAAAGCGCGCTGACGGATCAATCCGCCAGCAGCGCGATCGCGAGGTAGATCAACACGAAGCTGCCGAAGCCGAAGATCGTGCCGGCGACGAACACCAGGCGGACGATCAGCGGATTGACGTTCATGTAGTTGGCGAGGCCGGCGCAGACCCCGAACACCTTGCCGTCCGCCTTGTCGAGGCGGAACTTGGCCGGCGCGCCGCCGGCGGGCTTGTAGTCGAGCTGGCTCATGCGAGGATCCCCGCGACCGAGTTGACCTCGTGCGCCGAGACGGCGAGGCTGTTGACCATCAGCAGGCCGCTGACGAACACCGCGGCGACCGCGGCCATGAAGTGCTTGGCATAATACGTCATCGCAATTCCCCTCTTCGGTAATCCTTCGGGCGGATCGTCCGCCGATGCCATGTGCTTTGCAGGAGGCGTGCCAGTTTTGAGAAAACGGCTGAATTCTGCCGTTTCCGCCGTGTTAAGGCCAAATTCACGCTAAGTCGCTCTGCCGAGAGTTGGGATTTTTCGCCAACAGTCGGCAAGCGCGCTTTGCGAGTGGCCCGGCAGGCGCGGTTCGCCTAACACTCGGCGCCGGATGGCGCTCGATCGGATCACCCTCACCCGCTTCCGCAATCACGCCGCCAGCCGGCTCGACGGCAGCGGGCGCATCAATCTGCTCGTCGGCGACAACGGGGCGGGCAAGACCAACGTGCTCGAGGCGCTGTCGCTGCTCGCGCCCGGCCGCGGGCTGCGCCGCGCCGCGCTGGCGGAGATGGCCGAAGGCGGAACCGGCGGGTTCGCGGTCAACGCCGAGCTCGATTGCGGCGACGGGCGCGAGCGCGTCCGGCTCGGCACCGGTGTGGCGGCCGAGCGGCCGGGGCGGCGCGTGGTCCAGGTCAACGGCGCCGACGCGAGCGCGGTCGCGCTCGGCGAATGGCTGGCGGTCGGCTGGCTGACCCCGGCGATGGACGGGCTGTTCGCCGACAGCGCGGGGGCGCGGCGGCGCTACATGGACCGGCTGGCGCTGGCGCTCGACCCGATCCATGCGCGCCGCGCCTCGCGCTACGAAGCGGCCCTGCGCGAGCGCAACCGACTGCTGGCCGACGAGGCCGAGCCCGACCCGCGCTGGCTGGATTCGCTCGAGGCGCAGATGGCCGAGGCGGGAGCCGCGCTGGCGCACGGCCGCGCCGCGCTGGTCGAGCGGCTGTCGCAGGCGCTCGCCGCGCTGCCGGAGGCGCCGTTCGCTCGCCCCGCGCTCGCCTATGCACCCGGCGGCCCGCTCGATGGCGCGGCGTTATCCGCCGAGCTCTCGCGCCAACGCCCGCGCGACCGTGCCGCCCAGCGCACGCTGACTGGCCCGCACCGCGACGAGCTGGAGGTGACGCTGGCCGGCAAAGCGATGCCCGCCGCGCATTGCTCGACCGGCGAGCAGAAGGCGATGCTGATCGCCATCACCATCGCCCACGCCGGGCTGGCCGCGGCCGGGCGCCCGAGCCTGCTGCTGCTCGACGAGGTCGCCGCGCACCTCGATCCCGTGCGCCGCGAGGCGCTGTTCGAGCGGCTGCGGGCGGGCGGCGCGCAAGCCTGGGTGACCGGCACCGAGCTGGCCCCGTTCGCCGCGATCGCGCGCGAGGCGGCGGTGTGGCGGGTCAGCGCGGGGACGGTGGAGCGGCTGTAGTCCTCCCCGGCACGGGGAGGTGGCAGCCGCGAAGCGGCTGACGGAGGGGGCTATCCACCCGGCGCAGCGCTTGCGGCGAGCCCCCTCCGCGATGCTCCGCATGGTCTCCTCCCCATTCCGGGGAGGATTTACGCGTCCGGCAGCGCCGCCGCCACCTCGTCGACCGTCGCCGCGACCAGCGCATCGATCCCCGCGGCGGTCGGGTGGACGCGGTCGGGCTGGATCAGCGCCGGCTTGTCGTAGACCGGCTCGAGGAAGAACGGCACCAGCGCCGCGCCGTAGCGCTGCGCGAGATCGGGATAGATGCCGTCGAAGTCCTTGACGAACGCCTCGCCGAGGTTGGGCGGCGCGCGCATGCCCATCAGCAGCACCGGGATGCCGCGCTCCTGCAGCTCGGCGAGGATCGCGCCGAGGTTCTCGCGCGTCTCGGCCGGCGAGATTCCGCGCAGCAGGTCGTTGCCGCCGAGCTCGACGATGGCGAGATCGGGCGGCGTTTCCATCCCGTCGAGCACGAACTCGATCCGCTGCAGGCCCGCGGCGGTGGTGTCGCCCGAGACGCCGGCGTTGGTCAGTCGGGCATCGATCCCGCGCGCGCGCAGCGCGGCCTGGAGCTTGTCCGGATAGCTTTGCGCCTGGCCGACGCCGTAGCCGGCGAACAGGCTGTCGCCGAACGCGAGGATGCGCCGCTCGGGCCCGGCGACCGCCACCGGTTCGGCTGCCGTGGCGACGGGCGACCCTTCCTGTCCCGACGGTACGGCTTCCGGATCGCCGCTGCAGGCCGTCACGGCGAGCGCCAGCACCGCCGGCAAAGCGCGACACTTCATTACGCATGCCTCCTTGTCCGCCCGCCGACCCTATGCCATCCGCGCCGGGTGACAAGCGCCCCGACGATTTTGGCCGCCATCGAGGCGCGCGACGTGCGGCTCACGCTCGGCGAAGGCGACGCGGCGGTCGAGATCCTGCGCGGCATCGACCTTGCCGTCGCCACCGGCGAGACGCTGGCGCTGCTCGGCCCGTCGGGCTCGGGCAAGAGCTCGCTGATGGCGGTGCTGTCGGGGCTCGAGCGGGCCACGCGCGGCACGGTCCGCGTCGCCGGAGCGGATTTCGAGGCGCTCGACGAGGACGCGCTCGCCCGCGCTCGGCGCGGCCGCATCGGCATCGTGTTGCAGGCGTTCCACCTGCTGCCGACGATGACCGCGCAGGAGAACGTCGCCACTCCGCTCGAGCTGGCCGGCGAGGCCGACGCATGGGACCGCGCCGGGGCCGAGCTCGAGGCGGTCGGCCTCGGCCACCGGCTGACGCATTACCCGGCGCAGCTTTCCGGCGGCGAGCAGCAACGCGTCGCCATCGCCCGCGCCATCGCCCCGCGCCCGCCGCTGATCTTCGCCGACGAGCCGACCGGCAACCTCGACGCGAAGACCGGCCACGACATCATCGAGCTGCTGTTCGCCCGCCGCGCCGAAACCGGCGCGACGCTGGTTATCATCACGCACGACGAGGCGCTGGCGGCGCATTGCGACCGGGTGGTGACGCTGGCCGACGGGCGCATCGCGAGCGACAGCCGCAAATGAGCGCTGTCCTACAGGTCCGGATTCGTGCCACGCCTCGCCGATGACCGCGGCCCATCCCGCTTCCACCGTCCTAAACTGGGCCGCGCCGACGGGTTTCGGCCAAAGTCACGCCCGAATTTCCATATGTCATTGGTTTAGAACGATAATAGCTTCAATCGCAGTCCACTTTTGCCCGCCTTTGGCGTCAATGTCGGGAGCCGGGACATGACGCTCTCCTGGCCCGCCGCGTGGCGCATCGCCCGGCGCGACCTGCATCGCCGGTTCCGCGGCCTGCGGCTGCTGCTGGTGTGCCTGTTCCTCGGCGTCGGGGCGCTGGCGGCGATCGGCACGCTCGCCGGGGCGATCCGCGGCGAGCTCGACGCGCAAGGCCGCGCGATCCTCGGCGGCGATCTCGAGGTCGAGGTGTGGCAGCGGCCGCTGAACGAGGCGGAAAGCGCTTTCCTCGAACGCTACGGCACGCTGTCGCGCGGCCTGAGGATGCAGGCGATGGCCAGCACCGCCCGCGCCGCGACCCCCGTCGAGCTCAAGGCCGTCGACGAGCGCTGGCCGATGTACGGCACGCTGACGCTCGCGGACGGGCGCGAGGCGGGCGCGCCTCCCGCCGGGCAGGCGTGGCTTGCGGCCGGCGCGGCCGAGCGGCTCGGGATCGGCCCGGGCGACCGCTTGCGCATCGGCACGGTCGACCTGACGGTCGGCGGGATCATCGACGACGAGCCCGACCGGCTGAGCGAAGGCTTCCAGCTCGGCCAGACGGTGATCGTGCCGCTGGCCCTGCCCGAGCAGGCCGGCCTCACCGCGCCCGGGGCGATGTACCAGTCCAAGACCCGCGTGCGCTTCGCCGCGGGCGACGATCCCGAACAAGTCGAGCAAGCGCTCGGCGCACGCTTCCCCGACGTCGCGTTCGACACCCGCACGCGCGAGCGGGCCTCGCCGGGCGCCGAGCGGTTCGTCGCGCGGATGGGCGAGTTCCTGACGCTGGTCGGCCTCGCCGCGCTGGTCATCGCCGGGATCGGCATCGGCGGCGGGGTCGCGTCCTATCTCGAGGCGCGCCGCGCCAGCATCGCCACGCTCAAGATCCTCGGCGCGACGAGCCGCGACATCGCCCGCATCTACGCGCTGCAGGTTGGCGCCGCGGCGCTCGCCGGCGCGCTCGCCGGGCTGGCCGCCGGCGTGCTGGTGACGCCGCTGCTCGCGCAGGCGCTCGGCGAGCTGCTGCCGGTGCGGACCGGGCTGGTACTCGATCCGGCGGCGCTGCTGCGCGCGGGGCTGTTCGGCCTGCTCGTGGCGCTGGTGTTCGCGGCGCCGCCGCTGGTGCGCGCGCGGCACTACCCGGCGATGGCGCTGATGCGCTCGCGCGTCGCGCCGCTCGCGCGCGGCCCAAGATGGTCGAGGGGGCGCGGCGCGGTGTGGCCGGTCGCCGCCGGCCTCGCGGGCATCGCCGCGCTGGCGCTGATCGGATCGCCGCAGCCGTTGCTGACTGCCCTGTTCCTCGGCGGCGCGGCGGTTCTGCTGGTGCTGCTATGGGGCCTCGGCAAGGCGATCCGCGCCGCCGCCGCGCGCTGGCCGCGCCCGGCCAACCCGATCGCCCGCGCCGCGCTCGCCAACTTGCACAGGCCGGGGGCCTCGACCGGGGCGCTGGTCACCGCGCTCGGCTTCGGTCTCGCGGCCTTCGTGCTGCTCGCCGCGGTGCAGACCAGCCTGACCGCCAACATCGTGCGCAGCGTGCCGGCGATCGCGCCTGACTTCTTCGTCGTCGACATCCCCAAGGCCCGGGTCGCCGAGTTCCGCGCGCTGGCCGCTGCGCGGGCGCCGGGCGCCACGGTCGAGGCGGTGCCGACCTTGCGCGGGACGATCCTCGCCTATGGCCCGGCGGACGCCCCCGTTTACGCCACGCAGGAGCAGCGCCCCGACGGCGCATGGCAGCTGCGCGGCGAGCGCGGGCTGACCTATGCGGACCGGCTGCCGGACGGCAACGTGCTCACCGAGGGCGAATGGTGGCCGGCTCACTACGCCGGCGAGCCGCTCGTCTCGGTCGACGCCGAGATGGCGCGGGCGGCGAACCTGAAGCTCGGCGATATCGTCACCGTCGGCGTGCTCGGGGTCGAGCGGACCGCGCGGATCGCCAATTTCCGCCGCCTCGACTGGGAGAGCATGGGGCTCAACTTCGTGCTGGTGTTCACGCCCAACACGCTGGCCGACGCGCCGCACAACTTTGCCGCGACGATCACGTTGCCCCAGGGCCGGTCGGCCGACGGGCTGGTGCCGGCGCTCGCCCGGGCGTTCCCGTCGAGCTCGGTAATCGAGGTCGGCCCGCTGCTGACCCAGGCGCGGGCGATCCTCGACCAGGTCTCGCTGGCGATCCTCGCCGCCGCCTCTGTGGCGGTGCTGGCGGGGATCGCGGTGCTGCTCGGAGCGATCGCCGCCGCGCGCGCGGCGCGGCTCTACGACACGGTGATCCTGCGCGTGCTCGGGGCGAGCACGCGGCAATTGCTGGCGCTGCAGATCGTCGAGTTCGGCCTGCTCGCCGCCGTGCTGGCGCTGGTCGCGCTCGGGCTCGGCGGCGGGCTCGCCTGGCTGGTGATCGTCCGCCTGTTCGAGTTCGACTGGCTGCCCGACTGGCCGCGCGTGCTGGCGGTGCTCGGCGCCGGGATCGCGCTGGTGCTGGCCTTCGCGCTCGGCGCCTCGCTGCCGCTGCTGCGGGCGAGGCCGTCCCGAGCGCTCAGGACGCTTTAGGCGAACACCTCGGCCTGGTGCGGGTCGAGCGGGTCGGGGCCGAAGCGGTTGGGTCCGGACGTGCCCGGCAGGCACATCAGCACGATGAAGGCGATGGTGGCAATCCAGCCGACCAGCGGGATCAGTTGCGCCACGAAGAAGCCGAGGTACCACCAGCCGGACATGTCGCGGTCGTGCAGCCGGCGCACGGTGACCGCGATGCCCGGGATGAGCACGCCGAGCGCCCAGATACCGCCCAGCCCGACGCCGATCCAGAACAGCGCGCCCGGCATATCGCCCGGCTGCAGCGCTTCCGGATTGCTTAGCGCCTCAAGCGGCAGGCCGCCGAAGATCAGCACGACGATGACCACGCCGACGATCAGGTTGAGCAGCTGGAACATCCAGTATTCCATCCGCCGCGAGCGGCCGGAGAAGTCGGCATAGCGCCGCAGCGGCATCAGCATCCATTCCATGTGGTTTCCCCCCAGGGCGCGCCGTCAACGCCAAGCGGCGACGAGAATCCGGCCGGGCCCCGTTTCCAGGACCCGGCGCGGGCATGCGATCAGGCGAACACTTCCGGGTCGGCCGCGCCCTTGGGGTCCGGGCCGAAGCGGTTGGGCCCGGGCGTGCCGGGCAGGGCCATCACCACGAGGTAGGCGATCGAGGCGATGATGCCGACGATCGGGATCATGCTGGCGACGATGAAGCCGAGGTACCACCAGCCCGACATGTCGCGGTCATGCAGGCGCCGCACGCTGACCGCGATGCTCGGGATCAGCACGGCGAGAGCCCACACGGCCAGCAGCAATCCGAAGCCGCCGAACATCGCCGCGTAGTTGCCCGAGGCGGCGTCTTCCATCGACGCGCCCGCGCCGAACGCGAACATGATCCCCAGCAGCACGCAGTAGACGATCAGGTTGAGCAGCGCGAACATCCAGAACTCCTGGCGCCGCGAACGGCCGCTGAACTCGGCATAGCGCTTCAGCGGCATCAGCATGTATTCCATCACGGATCTCCCCCATTTGTTGCGCAACTTGCGCCCCTGCGGCGGAGGGCATCATAGAACGCCGCGCCGTGCAAACAAAAAAGGGGGCCGCCGGCCCCCTTTTCCGCGACCGTCTCGATCCCGGTCAGAAGCGGTAGCGAACCGTCGCGCCGTATGTCCGCGGGTCGTTCGGATACCCTGAGATGCCGCGCGGCTGCGCCGGGGTGTCGAAGATCGTCCCGAGGTCGCGATGATCGAGCAGGTTGCGCGCCCACACCGACAGGCCGAGGCCGTTGTCCATCTCGTAGGCGAGCGAGGCGGTCAGGTCGCTGACCTCGCGCGTGAACGGCGCCGCCGCGGCCAGCGCCGGCGCGGCGTCGGCGATCGTGCCGTCGGGGTTGAGGACCAGGAAGTTCGGCAGGCCTTCGACCAGCCGGGTCTTTTCCTGCCACAAGTACGACACCCGCGGCACCAGCACGCCGTTGCCGACTTGCGCTTCATACTGGGCGCCGACCACCACGGTCCATTCGGGAATGCCCGCCGGGCGGGTGCCCGACAGGTCGCCGACCGCGGACAGCAGGAAGCTGTCGAATTTCGGGTCGAGCCAGGTCACGCCGAGATTGAGCGTCAGCGCGTCGAACACGGTCGCGACGCTCTCGAACTCGACCCCGATCGTGCTCTGCTTGCCGGCATTGGCCAGCACGAAGCCCGAGCCGGTGAAGATGTTCGACTGGAAGCCTTTGATCTCCTGGTCGAACACCGCGAGGTTGGCCGAGACGTCGCCCCAGTTGCCCTTCACGCCGAGCTCGATCACGCGCGATTCCTCGGGCCCGGCGAAGCGGCTGCCGGCGGTCAGGTTGTTAACCCCGAAGCCGCCGGCGATCAGCGCGGCGCGGTCGGCCGCCGTCGGCCGGCTGTCGCGCGACAGGTTGATCGAGCTGGCCTTGAAGCCGGTCGCGTAGCTCGCGTAGACGTTGATCGCGTCATTGATGTCGTAGGCGAGGCGGACGGTGTAGGCGAGGTCGCTGTCGTTGGTCTCGGCGTCCTCGACCGCGTTGGGCACGTTGACGAACGGCGGCATGAACTGCAGCGCCCGCAACGGGCCGAGCGGATTGGCCTGCGGGTTGTTCTGGTTGGCGTTGGCGAACGCCGTCACCCCCGCCGAGATGGCGGCGAAGGCGGCGGGATTGCCGGCGGCGAACGCGCCGATCTCGGCCGCCGTCGCCGGACGCCCGAGCCCGGCCGCGGTGCCGATCTGCGTCGCCAGCCCGCCCTGGAACAGCAGCGTGCGGCGGAAGGCGGCGTATTGCGGCGCGTCGAGGTTGATGCTGGAGAATACGTCGCTCGACACCGTGTTGGTGGCGAAGTCCTTGCGGTCGTCGGTGTAGTTGGCGCCCAGCGTGAGCACGAGCCCGTCGAGCAGCTCGAAATCGACCTGGCCGAACACCGAGATCGCCTCGCTGTTCAGCTGGTAGGCCTCGTTGAAGCCCTGCCCCGGCGCGAGGAACTGTCCGGTATACTTGGCCGGGTTGCCCTCGAGCGCGCCGAAGGTGGTCTCGAGCATCGGCAGGCTGAGCGCGCCGCCCGACAGCTGCTGGACGAGGATGTTGGCGTACGTGCGGAACTGGCTGCCGTAGAGCAGCTGGTTCTGCTGGCTGATGTCCTCGGCGATGTAGAACGCCCCGAGCAGGAAGTTGAGCCGGTCGCCGAACTCGCCGGTCAGCCGCACCTCCTGCGTGAAGGTGCCAATGTCGAGGTCCTGGGAGTTCGGATATATCAGGTCCGCGCTCGAGAAATCGGAATCCTGGACGGTGACCGCTTCGGACTGGCGGAAGGCCGTGATCGAGGTCAGCGTGACCGCGCCGATCTCCGCGTCGACCTGGCCGGAAAGGCCGTAGTTGACGATGTCGTTGGTCGAATCGAAGTTGTTGTAGACGACGTTGTCGAAGCGGTCCGACGGCAGGTTGACCTGGCCGCCGAGGGCGCGGATGACCGGCGTCGCCAGGCCGTCCTGCAGGTTGACCACGCCGCAGCAATTCTCGTCGATCTTGTCGTAGTCGCCGATCACGCGGACGCGCAGGTTGCTGTCCGGCTCGAGCAGCAGCTGTCCACGGGCGAACCAGCGGTCGCGCTCGTTGGTGCGGTTGCCGGTGCCGAGGTCGCGGAACAGTCCGTCGCGCTTGTTGACCCCGGCGGCGAAGCTGGCCGCCACGTTGTCGCTCAGCGGCCCGGTGGCGTGGCCCTTGAGGATCATCTGGTCGTAGTTGCCGTAAGTCGCCTCGACCGAGCCGCTCGAGGTGAACTGCGGCTCTTGCGTGACGATCGAGATAACGCCGGCCGAGGCGTTCTTGCCGAACAGCGTCGATTGCGGGCCGCGCAGCACCTCGATGCGCTGCACGTCGGGCAGGTCGGTGATCTGCGAGGCGGTGCGCGAGCGGTACACGTTGTCGACGAACACGCCGACCGACGGCTCGATGCCGGCGTTGTTGGCGCCGTTGCCGAAGCCGCGGATGAAGAAGTTGGTGTTGGCGCTGCTCTGGCGCTGGCCGACGCTGAGCGAGGGAACGACCGTCTGGAGATCGCGCAAGTCGCGGATCTGGCCGCGCTCGAGCGTCTCGGCGGTGGTCACCGAGACTGCCACCGGAGTGTCCTGCAGCGTCTGCTCGCGCTTGGTGGCGGTGACGAAGATCGCGTTGCCAGTGCTCGAATCCTCGGCGGCGGTGTAGCTGTCGGCCCCGGTATCGGCGGCATCGGCAGCGACTTCGGCAGCGGCGGCAGCCGCCTCCGGGTCATCGGCATCGTCCTGCGCGAGCGCCGCGGCGGGCACGCTCAAGGCGGCCACGGCCGATCCCGAGAGCAGGAACGCACGCACCAAACCGGGCTTGCCGGCGCCGACAGTCAACATCGATAATTCTCCCTCTCAACCCCGATTTCGGCGCCCCCTTTGGCGGGTGCTGCCGACGGCTCCGCCGACCTCGAAGGCGGTGATAGGCTGCGTCCACTGGCGAGACAATTGCCCTGTGCATAGGCGGTAACACCTGTAACCGCCGCTGTGGCCTTCGTGCCACTGCGGGGCCGAGCCCCCGTCCCGAGTCCGCGCTCGCCTGGCCCGAAACGGCCCCTCGCCTTCACCGGGCGGTTCGCCTAAGGGGCGGCGATGGACATCGCCGATCTGCGCGTCGCCCTGTTCAGCGGGAACTACAACTACGTCCGCGACGGAGCCAACCAGGCGCTCAACCGGCTGGCCGACTACCTGTTGCGGCAGGGCGCGGCGCTACGCGTGTATGCGCCCAAGGTCGCCAACCCGGCGTTCCCGGCGACCGGCGATCTCGTGCCCATTCCGGCGGTGCCGATCCCCACCCGCAGCGAGTACCGCGTGCCGCTCGGCCTGTCGCGCGCCGCCAGGGCCGACCTGGCCGAATTCCGGCCGAACGTCCTCCACGTCTCCTCCCCCGATCCGACGGCGCACGCGGCGCTGAAGTGGGCCGAGCCGCGCAACCTGCCGGTGCTCGCCTCGGTCCACACCCGGTTCGACACCTACATGCGCTACTACGGCCTGGGGTTCGTCGAGCCATGGTTCGAGCGGATCATGCGGCGCTTCTACCACCGCTGCGACGCGATCGTGGCGCCGTCCGAGAGCATGGCCGAGGTGCTGCGCTCGCAGGACATGAGCGACGACATCGGCATCTGGTCGCGCGGGGTGGACCGCGAGATCTTCGATCCCGCCCGCCGCGACCTGGCGTGGCGGCGGGCCCTCGGCATCGGCGACGACGAGGTCGCGGTCGGCTTCCTCGGCCGGGTGGTGATGGAGAAAGGCCTCGACGTGTTCGCCGACGCGATGGCCGAACTGCGCCGCCGCGGCGTGCCGCACAAGGCGCTGGTGGTCGGCGAAGGGCCGGCGCGGGGATGGTTCGCCGAGCGGGTGCCCGAAGCGAGCTTCACCGGGATGCTGACCCACGGCGAGCTCGGCCGCGCGGTGGCGAGCATGGACATGCTGCTCAATCCCTCGGTCACCGAGACGTTCGGCAACGTCACGCTCGAAGCGATGGCCTCGCGCGTGCCGGTGATCGCCGCGCGCGCCCCCGGCAGCACCAGCCTGGTCACCGAGGGCCAGACCGGGCGGCTGGTCGAGCCGGGCGACATCGGCGGCTTCGCCAACGCGGTCTCTGCCTACGTCGCCGATCCGGCCTTGCGCGCGGCGCACGGCGCGGCCGGCGAGGAGCGCAGCCGCGCCTATTCGTGGGACGCGATCAACCGCACCGTCGCCGACGTCTACTTGCGCCTCATCGAAGCGCGCCGGAACCGTTCAGCGTAGCACGCCCGCCGCGGCCATCCGCCGCGCGTAGTACCATTGCGCGACGATCGCGACGAGGATGACGATCGGGGCGATGACCGCAAGCCCGGCATGCATCGCGGCGGGCGCGTCGGCGGTGAACTGGTAGGCGAAGCTGATAACCGCGCCGACCAGCGAGACGAGAAACACCGGCGCGGCGAAGCGCGAGCGCAGCAGCAGCAGGAGTGAGCCGAGCACCGAGCCCCAAACACCGATCGCCCAGCAGGCGACCGACCAGGTCGGCAGAGCCGCCACCCAGGCGATCTCCTCCGCCCCCATGCCGTTGGCCTGGAAATAGGCCTGGTTGCCGGTTTCGGACATCACGTAGTCGTAGCCGCCGTAGGCATTCCACGGCAGCGACACGATGCCGACTGCCCACAAGTGCCACGGCGTCCTGGCGGGTTGCATGGTGGCCATCGAAAATCCCCTGCCCTCGAGGCGCGATCCCGCGGCCGGGATACCACACCGGCGAGGCGAGGGGAATCCCGGCTAGAGCCGCTCGATCCTGCGTGCCGCCTCGTCGAGGATCTCGGCGATGCGGTGCGGCAGCTCCTCGGCCTCCTCGCGGTCGCCGCCGCGCATGCGCTGGCCGACCGCGGTGAACAGGTTCATCGCCGCGCGCTCGATCGACGGGGCACGATGGCGCTCGGCGCGCTCGGCGAGGCCGGTGAGGCGCTCCATCGCCCGGTCCGCTTCGTCGCCAGCCGCTGCCAAGGCGTTGGTCCCGTCATCGGTGATGGCGAACTTGCGCCGCTGATCGTCGCTGTCCTGCTCGGCGATGAGGCCCTCGTCGGCCAGCAGCGCCAGCGCCGGGTAGATCACGCCCGGGCTCGGCGAATAATGGCCTCCGGACAGCTCCTCCATCGCCTTGATCAGGTCGTACCCGTGGCGCGGCTCCTCGGCGATCAGCTTGAGCAGCAGCAGCCGCAGCTCGTCGCGGCCGAACAGCCGCCCCCGCCCACCACGCTTCCCGCCAGGCCCCCACGGGCCGCGCGGTCCGAACGGGCCTTCGGGGCCGAACGGGCCATCGGGCCCGAACGGACCGTGGCGGCCGAATGGGCCATGGCGGCCGAACGGCCCATGCTTGCTGCCCCAGCGCTTGCCGCCCCACGCGCCGGCCATCGCCGCCAGCGCGACGAGCGGCGGGATGGGCGGCATCGGCGGCATGGGCGGGATCGGCGGGATCGGCGGCACGTCCCAATGGCCGCGGCCGGCGGTGTTGCCGCAATCGTCATGCATGGCTTCGTTCCTTTTATTCAGATGTTCTGCGATATATCTTGGAACGATCGAAATGCAAGAAGGCTCGCCGCCTGATCGACCAGCGTCTATCGGGAGCCGATGGCCGACCTGTTCGCCGACGACCTGCCCCCACCGCCGCCGCCCGACGAGCCGCGCGCCGACGCGCCGCTCGCCGACCGGCTGCGCCCGCGCCGGCTCGACGAGGTCATCGGCCAGGAGCACCTGACCGGCACGGACGGCGCGATCGGCCGCATGGTCGCCGCCGGCAAGCTCTCGAGCATGGTGCTGTGGGGCCCCCCCGGCACCGGCAAGACCAGCATCGCCCGCCTGCTGGCCGCCGCGGTCGGCATGCGGTTCGTGGCGATCAGCGCCGTGTTCTCCGGAGTGGCCGACCTCAAGAAGGCCTTCGCCGAGGCCGAGGTGGCGCAGAAGGCGGGCCAGCGGACGCTGCTGTTCGTCGACGAGATCCATCGCTTCAACCGCGCCCAGCAGGACGGCTTCCTGCCGTTCGTCGAGCGCGGCACGGTGACTCTCGTCGGGGCGACGACCGAGAACCCGAGCTTCGAGCTTAACGCCGCGCTGCTCAGCCGCGCCCAGGTGCTGATCCTGCACCGGCTCGACCATGCCGCGCTGGGCAAGCTGCTCGACCGCGCCGAGATGCTCGAAGGCCCGTTGCCCCTGACCTCGGAAGCGCGCGACGCGCTGGTCGCCAGCGCCGACGGTGATGGGCGGTTTCTGCTCAATCAGGCCGAAACGCTCTATTCGGCGCAGATCGCCGAGCCGCTCGGCCCGGCCGAGCTCGGCCAGTTCCTGCAGCGGCGCGTCGCGGTCTACGACAAGGACCGCGAGGGCCACTACAACCTCATCTCGGCGCTGCACAAGTCGATCCGCGGCTCCGATCCGCAGGCGGCGCTGTACTACCTCGCGCGCATGCTGGTCGCCGGCGAGGAGCCGCTCTACCTGCTGCGCCGGCTGACCCGCGCCGCCTCGGAGGACATCGGACTCGCCGATCCGCACGCGCTGGCGCAGTGCCTCGCCGCCAAGGAGGCCTACGATTTCCTCGGCTCGCCCGAAGGCGAGCTGGCGATCGCCCAGGCCTGCCTCTACCTCGCCACCGCGCCCAAGTCGAACGCCGCCTACGCGGCCCAGAAGGCCGCCTGGCGAAGCGCGCGCGAGACCGGCAGCCTGATGCCGCCGGCCAACATCCTCAACGCGCCGACCAAGCTGATGAAGGACATCGGCTACGGCCGGGGCTACACTTACGACCACGATGCCGAGGAAGGGTTCTCGGGCGACAACTACTGGCCCGCGGAGATGGAGCCGCAGACCTTCTACGAGCCGGTCGAGCGCGGGTTCGAGCGGCAGGTCAAGGAACGCATCGCCTACTGGAACAAGCTGCGGCAGGAGCGCGCGGGCGATGTGTGAGCGGGGCCCGGCCATGCGGAACCGTGCGTCCGGCGCAGCGCAAGCCGCGCTTTGCGCCCTCCTCGCGCTCGCGGCGTGCGGCGGCGACGAACGGTCGCCCGCGCCGCCG
>DASPMY010000064.1:0-3078 GCA_035626815.1 Croceibacterium sp.
CCGAGGGCCTCTCCCCCGCGGCGGAAGGGGCCGACGCCGATCTCGTCGTGCTCAACACCTGCCATATCCGCGAGAAGGCGGCCGAGAAGGTCTATTCGGACATCGGCCGGCTGGTGAAGGCCGGCGGCGAGCGGCCGCCGATGATCGCCGTCGCCGGGTGTGTCGCACAGGCCGCGGGCGAGGAGATCATGGCCCGCGCCCCGGCGGTGGGCGTGGTGGTCGGCCCGCAGGCCTACCACCGCCTGCCCGAGATGATCGAGCGCGCGGCGCGCGGCGCGCGGGCGACCGACACCGACATGCCCGCCGATGCCAAGTTCGCCGCGCTCCCGGCGCGCCGCCGCGTCGGTCCTTCGGCGTTCCTCACCGTGCAGGAAGGGTGCGACAAGTTCTGCACGTATTGCGTGGTGCCGTACACGCGCGGCGCCGAAATCTCGCGCCCGTTCGCCGATCTGCGGCGCGAGGCGGAAAGCCTCGTCGCAGCCGGCGCGCGCGAGATCACCTTGCTCGGGCAGAACGTCAACGCTTGGGCGAACGACGGGGTAGGCTTCGACGGGCTGATCGCGGCGCTCGCCGAACTCCCGGCATTGCAGCGCATTCGCTACACCACGAGCCATCCGAACGACGTCACCGACGGCCTGATCCGCGCCCACGCCGAACAGCCCAAGCTGATGCCATACCTGCACCTGCCGGTGCAGAGCGGCAGCGACCGGGTGCTCAAGGCGATGAACCGCAGCCACACGGCCGACGGCTACTTGCGCCTGCTCGACCGCTTCCGCGCCGCGCGGCCCGACATCGCCCTCAGCGGCGACTTCATCGTCGGCTTCCCGGGCGAGACCGAAGCCGAGTTCGAGCAGACGCTGCGGCTGGTCGACGCCGTCGGCTATGCCCAGGCGTTCAGCTTCAAGTATTCGCCGCGCCCCGGCACGCCCGCCGCGACGATGGCCGGCCAGGTCCCGCGCGAGGTGATGGACGAGCGCCTCCAACGCCTGCAGGCCGCGCTCAGCCGCGACCAGCTGGCGTTCAACCAGGCCTCGGTGGGCAAGCGCTGCGCGGTGCTGGTCGAGCGGCACGGCAAGCTTCCCGGGCAATGGCTCGGCAAGTCGCCGTGGCTGCAGTCGGTGCATTTCGAGGGCGAGGCCGCGATCGGGGACATGATCGAGGTCGAGCTGACCGAGGCCGGCCCCAACTCGCTGCACGCGCGGCTGCTGCAGCCCGCGCTCGCCTGAGCGTCAGTCCTCGTTCACCCCGCGCCCGGCACAACCGGCCCATGCTCAAGTCCGCCCTCGCGCCGCTCGCGGCCATGCTGCTGACCGCCTCGGCCGGGCCGGCGGCGGCGACCGATCCCGTGGCCTCGCCGCTCGCCGGCGCCACGTGGCAGGTGGTCGCGCTCGACGGCCAGTCGGTCGAGCCGCCGCCGAGCGACGGCGCGCCGCGGGTGGCCTCGTTCACCTTCGGCTACCGCACTTACGGCGGCAACGCCGGCTGCAACGCGATGGGCGGGCTTTACGCGCAAATCGACGAGCGGTTCTACACGATGCCGGGCCCGCAGACGGCGATGGCCTGCGGCGGGGCCCGCGCCGCGCAGGAGGATGCCGCCAACGCGATCTTCTCCGCCTCGCCGACCGTCGTCCGCGACGGGGACAGCGCGGTGCTCGAGGGCGGTGGCCACCGGATGGAGCTGCGCCGCCTCACCGCGGCCGACAACGCCGACGATCCGACCGCCTGGCAAGGGCAGGGCGTCGCCGGGCAAAGCTACGTCGTGCACGCAGTCAACGGCGCACATACCGACGGCAAGGTCTTGTGGGGCAAGTCGCCGCCGCGACTGCGCTTCACCGATACCGTGGTGACGCTGCGGCTCGATTGCCCGGGCATGGACGAGGGCGTGTTCGTGCAGGGGCTGGATACGGTCTACATCGGGCTGCTCGAGCCGGCCTGCACCCGCCCCGGCACCCGCGACGCGGCGCTGGTGCGTATCCTCGGCGCCGACCCGCGCACCGTGTCCGGCCCAAACGGCGAATTGCTGCTGGCCAGCCGGTTCGGCTGGGCAATCCTGTGGAATGAACGCCGCGACCGGCCGAAATAGCCGTTCGGCCCGTTGCGCCGGCATCGCTGGAGCCTATCATCGCCTCGACCGTTCCGGCGGTTGAACGAAAGGAGCGCATGGCCCGCAAGTCCCACCGCATCGATCATGCGTCGGTGCTCGCTCATCCCGAAGACCGCCGCGATGCCGCGCGGCGCGCCCGGGCCGAAGTCATGTTCGACGAGCAGGCCATGCTCGGAAACCTGTTCGGCGAATTCGACGCCAACCTCGTGCAGATCGAGAACCGGCTCGGCGTGCTGATCGCCGCGCGCGGCAACAAGGTGGTGATCGAGGGCCCCGACGACGACGTCGCCCGCGCGCGCGACGTGCTCGTGTCGATGCACGAGAAGCTGCTCGCCGGGCAGCAGCTCGACTCCGGGATGATCGAGGCGCTGATCGCGATGTCGAACGAGCCGACCCTCGAGGGCATCATCTCCGGCGACAGCGAGGCGCCGCCGATCATGATCCGCACCCGGCGCAAGACGATCGTGCCGCGCAGCGCGGCGCAGGCCGACTACATGCGCCAGCTCGCCAGCCGCGACATCGTGTTCTCGCTCGGGCCCGCAGGCACCGGCAAGACCTACCTCGCGGTCGCCCAGGCGGTCAGCCAGCTGATGACCGGCAGCGTCCAGCGGCTGATCCTCAGCCGCCCGGCCGTCGAGGCCGGCGAGAAGCTCGGCTTCCTGCCCGGCGACATGAAGGAGAAGGTCGACCCCTACCTGCGCCCGCTCTACGACGCGCTGTACGACTGCATGCCGCCCGAGCAGGTCGACCGGCGCATCGCCAGCGGCGAGATCGAGATCGCCCCGATCGCATTCATGCGCGGGCGCACGCTGAGCGACGCGTTCGTCATCCTCGACGAGGCGCAGAACACCACCCGCGAGCAGATGAAGATGTTCCTCACCCGCTTCGGCCAGAACAGCCGAATGGTCGTGTGCGGCGACCCCAAGCAAGTCGACATCCCCGGCGGTCACACCCACAGCGGGCTGATCGACGCC
>DASPMY010000065.1:0-18745 GCA_035626815.1 Croceibacterium sp.
CGGCGGCGATGTCGGCGCTTTCGGGCACCTCGCCGAGCGGCTTGACCTGCACCCAAGCCTTGTACTCGGCCTGGCTCAGGTGCGGGCGGTCGTAGAGCGGGGCGTCGTCGGCGAGCGGCGCGAGCGGGATGTCGGCGACCACCTCGCCGTCGAACTCGAGGACCATGTGGCCGGTATCGGTGACCTCGCCGATCACCGCGAAATCGAGCTCCCACTTGCGGAAGATCGCCTCCGCCTCGCCCTCGCGGCCGGGCTCGAGGACCATCAGCATCCGCTCCTGGCTCTCGCTCAGCATCATCTCGTAAGGCGTCATGCCTTGCTCGCGGCAGGGCACCTTGTTCATCTCGAGCTCGATGCCGACACCCCCCTTCGATGCCATCTCGACCGAGGATGAGGTGAGCCCGGCCGCGCCCATGTCCTGGATCGCGACGATCGCGTCGGTCGCCATCAGCTCGAGGCAGGCCTCGATCAGCAGCTTCTCGGTGAACGGGTCGCCGACCTGCACGGTCGGGCGCTTGGCGTCGGAATCCTCGGCGAAGTCGGCGCTCGCCATGGTCGCGCCGTGGATCCCGTCGCGGCCGGTCTTCGAGCCGACGTAGACGATCGGATTGCCGACCCCGGTGGCGGCCGAATAGAAGATCTTGTCCTGGTCGGCGACGCCCACGGTCATCGCGTTGACCAGGATGTTGCCGTCGTAGGCCGGGTGGAAGTTGGTCTCGCCGCCGACGGTCGGCACGCCGACGCAGTTGCCGTAGCCGCCGATCCCTTCCACCACGCCCTTGACGAGGTGCTTCATCTTCGGGTGGTCGGGGCTGCCGAAGCGCAGCGCGTTCATGTTGGCGACCGGCCGCGCGCCCATCGTGAACACGTCGCGCAGGATGCCGCCGACGCCGGTCGCCGCGCCTTGGTAGGGCTCGATGTAGCTCGGGTGGTTGTGGCTCTCCATCTTGAAGATCGCCGCCTGGCCGTCGCCGATGTCGATCACCCCGGCGTTCTCGCCCGGGCCGCAGATCACCCACGGCGCTTGCGTGGGCAGCTTCTTCAAGTGGAGGCGGCTCGACTTGTACGAGCAATGCTCGCTCCACATCACCGAGAAGATCCCCAGCTCGACGAGGTTGGGCTCGCGCCCGAGCGCGTGCAGGACGCGATCGTATTCCTCGGCATTGAGGCCGTGCTGCTCGACGATTTCGGGGGTGATCCGGGAAGCGGTTGACGTTGCCATGGCGCGGGCCTTTAGCGGCGCTTGCCCGCCCGCGCCAGCGCTCGCGCAGGCTTCCCCCGCCGCGATGCGGCTGATAGCCTCTCCCCGGGTCGCCATCGGCGCGTTCACGCCGCGAAGGGGGGAGCACGAGCATGGCTGTTTCGATCATCGATGGCCGCGTCGAGACCGCGGACGTGAAGCGGCACAACCGTCACCTTCATCAATACCGCATCCTCAGCTTCGCGCTCGACGGCGGCGGCGAACGCGTGATCCGCAACGCGGTCGTCGACAACCGGGTCGCGGCGCGCCTGCAGCCCGGCTCCGCCGGCCGGTTCTACCTGTTCCAGGGCGTCGACATGCGCGGCGTCTATGCCTACCGCGACCCGCAGGGCGACCTGGTCCAGGGGTTTCCCGGGCAGAACGAGAAGCTGGGCCTGATCGGAGCCGGCCTTGCCGTTGCGGCCATGATCCTGTTCGCGCTGTTCAGCGACGGCATCCCGTGGATCGTTTTCATCGCGCTCGTCCTCAGCATCGTGGGCTTCTTCTTCACCCGGCAAACCCGCACCGAAGTCGAACGCGCCACCGCCGAGGACAGGCTGCCGGCAGGTCCCGCTGCGGCGACCGCTGCCGTGACCCGGCCGCTCCCGTAATCGGCTCTGCGGGATGCTCGCTTGACCGCCGGTTGCGGCGCGGCCAATGCTTGCCCGATGGACGAACAGGCTGCCGATATCGCCGGGATGAGCTTCGAGCAGGCGTTGCGCGCGCTCGAGGACGTGGTCCGCCGGCTCGAAGGCGGCGAGGTTCCGCTCGAGGAATCGATCGGCCTTTACGAGCGCGGCGAGGAGTTGCGGCGCCATTGCCAGGCCCGGCTCGACGCGGCGCAGGCGCGGATCGAGAAAATTGTCGCCGGGCCCGACGGACGCGCCACCGGCACCGTGCCGTTCGACGCCGGCTGAGGCTGGGGGGCTGCGATGGGCCTCGTCCTCGCCGATGACTTGCTCGGGCGCGAGCTGCAGCGCATCCAGCGCGAGATCGACGAGGCGTTCGACGCGTTCCTGCCGATCCCCGAGGACGGCCGCGCGCAGCTGGTCGCGGCGATGCGCCACGCCGCGATCGGCGGCGGCAAGCGCATTCGCCCGCTGCTGCTGGTGACGACCGCCGAGATGTACGGGGCCTCGCATTCCGCGGCAGTCCGCGCCGGCTGCGCCATCGAGGCGATTCACGCCTATTCGCTAATTCATGACGACCTGCCGTGCATGGACGATGACGCCATGCGCCACGGCAAGCCGACCGTGCACCGCGAGTTCGGCGAGGCGACGGCGGTGCTCGCCGGGGATTCGCTCCACGCGCTCGCCTTCGAGCTGCTGTCGGCGCCGGAGACGAGCAGCGACCCGTTCACCCGCGCCGAGCTGGTCCAGTGCCTCGCCGCCGCCAGTGGGCACAACGGCATGGCCGGCGGGCAGATGATGGACATGGCCGCGGGGTCCGAGCCGGTCGACTTGCGCACCGTCACCCGGCTGCAGCAGCTCAAGACCGGCGCCCTGCTCGGCGCGGCGGTGGAGATGGGCGCGATCCTCGGACGGGTGCCGGAGGAGGGCAGGGCGTACTTGCGCGCCTATGCCCGCGACATCGGTCTCGCCTTCCAGATCGCCGACGACCTGCTCGACCATGAAGGCGACGAGGCCAAGGCCGGCAAGGCGCTGCGCAAGGACGCCGAGCGCGGCAAGGCCACGTTCGTCTCGCTGATGGGCGCCGATCAGGCCCGCCAGCAGGCCCAGGCGCTCAGCGAGCAGGCGATCGGGCACCTGGCGAGCCATGGCGAGGAAGCCGACCTGCTGCGCACGCTGGCGCGGTTCGTGGTGGAGCGCGAGAGTTGAGCGCCAATGAGAAGCAGGGGCGCGTCGGCCTCTATCCGGGCACGTTCGACCCGGTCACGCTCGGCCATGCCGACATCATCCGGCGCGGGGCCAAGCTGGTCGACCGGCTGGTTATCGGCGTCACCACCAATCCCGCGAAGGACCCGATGTTCACGCCCGCGGAGCGCCTCGAGATGGTGCGCGCCGAAGTCGCGCGGCAGGGGCTCGGCAACGTCGAGGTCAAGGGCTTCGACGCGCTGCTGATGAAGTTCGCCGAGGCCGAAGGCGCCAGCCTGATCATCCGCGGCCTGCGCGCGGTGGCGGACTTCGAGTACGAGTACCAGATGGCCGGCATGAACCAGCAATTGAACGCCGGCATCGAGACCGTCTTCCTGATGGCCGACGTCTCGCTGCAGCCGATCGCCTCCAAGCTGGTCAAGGAGATCGCGCTGTTCGGCGGCGACGTCGCCCCGTTCGTCAGCCCGGCGGTGCGCGAGCAGGTGATCGCGCGGGTCGAGCAACTCGGGCGGCGCGGAGATCTCTAACCGTTCATTGCACCGACAGCGCCTTGCCGGTAGGGCGGCGGAAATTAACGGGATCTGTTAGCCACGATGATCACTCGCCTCCTTGCCTCGGCGCTCGCCGTTTCGCTGGCCTTCGCCCCCGCGGCGTCCGCGCAGGAGGAGCCCGCTGCGCCGGCCGCGCCGGCCGAGCGCTTCCCGCTCGCCGCCAACCCCGACGTGACGCAGGACCTCGAGAACATCCTGTTCCTCGACCTCTCGAACGGCGGCCGCGTGGCCATTCGCCTGATGCCGCAGTGGGCGCCCAAGCACGTCGAGCGGATCAAGACGCTGACCCGGCAGGGATTCTACGACGGGATCGTCTTCCACCGCGTGATCGACGGCTTCATGGCGCAGACCGGCGACCCGACCGGCACCGGCCGCGGCGGCTCCGAGCTGCCCGACCTCGAAGCCGAGTTCAACTTGTTCCCGCATGTCCGCGGCACGGTGGCGATGGCCCGGGCGACGGAAGAAAACAGCGCCAACAGCCAGTTCTTCATCGTGTTCTACCCGCGCTTCTCGCTCGACCGCAAATACACCAACTTCGGGCGTGTGATCGCCGGGATGGACGCGGTCGACGCGATCGAGCGGGGCGAGCCGCCGGCGCACCCGAGCTACATCGTCCAGGCCTCGATCGCCGCCGACGGCAAGCCGCACAAGCTCCCGCCGGCCGCCCCCGCGCCGGCGACCCCCGCGGCGCCCGCGGCGCCCGCGCCCGAGGCCGACCCGCCGGCCGCCCAGTAGCCCTCGACGCCTCGCGGCCGCCCGCCTAGAGCGCCGCCCATGCGCGTCGACCTGTTCGACTTCGAGCTGCCGCCCGAGCGCATCGCCTTGCGCCCGGCGCGGCCGCGCGACGCGGCGCGGATGCTGGTGGTGGCCGGCGAGGGCGGCTTGCGCGACCGCGCGGTGGGCGACCTGCCGCGGCTGCTGCGCGCCGGCGACGTGCTGGTGTTCAACGATACCAAGGTCATCCCCGCGCAGCTCGAGGGACGGCGCGGCGGCGCGCGGATCGGCGCGACGCTGCACAAGCGGCTCGGCCTGCGCCGCTGGCAGGCGTTCGTGCGCAATGCCAGGCGGCTGCGCGAAGGCGACCTGGTCGAGTTTGCGGCGGGCGTCTGCGCGACGGCCGAGCAGCGCCACGCCGACGGCAGCTGGACGCTCGCCTTCGCCGGCGACGAGCCGGTCGAAACCCTGCTCGAGCGCGCCGGGCAGATGCCGCTGCCGCCCTACATCGCCGGCAAGCGGGCGACCGACGCGGCCGACCGCGAGGATTACCAGACGATCTTCGCCGACCGGCCCGGCGCCGTCGCCGCCCCGACCGCGGCGCTCCATTTCACCGCGGAGCTGCTGGCCGCGCTCGACGCCGCCGGCATCGCCCGCGAGACGCTGACGCTGCACGTCGGCGCCGGGACGTTCCTGCCGGTCAAGGCCGACGACACCGCCGACCACGCGATGCACGCCGAATGGGGCCGCATCGACGGCGCCACCGCCGACCGGCTCAACGCCGCGCGCCGCGCGGGCGGGCGGCTGATCGCGGTGGGCACCACCAGCCTGCGCCTGATCGAGAGCGCGGCCGCCGCGGACGGCACGATCCGCCCGTTCGAGGGCGACACGGCGATCTTCATCACCCCGGGCTACCGCTTCCGCGCGGTCGACGGGCTGATGACCAACTTCCACCTGCCGCGCTCGACGCTGTTCATGCTGGTCAGCGCGCTGATGGGGCTGGAGCGGATGCAGGCGGCCTACGCGTATGCGATCGCGCGCGAATATCGCTTCTACAGCTATGGCGATGCGAGCCTGTTGCTGCCGGGGACGGATAGGCAGTAGGCAGTAGGCAATAGGCAATAGGCAGTAGGCAGTAGGCAGTAGGCAGTACCGGAGCCGATCTCGACCCCTGCTGCCTACTGCCCACTCACTACTGCCTACTGACGCTTGCATTCCGGACGCGACCCGCCATCCTCCCGCCGCTTTGGACGATCCGATTCTCGATATTCGCGGCCTGTCGAAGACCTACAAGGGCGGCACCGTCGCGCTCGCCGGGGTCGACCTGCAGATCCGCAAGGGCGAGATCTTCGCGCTGCTCGGCCCCAACGGCGCCGGCAAGACCACGCTGATCGGCCTCGTCTGCGGCCTGCTGCGCCCGAGCGGGGGGACCATCGAGGCGTTCGGCCTGGACGTCGCCCGCCACTGGCGCGACGTGCGCCGGCGCATCGGGCTGGTGCCGCAGGAGCTGGCGTTCGACATCTTCGCCCGGGTCGATCACTCGGTCGAATATTCGCGCGGGATGTTCGGCTGCCCGCCGAGCCAGGCGCGGATCGAGGCGGTGCTGCGATCGCTCAGCCTGTGGGACAAGCGCCGGTCGAAGATCCGCGACCTGTCGGGCGGGATGAAGCGCCGGGTGATGATCGCCAAGGCGCTGAGCCACGATCCCGAGCTGCTGTTCCTCGACGAGCCGACCGCCGGGGTCGACGTCGAGCTGCGGCGCGACATGTGGAAGCAGATCGGCGCGCTGCGCGATGCGGGCACGACGATCATCCTCACCACCCATTACATCGAGGAGGCCCAGGAGATGGCCGACCGGGTCGGGGTGATCGACAAGGGCAAGCTGCTGCTGGTCGACGACAAGGCCGCGATCATGGCCAAGCTCGGGCGGACCGAAGCGCGCATCGCGCTGGCCGAGGCGATGGCGGCGGTCCCGCCCGCGCTCGGGGGCTATCCGCTGGCGCTTGAGGACGAGGGCCGCACGCTGGTCTATCGCGGCGGCGACGGCACCGGGGCCGGCAAGCGCGAGGCGGCCGAAGTCGTCCGCGCGCTGGTCGGCCAGGGCATCGCCTTCGACGGCCTCGAGACGCGCGAATCGAGCCTCGAGGACATCTTCGTCGGCCTCGTCGAAGGCCACGGAGCGGCGGCATGAACCTGCGCGGCGCCTGGGCCATCTTCACCAACGAGCTGGCGCGGTTCTTCCGCACGGTGTTCGGCTCGATCCTGTCGCCGGTGCTGACGACCTCGCTCTACTTCATCGTCTTCGGCGCGGCGATCGGCGGGCGCATCCCGGAGATCGGCGGGGTGTCGTACGGGGCGTTCATCGTTCCGGGCCTGCTGATGCTGACGCTGCTCGGCGAGACGACCTCGAACTCGAGCTTCGGCATCTACATGCCGCGCTTCACCGGGGCGGTCTACGAGCTGCTCAGCGCGCCGGTCGGGGTGGCCGAGACGCTGATCGGCTTCGTCGGGGCGGCGGCGATGAAGTCGCTCATCATCGCCGCGATCATCCTCGTCACCGCGCTGCTGTTCGTCGACTACACGATCGCCCACCCGCTGTACGCGCTCGGCTACGTCATCCTCGTCGCCTCGGCGTTCTCGCTGTTCGGGTTCATCCTGGGCATCTGGGCCGACGGCTTCGAGAAGCTGTCGATCATCCCGATGCTGGTGCTGACGCCGCTGACCTTCCTCGGAGGGACGTTCTATTCGATCCACGACCTCAACGAGCCGTGGCAGACGATCGCCCGGTTCAATCCGATCCTCTACCTCGTCAACGGGCTGCGCTGGACGTTCACCGGGGTGTCGGACGTGCCGATCGGCGTGTCGCTGGCGATCACCCTGGCGTTCCTCGCCGCCTGCGTCGCGCTGATTGCGTTCATCTTCAAGACCGGCTGGCGGCTGCGGGGCTAAGAACGAAGGTCCGTTCGTGTCGAGCGAAGTCGAGACACGCGCGCGCAACGCCTCTCGACTTCGCTCGAGGCGAACGGCAGGGCGGGGAAATGAGCCGGCGCTTCGCCTTCACCATCGACGCCCGCGACGGCAAGGCGCGCGCCGGGCGCATGGCGATGCGCCGCGGCGAGATCCGCACGCCCGCGTTCATGCCGGTCGGCACCGCCGCCACGGTGAAGGCGATGAAGCCCGAAGCGGTGCGCGCGACCGGCGCCGACGTGATCCTCGGCAATACCTATCACCTGATGCTGCGCCCGGGCGCCGAGCGCGTCGCGCGGCTCGGCGGGCTGCACAAGTTCATGAACTGGGAGCGGCCGATCCTCACCGACAGCGGCGGCTACCAGGTGATGAGCCTCGCCGACTTGCGCCGCCTGAGCGAGGACGGGGTCGAGTTCCGCAGCCATCTCGACGGCACGAAGCACCTGCTCAGTCCCGAGCGCTCGATGGAGATCCAGCGCCTGCTCGGCGCCGACATCGTCATGGCTTTCGACGAATGCCCGCGCACCGACCGACCGCGCGCCGAGATCGCCGCCTCGATGGAGCTGTCGATGCGCTGGGCGCGGCGCAGCCGCGACGCGTTCGATGCCGGCGGCGAGCATGCCGCCGGCGCGGCGCTGTTCGGCATCCAGCAGGGCGCGCTCGACGAGGAACTGCGCGGGCAAAGCGCCGCCGCGCTGCGCGAGATCGGCTTCGACGGCTACGCCATCGGCGGCCTGGCGGTGGGCGAGGGGCAGCAGGCAATGTTCGCCACGCTCGATTTCGCCCCCGGCCAGCTGCCCGACGACGCTCCGCGCTACCTGATGGGGGTGGGCAAGCCCGACGACCTCGTCGGCGCGGTCGAGCGCGGGATCGACATGTTCGACTGCGTGCTGCCGACGCGCTCGGGCCGCAACGGCCAGGCATTCACCTGGGCGGGGCCGCTCAACTTGCGCAACGCGCGCCACGCCGAGGACTCGGGCCCGCTCGACCCGCGCTGCGCCTGCCCGACGTGCGCGCATTACACGCGCGCTTACCTGCATCACCTGCAGAAGGCGGGCGAGATCCTCGGGGCGATGCTGGTCACCGAGCATAACCTCTGGTTCTACCAGCAACTGATGCAGGCGATGCGCGAGGCGATCGGGGAAGGCCGTCTGGCCGCGTTCGCGGGCGAGTTCCGCGCCGGCTACGCGGCCGGAGCCGCGCCCTAGCTCACGAATCGTGCGGCTTTTCGGGCGGCACGAACGATTCCCGGCGCCACACGGGGTCCTCGGGCTCGCCCTCGCGGCGGTCGATGCCCTTCAGGTAGCCGAAATAGGTGGCGATCCGGCGTTTCGGCGCGTCGGCGATCGCCTTGCGCCCGTGCATGAAGCGGCTGTTGTCGAGCAGCAGCACGTCGCCATCGCGCCAGCGGTGCGAGTAGGTTAGCCGGCGCGCGACCGCGCGGATGGCGTCGACCATGTCCTCGGTGAACGGCTTTCCTTCGAGCAGCGGCACGTGGTCGATCCCGAGGTAGTCGCGCGCGAACAGCAGAAAGTTGGCGAACGCCGGGCGGCCCTGGAACAGCGTCGGCTCGAGCACCGGGCGGGTGAAGCCGCGCAGGATGCGCCCTTGGGCCCGGCGGAACCAGTACGGGCACGACGGCGGCGGCGCGGCCAGCAGCGCGTCCGACGGCTCGCCGGTGCCGAGCCAGTACTCGAGCAGCTCGGGCGAGGCCGGGCGGATGTAGAACAAGCGCTTGCCGGCAAGCTCGGCGCGCAGCGCGTCCGGCAGGTTGTCGGCGATGGCGATGCCGTCGCAGATGTTGGTCTGCCCGCCGACGCCGGGCGCATCGAGGCAGGCGAACATCGCCAGGTCCGGCCGCCACGGCTCGCGCGCCAGCTCGGGGTGGAGCGGGAACGGGTCGGCGCCGAGGTTGACCGACTGCACCGAGCCGCCCTCGCCGAGCAGCTCGCGGTTGGGGCTCTCGTTGAACAGCGAGGTGGTGCACAGCGCTGAGCCGAGCGCCGAGAAGCCCTCGAGCGTGGTGGCGAACCCGCGCAGCAGCAGCGCCCCATCGGCCTCGAGCGCGGCGCGCACCGCCGCGGCATCGGCCCCGGCCAGCGGCGCACCGTGGCCGTCGATCACCGGCAGGGGCAGGGCCTCGCTATCGCTCGCGGTCGTCGCCATGCCCGCCGCGATAGGCCAAACGCCACCCCCGTGCTAGGCCGCCGCCATGCCGATCACGCTGCACGACCTGGCCAACGATCCCGCGCTGTTCCTGTTCGGGTTCGACGACGACAGCGCCGTGTTCCAGACGATGACGCGCGACGCTTTCGCACGCTCGATCTTCCTCGACGGGCGGATCAAGCACGGCGGCCTGCCGAGCGCGCGCGTGCCGGTCGACGCCTTGCTGCGCGGATGGCAGCCGCCGCCGCAGGCCGAGCGCCGGATCGGGTGGATCTTCCACGTCGCGCAATGCGGCTCGACGCTGCTCGCCCGCGCGCTCGACCGCCCCGGGCGCAGCCTGGTGCTGCGCGAGCCGATGGCGCTGCGCCGGCTCGGCGTGCTCGCCGGCGGCGACGGCGGGGCTGCCGACGAGCGGCTCGCCGCGCTGCTGCGGGCGACGCTGGCGCTGCTCGGCAAGCGGTGGGAGGCCGACGCGCCGGTGATCGCCAAGGCCAACGTCCCGGTCAACTTCATCGCCGCCGAGATCATGGCGCTCGATCCCGCGGCGCCCGCGCTGCTGCTGCATTTCCCGCTCGACAGCTACGTCGCGGCCGTGCTGCGGACCGAAGGCCACGTGCGCTGGGCCGAGGCCGTGTTCGACGAGCTGCGCCTCGCCGACAGCCCCTATGCCGGTGGCCAGGCGCCCGATTCCCCGGCGACCAAGGTGGCCGCGCTATGGTTCGCGCAGATGAAGGCGTTTGAGCGGATCGCCGCGGCGTTCCCGATGGCCCGCAGCCTCGACGCCAACCGCTTCTTCGCCCGGCCGGCTGACACGATCGCCGCCGCGGCCGCGCTGTTCGGCGTGCCGCTCGACCCCGGCGAGGCGGCCGCGATCGCCGCCGGCGAGCTGTTCCGCAGCTACTCCAAGAACCCGGCGCTCGATTACGACCCCGAGGTGCGCGAGGCGCGCGAGGCCGAAGCGAAGCAGCGCCTCACGGCCGAGATCGCCGCGGCGCGCGGGTGGGCGCGGGAGGCGCAGGCGCGCCACGGGCTGCCCGAGGCGCTTGCTCGGCCGCTGCTGGGCGAGCCGGCGCCGCTGCTCGGCTGAGGCGAGCGCCGCCGAGGCTCAGGCGGCGCGGCCGGCTTCCTCGGACGGGGAATCGCCGCGCTCGAGCCGGGTGCCGGGGTAGGCGACGAAGCGCCCGCTCCGGGCGTCGAGGAAGCCGGCGCCGATGGCGGCGGCGAAGCGCTGCGCCAGCTCGACGCTGGCGTACCACTTGCCGCTCCGGTGCGGCGTCACGTAGCGGAACTTGGTCATGGCTGGCCCGTAATGCGGAGTGCGCCGCGGAGGTTCCGCAACTAACTGTTATCAATATGAAAAGGGCGGCCCAACGGACCGCCCTTGGCTCATTGTCGCGGATTCGTCAGCGCGAGTAGAACTCGACGACGAGATTGGGCTCCATCGTCACCGGATAGGGCACCTCGTCGAGCTTGGGCACGCGGGTGAAGGTCACCTTGTCCGTGCCGTCGGGCGCGACGTACTCGGGGATGTCGCGCTCGGGCAGGCTCTGCGCCTCGATGATCAGCGCCATGTCCTTGGCCTTGTCGCCGAGGCTGACGACGTCGCCCGGCAGCACCTTGCGGCTGGCGATGTTGCACTTGACGCCGTTGACGCGGATGTGGCCGTGGTTGACCACCTGGCGCGCGGCAAAGATGGTCGGCGCGAACTTGGCGCGGTAGACCACCATGTCGAGCCGCTGCTCGAGCAGGCCGATCAGGTTCTGGCCGGTGTCGCCCTTCATCGCCGCGGCCTTCTTGTAGGTCGCCTTGAACTGCTTCTCGGTGACGTCACCGTAGTAGCCCTTGAGCTTCTGCTTGGCCCGCAGCTGCAGGCCGAAGTCGCTCATCTTGCCCTTGCGGCGCTGGCCGTGCTGGCCGGGGCCGTACGAGCGGCGGTTCACCGGGGACGACGGGCGGCCCCAGATGTTCTCGCCCATGCGGCGGTCGAGTTTATGCTTGGCGCTCTTGCGCTTCGACATCGCGGAATACTCCAATCTGCTGTCGCTACCCCAGTGGCAGCGCTTCAACCCGGCATCGCACCGGCAAGCCTGCTGCTTGCCGCGGCCGCCGCTTCACCGGGGTGCGGGGCCAATGGATATCCCGCCGAAGCACGCCTCGGCGGGTCCAGAGTGAGCGGGGCGGTTGGCGGTTTCCGCGCGCGTTGTCAACCCCGCGCCGGGCTCAGAAGGCGCCGCCGCCGGCCATCGCCCCCGCGCCGTTCGCGTCTCCGCGCCGCAGCGCTTCGACCTGGTTGGCGTCGCGCGTCAGCCGGTCGACGTTGCGCCGGGTGCCGGCGGCCAGCTGGTCCCATTCGCGCTGGGTCAGGCACGTGCGGCGCACGCGGGTGAGCGAGCCGGTCATCTTCTCGGTCCGGCAGATCTTCTTCTCTTTCGCCGGCTTCTCCTCGGCCTGCGGCTCCTCGGCGGCAGCGCCGGTCGCGGTCATCAGCATGGCCGCGGCCACGATCCCCAAAGTCTTCATCATGCGTGCGTCCCTTCCGTCGCGGGCGAACCCCCGCGCCCTGGTGTGGGGTGGCCATAGCCGATCGCCCGGGCGCCGCCTACCGCCGGAAATGTCGCAAGTTGTCGTCACCGGCCGCGCGGCGGCTTGGCGAGCGCGCTGAGCACGCCGCGCAGCGTGCGCACCTCGAGGTGGTTCCAGCCCGGCTTGGTGAGCACGCCGCGCAGCGTGCGGCGCGTCGCCGCGGCACGGCTTTCGGGGCTGAAGTAGCCGCGCGGGGCGAGCATCGCCTCGAGCTGGCCGATCAGCCCGTCGAGCTCCTCCTGCGGCGCGGGCGGCAGCAGCTCCCCGGCGGTCGGCTGCGCCAGCTGCCGGTGGCGCGACCATTCGTAGGCGCACAGGATCACCGCCTGGGCGAGATTGAGCGAGGCGAACGCCGGGTTGACCGGCACGGTGACGATCGCCCGGGCGAGCGCGACGTCGTCGGTCTCGAGGCCGGAGCGCTCGGGCCCGAACAGCAGCGCGCTGCGCCCGTCCCGGGCGGCCATCTCGCGCGCCGCGGCTTCGGGCGTCAGCACCGGCTTGGTCACCCCGCGCTTGCGCACCGTGGTGGCATAGACGTGCGCGCAATCGGCCACCGCGGCGGCGACGCTGTCGTGGACCTGCGCCCGCTCGAGCACCGCGTCGGCGCCCGAGGCGGCGGGGCCGGCGCCCGGATTGGGCCACCCGTCGCGCGGGGCGACGAGGCGCATCTCGGTGAGCCCGAAATTGAGCATCGCCCGCGCCGCCTTGCCGATGTTCTCGCCGAGCTGCGGGCGGACGAGGACGATGATGGGGCGGTCAGTGGCCTCCGGCATCGCGCACGCTGCTGGCGAATTCCTCGAAGTCGCGCGCTTCGGAGAAGTCGCGATAGACCGAGGCGAAGCGGATGTAGGCGACCGTATCGAGCTGGCGCAGGCCTTCCATGACCATCTCGCCGATGCGCGAGGACGGGACTTCGCCTTCGCCGGCGGTCTCGACCTGGCGCTGGATGCCCGAAACGAGCTGGTCGAGGCGCTCCTGGGCAATGCCGCGCTTGCGGCAGGCGAGGGCGACCGACTGCTCGACCTTGCCGCGGTCGAACGCCTCGCGCTTGCCTTCGCTCTTGACCACGGTGACCTCGCGCAGCTGCACGCGCTCGAACGTGGTGAAGCGCCCGCCGCAGCTGTCGCACTGACGCCGGCGGCGGATCGCGGTGTTGTCCTCGGTCGGACGCGAATCCTTCACCTGGCTGTCGTCATGCGCGCAGAACGGGCAGCGCATGAATTACGGGCGCAGGCGCTTGTAGAGCATGAACCCGGCCCCGGCGACGAGGCCGAGCGGCCAGGTGACGAGCGGCAGCAAGCCGGCCGCGACGGCCCCGACCGCGGCGCCGACCAGCACCGGCTTGGTCGACGGGTGCGCCGCCCCTTCCTTCGCCATGCCTTTAATCTCGGCAGCGGCGTCCGCCAGCAGGTCGTCGCCGCGCGGTTCGTGGGGATCGGGCATTGCTTACCTCCCTGGGTAGACGGGGAACGCCTCGCATAGCTCGGAAACGCGCCGGCGGACACTTTCCTCGATTTGCGCGTCGCCGGCCTCGCCGTTCTTGCGCATGCCCTCGAGCACTTCGGCGATCAGGGCGCCGACCTTGCGGAACTCGGCCGGGCCGAACCCGCGCGTGGTCCCCGCCGGGGTGCCGAGGCGGATGCCCGAAGTCTTCGTTGGCGGCAGCGGGTCGAACGGGATGGCGTTCTTGTTGCAGGTCAGGAACGCGCGGCCGAGGCCCGCCTCGGCCGCCTTGCCGGTGGCTTCCTTGGACGTCAGGTCGACCAGCATCAGGTGGTTGTCGGTGCCGCCCGAGACGATGGCGAGGCCATGCTCCTCGAGGCTGGCGGCGAGCGCCTTGGCGTTCTCGACCACCGAACGGGCATAGGCCTTGAACTCGGGCCGCAGCGCCTCGCCGAAGGCGACCGCCTTGGCCGCGATCAGGTGCACCGCAGGACCGCCCTGGAGGCCGGGGAACACCGCGCTGTTGAGCTTCTTGGCCAGCACCTCGTCGTCGGTCAGGATGATGCCCGAGCGCGGTCCGCGCAGGCTCTTGTGCGTCGTGCTGGTGACGACGTGGGCATGGGGGAACGGCGACGGGTGGGCGCCGCCGGCGACGAGGCCCGAGAAGTGCGACATGTCGACCAGCAGCCAGGCGCCGACTTCGTCGGCGATTTCGCGGAAGGCCGCGAAGTCCCAGTGGCGCGGGTAGGCGGTGGCGCCGGCGATGATCAGCTTCGGCTTGTGCTCGCGGGCGAGGCGGCGGACCTCCTCGAGGTCGAGCCGGTGGTCCTCGCGCCGCACGCCGTAAGGCACCGCGTTGAACCACTTGCCGCTCATGTTGACCGGCGAACCGTGGGTCAGGTGCCCGCCGGCGGCGAGGTCGAGGCCCATGAAGGTGTCGCCGGGCGAAAGCAGGGCGAGGAACACCGCCTGGTTCATCTGGCTGCCCGAATTGGGCTGCACGTTGGCGAACCCGCAGCCGAACAGCGCCTTGGCGCGCTCGATCGCCAGCGTCTCGACCTGGTCGGCGTACTCGCAGCCGCCGTAGTAGCGCCGTCCCGGATAGCCCTCGGCGTACTTGTTGGTGAACACCGAGCCGGTCGCCTCGAGCACCGCCGGGCTGGCGATGTTCTCGGACGCGATCAGCTCGATGCGGTCGCGCTGGCGGCCGAGCTCGCGGCCGATGATCGCCGCGACTTCGGGGTCGGCCTCCTCGAGGCTGTCGTGCCAGAAGCGATGCAGCGGATCCCCCGCTTTCGCGGGGGCAGGCTTATTGGCGGCGTGGTGCGAAGCGGAACTCATCGGGTCAGATGTCCTGCGGGGGATTGGAGAGCTTTTCGACGCGGCGGGTGTGGCGGTCGCCGGCGAAATGACCGGCCAGGAACGCCTGCAGGCACGCCTTGGCCATGTCGATGCCGATCAGCCGCGCGCCCAGGGCCAAGACGTTGGCGTCGTTATGCTCGCGAGCCAGCGCGGCCGAATAGGGGTCGGAGACGAGGGCGCAGCGTGCCTTGGGATTGCGGTTCACGGCGATGGAAATGCCAATGCCGGAGCCGCACAGGGCAACGCCGCGATCGACCTCTCCGGACGCGACCGCCTGGGCCAGCTTGTATCCGTAGTCCGGGTAGTCGACGGATTCGATGCCCTGGGGCCCGAGGTCGGTGACCTCATGCCCCCAGTCGCTCATGACCTGAACGAGCTCGGCCTTGAGCGCGACGGCCGCGTGGTCCGAGGCGATGGCGATCTTCATGGGCCGCCCATAAGGGCTGCCAGCGCGCGGTGCCACCGTATTTAGGCTTTGTCCCCAGCCAGCGCGGCTATCGTTGCCGCGGCCATGCAAAAGCCCCGGCATCCGAAGATGCCGGGGCTCCTGATTGCATCGTCAATCTCTTGAGGATGCGTTCATGACCAGATGATTGTTACATCGTCTGGAAAGGCACCAACGCGCCGTTGGCCGATCGGTTCCCGGCGCCGGCGAATGCTTTTCCGCGGATCGGGTGGGCCGCCTTTCTCGCCGATCATCATCCAGCGCGAGGTTGGGGTCATCGCGCCGCGCAGGTTCGGTTCGGTGCGGCGGAGCAGGGCCGACATAACGATAAACAATATGGACCTTGACGACTTTCGATAAGCCTTTATGGATAATCGATATCTCGGCCGACTCGAAAGTCTCCTCCCATGGCTTCGCTGCATACGCCCCTCACGCTCTCCCAGCTGGTTCTCCGGCTGCTGCTGATCGCGAACTTCGTCTACGGCGGGGCCATTGTCGCCGGGCTTGTCGCCAGCTTCGCCGCCGAGGTGTCCTTCATGACGGCGCTCGGCATTCCGCCTTCGCCGGAAACCGAACCACAGATCCGCGCAATGCGGCTCATCGCCGTCCTCGGGCTGCTCGCCGTTCCGCTCTACTACGTCATGCTGAAGCGGCTGCTCGCGATCGTCGACAGCGTGCGCGCCGGCGATCCGTTCGTCGCGGCGAACGCGGCGCGCCTCACGACCATCGCATGGGCGCTCCTCGGCGTGCAGCTTCTCAGCTTGGCCATCAGCTTCATCGCCCGCGGCGTTTCGACCGAGGCCCACCCGCTCGAGCTCAGCGCCGGCTTCTCGACCGGGGCATGGCTCGCGGTGGTCCTGCTGTTCGTGCTCGCGCGCGTGTTCGCCGAAGGAACGCGGATGCGCGACGACCTTGCGGGGACGGTGTGACCATGGCCATCACCATCAAGCTCGACGACCTGCTGCACGCCCGCCGGATGACTCTGACGGAGCTTGGCGAGCGGGTCGGCATCACCCTCGCCAACCTGTCGATCCTCAAGACGGGCAAGGCTCGCGCGATCCGCTTCTCAACGCTCGAGGCGATCTGCGAGGCACTGCAGTGCCAGCCCGGCGACCTGATCGAATACCAACCCGATGGCGCTTTCGATTCTCCGGAAGCGGCCGTTCAACCCCTGCGAAACGCAATGTGACGACTGGAGATTCCCAATGGCTACCAATGCAATCATCGAAAATGCTGCCGTCTCCGCGGCCATCCGCCCGGAGCGGGTTTCTCTGTTCCATCTCTACGGGCTGCGCATCCTTTTCTTCCTGATGGCGCTGTTCCTGCTGTCCGCGGTGGCACCGCTGCTGCCCGAAGCGGCTCCGACGCACATGACCAGCGTCGCCCGCGCGTTGCTTGCCGGGCTGGGCCTGCTCGCCCTTGTCGGCATTCGCTACCCGCTGCAGATGTTGCCGCTGATGTTGTTCGAGCTCGCGTGGAAGGTCTTGTGGCTCGCGTTCTACGGCCTGCCCGCATGGTCCGCGGGTGAGATGGATCCGGCGTACGCAGCGAGCCTGAAGGAGACCGGAATCGGGGTCATCCTGGTGATCGTCGTCGTCCCGTGGCGCCACGTCTTCGATCACTATGTGACGAAGGCCGGCGATCGCTGGCGCTAGGTTCCGCCGGTCCGCCGACAAACGAAAAGGCCCCGCTTCGGCGGGGCCTTTGCTTGGGCCGATGCGCCTGCGGCGATGTCCGGTTCGGCCGGAAGCGCTTACTGATCCAGGAAGCTGCGCATCTTCCGCGATCGGCTCGGGTGCTTGAGCTTGCGCAGCGCCTTCGCCTCGATCTGCCTGATGCGCTCGCGCGTCACCGAGAACTGCTGGCCGACTTCCTCGAGCGTGTGGTCGGTGTTCATGCCGATGCCGAAGCGCATGCGCAGCACGCGCTCCTCGCGCGGCGTGAGTGACGCCAGCACGCGGGTGACCGTTTCCTTGAGGTTGGCCTGGATCGCCGCGTCGACCGGGATCACCGCGTTCTTGTCCTCGATGAAGTCGCCGAGGTGGCTGTCCTCCTCGTCGCCGATCGGGGTCTCGAGGCTGATCGGCTCCTTGGCGATCTTCATCACCTTGCGCACCTTCTCGAGCGGCATGGAGAGGCGCTCGGCCATCTCCTCGGGGGTGGGCTCGCGGCCCTGCTCGTGGAGGAACTGGCGGCTGGTGCGGACGAGCTTGTTGATCGTCTCGATCATGTGCACCGGGATGCGGATGGTGCGCGCCTGGTCGGCGATCGAGCGGGTGATCGCCTGGCGGATCCACCAGGTCGCGTAAGTGCTGAACTTGTAGCCGCGGCGGTACTCGAACTTGTCGACCGCCTTCATCAGGCCGATGTTGCCTTCCTGGATCAGGTCGAGGAACTGCAAGCCGCGGTTGGTGTACTTCTTGGCGATCGAGATCACCAGGCGCAGGTTCGCCTCGACCATCTCCTTCTTGGCGATGCGCGCCTCGCGCTCGCCTTTCTGGACCATGTTGACGATGCGGCGGAACTCGCCGAGCGACATGCCGGTGGCGGCGGCGATGTCGGCGATCTCGGCGCGGATCCGCTCGACCGCCTCGCCCTCGGCTTCGGCGAACGCGGCCCACTTCTTGTCCTTCCTGGCCATCGCCGCGAGCCAGCCTTCGTCGAGCTCGTGGCCGACGTACTCGCCGAGGAAGTCGGCGCGCTTGACCTTGTGGCGCTCGGCGAGGCGCAGCATCTGCCCGCCGAGCGTGGTCAGCCGGCGGTTGAAGGCATAGAGGTTGTCGACCAGGAACTCGATCTTGGTCGCGTGGAACTGCACGCTCTCGACCTCGGCGGTGAGCTGCTCGCGCAGCTGCTCGTACTTCTTCTCCTTGGCCGGCGGGAAATCCTCGCCGCGGCCGAGCACGTCGACGCGCTCGGCCTGGATCTTCTCGAACTTCTTGAACAGGTCGGTGATGCGGGCGAAGCGCTCGAGCGCCTCGGGCTTGAGCGCGGCCTCCATCTGCGCGAGGCTGAGGGTGTTGTCCTCCTCGTCCTCCTCCTCGCGGCGGCGGGCGCGCGGCTCGCCGTCCTCGTCCTCGTCGGGATCGGCTTCCTCTTCCTCCTCCGGCTCGTCTTCCTCTTCCTTGTAGGTCGGGCCGGCGGTCTCCTCGCTGATCTCGCCGCTGTCGTCCTCGTTCTCCTCCTCCATCTTGTCGACCGGAGGCTCCTTCGACAGCATCGCGTCGAGGTCGAGGATCTCGCGCAGCTGCATCTCGCCGTTGTTGAGCGCCTCGGACCACTTGATGATCGCGTGGAAGGTGATCGGGCTCTCGCACAGGCCCATGATCATCGTGTCGCGGCCGGCCTCGATGCGCTTGGCGATGGCGATCTCGCCCTCGCGGCTGAGCAGCTCGACCGCGCACATCTCGCGCAAGTACATCCGCACCGGGTCGTCGGT